>NZ_JAAVXA010000001.1:179659-740520 GCF_012241585.1 Pantoea sp. LS15
TCTAATTTTGAGGTACTGCTGAGAGATGGTGGTGGGGGAAGGATTCGAACCTTCGAAGTCGATGACGGCAGATTTACAGTCTGCTCCCTTTGGCCGCTCGGGAACCCCACCACGGGGTAATGCTTTTTACTGGCCTGCTTCCTGTCGGAAGCGGGGCGCATCATATCAAATGAGACGCCCCTGTAAAGCATTCCTTTAGGGAAATGAAGTTGTTTGGCTGCTTTTTATCCGTAAAGGCGCAAAGCTAATCAATTCATTTTCCAAAAGATTAAAGAATGATAGTTCTGTTACCGTAGACGAAGACGCGCTGGGCAAGCACCTGATACAACGCACGGCTTAAGACGTTCTTCTCGACGTCACGTCCCGCACGCATCATGTCTTCTGCGGTATAGGTGTGATCCACGTGAATCACGTCCTGCATGATAATTGGACCTTCATCCAGGTTGTCATTCACGTAGTGCGCAGTCGCACCGATAATCTTCACGCCACGCTCGTACGCCTGATGATAAGGGCGTGCGCCAATAAAGGCTGGCAGGAACGAGTGGTGAATGTTGATAATCTTGTTTGGGAAACGCGCCACGAAGGATGGCGTCAACACACGCATGTATTTCGCCAGCACGACGTAGTCGGGATTATGCGCTTCAATGGCCTGCGCCATCAGGTCGTCGTGCTCTTCACGTGTATGACCTTCATGGCTCACCAGTTCGAACGGAATATCAAAACGCTCAACCAGTGTGCGCAGCGTCTCGTGGTTGCCGATCACGGCAGCAATTTCGACATCCAGGCCACCGTAGTTTGCTTTCATCAACAGATCGCCAAGGCAATGTGCTTCTTTGGTCACCAGAATCACGATACGGCGTCGACCTGCAGGCGTCAGTTCACGTACGGAACCTTCCGGCAACGCGCTGTCCAGATCGGCAAGCAGGGTAGTGTCGTTGAAAATACCTTCCAGTTCGGTACGCATAAAGAAACGACCGGTACGGTGATCAACGAACTCGTTGTTCTGCACGATATTCAGTTCATGTTTGTAACAAATGTTGGTAATTCGTGCGATCAGTCCTTTTTGATCGGGACAGATGGTGCGCAGAACTTTACGTTGTAGTGATTGCATCGCCGGGAAATCCTGTTTGTGTATTTGCGAAGTCTGGGTTGTCAGGCATTACTGCCCGCAACACTTTTTAAATTTTTTACCTGAACCACATGGGCAGGGATCGTTACGACCAAATTGTGGGCGCGTTCCGTCAATATAATACCATTGCCCGCTTTCCTTTAAGAACCGGGAACGTTCGATAATGGCCGCCGTTTTATCGCGCTCGACAAAGCGGGCAACAAAGCTGACGTAGCCTTCGTTGTCGTCGTTTCCGGCCGACGCTTCAAAAACGGTCAGTCCAAGCCACTGCGTGTTGGTGAAGCCAGCTTCAATGTCCTGGCGAAAATCGGCAGCATGGCATGACGGGTGCCTGGTTTTGATCAGATAGTCTGCGTCTTTGATCACAAAAGCAGTGTACCGTGAACGCATGAGGTGTGACGGGTCTGGTGCAACCTGATCGCCAGAAAGATATCGCTGGCAACATAGGCTATACTCCAGAGCGCTACCACAAGGGCAGAGTTGAGACACGATTCTCTTCCTGGAACAAAAAATAAGGGCGTAAAACGCTTCGGGTAGCACTATGTTAACTGAGCAGTTGCGTTGACGCTATGTCAGGAATCCAGGGGACGTAAAACAGGGCTAATGAGAAAGGTTAAAATTGGACTGGCGCTGGGCTCAGGTGCAGCCCGGGGATGGTCACATATCGGCGTGATTAATGCCTTAAACCAGATGGGCGTTGAGGTTGATATTGTTGCAGGGTGTTCAATAGGATCGCTTGTCGGCTCCGCTTACGCGTGCGGAAAGCTTCCGGAACTTGAAACCTGGGTACGTTCCTTCAGCTACTGGGATGTGCTGCGCCTGATGGACCTCTCATGGCAGCGTGGTGGGCTGTTGCGCGGCGAACGCGTTTTTAATCAGTTCCGCCAGGTTATGCCTCTTGAAGACTTCACTGACTGTCAGATGCCTTTCGGCGCTGTTGCGACGAACCTCAGCACAGGTCGCGAGCTTTGGCTTACCGAAGGTGATATCCATCTTGCCGTTCGTGCATCCTGCAGTATGCCGGGATTAATGGCTCCTGTACCGCATAACGGTTACTGGCTTGTCGATGGTGGCGTTGTTAACCCGGTCCCTATCTCCCTGACGCGCGCAATGGGTGCCGACATCGTCATTGCCGTGGATTTACAGCATGACGCCCACCTGATGCAACAAGACCTCATGCCGGTGAATCTCCAGAGTGAAGATGTCGAAGGTGAGAAACTGGCCTGGCATGAACGTTTGCGTGGAAGAATCGGGCGTATGGCCGCACGACGCTCTGTGACTGCGCCGACGGCAATTGAAATTATGACTACCTCTATCCAGGTTCTTGAGAATCGCCTTAAGCGAAACCGCATGGCCGGCGACCCTCCAGATATTCTGATTCAACCGTACTGTCCGCAAATATCTACCCTTGATTTCCATCGAGCTGAGGCCGCCATCGCAGCGGGCTCGATAGCCGTCGAAAAGAAAATGGACGAGCTGTTGCCTTTTGTGCGAACAGCACGTTAAGCACCTTTTTTTGATTACTTCAGCAAAATCTGACAGGCGGTAGTGCTGATAGCATGCCACTATTTAATTACTGTCAGCCAGGGGAGGAACCATGACGCAGCCATTGGCCGGAAAACACATTTTGATTGTTGAAGACGAGGTCGTTTTCCGATCGCTACTGGATTCGTGGTTATCCTCAATGGGAGCAATCACTTCGCTGGCTGAAGATGGTATCGACGCGCTGGAAAAAATGGTCAGCATCACCCCCGACCTGATGATTTGTGACATTGCGATGCCGCGTATGAACGGACTGAAGCTGGTTGAACATTTGCGTAACGAAGGCAATCAGACACCGATTCTGGTGATATCTGCCACAGAGAATATGGCCGATATTGCCAAAGCGCTGCGACTTGGGGTTCAGGATATCCTGCTTAAACCAGTCAAGGACCTGAACCGGTTACGAGAGACGGTGTTAGCTTGTCTTTATCCGAACATGTTTAATTCCCGGGTAGAGGAAGAGGAGCGTCTGTTTCAGGACTGGGATGCCCTGGTAAGTAATCCTCCTGCTGCGGCTAAACTGTTGCAGGAACTCCAGCCGCCCGTACAGCAAACTATTTCACATTGTCGAATAAACTATCGCCAACTGGTTGCGGCGGACCAACCTGGGCTGGTGCTGGATATTGCACCACTGTCTGATTCAGACCTGGCCTTTTATTCCCTGGATGTTACCCGGGCGGGGGATAATGGTGTGTTAGCGGCGTTATTACTTCGTGCGCTATTCAATGGTCTGTTGCAAGAACAGCTATCGCATCAGGGACAACGGCTTCCGGAACTGGGCAGTTTACTAAAACAAGTGAACCAACTTTTTCGTCAGGCCAATTTGCCTGGGCAGTTTCCGTTATTGGTCGGTTATTACCATAGTGGTTTAAAGAATTTGATCCTCGTTTCAGCGGGTCTTAACGCCTCACTGAATACGGGTGAACATCATATTCAGGTAAGTAACGGTGTGCCGCTTGGGACACTGGGAACAGCGTATCTTAATCAAATTAGCCATCGTTGCTCCTCCTGGCAGTGCCAAATTTGGGGTGCCGGGGGACGGTTACGATTAATGTTGTCCACGGAATAAGCAATTGGATCTTAATTTTAAGATTGCTTTACCTGTGTTTTGCGGGGAGTGCTACTATCCCTGCCCAGATTCATGCGTATTTATCCTAATTGATCGGCAACGCGTTCTTTTCAGACCCGAACTGTGGGGCGAGGCTGATATACTCAACGCGTTATTTATTGCATAAAAGTTCAAAACTTGAACAGCTCAGGAGAATTTGAATGGCTGCCCTAAATTCGAAAGTCAGAAAGGCCGTTATCCCGGTAGCGGGATTGGGGACCAGGATGTTACCAGCAACTAAGGCGATTCCTAAAGAGATGCTGCCTCTGGTTGATAAGCCATTAATCCAGTACGTCGTTAATGAGTGTATCGCAGCCGGCATCACTGAAATTGTGCTGGTTACGCATTCATCAAAAAACTCTATCGAAAACCATTTCGATACAAGTTTTGAACTTGAAGCCATGCTGGAAAAGCGCGTTAAGCGTCAGTTGTTACAGGAAGTGCAGTCTATTTGCCCTCCGCACGTGACTATTATGCAGGTTCGTCAGGGGCTGGCTAAAGGCCTGGGTCATGCGGTTATGTGTGCTCACCCTGTTGTCGGTGATGAGCCAGTGGCGGTAATACTGCCAGACGTAATTCTGGATGAATACGAATCAGATCTTTCTCAGGATAATTTGGCTGAGATGATCAAACGTTTTGATGAAACAGGTAGCAGCCAGATTATGGTTGAGCCAGTTGAAGACGTGACCGCTTACGGTGTGGTTGACTGCAAAGGCGTTAACCTTGAGCCTGGCGAAAGCGTGCCAATGGTTGGCGTTGTAGAGAAGCCAAAAGCCGACGTGGCGCCTTCTAACCTGGCAGTGGTTGGTCGCTATGTACTGAGTGCGGAAATCTGGCCTCTGCTTGCTAAAACGCCTCCAGGAGCGGGTGATGAGATCCAACTGACCGACGCCATTGATATGTTGATCGAGAAAGAGACCGTTGAGGCTTACCATATGAAAGGTAAGAGCCATGACTGCGGTAATAAGCTCGGTTATATGCAGGCGTTTGTTGAATATGGCATTCGTCACAATACCCTGGGTGAAGAATTTAAAACCTGGCTCAAAGAGAGCGTAGGTATTAAGAAATAACCAAGGCCGCAAATGTTTGAGACCGGTGAGGCGCTGCCCACCGGTTTTTTTATGCCCACAACAACCACGTATCCCGTTTGTTTGTAAGCGATGGCAATAGCCGAATAAGATTCTATGACAGAGTGTAAGGGGATGTTGGTGATAAAATTGTGGTTAAAAAAAATCCCGCATTAAGCGGGATTTTATGGAATGTGGCTTGATTAATCCTTGATCAGGAAGTCATCCAGCTGTTTACCTTGCTCATCCATAGCTTTCTTGATAACAGCAGGTGTACGACCCTGGCCAGTCCAGGTTTTAGTTTCGCCATTCTCGTCAACGTAGCTATATTTAGCAGGACGAGCAGCGCGTTTTGCTTTGGTGCCGGTTTTAGCTGCAGCCATGCTGTTCAGCAATTCATTCGGATCGATACCATCAGCAATCAGCATTTCACGATATTGTTGCAGTTTACGAGTGCGCTCTTCGATTTCAGCAGCAGCAGCGCTTTCTTCTTCACGACGTTCATTAACTACAACTTCTAATTTTTCCAGCATTTCTTCAAGCGTTTCGAGGGTACATTCTCTTGCCTGCGCACGAAGAGTACGGATGTTGTTCAGAATTTTAAGTGCTTCGCTCATTGTAGTAATCTCAAACTTATAATGGGGGGTGGTTTGTTGACCTAATAATAGAGCCATAAATTCAGTTGTGCAATAGCCAGGAATGTAAGGAATTCAAAAAATACTAAATAATGCCGCTATTATTAATTACGCTAACTTAAATTCCATCACCCAACAATCTTGCTTGTTATCAGCCCAGGCCTGCGCAACCTGCTCGATTGCATCTTTTTTTTGTGACATTTACCGCAGGAATTATAGTTGCTGCGGATAAATATCAGCCTTTCGTATTAGTTTCATTGAGTGATGTTAAGACAGTAATAGTTAATAAATAGTGAATTTTAATGAACATTGATTCCACTATAAAAAGAAGTGTTATGTTTGACTGACCTTATAACATATAGGCCTGACTGATAGCGTTTACTCTCTGTTTTAACGGATTATTTTCGTAGTCGAAGGGCGCTTAACTCCGCTCTGAACCGCATCGTCTGTGCGTTGTGTCGCTGTTGACCAGACAAAATATGGTACAATCAATCATCGGGAATATTACACATTGATTAGGGTTTTACGGCCAATGGCACAACTTTATTTCTACTATTCGGCAATGAATGCCGGCAAATCCACAGCACTGCTTCAATCCTCGTACAATTACCAGGAACGAGGAATGCGTACTGTTGTTTATACGGCCGAAATTGACGATCGCTTTGGTGCAGGGAAGGTGAGTTCCAGAATAGGCCTTTCGTCTCCGGCCCGGCTGTTTAACCCGCAAACTGACCTGCTGGAGGACATTCGTACTGCACATGCCGCACAGCCTATTCATTGCGTTCTGGTTGATGAGAGTCAGTTTCTGACGCGTGAGCAAGTTCATGCCCTTTCAGAAGTAGTAGACGAACTCGATATCCCTGTTCTTTGCTATGGGCTGCGTACAGACTTCCGTGGCGAACTATTTGCAGGGAGTCAGTATTTACTTGCCTGGTCAGATAAACTCGTTGAACTCAAAACTATCTGCTTTTGCGGCAGGAAAGCCAGTATGGTGCTTCGTCTCGACCAGGCCGGCAAGCCTTATGCAGACGGTGAACAGGTGGTGATAGGTGGCAATGAACGCTATGTTTCGGTCTGCCGTAAGCATTATAAAGAAGCGTTAACGACAGGCTCACTGACGGCGATTCAGCACGACAACAGAAAATAATCTTTACCTTGTTCTTCAGACATAAAAAAACCCGCCATTGGCGGGTTTTTTATCAGACTGTCAGTTAAGCGCTTTTCTTCGCTTTCTTGTCAGTTTTGATGGCAGGAGCTTCTGTTTTCACAGCCGCAACGTCACCTTCTTTGAACTCACGACCGTAGTAGGTATCCAGCAGAATCTGTTTCAGCTCGGAGATCAGTGGGTAGCGCGGGTTAGCACCAGTACACTGGTCATCGAAGGCATCTTCAGACAGTTTATCTACGTGGGCGAGGAAGTCAGCTTCCTGAACGCCAGCTTCACGGATAGATTTAGGAATACCCAGTTCAGCTTTAAGGCTTTCCAGCCATGCCAGCAGTTTCTCAATCTTCGCAGCAGTACGGTCACCCGCAGCGCTCAGACCCAGATGGTCAGCGATTTCAGCGTAACGGCGACGTGCTTGCGGACGGTCGTACTGGCTGAATGCAGTCTGCTTGGTTGGGTTGTCATTCGCGTTATAACGGATAACGTTGCTGATCAACAGGGCGTTCGCCAGACCGTGAGGAATGTGGAACTGAGAACCCAGTTTGTGCGCCATTGAGTGGCAAACACCCAGGAAGGCGTTAGCAAACGCGATACCGGCGATGGTTGCTGCACTGTGTACACGCTCACGTGCTACAGGGTTTTTCGACCCTTCATTGTAGGATGCTGGCAGGTTTTCTTTCAGCAGTTTCAGAGCCTGCAGAGCCTGACCATCAGAGAACTCAGACGCCAGTACGGAAACGTAAGCTTCCAGAGCGTGAGTTACCGCATCCAGACCACCGAATGCACACAGTGATTTCGGCATTTCCATGACCAGGTTGGCGTCAACAATCGCCATGTCTGGGGTCAGTGCGTAGTCAGCCAGTGGGTATTTCTGACCTGTTGCATCGTCAGTAACAACCGCAAACGGAGTCACTTCTGAACCGGTACCGGAAGTGGTAGTAACGGCGATCATTTTCGCTTTTACGCCCATTTTCGGGAACTTGTAGATACGTTTACGGATATCCATAAAGGGCAGCGCCAGTTCTTCAAAGTGAGTTTCAGGATGTTCGTACATCACCCACATGATTTTCGCGGCGTCCATTGGGGAACCACCACCCAGAGCGATAATCACATCTGGTTTGAAGGAGTTCGCCAGTTCAGCACCTTTGCGAACAACGCTCAGGGTTGGGTCAGCTTCAACTTCAAAGAAGACTTCAGTTTCGACGCCAGCCGCTTTCAGAACAGAGGTGATCTGGTCAGCGTAGCCGTTGTTGAACAGGAAACGGTCAGTCACGATGAGCGCACGTTTGTGGCCATCAGTAATCACTTCATCCAGCGCAATTGGCAGAGAGCCACGGCGGAAGTAGATAGATTTCGGAAGTTTGTGCCACAACATGTTTTCAGCTCGCTTAGCAACGGTTTTCTTGTTGATCAGGTGTTTTGGACCAACGTTTTCAGAGATGGAGTTACCACCCCAGGAACCACAACCCAGAGTCAGGGAAGGTGCGAGTTTGAAGTTGTACAGGTCACCGATACCACCCTGAGAAGCAGGGGTGTTAATCAGGATACGTGCAGTTTTCATCTTCTGACCGAAGTGAGCAACACGCTCTGGCTGGTTATCCTGGTCGGTGTACAGGCAAGAAGTGTGACCGATACCGCCCATGGCAACCAGTTTCTCTGCTTTTTCTACTGCATCGTCGAAATCTTTCGCGCGGTACATTGCCAGAGTCGGAGACAGTTTTTCGTGTGCAAATGGCTCGCTCTCATCAACAACTTTCACTTCACCGATCAGGATCTTAGTGGTTGCCGGAACGGTGAAACCTGCGAGTTCAGCAATTTTATACGCTGGCTGCCCAACGATAGCGGCGTTCAGTGCGCCATTTTTCAGGATGATGTCCTGAACGGCTTTCAGCTCTTTACCTTGCAGCATGTAGCCACCGTGGCTGGCGAAACGTTCGCGAACGGCGTCATACACAGAATCTACAACAACAACGGACTGTTCAGATGCACAGATAACGCCGTTATCGAAGGTTTTGGACATCAGAACAGAAGCAACAGCACGTTTGATATCAGCCGTTTCGTCGATAACAACAGGAGTGTTACCTGCGCCTACGCCGATTGCTGGTTTACCAGAACTGTACGCTGCTTTAACCATGCCAGGACCACCGGTCGCCAGGATCAGGTTAATGTCAGGGTGGTGCATCAGTGCGTTGGAGAGTTCAACAGAAGGTTGATCAATCCAGCCGATCAGATCTTTTGGTGCGCCCGCAGCAATAGCAGCCTGCAATACGATATCTGCAGCTTTGTTCGTTGCATCTTTCGCACGTGGATGTGGGGAGAAGATGATTGCGTTACGAGTCTTCAGGCTAATCAGTGATTTGAAGATAGCAGTAGACGTTGGGTTGGTGGTCGGAACGATACCGCAAATGATGCCGATAGGTTCTGCAATCGTGATAGTACCGAAGGTGTCGTCTTCAGACAGCACGCCACAGGTTTTCTCATCTTTATAGGCGTTGTAGATATACTCAGAAGCAAAGTGGTTTTTGATCACTTTATCTTCAACGATACCCATACCGGATTCGGCAACGGCCATTTTAGCGAGAGGGATTCGAGCATCTGCAGCAGCCAGAGCGGCCGCGCGGAAGATTTTATCAACCTGTTCTTGGGTGAAATTGGCATATTCACGCTGGGCTTTTTTAACGCGCTCGACGAGGGCGTTCAGTTCAGCGATATTAGTAACAGCCATAATGCTCTCCTGATAATGTTTAAACTCTTTTAGTAAACCAGCGCTCGATACGTCAGACAGTATAGACAGAGCTGATATGACTTGCGTAACACAAAATAAAACAAAGAGTTACTTTCTACACCAGCACACTAATTTACTAAAAGAGCCTTACCTTAGCATCATCCCTTTTTGTCAGGTGACCTCCCTGGGGTGTAACCAAGATTACTCACTTCTGAGTACGGAAATCATGATCTGCGTCAATTTTCCCCCAAGCTGATACCTTTCAGCAGGGTTATTTCTTTGAGATTTTTCCAGTGTTAAATAATTACGTAAGTATTGGAAGTGGCGCTATCATTGATTCTACATATGTTTAACATCCTGAAATGATAACGTTTTGGCACAGATTTCGAGTGAAGTATGCTAATAAAAAGGGTATCTTCAGCGCGATTTCACATGACAAATTGTCAGTCCCGGGCATGCGCACAAGCGGAGCAAAACGTGATCCAAACGCTCTTTGATTTTCCAACGTATTTTAAATTTTTTATTGGTTTGTTTGCCCTGGTCAACCCGGTGGGGATCATTCCTGTCTTCATTAGTATGACCAGTTACCAGACGGCGGCGGCCAGGAACAAGACCAACCTCACCGCTAACCTGTCAGTGGCTATTATATTGCTCACCTCCCTTTTTCTGGGGGACGCCATTCTTCAGCTCTTCGGGATTTCGATCGACTCTTTCCGCATTGCGGGTGGGATCCTGGTTGTGACCATCGCCATGTCTATGATCAGCGGTAAGCTGGGTGAGGATAAACAGAACAAACAGGAGAAGTCAGAAACCGCCATCCGTGAAAGCATTGGCGTGGTACCGCTGGCTTTACCGCTTATGGCTGGCCCTGGCGCCATCAGTTCAACTATTGTCTGGGGCACGCGTTACCATAGCTTGATGCATTTGATTGGCTTTTCCGTGGCCATTGCCATTTTCGCACTCTGCTGCTGGGGAGTATTCCGTATGGCACCCTGGCTGGTGCGGTTGTTGGGCCAGACGGGTATCAACGTCATAACGCGTATCATGGGCTTGCTGTTGATGGCGTTAGGGATCGAATTTATTGTCACCGGTATTAAAAGCATTTTCCCCGGCTTGTTACACTAATATTTCATATGAAAGAACGGAGCTATGGCTCCGTTTTTTTACGTGATTATCAGCAAATCATATAACTAAAGTTGAAATGCTCACATATCATAATAAATTCTACTAATAATGTTCATCTCTTGTATTTCAATAAGTTATTAATTCACGCCTAACCCGCCTGCGCAGAAAACCTTCGATCGCTCTGTTATTTTACTCACATGATACTCTGGGGCTTGCTGAGAGATAACCGAAATGATATTAGTAATTTCAACATTCCCCTAGATGAATGTGCTAAATAATAACCAGTTGTTAAATTTTTGTACAAAAACTCTCGATGATAGCGCAGCGACGCGCTTATAGAGAAGGTTTTCTCTATCTTATTGAATGTCATGATTTTTAGTGGCGTTTGATGTCTGGCAGGGCTGCCCTCAACGATACGGCTCTCACCGTAAAAGAGAATTGCTTAACAAATTTGCAAAATGTATTGGCGTGCGTTTACGCCATTTGATACTTTCCGGCCTACTATTTTGCAGCATAAAACAAGTAGATGAGAATTATTTTCATATGCTTCTCTTCTCAGATATCCAGCGCAGGTCTCAAACAGGGGAGGCCTGTAAAGAATCGACGCAAGACGGCCATACGAGCGGTCAGTAATAAAAAAGTCGGTGATAGCAAGAAGTAAAAAGAAGAACCTGGCAGCAGCAAAAAAAACTCCTGCGCTGTACAGGCCCCAACAGGGGATTACACAGCTGGCGAAAGCCAGTCATTATAATGAGTGGAGTACCAACACAATGTCCATCATCACAAAAAAAAATCTGGTAGCGGCGGGGATTTTAACTGCGCTAATCGCGGGCAACGCTGCAATGGCTGCGGACGTACCTGCAGGTGTTCAACTGGCTGAAAAACAAACGTTGGTTCGTAACAACGGTGCGGAAGTTCAGTCTCTTGACCCGCATAAAATTGAAGGTGTTCCTGAGTCTAACGTTAACCGCGACCTGTTCGAAGGTCTGCTGGTGACTGACGTAGACGGCCATCCTGCACCGGGTGTGGCAGAAAAATGGGAAAATAAAGATTTCAAAGTCTGGACCTTCCATCTGCGTAAAGATGCGAAATGGTCTGACGGCACGCCGGTTACCGCCGAAGATTTCGTTTATAGCTGGCAGCGTCTGGCGAATCCAAATACCGCCTCTCCGTATGCGAGCTACCTGCAATATGGCCACATTGCCAATATTGATGACATCATCGCAGGCAAAAAACCGGTCACCGACCTGGGCGTGAAAGCGATCGATGCGAATACTTTTGAAGTTACGTTGAGCGAACCTGTTCCGTACTTCTATAAGCTGCTGGTTCACCCGTCTGTTTCTCCAGTACCAAAATCCGCCGTAGAAAAATTTGGTGAAAAATGGACTCAGCCTGCCAATATCGTGACTAACGGTGCCTACAAACTGAAAGACTGGGTAGTCAACGAACGTATGGTTCTGGAGCGTAACCCGCAATATTGGGACAACGCGAAAACCGTGATTAATCAGGTGACCTACCTGCCAATTTCTTCCGAAGTGACTGACGTTAACCGCTACCGTAGCGGTGAAATCGACATGACCTATAACAACATGCCGATTGAACTGTTCCAGAAGCTGAAAAAAGAAATTCCTAAAGAAGTGCATGTTGATCCGTATCTGTGCACCTATTACTACGAAATCAACAACCAGAAAGCACCGTTTACCGATGTACGTGTCCGTACAGCACTGAAACTGGCACTGGATCGCGATATCATCGTGAACAAAGTGAAAAACCAGGGCGATCTGCCAGCATACAGCTATACACCTCCATACACCGATGGCGCAAAACTGACTGAGCCAGACTGGTTCAAACAGACGCAAGAGCAGCGTAACGCAGAAGCGAAGAAACTGCTTGCTGAAGCGGGCTACACTGCAGATAAGCCGCTGACTTTCAGCCTGCTGTATAACACCTCTGATCTGCACAAAAAACTGGCTATCGCTGTTGCCTCGATCTGGAAAAAGAACCTGGGCGTAAACGTGAAGCTGGAAAACCAGGAGTGGAAAACCTTCCTGGATAGCCGTCATCAGGGCACCTTTGACGTGGCGCGTGCTGGCTGGTGTGCGGACTATAACGAACCGACCTCCTTCCTGAACACCATGCTGAGCGACAGCTCAAACAACACCGCGCACTATAAGAGCCCGGCGTTTGACAAGCTGATTGGCGATACGCTGAAAACCACTGACGAAGCACAGCGTACTGAACTGTACTCTAAAGCTGAGCAGCAGCTGGATAAAGACTCCGCGATCGTTCCGGTTTACTACTACGTTAATGCCCGCCTGGTGAAACCGTGGGTAGGTGGCTATACCGGTAAAGACCCGATGGATAATATCTACGTTAAAAACTTGTATATTATCAAGCATTAATGGCAATGAGTGGGGCGAGTTTCCTCGCCCCACGGTGTCTAACCAACGTCACAATATATAGGCACACGCCAGAAGGTACGGGCAATGTTGAAATTTATCCTACGTCGCTGTCTTGAAGCGATTCCAACGCTGTTTATTCTGATTACAATTTCCTTCTTCATGATGCGTCTTGCGCCGGGAAGTCCATTTACCGGTGAACGTACGTTGCCGCCAGAAGTCATGGCGAATATTGAAGCGAAATATCACCTGAACGATCCTATCTCCACCCAATACTTCAATTATCTGAAGCAACTGGCTCACGGTGATTTTGGACCGTCATTCAAATATAAAGACTATTCCGTTAACGACCTGGTGGCTTCTAGCTTCCCGGTATCGGCAAAACTGGGTGCTGCGGCGTTCTTGCTGGCCGTTGTTCTCGGAGTATCTGCGGGCGTTATCGCCGCACTTAAACAAAATACTAAATGGGATTATACCGTAATGGGGGTGGCGATGACCGGGGTAGTCATACCCAGCTTCGTTGTCGCGCCGTTACTGGTGATGATATTTGCCATCACGCTGAAATGGCTACCTGGTGGTGGCTGGAACGGTGGGGCGTTAAAGTTCATGATTTTGCCGATGGTGGCATTATCTCTGGCGTACATCGCCAGTATTGCGCGTATCACCCGTGGTTCAATGATTGAAGTGTTGCACTCGAACTTCATTCGCACCGCGCGCGCAAAAGGGCTGCCGATGCGTCGGATTATCTTCCGCCACGCACTCAAACCAGCGCTGTTACCTGTGCTCTCCTACATGGGGCCGGCATTCGTCGGGATCATCACTGGCTCAATGGTTATCGAAACGATCTACGGTCTGCCGGGTATTGGTCAACTGTTCGTTAATGGCGCGCTCAACCGCGACTATTCGCTGGTACTGAGCCTGACCATTCTCGTTGGTGCGCTGACCATTCTCTTTAACGCAATTGTCGATGTGCTGTATGCCGTCATCGACCCGAAAATCCGTTACTAACTGGAGCACGCCATGATGTTGAGTAAGAAAAACAGCGAGGCGCTGGAAAACTTCAGTGAAAAACTGGAAGTAGAAGGTCGTAGCCTCTGGCAAGACGCGCGCCGCCGCTTTATGCACAACCGTGCCGCGGTTGCCAGTCTGGTTGTTCTGGTGATCATCGCGCTGTTTGTGACCCTGGCGCCGATGCTGTCGCAATTTACCTATTTCGACACTGACTGGGGCATGATGTCCAGCGCACCTGATATGGAGTCCGGACACTATTTTGGTACGGATTCCTCCGGGCGCGATCTGCTGGTGCGTGTTGCTATCGGAGGCCGTATTTCGCTGATGGTGGGTATCGCTGCTGCACTGGTGGCGGTGATTGTGGGCACGCTCTATGGCTCACTCTCTGGTTACCTTGGCGGTAAAGTAGACTCCGTGATGATGCGTCTGCTGGAAATCCTGAACTCCTTCCCGTTCATGTTCTTCGTTATCCTGTTGGTGACCTTCTTCGGCCAGAACATCCTGTTGATTTTCGTGGCTATCGGAATGGTTTCCTGGCTGGATATGGCGCGTATTGTGCGCGGACAGACACTGAGCCTCAAACGCAAAGAGTTTATCGAAGCCGCGCAGGTAGGTGGCGTATCAATCGGTAATATTGTGGTTCGTCATATCGTTCCTAACGTGCTGGGTGTGGTAGTGGTTTATGCTTCACTGCTGGTACCAAGCATGATCCTGTTTGAATCCTTCCTGAGCTTCCTGGGGCTGGGTACGCAAGAGCCTTTGAGCAGCTGGGGGGCACTCCTGAGTGATGGTGCAAACTCCATGGAAGTATCACCGTGGTTACTGCTTTATCCGGCGGGTTTCCTGGTTGTCACCCTGTTTTGTTTTAACTTTATCGGCGATGGCCTGCGTGATGCCCTCGACCCGAAAGACCGTTAAGGAGCGCCGTCATGACAATTATTGAAACGGCCACTGCGCCGCAGGCGCAACAGCAGAGCAAACTTCTGCTGGATGTGAAAGATCTCCGTGTAACCTTTAAAACCCCGGACGGAGACGTTACCGCCGTTAACGATCTCAACTTCGATCTGCGTGCAGGTGAAACGCTGGGGATTGTCGGTGAATCTGGATCCGGAAAATCCCAGACCGCATTTGCGTTGATGGGACTGCTGGCTGCAAACGGTGTTATCGGGGGTTCTGCGAAATTCAACGGACGTGAAATCCTCAACCTGCCAGAGCATGAGCTGAACAAGCTGCGTGCCGAGCAGATCTCGATGATTTTCCAGGATCCGATGACTTCGCTGAACCCGTACATGCGGGTTGGCGAGCAGTTGATGGAAGTCCTGATGCTGCACAAAGGTCTGGGCAAAGCGGAAGCGTTTGAAGAGTCAGTCAAAATGCTGGATGCGGTGAAAATGCCGGAAGCCCGTAAGCGCATGCGCATGTTCCCGCACGAATTTTCTGGTGGCATGCGTCAGCGTGTGATGATTGCGATGGCGTTGCTGTGCCGGCCAAAACTGCTGATTGCCGATGAACCCACCACCGCGCTGGACGTCACCGTTCAGGCACAAATCATGACCCTGTTAAACGAGCTTAAGCGCGAGTTCAACACAGCGATCATCATGATCACCCACGACCTGGGCGTGGTTGCGGGTATCTGTGACAAAGTGCTGGTGATGTATGCCGGCCGTACCATGGAATATGGCAACGCGCGGGATGTGTTCTATCACCCAGCCCACCCGTACTCAATTGGTCTGTTGAATGCGGTACCGCGTCTCGATGCGGAAGGGGAATCTCTGCTCACTATTCCGGGTAACCCGCCAAACCTGCTGCGTCTGCCGAAAGGTTGTCCGTTCCAGCCGCGTTGCCCGCACGCGATGGAAATCTGCAACAGCGCTCCGCCGCTGGAAGCGTTTGCACCAGGCCGTCTGCGCGCCTGCTTTAAGCCGCAGGAGGAGTTGGTATGAACGCATTAGATGAAAAACGTAATGTGCTGCTCGAAATTGCTGACCTTAAAGTGCATTTTGACATCAAAGACGGTAAGCAGTGGTTCTGGCAACCACCTAAGACCCTGAAAGCGGTTGATGGGGTCACGCTGCGTTTGTACGAAGGCGAAACCCTGGGCGTGGTAGGGGAGTCTGGCTGCGGTAAATCTACCTTCGCGCGCGCCATTATTGGTCTGGTAAAAGCCACTGGCGGCAAAGTGGCCTGGCTGGGTAAAGACTTGTTGGGGATGAAGCCTGACGAGTGGCGTGACGTGCGTAGTGATATCCAGATGATTTTCCAGGATCCACTGGCATCATTGAACCCGCGTATGACCATCGGTGAGATTATTGCCGAGCCGCTACGTACTTATCATCCGAAGATGGCTCGTCAGGAAGTGCGCGATCGCGTGAAGGCAATGATGATGAAAGTTGGGCTACTGCCTAACCTTATCAACCGTTACCCGCACGAATTCTCAGGCGGCCAGTGTCAGCGTATTGGTATTGCACGTGCGTTGATCCTCGAACCGAAGCTGATTATCTGTGATGAGCCAGTGTCTGCGCTGGACGTGTCCATTCAGGCACAGGTGGTTAACCTGCTGCAGAAACTACAGCGTGAAATGGGGCTGTCACTCATTTTCATCGCACATGATCTGGCCGTGGTGAAACACATTTCTGACCGCGTACTGGTGATGTATTTAGGCCATGCTGTGGAATTGGGCACCTATGATGAGGTGTACCACAACCCACTGCATCCTTATACCAAAGCGCTGATGTCTGCGGTGCCGATCCCCGATCCTGACCTGGAAAAGAATAAAACGATTCAGCTTCTGGAAGGGGAATTGCCCTCACCAATTAACCCGCCGTCGGGCTGCGTCTTCCGTACGCGATGCCCTATGGCCGGGCCGGAATGCGCGAAAACGCGGCCGGTTCTGGAAGGCAGTTTCCGCCATGCGGTTTCCTGCCTGAAAGTAGACCCGTTATAATCGCAAGGGCTGACATCATGTCAGCCCTTATTTTTTGCGAGGTTACTGTGTCGCTTTTATTCACGCCAGCCCGTCGGCGGCTTTACCATTTTTTATTCGATCCTGAAACAGTTTCCGGGAGACGCTTCGAAGGTCTCTGCGGTTTATTTGCGTTGCTCAGCGTGGTTGTGATCTTTATTGAGTCTGGTGTCGGGACGCAATATCACCTGACATTTGACGAATGGCATATTTTTGTCTGGCTTGAGTTAGCGATTACCCTGGTCTTTACCGCTGAATATTGCCTGAGAGTCATTTGCTGGCCCAACCCGGCCAGATACGTTTTCAGCTTTTGGGGATTTATTGATTTAGCGACCATCCTGCCGCTTTATGTGATGTGGCTGTGGCCGGAAATCAGCCTGAGTTACGTCTTTGCCTGGCGGGCGATGCGTGTCATTCGGGTATTACGTATCCTGAAATTACTGCGTTTTATGCCGTCATTGCACGTGTTCTGGCGCGCGATAGTCAGCGCACGTCACCAGCTTATTCTGTTCTATTCATTTATTGCCATCGTCATGATTGTTTTCGGTGCGCTGATGTATTTGATAGAAGGGCCAAAATATGGCTTCACGACGCTGAATGCCTCGGTCTATTGGGCCATTGTGACCGTGACGACCGTGGGTTATGGCGATATCACACCGCATACCCCATTGGGACGTATTGTGGCATCAGTGCTGATTTTGATTGGCTATTCGGTGATTGCCATCCCGACAGGGCTCATTACCACACATATGAGCAGTGCCTTTCAGAGTCGCAAACAGCAGCGCAAATGCCCGAATTGTCATCAGGGTGAGCATGAACACAGCGCACGGTTTTGTAGCCGCTGCGGAAGTGAATTACCGGATTAAATAAAAAAGGCTGCAATCGCAGCCTTTTTACTATTCGCGCCAGAGGATATGGCACAGTTTGTGGTCTTTCTCGCGGCACAGCAGGATGCGGGCGAAGATGTCGTTTATTTCGCCGCCATCTTCATCAGCCAGCCCAATCACCACTTCGGCAAAGAAGTCAGGATTAAGGTCGAAATCCACATGCTCAGCCCAGTCTTCTGAAGGGTCGAACAATTCGGCACCGCCACGCTCTTCGAACTGCAGATTAAAGAGGATCACGTCTGCGGGATCGAGGTTATCAACCGCCAGTTCGAGAAAAATGTCATAGGCCTGCTCGAGCGTTTCGTCTTCGGTCAGGCGATTGTTCAGATCCATTTCCATGATGACTACCTGTTTAACATCGTTGGGCACGTTTTACAGCAACGGACTAAAGAAGTAAAACAGTCGTTCGGCAATTCTCTGCCACAGCGGACGTTTTACCCACAGTCTGGCATCCAGCAGCCGCGAGCGGGAGATATAATCATCCTGCACCGCCGCCAGGTCACCGCCAAAACCGGCGTCATCAATCACCAGTGTGATTTCAAAATTGAGCCACAGACTCCGCATATCCAGGTTGACTGTGCCCACCAGGCTTAATTCACCGTCAACGAGGACACTCTTGGTGTGGAGCAATCCGCCTTCAAACTGGTAAATTTTCACGCCTGCGGCCAACAGTTCGCTAAAGAATGCACGGCTGGCCCAGCCCACCAGCAGTGAGTCATTTTTGCGTGGCAAAATGATACTCACGTCGACACCGCGTTGCGCCGCAGTACAGATTGCGTGCAGCAGGTCATCGCTGGGGACAAAGTAAGGCGTGGTCATGATCAGGTATTCACGGGCAGAGTAGGTTGCTGTCAGAAGCGCCTGATGAATCAAATCTTCAGGGAAACCAGGCCCGGATGCAATCGTATGAATGGTGTGACCACTGGCCTCTTCAAACGGCATAATATTGCCGTCTGGTGGTGGTGGCAGAATACGTTTACCGGTTTCAATCTCCCAGTCGCATGAGTAAACGATACCCATAGAGGTGGCAATCGGCCCCTCCATTCTCGCCATCAAATCAACCCATTGCCCAACCCCTGAATCCTGTTTAAAGAAGCGAGGGTCAACCATATTCATACTGCCGGTGTAAGCAATATAGTTATCGATCATGATCATCTTACGGTGCTGGCGGAGATCCATCCGGCGCAAAAACACACGCAGGAGGTTAACCTTCAGCGCCTCAACCACCTCGATACCGGCATTACGCATCATGCCCGCCCAGGGGCTGCGGAAAAATGCCACACTGCCTGCAGAGTCCAGCATCAGACGGCAGTGAATGCCCCGACGAGCAGCGGCCATCAGGGATTCAGCAACCTGGTCGGCCATACCACCGGGCTGCCAGATGTAAAACACCATCTCAATGTTATGGCGAGCCAGTTGAATATCGCGGATCAACGCCTGCATGACATCGTCAGAAGTGGTCAGCAACTGGAGCTGATTGCCTTTGACACCGCCAATCCCCTGACGGCGTTCACACAGCTTAAACAGCGAAGCGGCAACACTGCTGTTCTCCTCGGCAAAAATATGTTTGCAGGCTTTAAGATCGTTAAGCCACTTCGCGGTCGAGGGCCACATGGCGCGGGCACGCTCGGCGCGGCGTTTGCCCAGATGAAGCTCACCGAAAGAGAGATAGGCAATAATTCCTACCAGCGGGAGGATGTAGATTATCAGAAGCCAGGCCATGGCAGAGGGTACGGCTCTGCGCTTCATCAGGATGCGTAATGTCACACCCGCGATTAACAGCCAGTATCCCAAAATGACCAGCCAACTCACCACGGTGTAGAAGGTTGTCATAGGTTAAAAAATCCTTTTGAAAGCGTATTGTTATGAGTGTACGCATCAGGATTCATCTGGCAAATAAAAACGCCAGGTAAAAGCGCTGGTTTGCTGCAAGGTTGGGTTTATAATGGCGTCTCTGTTAGAGAAAGAGTTGTAGACATGAAGCGCAGTAGAACTGAAGTAGGGCGCTGGCGCATGTTGCGACAGGTGAGTCGTCGCAAGGCACGTTGGCTGGAAGCACAATCCCGCCGCAATATGCGTATACACGCCATCAGGAAATGTGGAATGACCCGGCACCGCAACGCGTTGCTGTTCGCAGTCCAGGATATCTGAGAAACATGAGGGCACCGCAAGGTGCCCACTGATTTTATAGCGTCTGATTTTTGGGAATAGCGTTTTTGCAGCGATATTCCCGTTGTTTCTAGCAAAAGGAGGGAGAAGTGTTTGCGGAGTTTGGTGTACTGAATTTCTGGACGTACGTTGTAGGCGCATTTTTTATCGTGCTGGTACCTGGGCCAAATACTCTGTTTGTGCTGAAAACCGGGATTGGTCACGGCGTTAAAAAAGGTTATCTCGCCGCGACGGGTGTATTTATCGGCGATGCGGTACTGATGTTTCTGGCCTGGGCGGGCGTCGCGGCATTAATCCAGACTACACCGGTACTGTTTAACATCGTGCGCTATCTCGGGGCTTTTTATCTGCTCTGGCTGGGGGGCAAAATGCTCTGGTCGGTGGTGAACCGTCAAAAAAACGCTCATGAGAGCGGGCCTGAACCTGCCAGTATGATCATGAAACGTTCGCTGGTGTTAAGCCTGACCAATCCCAAAGCGATTCTGTTTTACGTATCGTTCTTCGTTCAGTTTATTGACGTGAATGCGCAGAGCACCGGCACTTCTTTCCTGATCCTCGCGACGACGCTGGAGTTAATAAGCTTTACGTACATGAGCTTTCTGATCTTCTCTGGCGCGTTTGTTACGCGTTACCTGAAAACCAAAAAGAAACTGGCAAAGCTGGGGAACGGGCTGATAGGGCTGCTGTTTGTAGGGTTTGCGGCAAGGTTAGCTTCGCTACATTGATGTGAAGAAACAGAAAGGCTCCTGAGGGAGCCTTTTTAATGTTTGACAACTTCCCGCTATTTAGTTGTATAGTACAACTAAATAGCGGAGGCAATAACATGCACATCGAACCCCCTCTTGTCAGCGATATCCGTAGCGCCTCACGTTTGATGGTGCGCGAATTAGGTTTTATGGCCTCGACGCTGGCCTCAACGAATTATTCCCCCTCGGCGGTTCATACACTTGTCGAAATTGATTTGCGGAAAGAAATGACCGCAGGCCAACTGGTGCAACTGTTAGGCCTGGAAAAGTCCAGCGTCAGCCGGATGCTGGCACGCCTTATTGCAGCAGGTGAACTTGAAGAAGTCGTTTCCAGTGAAGACGCCAGAACGAAGTATCTACGACTGACGGCAAAAGGGCTGGAAACCGTCAGACAAATTAATACCTACAGTAGCGCTCGGGTGCTCACTGCAATAAAGCCACTGGATCCGTTGCAACAGAAAACAATATCTCAGGGCCTATCACTTTATGCCAGGGCGCTGCTGGCTGGCCGTGAAACACCGGTTGAGGTTCAATCTGACGTGCTGAAAATTGTACCGGGCTATCTGCCTGGCATGATTGGTCGTATCGCTGAGATGCATGCCAGTTATTATTCCCGGGAACATAATTTTGGTCGTTTCTTTGAGGCCAAAGTGGCTTCTGGGGTGGCCGAGTTTAGTGGGCGCCTGGAGAAGCCGTGTAATCAGGTCTGGCTGGCAATATTGAACGATAAAATTGTCGGCTCGGTGGCTATTGATGGTGAAGATTTAGAACCGGGGGAAGCTCACCTTCGCTGGTTTATTCTTGATGATGGTTGTCGCGGATATGGCGTGGGGAAAAAACTTCTGACCGAAGCTATGGGTTTTTGCGATAACGTGGGCTTTTCTGCTGTGCATTTGTGGACATTCAATAAACTATCCGCCGCACGACGTCTGTATGAATCATTTGGTTTCAGATTAGCCAAAGAGTGGGAGGGTGACCAGTGGGGAAGTCTTATAACAGAGCAGCAATTTACCCGGTGTAAAGACGTCTAACATATAAAAGGCTCCCTGCTGGAGCCTTTTTACATCAGAACACTTTCTTATAAGGGCGAACGGTCACCTTCGCATACACACCGGCCGCAACGTATGGGTCCGCGTCTGCCCAGGCGGTCGCCGTTTCCAGAGATTCAAACTCAGCAATAACCGTGGAGCCAGAAAAACCAGCGGCACCCGGGTCATTGCTGTCTACTGCTGGCATTGGGCCTGCGGTCAGTAATCGACCTTCATCCTGCAGCAACTGTAAGCGTGCCAGATGGGCAGGGCGAACAGACAGACGTTTTTCGAGGGAATCCGCGACATCTTCAGAGTAAATCACGTAAAGCACGGTGAAGCTCCTTAACCGTTAAAAGTGTCAGTTACGTTATGTGAAAGGGCAATTGACTGCAATGCAAAGATAAAAACAATGTTAATACCCTGATCTGAATGCGCCTTTTTTGGCCTCTCCTGCGCTTAAATTGCGCCAGAGCAAAGTGTCTTATTGAATATGATTGCTATTTGCATTTAAAATCAGTGTTCGGTTTTTTAACGTTGATGATTATGACTTCGATGACCCTTGATTTACCTCGCCGCTTTCCCTGGCCGACGCTGCTTTCTGTCGTTATTCACGGTGCTGTCGTGGCGGGTTTGCTCTATACCTCGGTTCATCAGGTTATTGAAATGCCCGCACCCGCGCAGCCGATTTCTGTGACGATGGTATCGCCAGCGGATCTCGAACCACCGCAGGCGGCGCCTGCACCGCCACAGCCAGTTGCTGAACCTGAGCCGGAGCCCGAGCCGATTCCGGAGCCGCCGAAGGAAGCACCGGTGGTGATCCACAAACCTAAACCGGAGCCAAAACCTAAGCCGAAGCCAAAACCGGTGAAGAAAGTTGAGGAACGTCCGAAACGCGAAGAGCGTCCGGTTGAACCGCGTGCTACCCAGGCAGTTGAGAATACGGCACCTTCACGTCCGGCAATGAATAACACGGCGACAACCGCTAAACCGACAGTATCGGCACCCGCGGGCCCACGAGCACTGAGCCGTAACGAGCCTCAGTATCCCCCACGTGCTAAGGCATTACGTATTGAAGGGCGCGTAAAGGTAAAATTCGACGTCACTGCGGATGGCCGTGTTGATAATGTGGAAATCTTATCTGCTCAACCTTCTAATATGTTTGAGCGAGAAGTGAAATCAGCGATGCGCAGATGGCGATACGAAGCCGGAAAACCGGGAAATGGGCTGATAGTGAATATTGTTTTCCGCCTGGATGGCGGGGCACAGATGGAATAAGAGAAGCCTCCGTATGGAGGCTTTTTTTCGGTCTATCAGGCTTGTGGAAGTTGACGAGGTTTCCCTTCACTATCCACCGCGACATAAATAAACAGCGCTTCTGTCGCTTTATAACGCTGCCCAATCGGCTCAGAAGAGACCTTCTTCACCCATACCTCGATGTTGATCGAAATGGAGGTGTTGCCGCGTTTTACGCAGCGCGCGTAGCAGCAAACCACATCTCCAACCGCAACAGGGCGCAGGAAGGTCATGCCATCCACTCTCACGGTCACTACGCGCCCGTGGGCAATCTCTTTTGCCAGAATTGCGCCGCCCATATCCATCTGCGACATCAGCCAGCCGCCAAAAATATCGCCATTGGCATTGGTATCAGCGGGCATTGCCAGTGTGCGTAAAACCAGTTCGCCCTGCGGGGCGTTAGTTGTTGTCATTGTATTAACTCGTAACGGAAGACTTCAGGCGGGATGCTACTATGATTTCACAGCGGAGAGAATAGACCAGAACGCCTGTCGTAGACGTTCTGGTCAGTCATTAATCAGTGCTTGTCGTCCTGCGGCATGTGACGATAGATGTATACACCGCTTAACAGCGTGAAGATAAGCGTCAGCGCAGTCAGGCCGAAGACCTTAAAGTTGACCCAGATATTCTGCGGCAGCCAGAAGGCAATATAGATATTGGCGAGGCCGCAGAGAATAAAGAAGACCGCCCAGGCAATATTCAGGCGAGACCATACTTCCTGCGGTAGTGTCAGCTCTTTGCCCAGCATGCGTTGGATCAGTGGTTTTTTCATTACCCATTGGCTGATCAGTAATGCACCTGCAAACAGCGCGTAAATCACAGTGACTTTCCACTTGATGAATTCATCGTTGTGGAAGAAGAGGGTTAGTCCACCAAATACGGCTACCAGGACAAACGTCACCAGTGCCATCTTTTCCACTTTGCGATAGCGAACCCAGCTGTAGATCAGCACAACAGCGGTAGCAATGATCAACGCCGTGGTAGCGGCATAGATGTCGTATAGCTTATAAAAAGCGAAAAAGACGACGAGCGGTAAAAAATCAAGAAACTGCTTCATTCTGTGATTCCATCTTCTGTGTTGAGCCGGGCCGGTAATGCGCCCGACATCAGGGTTACTGACGAATTAACATATACAGGCGGAACAGATAGACCAGCAGTACCGCTGAAATCAGGTTGCTCAGCGTATTCGCCACCACCGCACCTACATTTGGCGTTAATACTGCAAAATTCGGCGCAAACAATAACAAGAGCGTTTTAGCAAGCAGCCAGCCGATCACGGCCGGAGCGACCAGACGCATATTCGCCCATGCAAGTTTGATGCTGCTGCGCATCGCGGTAAAAATCCCCATTTTATCCTGCACAATCATCACAGGGGCAAAAGAGAGCACGATAGCCAGCAACACACCTGGTACCACGACCAGCATAATTCCCATCTGTACCAGCATGGTGGTTAAGAAGATCAGGATAAACAGTTTAGGCAAGACTGGCGCGCTGGCACCAATCGCCCGTAAAGCGCTGACCCGATGGCCCGCCGACACCAACTGAATCATTAGCAGTACGCCGCCCGCCAGCACTGCATTACCAATAAGACCTGAGAAAGTGGATGCAGCGGAAGCCCGCAGCAGAATTTGTTGTTGCTCAGGCGTCATGTTTTGTACCAGTTCAAACAACCCCACGCTGCCTGCAAGATGGTCGCCCTGGCTCAGGCTGGCAATTTGTTCTTCACTTGGTGAGAACGCATGACCAAGCACCACCGTGATAAAGGCGCATAGCAACGCGATCAGTAAAAAAGTAATGAACTGATTGCGGAAAAAGTTTCCCGTGTCACGGTAGACAGACTTCGCCGTGATAGACATGCACTCTCCTTGAGTATTGCAGGTGTTAATTAGCCGGCAATTGTACACCGGATGCACCTGCTGTGGCAGCATCAAGGCTTGTATGGAAAAGCATATCTTTGTAAAGCGGCGGTAATCCATAGCGAGCACGAGCACGATTACAGGCTTCGTTGACCTGCCCATCCTCTCCCGACAAGGCAAACTCCCGGCATGGGCTGGGGCGATCCTCGTAAATAGAACACCGGGTAGACACCCCGGGTTCCCCTTGTAATGCAGCACACCGGCTCTGTTTTTGGTTCGTGCCGCTCATGCAGCGCAGAAAGGGGGTTAACGGCTCAGTGAGATGAGCCGGAACAGTACCGCCGCCATCGCTGGCTTCGGCCCAGTAGAAAGAGACTCGAAAATACGCACAACAGGCTCCGCACGTCATGCACGGGTTAAGGTCACTCATGGCACACCTGCAAAAGAAGAACGCATCAAATCAACTTGTGAGAGGGTTAAATTATCCAGCCGCCGGAGGAAGGGCAAGAGGGGAAAATAGAAAAATTTTGGCACTGTGAAATGTCAAAAATTGACATGGAAACAACTTATTGCTTTTCAATGCTCCACAAAAAATTAACCCAGATCAATGAATGTTAAGTTATTGGTTTTAGTGTGATCTGTAGCAGATCACTTATTACTCATTTGTGAGTATATTCTCACCCGCGATTAAAACCACAACGATGGAGCGGATATGAAAAAATTAGCGGTGGCAGCCCTTGTATTAAGCAGTCTCTCTGGCGGCGCGTATGCGCATGAAGCAGGTGAATTCTTTATTCGTGCCGGTTCGGCGACGGTTCGCCCTACTGAAGGTTCGGATAATGTGCTGGGGATGGGCGGTTTTAACGTCAGTAATAATACCCAGTTAGGTTTAACGTTTACTTATATGGCGACGGAGAACATCGGTGTTGAGCTTCTGGCTGCAACGCCATTCCGTCATCGCGTTGGCCTGGGGCCAACCGGAGATATCGCCACAGTTCACCATTTACCACCAACGCTGATGGCGCAGTGGTACTTTGGCGATGCCAGCAGCAAAGTGCGTCCGTATATTGGCGCCGGTGTGAACTACACAACCTTCTTTGATGAGAAATTTAACGATACCGGTAAAGAGGCGGGTCTGTCAGACCTCAGTCTGAAAGATTCCTGGGGCATGGCCGGGCAGGTAGGTCTTGATTATCTGATTAACCGTGACTGGTTAATTAACGCCTCAGTCTGGTACATGGATATTGATACGGACGTACGCTTTAAAGCAGGCGGTCAACAGCAAAGTATCAGTACTCGCCTGGACCCGTGGGTATTCATGTTCTCCGCAGGTTATCGTTTCTGATTTCATCTCCTGAGACTGGCCAGAAAACGGCCAGTCTTTCTGCAGTATCTCCTCTAACGTACAACCAGCACCGGACATTTGGCGTGGCGCACAACGACTGCCGCATTTGAGCCTAACAGATAGGTCGTAATATCAGGCCGATGAGAGGCAATAATGATCAGGTCTGCGTTGATACTGTCGGCCAGTTTCAGGATCTGATCTTTAGGTGCGCCAGAAATGGCATGTGTCTGAACGCGGTCAGGTGGCAATTTGAACTGCTTAACCATCTCATTGAGTTTCTCCAGCGCTTCTTGCTGTATTTCCGCCAGTTTTGGCATCTCAACGGAATAGGCCAGCCCAAGAGAAGAGTAGTAGGGGAAAGAGGGAACGACCGTCAGAAAATGAACTTTACCGTTACTGATTGCTGCGTTTGCCTGTACATAAGGAATCACCTGTTCGGTCAGTCGACTCTCAGAGATATCGACAGGAACAAGAATCG
This sequence comes from Pantoea sp. LS15, assembly GCF_012241585.1. Lineage (NCBI taxonomy): Bacteria > Pseudomonadati > Pseudomonadota > Gammaproteobacteria > Enterobacterales > Erwiniaceae > Pantoea > Pantoea sp. LS15. The sequence goes on from NZ_JAAVXA010000001.1 coordinate 206,333, forward strand.
AATTAAACATGCCACACCTCCTGTTTGTTTTTTATCCACTTAAAGTGTAGTGCTGTTGTAATGACATTCACTGTATTTGCGATCAAAGTGGGATATAAGGCAGATTTTGAGGCGGGAGAGACACCCCTGAAAGGGGCGTCCGTGGCAGCATTATTTCTGAATCAAATAGCGGATGGTTGGCCCGTCCTGCTGGATATCCAACACCGTGTAACCGTGGTTTTTGGCATCCAGCGGAATATTATTGATGGACTGCGGACAGTCACTCACTACTTCCAGAATTTCACCTTTTTTGAGCTGCGGTAACGCTTCAAGTGTGGCAACCGCCGGATAAGGGCAGGGTTCGCCGACCATATCCAGGCGATAATCAGGCACGATCTCTTTCATGCTGCATTCTCCTGCGTTTGGGTTTTAACAGTGGCTCTGCGAAAGAAACGTTTTTCCTGCGCGATAACCAGTATAAAGGCTGCCAGCAGCAGACCATAAGTGACCAGCAGACCACCGAGGGGGCCGAAGGTGTTCAGCAGGTTCACCTTGTCCCAGTTGGTGGCAAGCACAGGGGACAGGTCATCCCAGAAGTAGGCCAGTATTGTCGAGCCGATAACATTTCCCAGACCCACCCACCAGTAATGCACTTGCCCCTCAACAGCGCGGTACATCCAGCCGGTTTCACACCCGCCAGCAAGCACGATCCCAAAGCCAAACAGCAGACCGCCAATCACTGCATTAGGACCCGCCCACATAATTTTCGGTTCGACACCCAACTGGACATAGCTGAAGATGCCGATGGCACTGACCGCCATCCCGGCGATAATCGCTTTCGCCATCATTGTGCGGCCAGTGATCCACATATCGCGAAATGCCGAAGTAAAGCAGATCTGCGCGCGTTCAATGAGAAGGCCGAAACCCACGCCAAACAGCATCGCCAGACCGAGTTTAGGCTGGTTCAGGGCAGTACACAGCGCCCACGCCAGCATGGCGAAAAAGACCAACATACCCAGGCGGAAGCGGCGACGGGCCTGAGAGGGCTTTTGCGTCAGTGGAGAAGCCGCACTCACCTTGACCATTTTGACCGGAATACGGAACAGCGGGAGAAGGGTAAATTTTGCGCCAAAGTAAGAGCCTATGGCCGTGGCGACAGCAAAAAACCAGGCATGCAGTGAAAATTGCGGAATACCAGTAAAGAAGGCAGCAAGGTTACACCCCATCGCCAGGCGTGCGCCGAAGCCAGCAATCATGCCGCCGACAATCGCCTGCAGAATGCGGATTCGGCTTTTTGGTAGCCTCAGCTTGACGTTATTTGCCCACAACGCAGCCGCTAAACATCCGCCGAACATACCCATGATCATCATCCCGTCAATGCGGGTGAGCGGTGTGCCGTCCAGATGAATAAGTTTAAAGTAACCCCACTCTTCGGTATGCACACCAGCGAGTTGCAGCAGTTGCCCACCCCAGCGGGTAAACTCGCCGGTGACGGCCCAGAAGGTGCCGGTAATGCCGAAATAGTAGGTAGAAAGGATCCCCGCCGCGATGACGGCCGGTACAGGTGACCAGAACTTAACCAGGTAAGTCTGTTTGAAGTAGTGCCATGACATGAGTAAGCCTCTGAACTCAGAAGGTTTAAAGCCGAAAAGAGACCAAATCATACGCTTACGAAAAGGATTGAAAAGCCATTCACACCGAAAATATCGATGAGATCAATTTTGGCATAATCCTTTAGAGATAGCGGGAATGTAGGGGAGAAGACCGTCTGGCTGAATCGCCAGACGGTGAAGGGGTCAGGCTTTACGCGTCGCGGCTTTCATCGCCGTAACAAATGCTTTGAGCTCAGCCAGCATCTGCTCAGGTTTGTCCACGTTCTTCTCGATGATTTTGACAATAGCCGAGCCGGAAATCGCCCCTGCCGCTTTTGCTTCAATCGCTGCCGAGACCTGTTCAGGAGATGAGATCCCGAAGCCCTGCAGCGGTGGTGCAGCATGGTACTCCGCCAGCTTTTCCACCAGATGATGCAGCGGCAGTGCGGCTTTGTTTTCCGCACCAGTCACACCCGCACGAGAGAGCAGGTAGGTATACCCGCGACCGTAAGAGGCAATCTGGCGCAGCAGTTCGTCATCAGCATTCGGTGGGCAGATGAAAATCGGGGCCACGTTGTGGCGCATAGCTGCCTGACGGAACGGTGCAGATTCCTCAACCGGCACATCTGCCACCAGTACGGAATCAACACCAACGCGAGCGCACTCGGCATAGAACTCATCGATCCCACGGTTAAACACCAGGTTGGCGTACATCAGCAGGCCAATCGGAATGGTTGGATGCTTTTGGCGGATGGTAGCCAGCATCTCAAAACACTGGGTTGGCGTTACACCCGCTGCAAAGGCGCGCAGCGTCGCATTCTGGATGGTTGGGCCATCCGCCAGCGGGTCAGAGAAGGGGATACCCAGCTCCAGCGCATCGGCACCCGCTTCAATCAGGGCGTCAATAATCTTCAGGGACTGTTCCGGACCCGGGTCGCCCAGGGTAACGAAGGGAACGAACGCGCCTTCCTGGCGTGATTTCAGTTCTGCAAATGCGTTATCGTAGCGTTCCATCAGATTTCCCCTCGTGCTTTCAGAATATCGTGAACGGTGAAGATATCTTTGTCACCGCGACCGGAAAGGTTAACCACTAACAGCTGCTCTTTTTCCGGGTTTTCTTTCATCATTTTCAGCGCGTGTGCCAGTGCGTGAGAAGACTCCAGCGCCGGGATAATCCCTTCACTGCGACACAATGTTTTAAATGCTTCCAGCGCTTCATCATCGGTAATGGAAACATAATCCGCGCGACCAATGCTGTTCAGGTACGCATGCTGTGGGCCAACAGACGGGAAATCCAGGCCTGCTGAGATAGAGTATGACTCTTCAATCTGGCCTTCGTCGGTCTGCATCATCGGGGACTTCATGCCGAAGTAGATCCCAACGCGGCCATGCTTCAGTGGCGCACCATGCTCACCCGTTTCAATTCCATGACCAGCAGGCTCAACGCCAATCAGGCCAACGCGGGTGTCGTCGATGAAATCGGCAAACATGCCGATAGCGTTAGATCCACCGCCGACGCAGGCGATCACCGCATCCGGCAGACGACCCTCTTTTTCAAGGATCTGCGCTTTGGTCTCTTCACCAATCATACGCTGGAATTCACGTACGATAGTCGGGAACGGGTGAGGGCCCGCAGCAGTACCGAGCATATAGTGCGCCGTTTCATAGCTGCCAGACCAGTCGCGCAGCGCTTCGTTACAGGCATCTTTCAGCGTGGCTGAACCACTGTGAACCGGGATCACTTCCGCACCCATCAGACGCATACGGAACACGTTCGGCGACTGACGCTCAACGTCTTTTGCGCCCATATAAATGCGGCATTTCAGACCGAGCAGGGCGCTGGCGAGAGCAGAGGCCACACCGTGTTGACCCGCGCCGGTCTCGGCGATGATTTCGGTTTTACCCATACGTTTGGCGAGCAGCGCCTGACCCAACACCTGGTTAGTTTTGTGTGCGCCGCCGTGCAGCAAATCTTCACGCTTGAGATACAGCGTTGTTTTGGTGCCTTCGGTCAGGTTACGACACTTGGTCAGCGCCGTTGGACGACCAGCATAGTTTTTCAGCAGGTCAGTAAATTCAGCCTGAAATGCCGGATCCTTCTGTGCGCTGACAAACGCCTCTTCCAGCTGGTGCAGAGCGGGCATCAGGATTTGCGGGACGTACATCCCACCGAACTCACCAAAATAAGGGTTTAGTAATGTCGTCATCTTCTCTTCCTTAATATGCACGCAGAGTTTTAAATACCGAGGCCAGCTTGCTGGCATCTTTGATACCCGGTTGCGACTCTACGCCTGAATTGAAATCGAGGCCTGCGCAGCCCGTTTTGGCGGCTTCAACGCAGTTATCCGGGCTTAATCCGCCCGCCAGCAGGACGTTGTCCAGCTTTTCACCATTCAGCAGCGACCAGTCAAAACGCTGACCTGTGCCGCCCTGGCCGTTATCCAGCACGTATTTATCAACATGAGTAAGATTACGCGCTGGCAGGGTGTCGCCTACGCTCTGGGCTTTCCAGATCTGCACCTGCGGTGCCAGCACGGTTCGCAGAGCGTCTATATACGCCTGATCTTCATCACCATGGAGCTGGACTGCGCTCAGGGATAACGCATCGGCTTTTGCTGCCACATCCGTGATATCCGCATTGCGGAAAACGCCGACGAAACTGAGTGGTGCCGCCGCTATCACCTTGCGCGCCTGTTCTACGCTGACAGCACGCGGGGATGAATCGACAAAAATCAGCCCGCCGTAAATCGCCCCCGTGTCATACGCAGCCCGGGCATCCTGTTCGCGGGTCAAACCGCACACTTTGTTTTCACCCAGCAACACCCGGCGCACCGCCGCATTGAGATCGGCATGCTCCATCATGGCGGAGCCAATCAGGAAACCGTTAGCAAAGTGGCTCAACTCACGAACCTGAGCGTAGCTGTTAATGCCGGACTCGCTGATCACTGTTACACCAGAGCCCAGACGCGGCGCGAGCTGGCGGGTGCGGTTGAGGTCGATCGACAGGTCGCGAAGATCGCGGTTGTTAATGCCGACCACTCTGGCTTCCAGCGCAATCGCGCGTTCCAGTTCTTCTTCATTACTGACTTCTGTCAGCACGCCCATGTTCAGGCTGTGCGCCACGGCAGACAGCTGGCGATACTGTTCATCGTCAAGCACCGAGAGCATTAGCAGGCAGGCGTCAGCCTGGTAAAAGCGCGCCAGCCAGATTTGATACGGGTCGATAATAAAGTCTTTGCACAGAATTGGCTGTGGTGCGATGCCGCTAACAATGGGCAGAAAATCAAAGCTGCCCTGGAAATATTTCTCATCCGTCAGCACAGAAATGGCCGACGCATGGTGCTTGTAAATACCAGCGATACGCGCTGGGTCGAAATCGTCACGGATAACCCCTTTAGACGGGGACGCTTTTTTGCACTCAAGGATAAACGCAGTGCGTGCGCCCTGCAGGGCATCATAGAAACGACGGCTGCTTGGGACGACGTCATTCTGGAAACTGGCAAGCGGCTGTTGTTGCTTGCGGGCTTCCACCCAGATGGCCTTATCGGCAACGATTTTCGCTAAAACGGTCTGCATTCTTTACCCTCTTGCCGCAAGTGCGGTAACGCGATCGTAAGCTGCACCAGAGCGCAGTACATCCAGAACTTTTTGAACGTTGGCCTTCAGGTCTTCCTCACCGTGCAAACGCATCAGCATGGCGACGTTGGCAGCAACGGCGGCCTCATGAGCGACCTCTCCCTTACCTTGTAATAAGCGCGTCAGAATGTCACGGTTTTCTTCCGGCGTACCGCCTGCCAGCGCTTCCTGGTGATATGGCGCTAAACCGAAGTCGGCTGCTTCCAGCTGATAACTCAGGATCTCACCGTCGCGCAGTTCGGCTACCAGCGTTGGCGCATGCAGCGACACTTCATCCATTCCTCCACTGTGAACCACGGCGGCACGTTGATATCCCAGAACACGCAGTGTCTCAGCAATCGGCAGCACCAGTTCAGGGCTATAGACACCTATCAGCGCCAGTGGCGGATGAGCCGGGTTGATAAGTGGCCCCAGTACGTTAAACAGCGTACGGGTTTTGAGCTGCTGACGAACTGGCATCGCGTGGCGGAAACCGGTGTGGTATTTCGGTGCAAACAGGAAACAGACACCCAGGTCATCCAGTGCTTCACGGGAACGTTCGGCGTTCATATCAAGATTTATACCGAAAGCTGCCAGCAAATCAGACGAGCCTGAGCGGCTGGAAACGCTGCGGTTACCGTGTTTCGCGACTTTCAAACCACACGCCGCCGCCACGAAGGCGCTGGCCGTGGAGATGTTGATGCTGTTGCTGCCGTCACCGCCGGTGCCAACAATATCCGCAAACTGATAATCCGGGCGCGGGAACGGGGCGGCATTTTCCAGCAGTGCTGTGGCCGCACCGGCAATCTCCTGCGGGCTTTCGCCACGCACTTTCATGCTGACCAGTGCAGCAGCAAGCTGTTCAGGCTTCAGCTCACCGCGAACCACGGCTGAGAAGAGCTGGTGGCTCTCCTGCTGGCTCAGCGTCTGCGCCTGATACAGTTTTTCCAGAATCGGCTGCAGCGTATTGGTTTGCTCCAGCTTCTGTAACGCCCAGTCGAGAGTTTGTTCCAGCAGACGAGCACCGTTAGAGGTCAGAATCGATTCCGGGTGGAACTGCATACCGCAGACGCGGTCCGCATCATGACGCACCGCCATCACCATCCCTTCAAACGAGGCGTTAATGGTCAGTCCGGCTGGAATATTGCTCCCAACCAGCGAGTGGTAGCGCGCCACCGGGAGTGGGTTAGGCAACCCGGTAAACATCGCCTGACCGTCATGTTCGATGCTGGACGCTTTACCGTGCAGAATTTCGCCCGCCTGGCCGACGTAGCCGCCATAGGCTTCCACAATGGCCTGGTGACCAAGACAGATACCGATAATCGGCAGCTTTCCACGCATACGCGTCAGCAGTTCTGGCATACAGCCAGCTTCACTCGGTGCACCGGGTCCTGGAGAGAGCATCAACACCGGGTTTTGCATGGTGGCCAGTCGGTCAATCAGCGTTTGTGCTGGCACGTGGTTGCGGTAGATAACGACGTTATGACCATTCGCACGCAGCTGATCTGCAAGGTTATAAGTAAAGGAGTCGATATTATCGAGCAGCAGAATGTCAGCCATCAGAAAATCTCCTGTGCATGGTGTGCGGTAGCAATGGCGCGAAGTACCGCACGTGCTTTACTGCGTGTTTCGTCAGCTTCAGACTGCGGAACAGAATCAAGAACAATGCCTGCGCCTGCCTGTACGGTGGCAATACCGTCTTCGACATAGGCAGAACGGATTACGATGCAGGTATCGAGATCACCGTGGGCGGTAAAGTAACCCACCGCACCGCCGTAGCTACCGCGACGACGGCCTTCGGCACCGGCAATCAGCTGCATGGCGCGTACTTTTGGTGCACCACTCAGGGTCCCCATGTTCATGCAGGCGCGATAGGCGTGCAGCACGTCGAGGTCGCTGCGCAGTTCACCCACCACGCGGGACACCAGGTGCATCACAAATGAATAACGGTCGACTTTGGTGAGGTCCGCAACGTAACGGCTACCCGGGGTACAAATGCGCGCCAGGTCGTTACGCGCCAGATCGACCAGCATCAAGTGCTCGGAAAGCTCCTTGTGGTCGGTACGCATTTCGAGTTCGATGCGGCTGTCGAGATCACGATCCAGTGAACCATCAGCACGACGACCGCGTGGACGCGTCCCGGCAATGGGGTAGATCTCAATCTGACGGCTGGTGGCATCGTATTTCAGCGAGCTTTCTGGTGACGCGCCAAACAGGGTGAAATCGTTGTCCTGCATAAAGAACATGTATGGACTCGGGTTGCTTTTCTTCAGCACGTCGTAGGCGGCCAGCGGAGACGGGCAGGGCAGAGAGAAGCGACGGGAAGGGACAACCTGGAAAATTTCACCGGCACGAATCGCTTTTTGCATCTGGCGAACAACGGCACCGTACTGATCATCCGTCTGATTGACGTCGCATGTCATCTTCTCCACGCGCTGCACCGGAAGCGCAGGCGGTGCTTCGGTCATTTGCTGCTGCAGCTGGGTGATGCGATGTTCAAGGCGGTTTTTCTCTGCCGCAGACGGCGTGAACAGGCTAGCCTGAATGCGGGTATATTTTTTCTGATGGTCGATCACCAGCAAGGTTTCCGCCAGGTAGAAGCAGTAGTCAGGGCAGCGGTTGCCTTGCTCTGTTTCCGGCAAATCTTCAAAACCCGCGACCAGGTCATACGCAAACAGCCCACCGAAGAACATCGCCTCACGCTCATCTTCCGGTACGGACACCAGATTTTGCAGCAGGCGGAAAGCATCGAAAACGGACAGAGAACAGAGACGTGCGTCTTCGTCCAGCAACTGGCTGACCGGCGGGAAATGCAGAACCCGCATTTCCGGGTGGCGTTCATTTTCAATTCCGGCAGGCAGGGCGGCATCCAGCAGCGGCAGCAGCGACGCCCCATTTTCTGATAGCGCCTTAATGGTGACAGTGTCACCTAAAGCGGTAATGCGCAACGCGCTATCAACCAGCAGCAGGCTCTTGAGATCGTCTTTGCTGTCGATATCCGCAGACTCCAGCAGCAACGTCGCCGGACGGGCACCGCACACCTGGTGAAACAGCGCGGTGGGATTGTGGCGATAGGCCGCCTCGCGGGTTAGCAATTCGAGGTGTGGTTTGGCTGTTTGCATTATGTTGTTCTCATTTATTCTGTTCAAAAAAAAGCCCGCTTAGTAGCGGGCTGGGTATCTGTTTGCATTTCGCAGACGCGTGACACTGCCCGATGATCAGGAAGTGCGCCACCAACCGTGCAGAGTGAAATGTGCTGTCATTTTCAGATACCTTTCTCGTGTGAACTTGCGTACTAGTTAACTAGTTCGATGGCAGGTTGTCAACCCTTGATTTCAGAATTTCAATGTAAGTCGGTATCATAGGGGTTTTGGATGTCTCCAACCTGTGATGGGAAGTGCTTTGAGCGATACCACCTACGCCAATATTTACGATTTACACAGCCATACTCAGGCCTCCGATGGCCTGCTGACACCCGAAGCACTGGTTAATCGCGCCATTGAAATGCGTGTCGGCACGCTGGCGATAACCGATCACGATACAACGGATGCTATTCAGGCAGCGCGCGCTGAGATTGCCCGCAGTGGACTTGCGTTGAATCTGGTGCCTGGCGTTGAGATATCGACCGTGTGGGAAAACCACGAAATTCATATTGTCGGCCTGAATATCAATATCGAACATCCGGCAATGTGCGCGTTTTTGCAAGAACAAAAATCACGCCGCAATCAACGAGCAGAGATGATCGGTGAACGCCTTGAAAAAGCGCACATCCCCGGAGCACTGGAAGGTGCGCAAAAGCTGGCGAACGGCGGGGCGGTGACTCGCGGCCATTTTGCCCGCTTTCTGGTTGAAGCAGGCAAAGCGACGACAATGGCGGATGTTTTCAAAAAGTATCTTGCTCGCGGGAAAACCGGATACGTTCCGCCACAGTGGTGTACAATAAAACAAGCTATTGATGTGATTCATCATTCTGGTGGCAAGGCCGTGCTGGCCCATCCGGGGCGATATAATCTTTCTGCTAAATGGCTGAAAAGACTACTGGCACACTTTGCCGAATGCGGTGGTGAGGCGATGGAAGTCGCCCAGTGTCAGCAGGCGCCCAATGAGCGCGCACAGCTCGCAACGTATGCCCGCCAGTTCGGCCTGCTTGGGTCACAAGGGTCTGATTTCCATCAGCCTTGCGCGTGGATCGAACTGGGGCGCAAGCTCTGGCTACCCGCAGGTGTGGAACCCGTCTGGCAGCTCTGGGAACAGCCGCAGCAAATTGAAGAGAGGGAAGTATGAGTCAGTTTTTTTATATCCATCCGGATAACCCGCAGGCACGTCTGATCAACCAGGCCGTGGAGATCGTTCGCAAAGGCGGGGTCATTGTCTATCCGACCGATTCTGGCTATGCGCTGGGCTGCAAAATTGAAGACAAAGGGGCGATGGAACGCATTTGCCGTATTCGCCAACTGCCAGATGGCCATAACTTTACCCTGATGTGCCGCGATCTCTCTGAGCTCTCGACTTATGCGTATGTGGATAACGTGGCGTTTCGCCTGATCAAGAACAACACGCCGGGGAACTACACCTTCATCCTCAAAGGGACAAAAGAGGTACCGCGTCGTTTGTTGCAGGAAAAACGCAAAACTATCGGGATGCGTGTACCGTCGAACCCGATTGCACAGGCGCTGCTGGAAACCCTCGGCGAACCTATGCTCTCGACCTCGCTGATGCTGCCGGGAAGTGAATTTACTGAATCCGATCCGGAAGAGATCAAAGATCGTCTGGAGAAGGTGGTCGAGTTAATTATTCATGGCGGCTATCTTGGTCAGCAGCCAACCACTGTGGTCGACTTGACCGAAGATGCGCCAGAAGTGATTCGTGAAGGCGTGGGTGATGTTAAGCCTTTCTTGTAATGGTGTAAGCAGATATACTACGCGGCCATCAAAGTAGGGGTAAGCCCTCTTTTGACCTGATTCGACGCCTGTGAAGGCGACACCTGAGGAAGCTCAATGAGCGAGAAGTTACAGAAAGTGCTGGCGCGCGCCGGCCACGGCTCACGCCGTGAAATCGAAGCCATTATTGAAGCGGGCCGCGTGAGTGTGGACGGTAAAATCGCCACGCTGGGCGACCGCGTAGAAATTGTACCGGGGCTGAAGATCCGTATTGACGGTCATCTTATCTCCGTAAAAGAGTCCGCTGAACAAATTTGCCGCGTGCTGGCTTACTACAAGCCGGAAGGCGAACTGTGTACCCGCAACGACCCGGAAGGTCGCCCGACGGTGTTTGACCGTCTGCCTAAACTGCGTGGCGCTCGCTGGATTGCAGTAGGTCGTCTGGACGTGAATACCTGCGGTCTGCTGCTGTTTACCACCGATGGTGAACTGGCAAACCGCCTGATGCACCCAAGTCGTGAAGTGGAACGTGAATACGCTGTGCGTGTCTTTGGCCAGGTTGACGAGAATAAACTGCGCGATTTGTCGCGCGGCGTTCAGCTGGAAGACGGTCCTGCTGCGTTCAAAACGATCAAATTTACCGGTGGTGAAGGTATTAACCAGTGGTACAACGTGACGCTGACTGAAGGTCGTAACCGCGAAGTACGTCGTCTGTGGGAAGCCGTCGGCGTTCAGGTGAGCCGTTTGATCCGTGTTCGTTATGGCGACATTTTGCTGCCAAAAGGTCTGCCGCGTGGCGGCTATACCGAGTTGGATCTGACCCAGACCAACTATCTGCGTGAACTGGTCGGCCTGACGCCGGAAACCACCTCTAAAGTCGCGGTTGAGAAAGATCGTCGTCGGATGAAGGCGAATCAAATCCGCCGTGCAGTGAAACGCCATAGCCAGGTAAACAGCAACCGCCGCTCTGGCAGCCGTAATAACAACGGTTAAAAAGTGAAGCCCGGTTAATGCAACCGGGCTTTTTTCTTAGTAATCAATTCCAGCTTGCGCTTTGATGCCCGCATCAAACGCATGTTTCACCGGACGCAGCTCGCTGACGGTATCTGCCAGCGCCAGAATATCCCGATGACACCCGCGTCCGGTGACGATCACCGTCTGATGTACTGGGCGGTTCTTCAGAGCATCCAGCACGGCGTCCAGCGGCAGATAGTCATAGGCGACCATGTAGGTGAGCTCATCCAGCAGAACCATATGCAGTGAAGGGTCGGCAAGCATTCTTTTGGCATGTTCCCAGACGGCAAGGCAGGCTGCGGTATCGGTTTCCCGGTTCTGGGTATTCCACGTGAACCCGGTCGCCATCACCTGAAACTCAACGCCATGTGGTTCCAGTAAATTTCGTTCACCATTGGGCCATTCCCCTTTGATAAACTGAATGACACCGACATTCTGCCCGTGCCCGACGGCACGTGTAGCGGTACCAAATGCGGCAGTGGTTTTACCTTTACCGTTGCCGGTGAATACGATGATGATCCCACGTTCGTCCTGGGCTGCCGCGACGCGAGCATCGACCTGTTCTTTCAGACGCTGCTGGCGCTGCTGATGGCGTTCTTCACTCATTGGGAAATTCCTGGTTTACGGCCTGGCTGGGCGTCAAAGGTCATCCCTGTCTTGCGGCGGCTGTCATCGCCCATTAGCCAGAGATAGAGCGGCATAATATCAGCTGGAGTTTTCAGCTTCTGTGGATCTTCGGTCGGGAACGCACTGGCACGCATTTTGGTGCGCGTTCCACCGGGGTTAATGCAATTTACGCGCAGATGGCGGCTCTGATATTCCTCCGCCAGCACCTGCATCATGCCTTCGGTGGCGAATTTTGATACGGCATAAGCTCCCCAGTTCGCCCGGCCTTCGCGGCCCACGCTGGAAGAGGTAAAGACCAGCGAACCTGACTCGGATTTGAGTAATAAAGGAAGCAATGCCTGGGTAAGGAAAAACGTCCCGTTGACGTTGACCTGCATCACCTGCTGCCAGGTATCAGGATCCTGTTCATCCATTGGGCAAACATCCCCAAGCAAACCAGCGTTGTGCAGCACGCCATCCAGTACTGGGTAGCGGGTGCTGATGCGTTGGGCAAGTTCCTGGCACACTTCGGGAGTGCAGGTGAGTAAATCGAGCGTGTACCACGCCGCCAGTGTTCCACCAGCAGCTTCAATTTCCTGCGCGACACCTTTCAATTTCTCTTCGTTGCGGCCAATCAGAATAACGCTTGCGCCATATTCAGCGTACGTCAGAGCCGCCTCGCGGCCAATTCCATCGCTGGCACCGGTAACGAGAATGATCCGGTTCTGTAGCAGGTTTTTTTGTGGTTGATAATGCACGGTGACTCCTCAGGCGTACAGTGACGCGATGACGCCTTCATGATGACTTTTCGGCTTTATGCCCGAATTAGCATGAGAATTCAATCAGTCTACAGGACGCATTACTGTAAAATTAACAATTTGCAAATATTTAAACCACAAGCCGGGGATTCCTGAAGACGGCTCGCAGAGGTAATGTCACGAGCGAGACGCATGGGCAGGGCTGTTGTACACTGCCGTGAAAGATTCGTGGTTAAATCAAGGTGGAACGCGTGGAATTACTTTCTCAATATGGGTTGTTTTTGGCCAAAATCGCGACGGTTGTCATTGCCATCGCAGTGGTTGCCGTTCTGATTGTCAACCTGACGCAGCGCAAGCGTCAGCGTGGGGAGTTACGCATCACCCGTCTGAGCGAGCAGTATAAAGAGATGCAGGAAGATATGTCCCTGGCACTGCTTGATAGTCATCAACAAAAACTGTGGCACAAAGCGCAGAAGAAAAAGCATAAGCAGGAAGCCAAAGCGGCAAAAGCAAAATCGAAGCTCAATGCGCCGCGGGAGAAGGTCACGCCACGTGTCTATGTACTCGATTTTAAAGGTAGTATGGATGCGCATGAAGTTTCCTCTCTGCGGGAGGAAGTGACTGCCGTTCTGGCTGTGGCGACAACGCAGGATCAGGTTGTTGTGCGTCTTGAAAGCCCCGGAGGTGTCGTTCACGGTTACGGGTTGGCTGCCTCACAGCTGCAGCGTCTGCGTGAAAAGCAGATCCCATTAACCGTTGCTGTGGACAAAGTGGCGGCGAGCGGTGGTTATATGATGGCGTGTGTAGCGGACAAAATTGTTGCCGCGCCGTTCTCTATCATCGGCTCAATCGGTGTGGTCGCGCAGATCCCTAACTTTAACCGTTTCCTGAAGAATAAAGAGATTGATATCGAACTTCACACGGCGGGTCAGTACAAACGAACCCTGACGCTGCTGGGTGAAAACACGGAAGAAGGGAGACAGAAATTCCGTGAAGATCTCAATGAAACGCATCACCTCTTTAAAGACTTTGTGCACCGTATGCGGCCTACGCTCGATATTGAACAGGTCGCGACGGGCGAGCACTGGTACGGTATCCAGGCACAGGAGAAAGGGCTGGTGGATGAAGTGGGTACCAGTGACGACCTGCTGTTGAATCTGATGGACGGCCGTGAGCTGGTTGGTGTGCGCTTTACCCAGCGTAAGCGACTGCTTGACCGCTTCACCAACAGTGCGGCAGAAAGTGCGGACCGTCTGTTGCTGCGTTGGTTACAACGCGGACAAAAACCGCTGCTGTAAACAAAAACGCGAGGCATATGCCTCGCGTTTTGCATTAATCGACCAGGTGATATTTCTCTGAAAGCGTATGCGCCAGGTATTTAAACATGTTAAACACGGCGGTGCTTTTCGGGGTCGGTAACCCCTGTTCGTCAAGGAAGTATTCGCCACTGAAAATCAGCACGCCATTGCGCTGCTCCACACCAGTGGCTTCAATGCCCGCCAGCGTATCTTCATGGTCACGGATAAGCTTGTTTGCTTCGATAAGCAGAGAGGCTCGGTCAATAGGTTGGGTCGTATTCTGCATAATCCACTCCTTAAACAGTGACAATAGTCTACGCCGAGGGCGCTTTGGGGGCAAATTTTCCCTGTAATGTGAGGGGGTAAGGTGCAGGGGCCTGGCTGGCGGGATTTGCTTTTGCATGCTAATAAAGTTGCGTAACGAATTTTATCAGGTAGAGTGTGCGCTTTCGTCATTCTGGCAACAGAATTGCTTGACATTCGACCGGGAATTCGTCACGAATTATACGAAATGTGAGAAAAATACCCGATAACTCAATCACCTGGACGTATTTTCTTTGACGTCCGGTAAGACAAAGGGGTTGATATCTCCTGAGGTGGCCGCAATATCATTGGCTCGCCGTCAGCGGAAGGGAAATCAACGTGCGGCGTATTCCTGGAAGAATTAAATTAGGTAAAGGTGAATATGGGTAAAGCTCTCGTCATCGTTGAGTCCCCGGCAAAAGCCAAAACGATCAATAAGTATCTGGGTAATGACTACGTGGTTAAGTCCAGCGTGGGTCATATCCGCGATTTGCCGACCAGTGGCTCAGCCAGCAAAAAGAGCGCAGACTCTACCTCCACCAAAGGGGCCAAAAAGCCTAAAAAGGATGAACGTAGCGCGCTTGTCAACCGCATGGGTGTTAACCCATGGCATAACTGGGATGCACAATATGAAGTGTTGCCCGGGAAAGAAAAAGTCGTTAACGAGCTGAAGCAGCTTGCTGAAAAAGCAGACCACATCTATCTCGCAACCGACCTTGACCGCGAAGGGGAAGCCATTGCGTGGCACCTGCGGGAAGTGATCGGTGGTGATGACAAACGCTACAGCCGTGTAGTGTTTAACGAAATTACGAAGAATGCGATTCGTCAGGCGTTTGAGAAGCCGGGCGAGCTGAATATCGACCGTGTAAACGCACAGCAGGCACGCCGTTTTATGGACCGTGTTGTGGGCTACATGGTTTCTCCACTGCTGTGGAAGAAGATTGCCCGTGGTCTGTCCGCAGGTCGTGTGCAATCTGTCGCTGTACGTCTTGTCGTTGAGCGTGAACGCGAAATTAAAGCCTTCGTACCGGAAGAGTTCTGGGAAGTTGACGCCAATGTGACGACGCCAGGTGGTGATGCTCTGCCGCTGCAGGTGAGCCATCAAAACGACAAACCGTTCCGCCCTGAAAACCGTGACCAGACCATGGCCGCCGTGGCGCTGCTGGAAAAAGCCCGCTATCAGGTGCTGGAACGTGAAGATAAACCAACCAGCAGTAAGCCTGGGGCGCCGTTTATCACCTCTACACTGCAACAGGCCGCAAGTACCCGCCTGGGCTATGGCGTGAAGAAAACCATGATGATGGCCCAGCGTTTGTATGAAGCGGGTTACATCACCTATATGCGTACCGACTCAACCAACCTGAGCCAGGACGCGGTCAACATGGTGCGCGGGTATATCAGTGACAATTTCGGTAAGAAATATCTGCCGGAAAGTGCCAATCAGTTCGCCAGTAAAGAGAATTCTCAGGAAGCGCACGAAGCGATTCGTCCTTCAGACGTCTCTGTGTTAGCTGAGTCGCTGAAAGACATGGAAGCCGATGCACAGAAGCTTTATCAACTGATCTGGCGCCAGTTCGTGGCGTGTCAGATGACACCAGCGCAGTACGACTCAACCACGCTGACCGTAGGCGCAGGTGATTTCCGACTGAAGGCGCGTGGCCGTATCCTGCGCTTCGATGGCTGGACGAAAGTCATGCCAGCGTTGCGTAAAGGTGATGAAGACCGCACGCTGCCGGCGGTTAACAAAGGTGACGAGCTGTCTCTGGTCGAACTGATCCCGGCTCAGCACTTCACCAAGCCGCCTGCGCGCTTCAGTGAAGCCTCCCTGGTGAAAGAGCTGGAAAAACGCGGTATTGGCCGTCCGTCGACCTACGCGTCAATCATCTCGACCATTCAGGATCGCGGCTACGTACGCGTTGAAAACCGTCGTTTCTATGCAGAGAAAATGGGTGAGATCGTCACCGACCGTCTGGAAGCCAACTTCCGCGAATTGATGAACTACGATTTCACCGCGCAAATGGAAGACAGCCTCGACCAGGTGGCCAGCCATCAGGCAGAGTGGAAAAAAGTACTCGACAGTTTCTTCAGTGATTTTACCGGTCAGCTTGAAAAAGCGGAGAAAGATCCTGAAGAGGGCGGCATGCTGCCTAACCAGATGGTACTGACCAGCATCGACTGCCCAACCTGTGGCCGTAAGATGGGGATCCGTACTGCAACCACGGGCGTATTCCTGGGATGCTCCGGTTATGCGCTGTCGCCAAAAGAGCGCTGCAAAACCACCATTAACCTGGTACCTGAGAACGAAGTTCTTAACGTGCTGGAAGGTGATGACGCAGAAACCAATGCCCTGCGCGCCAAACGTCGTTGTAAAAAATGCGGAACGGCGATGGACAGCTACCTGATCGATCCAAAACGCAAGCTGCACGTGTGCGGTAATAACCCAACGTGTGACGGGTATGAGATCGAAGAGGGTGAATTCCGCATCAAAGGCTATGACGGCCCGATTGTGGAGTGCGAGAAGTGTGGTTCTGAAATGCACCTGAAAATGGGACGTTTCGGTAAGTACATGGCCTGTACCAACGACGAGTGTAAAAACACGCGCAAAATTCTGCGCAACGGTGAGGTGGCGCCGCCGAAGGAAGATCCGGTTCCGCTGCCAGAGTTACCGTGTGAGAAATCAGACGCGTACTTCGTGCTGCGTGACGGCGCCGCAGGTGTGTTCCTTGCCGCCAACACCTTCCCGAAATCGCGTGAAACGCGCGCACCGTTGGTAGAAGAGCTGCATCGCTTCCGCGATCGTCTGCCTGAGAAACTGCGTTATCTGGCCGATGCGCCACAGCAGGATCCGGAAGGTAACAAGACCGTGGTGCGTTTTAGCCGTAAAACAAAGCAGCAGTATGTTGCGGCAGAGAAAGAGGGTAAAGCGACCGGATGGTCAGCCTTCTTTGTCGATGGCAAATGGGTTGAAGGCAAGAAATAATCTTCCCTAACCGTAACTTACCTGTAAAAGGGCCGGATATCCGGCCCTTTTTTATTACCTTGTTATTATTTTTTGTTCCGTACTATACAGTCAGGCTATAAATGATATAGTGGTTATAGTTAATCTGTTTTTTATTATTAAATCGTCTTAAGCGATTGACCGCATGCGCTAAATCGGATGGTCTGGCATGAAATTACAGCAGCTTCGTTATATCGTTGAGGTGGTGAATCACAACCTTAACGTCTCATCTACCGCTGAGGGGCTCTACACCTCGCAACCGGGTATCAGCAAACAAGTGCGTATGCTGGAGGACGAATTAGGTATCCAGATTTTCGCTCGCAGTGGCAAACATCTCACGCAGGTAACGCCAGCTGGACAGGAAATCATCCGCATTGCGCGGGAAGTCCTCTCTAAAGTCGACGCGATTAAGTCTGTGGCGGGGGAGCATACCTGGCCGGATAAAGGCTCGCTGTATATTGCTACGACGCATACCCAGGCGCGTTACGCCTTGCCTGGTGTTATTAAGGGCTTTATTGAGCGTTATCCACGTGTCTCTTTGCATATGCATCAGGGCTCACCGACGCAAATTGCTGAAGCGGTGTCGAAAGGCAACGCGGATTTTGCCATCGCAACGGAAGCGCTTCACCTGTATGACGATCTGGTTATGCTCCCTTGCTACCACTGGAACCGTTCGATTGTGGTGACACCCGATCACCCACTGGCGGGTAAAGGGTCGGTGACTATAGAAGAGCTGGCGCAATATCCTTTAGTGACGTATACATTCGGCTTCACCGGACGGTCTGAACTTGATACCGCCTTTAATCGTGCAGGATTAACGCCGCGTATTGTCTTTACCGCCACTGATGCTGACGTTATTAAGACCTATGTGCGGCTTGGCCTTGGGGTGGGTGTTATTGCCAGTATGGCGGTTGATCCGGTTTCAGACCCCGATCTGGTGCGCCTAGATGCGCACGATATTTTCAGCCATAGCACAACGAAAATTGGGTTCCGACGCAGCACCTTCCTGCGCAGCTATATGTATGATTTTATTCAGCGCTTTGCTCCGCATTTAACACGTGACGTGGTTGATACCGCCGTTGCATTACGCTCGAATGAAGATATTGAAGAGATGTTTAAAGACATCAAACTTCCGGCAAAATAATCACTCCCGGTATCTTTCCCTGAGGGAAAGATACCGAAATACCGGCTCAAAGCTAAATTAGAATTATCATCATCTACGCTTCCCCTGCCATATAATGTCATTACCCATTTAATCCGCATGGTTATAATGTCGTGAATTGGCGACAAAAGTAGAAACTAATTTGACGCTTCGCAAATATTTCTTTTCAGTTATTTATTTCTGGTCAAAAGATTGAATATTTCATACCTTCCGATGCATAAATTCACTGGCTTTTCGGCTAAAGTTTCTTTAGGATTTATCTCAACAGATGATTAATTGTACCAATTGTTTGGTCCTAAATGATAAGCGATGTCGATTGTATGAGGTTAGCAATGCCTTCTGGAAGTGAAGAACCGCAAAGGGATCCTGCGCTCAAGCGTAAAGCCTGGCTGGCGGTCTTTCTCGTCTCCGCCTCCTTTTGGGCGGTGGTTGCTTTCCTGGCCTGGAAATATTGGGGTTAACTATGGCACTGACGGTACGAACAGAGACGGTTAAACAGATGCGTCAGCATCGTGACAATGGTCACAAGGTACGTAAAGCACCTGTGAATGCTGTACCTGCATCCTGGAAACTGACACCGCAGCAGCAAGCCTTTATTGATGTGTTCGCGGAAGACGAACCCAAAAAACAATAATTTAGTTGATTGCGTAATGATGCAAATAGTCTGAATAGTGACTCTGCATTTTTGTACTCTTTAATAAATACACATCAGCAATATAGAGCTGAGGGCGACCTCGGAAACTTTTATAAATAATGCCTGGTGTCCCTATGATGAATAACATGACGTCTCATAAATACTGGTCATGGATCGGCGTTTTTACCGTGTCGATTCTGTTCTGGAGTCAGCTTATCTGGTTGGCCTTCCACTAAATTGTAAAACCTCGCTACGGCGGGGTTTTTTGTTTACACCCTCTGAGCACGCCTGAATTTATCAATTCGGGTTGTTATCAAAACGTTACGACATCTTTGTGTTATCTTTAATTACAGCCCTGATGATTGTCAGGACATCTCTGTAATTAAGGAGGAGCTTATGTCGTTAACCCTACGCGAAGCCAGTAAGGACACATTACAGGCAGAAAATAAAACCTGGCATTACTACAGCCTGCCGCTGGCTGCCAGGACGCTTGGGGACATTTCGCGTTTACCCAAGTCCTTAAAAGTTTTGCTGGAAAATCTCTTACGCTGGCAGGATGGTGATTCTGTCACCCTCGACGATATCCAGGCGCTGGCAGGGTGGTTGAAACATGCCCACGCCGACAGAGAAATAGCTTATCGCCCGGCAAGGGTCCTGATGCAGGACTTTACCGGTGTCCCCGCTGTGGTTGATTTAGCCGCTATGCGTGAGGCCGTAAAACGCCTGGGTGGGGATACAGCAAAAGTGAATCCGCTTTCCCCTGTGGACCTCGTCATTGACCACTCCGTCACCGTGGACCACTTTGGTGATAACGACGCCTTTGGCGAGAACGTGCGTCTGGAGATGGAGCGTAACCACGAGCGCTACGTTTTCCTGAAGTGGGGACAACAGGCATTCAGCCGGTTTAGTGTCGTTCCGCCAGGCACCGGAATTTGTCATCAGGTTAACCTTGAATATCTGGGTAAAGCCGTCTGGAGTGAGCTGCAGGATAAAGAGTGGGTGGCATATCCGGACACTCTGGTGGGAACGGATTCACATACCACTATGATTAACGGCCTCGGCGTGCTGGGATGGGGTGTTGGTGGTATCGAAGCCGAAGCCGCCATGCTTGGCCAGCCAGTATCCATGCTTATCCCGGATGTGGTGGGCTTCAAGCTGACCGGCAAGCTGTCAGAAGGTATCACTGCCACCGATCTGGTGCTCACAGTCACTCAGATGCTGCGTAAGCATGGTGTGGTAGGTAAATTTGTTGAATTCTACGGTGATGGGCTGGATTCGCTGCCGCTGGCCGACCGTGCCACCATTGCCAATATGTCCCCGGAATATGGCGCAACCTGCGGCTTTTTCCCCATTGATGATGTGACGCTGGAATATATGCGTCTGAGCGGGCGCAGTGAAGAGCAGGTGGCGCTTGTAGAGGCGTACACTAAAGCACAAGGCATGTGGCGAAACCCGGGTGATGAACCGGTCTTCACCAGCACGCTTGAGCTCGATATGGGCAGTGTTGAGGCGAGCCTTGCAGGTCCGAAACGCCCTCAGGATCGGGTAGCACTGAATGATGTGCCGAAGGCCTTTGCCGCCAGTAATGAACTGGAAGTGAATGTGGCGCAAAAAGATCATCGCCCAATCGACTACGTCCTGAACGGGCATCAGTATCAGCTCCCGGATGGCGCGGTGGTTATTGCAGCCATTACCTCCTGTACCAATACCTCGAACCCCAGCGTATTGATGGCTGCGGGTCTGCTGGCTAAAAAAGCGGTAGAGCTAGGGCTAAAAACTCAGCCGTGGGTCAAGGCTTCATTGGCACCGGGATCCAAAGTCGTGTCCGATTATCTGGCGCAGGCCAAACTGACACCGTATCTTGACGAACTGGGCTTTAACCTGGTGGGTTACGGTTGCACCACTTGCATCGGTAACTCTGGCCCACTCCCTGAACCTATTGAAACGGCGATCAAACAGGGTGATCTGACGGTAGGTGCAGTCCTTTCCGGCAACCGAAATTTTGAAGGGCGCATTCATCCGCTGGTGAAAACCAACTGGCTTGCTTCACCTCCGCTGGTGGTGGCATATGCCCTGGCCGGAAACATGAATATCAACCTGGTGACCGACCCTATTGGTCACGATCGCAAGAATGACCCGGTCTACCTGAAAGATATCTGGCCGTCTTCGCGTGAGATCGCGCTGGCTGTTGAAAAAGTGTCAACCGAGATGTTCCGCAAAGAGTATGCGGAAGTCTTTGAAGGTACGCCGGAATGGAAAGCCATCAACGTCGCGGGGTCGGATACCTATGACTGGCAGGATGATTCGACCTATATTCGCCTGTCGCCGTTCTTCGATGAAATGCAGGCTGAACCTGCGCCGCTTAAAGATATCCACGGCGCGCGCATTCTGGCGATGCTGGGCGATTCTGTCACCACGGACCATATCTCTCCGGCTGGGAGTATCAAAGCCGACAGCCCGGCAGGCCGTTATTTGCAAAGCCGGGGTGTTGAACGGCGTGATTTTAACTCCTATGGATCGCGTCGCGGTAACCATGAGGTCATGATGCGCGGCACATTTGCCAACATTCGCATTCGTAACGAGATGGTACCGGGCGTGGAAGGGGGCATGACGCGCCATCTGCCAGGTACGGAAGTCGTTTCGATTTATGATGCGGCTGTCAAATATCAACAGGAAGGTACGCCGTTGGCGGTGATCGCCGGGAAAGAGTACGGTTCTGGCTCAAGTCGTGACTGGGCAGCGAAAGGCCCGCGCCTGCTTGGTGTTCGTGTAGTCATTGCCGAATCGTTTGAACGAATTCACCGCTCGAATCTTATTGGGATGGGGATCCTGCCACTTGAGTTTCCGCAGGGAGTCACGCGTAAAACGCTGGGCTTGAGCGGAGAGGAGCAGATTGATATTAGTGGTCTGCAAAATTTACAGCCTGGTAAAACGGTGCCAGTGAAATTAACGCGGGCAGACGGAAAAACCGAGGTACTGGAGTGCCGGTGTCGTATTGATACGGCAACAGAGCTGACCTATTACCAGAACGACGGTATTTTACATTACGTGATTCGTAAGATGCTGGATTGACGAAACCAGCCCGGCACATGTGCCGGGCTTTTTGATATTACTCTTTGAGCAGGTGGCCCATTTTCGCGGCTTTGGTATCAAGATAGTGGGCATTTTTAGGATTACGGCCCACAATCAGCGGTACACGCTCAACGATATTGATCCCCGCCTCGGTCAGTATTTCCACTTTTTTCGGGTTATTGGTCAACAGACGAACTTCATCTACACCCAAAAGCTTGAACATATCGGCACACAGGGTGAAGTCACGTTCATCGGCGGCAAAGCCGAGCTGATGGTTCGCTTCAACTGTATCGTAGCCCTGGTCCTGCAGCGCGTAGGCGCGGATTTTATTCAGCAGACCAATGTTACGGCCTTCCTGGCGATGATAGAGCAGAACCCCACGGCCTTCCTCTGCGATGTGAGTCAGCGCTGCTTCCAGCTGGAAACCGCAATCACAGCGCAGGCTGAACAACGCATCACCCGTCAGACACTCCGAATGTACGCGGGACAGAACCGGCGTCTGCCCTGAAATGTCGCCATACACCAGCGCGACATGATCCTGTCCGGTTGCCAGTTCTTCAAATCCCACCATCAGGAAATCGCCCCATGGGGTTGGCAGTTTGGCTTCTGCCACACGTTTAAGCTGCATGTGATTCTCCAGAGTAGGCTGACACGTGTCGTGCCTTTCGCCTGTTTTGCTTTCTGTATCAGTTCATTTTGCCACAAGCTCAGCATGTTCACCTAATGGGCACCATGCTATATGAACGTTAAACGCACGATCCGACATATCCACGTATCGAATAAATTTCAGTTATGATTGTGACGCTTAGCAAAAAAGGAGAAGACATGCTTTCAATCGCCAGACGTACGGCAGCAGGTGCGGCCATTTTACTGATTATGCCTATAGCCGTATGGGTTTCGGGCTGGATGTGGCAGCCCGGGCAGAATGCGACATGCCTGAAAACGTTATACTGGATAACGGAAACCGTCACCCAGCCATGGGGAATTATTACCCACATCCTTCTCTGCGCGTGGTTTCTGTGGTGTCTGCGTTTCCGACTGCGGGCGGCGCTAATGCTTTTTGTGATCCTCGGTGCTGCCATTGTTATTGGTCAGGGCGTGAAATCCTGGGTTAAAGATCACGTTCAGGAGCCACGGCCTTTTGTCGTCTGGCTGGAAAAAGCTCACCATATTCCTGTGGATGAATTCTACAATTTAAAACGTAAAGATCGTGGCGCACTGGTGAAAGAGCAGCTTGCTGAACAGCAGGATATTCCGAAGTTTTTGCGTAAACACTGGCAAAAAGAGACCGGGTTCGCGTTTCCTTCCGGCCACACCATGTTTGCGGCCAGTTGGGCCTTACTGGGTATTGGGTTACTCTGGCCGAGACGTCGAACAGTGACTATCGTGATTTTACTGGTCTGGGCGACAGGGGTGATGGGAAGCCGCTTATTGCTGGGGATGCACTGGCCACAGGACCTGGCGGTCGCTACGCTGATCTCATGGCTGCTGGTCACGCTGGCGACCTGGCTTGCGGAACGACTCTGCGGTCCTTTAACGCCACCGCCAGAAGAGAAAGAAGAAATTGCCGAACGGGAACAAAGTGACGGCTGACAGTTGATAATCCGTCTTTCGCCCATAAATCCATAGCTGGCGCGTTACTTTTTCCGTTTCGCGCTCGTCACTAAAATGGTAATTTATAAGACTGATTGCGGTGAATTGAACACACTTTATTCGCTTGAACCACATAACGGGAAGTAATGTGAAATATTTACTCATTTTCTTACTGGTATTGGCGATTTTTGTCATTTCAGTCACATTGGGTGCACAAAACGACCAACAGGTGACGTTTAACTATCTGCTGGCGCAGGGCGAGTATCGGGTATCGAGCCTGCTGGCGGTCCTGTTTGCTGCGGGTTTTGCCATCGGCTGGCTGGTTTGTGGTCTTTTTTGGTTGAAAGTCCGTGTTTCTCTTGCGCGCGCTGAACGTAAAATTAAACGCCTCGAAAATAACATTGCGCCTGCGTCCGACATTCCGGAAAGCTCTGGTGTACCGGTCGTGAAGGAATAATCGACTATGCTGGAGTTGTTGTTTCTGCTTTTGCCTGTAGCCGCAGCCTATGGCTGGTATATGGGCCGCAGAAGTGCGCAACAAACAAAGCAGGATGAGGCCAACCGACTCTCCCGTGACTACGTTGCGGGGGTTAACTTCTTGCTGAGTAATCAGCAGGACAAAGCGGTAGACCTGTTCCTCGATATGCTGAAAGAGGATACGGGAACCGTTGAAGCGCATCTCACCCTGGGGAACCTGTTCCGCTCACGCGGCGAGGTTGACCGCGCGATTCGTATCCACCAGACCCTGATGGAAAGCGCCTCCCTGACCTACGATCAACGACTCCTTGCGGTACAACAGTTGGGGCGGGATTACATGGCCGCAGGGTTGTACGATCGCGCTGAAGATATGTTCACGCAGCTGGTGGATGAAACTGATTTCCGCATCGGCGCACTGCAGCAGTTGCTGCAGATTTATCAGGCCACCAGCGACTGGCAAAAAGCTATCGATACCGCGGAACGTCTGGTTAAACTGGGTAAAGATAAACAGCGCGTAGAGATAGCTCATTTTTACTGCGAATTAGCCCTTCAGCAGATGGGCAGCGACGACATGGACAAAGCCATGACGTTGTTGAAGAAAGGCGCCGCCGCCGATCGTAATAGCGCCCGTATCTCGATCATGATGGGCCGCGTCTTTATGGCGAATGGCGATTACGCCAAAGCCGTTGAAAGCTTGCTGCGTGTTATCGACCAGGACAAAGAACTGGTCAGTGAAACGCTGGAGATGCTGCAAACCTGCTATCAACAATTGGGTAAGCAGGAAGAGTGGGTGGCATTCCTGCGTCGTTGTGTGGAAGAGAATACCGGTGCGACTGCAGAACTGATGCTTTCAGACGTGGTTGAGCAGTATGAGGGGAGCGACACCGCGCAGGTATATATTACACGTCAGTTGCAACGTCATCCGACCATGCGGGTCTTCCATAAGCTGATGGATTACCACCTGAATGATGCTGAAGAGGGGCGTGCTAAAGAGAGCCTGATGGTGCTTCGCGACATGGTAGGCGAGCAGGTGCGCAGCAAGCCGCGCTATCGTTGCCAGAAGTGCGGGTTTACCGCGTATACGCTCTACTGGCACTGTCCTTCATGCCGTGCATGGTCCACCATCAAGCCAATTCGCGGCCTCGACGGGCAGTAATTTTTTAAAACACCGCATTTTAGTTACAACATACTGATGGTTTTTACCACTTCCTGAACTCCGTGCGGTTTGCCAGCCTGGCAGGAAAGCAAATGGATTCTGTCAATTTGCGGCGGTGGCAGGTAGAATGCTCGCCGTTTATCTGTTCCGCGCCGCTGCGCGCCCATAGACGAAAAGGGCTGGTCATGACGTCTGTTACTTCCTCCACTTCCCGCGTAATTACGGATTCTCCTGTTGTCGTTGCGCTTGATTACAATAAGCGCGACGCTGCACTGGCCTTTGTCGACGGCATCGATCCTCGCGACTGCCGTCTGAAAGTTGGCAAAGAGATGTTCACGCTGTTTGGGCCGCAAATCGTACGCGATCTGCAACAGCGCGGCTTTGACGTTTTCCTCGACCTTAAATTCCATGATATTCCAAATACCACGGCACACGCTGTTGCTGCCGCTGCGGATCTGGGGGTATGGATGGTTAACGTTCATGCGTCGGGTGGGGCAAGAATGATGACGGCCGCGCGCGAAGCGCTTCTGCCGTTCGGTAGTGATGCACCATTACTGATTGCAGTCACCGTGCTGACCAGTATGGACGAGAGTGATTTACGCGACCTGGGTGTGACGTTGTCACCTGCGGAACATGCTGAGCGCCTCGCACGTCTGACACAAAATTGTGGTCTTGATGGTGTTGTCTGTTCGGCTCAGGAAGCGGTGCGTTTCAAATCAGTTCTGGGGCAGGATTTTAAACTTGTTACCCCGGGGATCCGTCCCGCAGGCAGTGAGGTGGGCGATCAGCGCCGTATTATGACGCCTGAACAGGCGCTGGCTGCAGGTGTTGATTATATGGTCATCGGACGTCCGGTGACGCAGTCAGCGAACCCGGCAGAGACCCTTAAGGCTATCAACGCGTCGCTGAAAAAGGGGGCGTAATGACCGATTCCAACAGCCGTCTTGTTTACTCTACCGAAAGCGGGCGTATAGACGAACCGAAAACGAAAGTGGAACGTCCGAAGGGGGACGGTATCGTTCGGATCCAGCGTCAAACCAGTGGACGAAAAGGAAAGGGGGTCTGCCTTATCTCCGGAATTGATCTGGATGATGCGGAGCTGACAAAGCTGGCGGCTGAGCTGAAAAAGAAATGTGGCTGCGGCGGTGCCGTAAAAGACGGCATTATCGAAATCCAGGGCGATAAGCGCGATTTAATTAAATCTCTGCTCGAAGCCAAAGGCATGAAAGTCAAACTGGCAGGCGGCTAATATAAATGAGCCACGGCAATTGCCGTGGCTCGTGTTATATACGTGCGTAAGTCAGACCTGAAAATGCGTTCAAAATATCGCAAGACGCAGGAGGCTTATAGAATGATTATTTGCCAACCTGATGACCGATAATACCGCCGACAGCAGCACCACCTAATGTACCCAGCGTACTACCATCTGTTAAAATTGCACCACCGAGAGCACCCGCACCGGCACCGATCGCGGTGTTGCGGTCACGTTTAGACCAGTTAGAGCAAGCGCTCAGGGACATTGCTACAGTGATTGCCAGAACAGCGGCGGCTAATTTTTTGCTGGTTAAGGTCATAATACTTTCTCCTGAATTATCAATTCACGGAAATAGGTACACATTAAGTTTAGGCGAATCGCATACTTAATTCTGTTCTCCGTGAAAGCTGGTCGCGCAGGTGTTACGTAATCACGCAGGTGATAGTCACTTCCTGTTATATCGCTAACATTAATTTTACGACTTTAGGGCAGCTTAAACAGGTAAAAAATCTTAAAGGGAGGTTAGGAATCATCTCAGAGAATGGGCTGCGTATGCGCCCGAAAGTCGGGCGCACAATGTGCTCAGGCGGGTGTTTTAATAATATTGACGATAAGTCCGTCATCTTCCAGTTTATTACGGTGCGTTTCGCTCAAACGTTCATCAGTAATGACCCGGCTAAAGCGGGAGACTGGCCCCATTGTATAAGGGTGAACAGCGCCAAATTTTGAGCTATCAGTGAGCACAATGGCTTCACACTCTTTTTCGAGTACCGCATTCACCACATCAGAACGCATCATATCCCGGCCGGTGAAGCCTGTCTCCGGTTGCCAGCCGTCGATCCCGATAAAAGCCTTGCTGAAATGGACCTGCTGGACATACTGACGTGTCAGTGGGCCTACCATGCTTTCACTTTTTTTCTGGTAAATTCCCCCCAGCAGAATCACTTCACAGCGTGTTTCTTTGAGTAAATGCGCGATATAGCTACTGACAGTAATGATGGTAACGTCTTTCTGATCGGCAAGCGTACGCGCCAGGAGGGCGTTGCTGCTGCCGTTTTCAATAAAAACGGTCTCACCATTATTCACTAAAGACGCGGCAAATTCCGCCAGTTCACGTTTAAGCGCGTAGTTATTCATCATTCGCGTTTCAACGTCTTCGCTATCCAGCGGGACAGCATATCCATGCGCACGACGCAGGTAACTCTGTTTCTCCAGCAGATTAAGATCCTGGCGGATTGTGACTTCAGAAACACCCGTGGTTTTAGCGAGATCGACCACACTTACGCGTCCCTGATCGATGACCATCTGCAAAATAATTTGTTGTCGGGAATTCATAGCATCCATTTAATAAAGCGAAACGAGGTCGGGAACGCTGGGGTTAAACTTCCCACGGCGCCTTTGGCTGTCGGTTTTCTGGCGCAATGTCGGCGCCATTCTGAGCAAGAAGTTCAGACTTCAGGATCTCAAGATTACGGATCGCAGAGTGATAATCGCCCGCCACCAGGATATCCAGCACGGTATCAATACGTTGTGCTACGGCTTGTGCATCAATAGTAGACATAATCTCACCCCAGGAGTGAAAAGTTAATATTTTCAATGATGCAGAAAATAGGATCAAAAGAGAAGGGAAAAAATGCAATAACTAAATTACATAAACAACAGTGATAAATTTATTCCCTCTCATGCAGTGGGCTTAATGAGTGGATTAGTCTAAAACTGCGCGCAAGGCGCTTTTTTATAAGAGGAATTAGACTATGACAGTTATCAATCAGCCTACATGCACACTCTTTACCGATACTAAACGTTTCACCCAGTTATCAGGGTACTACGAGGCGGAGCGCCATACCGTCTGGATGATGCTGCAGGCTCAGCCACGTCCTTGTTTCAACCATGCATTAATTGAGGAGATCATGAACCTCTCATGGTTGGTTCGTCAGTCCGGTTTTGAGGTCGATTTTTGGGTAACCGGATCGCTGGTTCCTGAAATGTACAATACAGGAGGTGATTTGCAGTTCTTCGTCGAGTGCATTCAAAACGGTCGTCGGGAAGCGTTACGGGCATATGCACGTGCCTGCGTTGATTGCGTTCATGCGGCATCACGCGGGTTTGATACAGGGGCTATCACTCTGGCAATGGTCGAAGGCAGTGCGTTAGGTGGCGGGTTTGAGGCCGCTTTGGCGCACCATTTCGTACTGGCTCAGCGCGATGCCCGTTTAGGTTTCCCCGAGATTGCCTTCAACCTGTTCCCGGGCATGGGAGGATATTCACTGGTCGCCCGGCGTTCAGGTATGAAACTGGCGGAGGAACTCATCTACAAAGGGGAGTCGCATACGGCAGAATGGTACGAACAGCATGGGCTGGTGGATGTGCTGTTTGAACCCGGACAAAGCTATGTCTCTGTCAGGACATTTATCGACACACTGCGGCCAAAACTGAACGGAGTAAGGGCAATGTTACGTGCCCGTACACGCGTTCTGCAGTTGCCCCGCAGTGAGCTGATGGACATTACGGAAGACTGGGTTGATGCCGCGTTCTGCCTCGAGCCGAAAGATATCGCCTATATGGAGCGTCTGGTTATGTTGCAAAACCGCCATCATGCGGCGGGTTTACGCAAAGCCAGTTAACGCAGTTTTCGCGATTGATATCGTTTTAGCCATCGCTCGAATACGGCAGCGGGCATCGGCTTAGCAAAAAGAAAACCCTGCCGTTCGTTGACGCCATTCTTAGTCAGAAAGGCGTCTTCTTTTGCACTCTCCACGCCTTCGGCGATCACCTGCAGGTTTAACGCCTGCGCCACCGCGACGATGGCACGTACCAGGGACTGGGAGATGGATTGCTTATGAATATCCCTGACAAAAGATTGATCGAGTTTAATGGCATCGATCGGGAACCGGGCCAGTTGGGAGAGCGAAGAGTAGCCTGTGCCAAAATCATCCAGATGAATTTGCGCCCCTAACTTGCTGAACTGCTGAATAACAGAGAGCGCCAGCTCTTCGTTCTCGATAAGACAGCTTTCGGTTAACTCAACGTCCACAGGGCAGTATTCAAAGTGCAGATCTTTTAGCGCCTGTTTTAAATCACTGAAAATAGTCTGATCGGCCAGCTGGCGCGCAGAGACGTTCACGGCCACGCGCAGATTAATCCCCTTGTCGCGCCATTTCGCGATCTGGCGAACCACATCCAGCATCACCCAGCGGCCCAGGGGCACAATCAAACCCGACTCTTCGGCATAAGAGATAAATTCCAGAGGAGGGATCAAACCACGTTCTGGTGACTGCCAGCGGACCAGTGCTTCAAGACTACGGACTTCCCCACGCCAGGTTATTTTGGGCTGGTAGTGGATCAGCAACTGATCGTTATCCAGTGCTTTACGCAGGTTGGTGTCCAGCCAGAGATATTCAAATACGCGCTGGTTCATCTCAGGTGAGAAGACACAAAACTTACCCCGACCGTTCTCTTTGGCGGTGTACATGGCAGTATCGGCATTACGAATAACACTTTCCCGGTCATTCCCATGCTGTGGCGCGAGCGCGATACCGAGTGAACAGCCGGTGTAAACCTCAATCAGACCGATTCTGAACGGCTGACGCAGACGGGTTAAAATGCGCGACGCCATCGCTTCCAGAGAACCCTGCGAGGTATTTGTGGCCATGACAATAAACTCATCACCGCCGAGCCGCGCCAGAACCTGGCCTTCATCAAGACAACTCAAAATAGCGAGTGCGACAGCCTGTAGCAGCTGATCGCCAAACATATGCCCGTAGGCATCGTTGACCTTTTTGAAGTTATCGAGATCGAGATAGACCACACCCACCTGCATTTCACCGCGATTGTCGATGGCGTCTGAAATCAGTTCGTGGATCGCATTGCGGTTTGGCAACCCGGTGATGGTATCAGTATTGGCCAGCACGCGCAGCCGCTCCTGAGCACGACGTTCCTCTGTAATATCGGTACCGGAACAGATAAGAAAAATTTCATTTTTACCGCTGCCGCTGTGAACAAATTTGTTTCTGAACAGAA
The DNA here is from genome assembly GCF_012241585.1 of Pantoea sp. LS15. Lineage (NCBI taxonomy): Bacteria > Pseudomonadati > Pseudomonadota > Gammaproteobacteria > Enterobacterales > Erwiniaceae > Pantoea > Pantoea sp. LS15. The sequence continues at coordinate 236,745 of NZ_JAAVXA010000001.1, forward strand.
ACAATCTTTGTCCTTTGCGCGTTTTGATCCAGCGTTCGACTTCATATGAACTGCCGTTACGAAAGAAACCGGTAATGTTGCGCTTTGAAGCCGCTGCTTCGCTGCGGCTCATAAAGAGCTTAAACACGTTCTGGCCAATGACTTCCTGTTCTTTCAGGCCGGTGTACTCTTCACTCAATCGGTTAAAACGCTGGATATTACCGTTATGATCGAGAATAACGATGACGGAGTTGGCTTCTGAGACCACCTGTTCCGCAAAAGAGAGACCCTGTGCCAGATCGCGGGCTACGGAGGGCGTATCATTCCAGGAGGAGGCGGTGCCGGCCCACTCATTGCGGGTTATTTTGCGCCCGACAAGATGGACAGGGACATTTTCCCCGTACAAAGAGAGCGTCATTGAAATGCTGGAGGTTATGACAGTTAACTGACGGATGAGATCGGCCTGTTCGTCGTCCAGCGACACCACCTGAGTCACATCGGCATTTTCACTGGCGGCAAGGTGCAGAGCATTGCTGTCAGCTGATAATCGCCACCATGGGCTGTGAGTACCCATGTAACGAAACAGCAAATTCTGCTCCAGATCGTCCATCATGTATTCTCCCGCAGCTGCTCATTAGCGCACAAATTATTCATTTGCTGTCGACTTTTCCGTTGTGAAACAGCGGCAAAACCGAAGTGAACTTATTGTTTTTTCCCTGAATTCTTATAATAAAACGAGTCACGCTAAAAAGGATACGTAGCGTATAAAAATTCACGTAACCGAATATAACAACACTCTTTTACTGTAGATAATTATGGCGAGTTTGGGCGGAGGGAGACTGAAAATAGTAAGAAAAAATGATGATTTTGTGGTGGAAGATAAAAAGTAAAAATGTCGGCCTCTCCTGTAAAGAAAGGACCGACATTTTAACAGTTTATCAGGCGACAGGGCGCGCGATAATACTGCGGGTTTCCATGCGAACTTCAGCGATGTTTACGTCAATCACATCTGTGACTTTGTAAACTGTTTCACCTTTAATTTGCACAGTCCCATTTTCCTGACTACAAACCATTTCGTCACGAACAGCGTGCAGGAATGGGGCAGGAATAAAGGCGACAGCACCGTTATCCACCAGACGGACGCGCATACCGCCACGGCTGATATCAATGATCTCCGCAGCAAAGCGGGTATCTGTACCGGTTTTGTCCTGCAGGAAACGCGCGTACAGCCAGTCCCCAACGTCACGTTCTGCCATCCGGTTCAGACGGCGACGATCGGCCATTTGCAGGGTGGTGTCGTCCTGAGGTCGTGCAATCGTTTCGCCCTTGATAATCGCTTTCAGCAGGCGGTGGTTAACCATATCGCCATACTTACGGATTGGAGAGGTCCAGGTTGCGTAGGCTTCCAGGCCCAGACCAAAGTGCGGGCCTGGCTCTGTGCTGATTTCCGCAAAGGACTGGAAGCGACGAATACGGCTATCCAGGAAACCAGAAGGCTGTGCGTCCAGTTCGCGACGAAGCTTGCAGAAACCCGGCAGCGTCAGCACTTCTTCCGGATCAACATGCACATCGTGATTTTTCAGCAGAGCTGCCAGCGCTTCGGTATTGGCCGGATCAAATCCAGTGTGGACGTTGTAAATGCCAAAGCCCAGCTTGTCACGCAGCACGCGAGCGGCACAAATGTTGGCAGAAATCATCGCTTCTTCAACAATGCGGTTGGCAATACGTCGTGGCTCGGCCACGATATCCAGCACTTCGCCTTTCTCACCCAGAACAAAGCGATAATCCGGACGATCTTTGAACACCAGCGCATGGGTTTTACGCCATTCTCCACGGTTCAGACAGATACGGTGCAGCAGACGAATCTGAGCGGCAATAGCGTCTGATTCCGGTTTCCAGCTGCCGGTGTTCTCCAGCCAGTCAGAAACATTGTCATAAGCCAGCTTGGCTTTTGATTCAATGGTAGCGGCGAAGAACTCAATATCATCTTCAATCGTGCCATCTGCTGCGATAGTCATGCGGCAGGCAAGTACCGGACGCACTTCGTTTGGACGCAGTGAGCAGAGATCGTCTGACAGTTCGCGCGGCAGCATCGGGATGTTAAAGCCCGGCAGGTAGTTGGTGAATGCTCGGGTTTTCGCCGTATCGTCCAGCTTACTGCCTTCAGCAATCCACGCGGTTGGGTCCGCAATGGCGACAGTCAAATGCAGTTTGCCATCGGCACTCTCTTCAGCGTAGAGGGCATCATCCATATCTTCTGTACTGGCGCTGTCAATGGTGACAAATTCCAGGGCAGTGAGATCGCGACGAACCAGACCTTCATCCTGCATCTCAGTTGCAACGCCATTAGGCGCTTCTTTTTCAAGATTATGGCGTGCAAGCGTCACCCACCACGGTACAAAATGGTCGTCGCCAAAGGTGATGAACTGGGTCAATTCTGCATAAAAACCGCGATCGCCTTTCAGAGGATGACGGCGCATTTCTGCTACTGCCCAGTCACCTTCTTTAAAATCATGCTCAACGCCACGGGCGGCGCGGCAGGGAATAGCATCTTTCAGCAGGGGATGATCCGGCACAATAGAAAGACGATCCTCTTTTCTCTGTACCTTGCCCACAAAACGGGTCAGGAATGGTTCGATCAGTTCTTCCGGCTCGGCGGACTCACGATCCTTCTCGGTATGAATGACGGCCATGACGCGATCGCCATGCATCACTTTCTTCATCTGCGGTGGCGGAATGAAATAGCTTTTCTGCGCGTCAACTTCAAGGAAGCCAAAACCCTTTTCTGTGGCTTTTACGACCCCTTCTGCACGCGGCGTCTGGGAATGCAGTTGCTGTTTAAGCTGCGCTAGCAGCGGGTTGTCCTGAAACATAATGTTCTATTTTCGTAGCCATTGAGCGGCTGACAGTTTTACGCGATTCTCACTGTATCAGCAAGCGCTCTTTGGGTAATTAGTATGGTTATTCCTCTTTACCAAATGCGACGTTCAGGCGATTGAGCCAGCCATCAAATGCACTTTGGCCAAGCAGTTTGATCGCGCGTACGGCAGGGAGCCCTGCATCTGTGAGCGGGGTAAACTGTGCGGCGCTGAAGCGGTCAGGAGAGCGTGTCAGCAGTTCTGTTGCGGCAGAAAGAGCGGGAGATGTCAGAGAAATCTCCTCGCGAATGCTGATCAGGATTTCTCCCGTCAGGTCGAGTAGCGTCGGTTCATGGCAAAGGACGGGCGTCAGCGCTTCAAGTGCGGGTTCTGCCTGCCAGCGGGAGAGAGACTCAAGCTGATGCGCGCTTGCATAGCGCAGTTCGACGACGGGTAAAAGCGGTACCCACGCATCGTGACTTGTGGGCAGGGTGTGTGGCTGAATATGATGGCCCGGCAACCAGCGAACAGGGTGTCCCATTAGCGCCTGAAATACCGCGACTACGCGAGCCTGAAAACCAATAAAGCCGATAATCTGGTTAATCACCACAATGTCAAACGTTGACAAGCCCACTTCATCAAGCTGGTTCTGGGCTTTATCATCAATGACATCAGGAGAGCTGGCGAGCTGGCGGGCATACTGGGTGATTTGCGCCAGTCGTCGGTTGCTTTCACGCGAGGAGTCCGGGCCGGGAAGCGGGGCGAGGAGGGCAGCGTAATGGTTACAGAGCCGCTGGACGCCACAGGCCTGTGCGACCGTTAGCGCGGTACTGAGCCGATCGTAGGCGCTGAGCGTTTGCAGGCGATTCACGGGTATTGAGAGCGGAAACAGCAGGTGGCATAAGGTTCTGGCAGGAGTAAGCCAGCCAGTACAGGCAGCGACAATCTCATCAGGCAGGGCTAAATCGAGCAAAAAACGATCGTCGACGTTAGCGGCTTCGGGCACCAAAGGCAGAACATCTGTCTGCGCGTGGTTCGACTGGGTCTCGTGGTACCAGTGGCCTTTGCCGGAAAAACGGCGTTGTTCCATGTGCGTTCCTTGATCTCAAAATGGCGATCAATATCCTGGCGTAAGGCAGATAAAGGGAAAAATATTGTTAGGTGATAACAAATAGCAGAACGGAATAACGAAGGGGTGGTGCGGAGGGAAAAACTCTCTTCCCGTGCGGGAAGAGAGTCACAGCTTATTTAATTTCCAGCTCGTTCATTGCAGCGATGTTGAAGCCGCCGTCAACGTGAACCACTTCGCCGGAGATACCAGCGGAAAGGTCAGAGCACAGGAATGCTGCAGAGTTACCCACATCTTCAATGGTAACAGTACGACGAATCGGGGTAACCGCTTCGCAGTGTGCCAGCATTTTACGGAAATCTTTAATACCGGAAGCTGCCAGGGTGCGGATAGGACCTGCAGAGATGGCGTTAACGCGCACGCCTTCAGGACCCATTGCGTTCGCCATATAGCGTACGTTAGCTTCCAGAGACGCTTTCGCCAGACCCATAACGTTGTAGTTAGGGATAGCACGTTCAGCGCCCAGGTAGGACAGGGTCAGCAGAGCTGCGCCTGGGTTCAGCATCGCGCGGCAGGATTTTGCCATCGCAACGAAGCTGTAGGAGCTGATGTCGTGAGCGATTTTGAAGCCATCACGGGTAACCGCGTTCACGTAGTCGCCGTCCAGCTGGTCGCCAGGAGCGAAGCCAATGGAGTGAACGAAACCGTCGAATTTCGGCCATGCTTTTGCCAGTTCAGCAAACATGCCGTCGATGCTTTCGTCTTGTGCAACGTCACATTCCAGAACAATGCTGGAACCCAGCTGCGCGGCAAACTCTTCAACACGGCCTTTCAGCTTGTCGTTCTGGTAGGTGAACGCCAGCTCAGCGCCTTCGCGATGCATTGCCTGAGCGATGCCGTATGCGATGGACAGTTTGCTGGCAACGCCAGTCACCAGAATGCGCTTACCGGAAAGAAAACCCATAGCTTTAATCCTTATATTCATTGTTGTGGCGATTGCCATCATAACGGGACAATCGTCGTTAAAACGCGGCGATAATATCACGTGTCGCGTGCTTAGTTAATCCGACCACTCTTTCAACGCGCGGTTAGCGGTCTTTTCTCCACGCATCAGCCGTCAACGCTTCACCGAAATGACCGGCAATCAGCCGTTTTGTCAGCTCATGAAGCGGAGAGGCCATCACATCCGCCGTGCTGCCGCGCTCGACAACTTCGCCCTGGTGCATGACCATGACCTGGTCGCTGATGTGTTTCATCATTCCCAGATGTTGGGTGACGTAGATATAAGAGATACCCTGTTTTTCCTGCAATTCCAGCATCAGGTTAATTAACTGCGAACGCATCGACATATCCAGCGAGGCAAGAGCTTCGTCGGCGATGATCACTTTCGGGCGCAAAATCAACGCGCGCGCCAGGCCCAGACGCTGTTTCTGACCCGGGGCTAACATATGCGGGTAATAGCTTTCGTGATCGGGTAACAACCCAACCATACGCAGGGTTTCAAAGATACGTTTACGGCGCGCCTCTGGCTCCAGATCAGTATTCAGACGCAGCGGAAAATCCAGAATTTGCGAAATGCGCTGGCGTGGATTGAGCGAGGTCGACGGATCCTGGAAAATCATGCGGATGCGCTGGCTACGGAAAGAATAATCACCGAATTCCAGGGGGTGGTCGTCAATTAACACTTCCCCTGAGGTGGGTTCAACCATGCCGGCGAGCATCTTCGCCAGCGTGGATTTTCCGGATCCGTTTTCACCGATGATCGCCAGAGTCTGTTTTTCACGCAGTGTGAAACTTAGCGGTTTAACCGCTTCGACAGTCTGACGATGAAACAGCCCCGTCCGATAGCGAAAGGTCTTACTCAGGTTACGAACTTCCAGCAAAGTGTCGACCATTTCACTCTCTCTCCATGTTCAGCGGGAAATGACAGGCGTAAAGATGATTTTTGGCCCCGGTCAGACGTGGTGTCTCGATACATTTACGCTGAGCATACGGGCAACGCGGCCCCAGACGACAGCCTATCGGTAAGGATTCCAGCAGCGGAATCGCCCCTGGCAGGGTATTCAGGCGGCTCTTGTGTGGCATGGCACTGCCAAAATCAGGAATCGCACGGATCAGCGCCTGAGTATACGGATGATGCGGCGCGTTGATCAGATCTTCACTGGGTGCCGTTTCGACCGTTTGCCCGCAGTACATGACATCAATTTTGTCGGCCCATTTGCTGAGCATCTGCAGGTCATGACTGATCAGCAAAATAGTGGTGTTGTTATTCTGGTTCAGACGCGACAGCAAACGGAAAATTTGCGCCTGCGTGGTCGGTTCCATCGCGTTTGTCGGCTCATCGGCAATCAGCAAACGCGGCTGATTTGCCAGCGCGATGGCAATCATCACTTTCTGACATTCGCCGTCGGTCAGTTCATAAGGGAAACTGCGCATCGCATCTTTATGATCTTTGATCCCGACGCGGTGCAGCAGCTCAATGGCGCGACGTTTCCGCCAGCCAATGCGCTGCCACCAGCGGCCTTTATAGGTCCAGCCGGGAATGTTCTGCATCAGCTGTTTGCCCACGCGCTCGGACGGATCGAGACAGGATTGTGGCTCCTGGAAAATCATCGAGACGTTATGACCGACCAGCTTACGACGCTCGCGGTGGGAAAGGCGCAGCAGGTCAATATCATCGAACCGCATACGGTCAGCGGTCACGCGCCAGTTATCTTTTGCCACGCCGCAGATAGCTTTAGCAATCAGGCTCTTGCCTGAACCGGATTCTCCCACTAGCCCGCGAATTTCACCTTCAGCGAGTGTGATACTGATGCGATCGACGGCTTTAACCCAGCCTTCACCGGTTTTGAACTCGATAGTGAGGTTGCGAATATCAAGAAGCGGCATTATTGCACCCCCGCGTTAATTGCACGGCGAATACCGTCGCCCAGCAGGTTGATAAGCAGCACACTCACCATAATGGCCGCACCTGGCAGCATGACCACCCACGGTGCAACGTAGATGAGCTCCAGAGCATCGCCGAGCATCGCACCCCATTCAGGTGACGGCAACTGTGCACCGAGGTCGAGGAAACCGAGCGCCGCGATGTCCAGAATCGCCATCGACAGGGCGCGAGTGATCTCGGTGACCAGCCCGGAAGCAATGTTCGGCAGAACGGCGAACCACAGAATATTGAAGGTTGTTGCCCCGTCCAGACGGGCAGCGACGACATACTCTTTTTCCAGCTCATCATGCACCATGCTGTAAACCGAGCGAACGATGCGGGGCAGAATAGCCAGCCAGACGGCGAACATGGCATGCGACAGATGCGGACCCGCAAACGCGACGACAATGATCGCCAGCAGCAGAGACGGAATCGAGAGCAGCGTATCAAGAATGTGGTTCAACACCGCCGAACGCAGGCCATGGGTGGAACCTGCAAAAATGCCGAGCGCCAGACCACAGATCGTCGCCGCAAGGGTCACCACAAATGCGCCACCCACTGTTGGCGCTGCACCGCTCAACAGGCGGCTTAACACGTCGCGCCCAAGGTCGTCTGTGCCCAGGAAGAAAGAGACCTCACCGTAGCGTGACCATGAAGGTGGCAGCAGTTGATAGCCAAGGAACTGCTGGTCAATGCCATACGGCGCAAACCACGAGCCAAAGACGCAAAGCAATACCAGACCGGCGCAGCCATACAGACCGATCATTGCCGTGGTGTCACCATAGAATTTACGCCACACGGTACGCAGCACACCGGGCGTGCGCTTTTCACTGTATACGTTATCGTAAGGCATACCATTCCTTATGCTTCAATGGGTTAGCCATCGCACCCAAAATATCGGAGATCACGTTAACAATAATCACCAGCGAGCCAATCACCATGACACCTGCGGAAATAGCCGCATAGTCCTGCTGGCGGATGGCGTTTATCAGCCAGCGTCCGAGCCCAGGCCAGCTAAAGACCATCTCGGTGATCATCGCCAGCGTTAACATGGTGGAGAACTGTAGCCCCAGACGTGGGATCACAGGCGGCAGTGCATTGTGTAGCACATGACGGCGCAAAATGGTCAGACGTGATAATCCACGTGTGGCGGCGGCTTTGACATAGTTCTGATCAAACACCTCGATGGTGCTCAGACGCATGAGACGGATCACTTCAGTTGTCGGTGCCACGGCCAGGGTCAGCACTGGCAATACCATATGGCGCACCGCACTGACGATCATCTCATGACGCCATACTGAATCGGAGAGCCATGCGTCTATGATTGCAAACCCGGTCACCGATTTAACGGTATAAAGCAGGTCAAAACGGCCTGAGACCGGTAGCCAACCCATGGTCAGTGAGAAGAAAAGCGTCAGCAGTAGTGCCAGCCAGAAGATCGGGATTGAGAAACCGAGCAGAGCGAGAGCGCTAATAAACGTGTCCTGCCATTTGTTGCGGTAAATTCCGGCCAGCATGCCCACGGGAATGCCAACGATTAACGCAAAGCCAAAGGCCAGAATGCACAGCTCCATCGTGGCCGGAAATACCTCTTTCAGTTGATCGGAGATCAACTGTCCGTTAATGCTGGAGACGCCAAAATCCCAGTGCAGGAGACCGTTAAACCAAAAGATCCATGCATCCCACAGTGATGACCCCTGTAATGGGGCATGCGGTGTGAAATAGCTCAGGCTGAAGCCAACAAAATTCAGGAAAAAGAGCGTTACCAGCAACAGAAGAAGCCGACGTAAGGTAAAAATAATCATGGTTTTTTCACCTCTTGTTCTTTTTCGCGCGTCACGCCGGCGAACGAGGCGTTGCCAAACGGACTCAACACCAGACCTTTAATATCATAACGATACGCCTGGAGGCGCAGGGAAGAGGCCAGCGGCAATACGGGCAGCTCCTGAGCGAGGATCTTCTGTGCTTCATCATAGGCGTCAATGCGTGAGGCCAGTTGCTGGGAAGCCAGTGCTTTTTGCAGCACGGCGTCAAATTCCCGATTACACCAGTGGGCGTAGTTGGTTTGCGAGTTTATTGCCGCACAGCTCAGTAACGGGCGGAAGAAACTGTCCGGGTCATTACTGTCGGTGGCCCAGCCTGTGAGGGTTAAATCATGGTTCATGTCCATCAGACGCGCCTCCTGGAAACGCCCCTCAACCGGTACAATGATCACTTTCACGCCCACCTGCGCCATATCCGCCTGTAGCAGTTCGGCAGTTTTCAGTGGGCTGGGGTTCCACGCCTGTGAACTGGTAGGTACCCAAAGTTGCAGCGTCAGGTTTTCCGCCCCCAGCGCCTTCAATTGTTCACGCGCTTTTGCCGGATTGTATTCCGTAATTTTAGCCTCACCGTCATAGGCCCACGAGGCGCGCGGTAAAATTGAGGCGGCGGTTTCCGCCGTGCCGTAGTAGATCGACTGCATTAGTCGCTGATTGTTGATCGCCAGCGCAAGGGCATGGCGGACGGCAGGGTTGTTCAACGGCGGTTTGTCGGTGTTAAACGCCAGATAGGCGATGTTCATGCCCGGGCGCAATGTCAGACGCAGGCGTGGATCGTCGCGCAAAATGGTGAGCTGACTGGCAGCAGGCCAGGCGAGCACGTCGCATTCCCCGGTCAGCAGTTTTGACAGACGTCCCGTCCCGCCAGAACCGAGATCGACCACCACCTGCGGCATCAGCGGTACACCGCGCCAGAAATGTTCGTGGCGCTGCAGGCGAATATATTGACCTGCACGGTACTCGGCCAACTGGAACGGGCCGGTGCCGACCGGTTGACGATCAAGCATCTCCTGACGGTCAGATTTTGTCAGATTCGCGGCATATTCGGCAGACATGACTGACGCATAGTGAGTCGCCAGGTGCCACAGGAAGGAGGCATCCGGGCGCGTCAGCGTAAATTCAACGGTCCGGTTATCCAGCTTGCGTACGCTTTTAACCGTGTCGGCAAACTGCAGGCTATCGAAATAGGGGAAATTCCCCCCATTCACGTTATGCCACGGATAATTGCGGTTAAAGATCCGCTGGAAGGTAAAAACCACATCATCCGCATTCAGCTTGCGTGTTGGGGTAAACCACGGCGTTTTTTGAAACGCGACATCATCACGCAGACGAAAACGGTAGGTGGCGCCGTTATCAAGCACTTCCCAGCTTTCCGCAAGCTCAGGCACCAGACGGTAGGTGTAAGGATCGACATCCAGCAGACGGTCATAAAGCTGTGCGGCAAGCGTATCCACAATCAGACCACTGCCCGCTTTCTGCGGGTTAAAGGTATCCACCTGACCGCTTACGCAATAGACGAAGCCGCTGTCACGAATATCAGGCTGCGTAGTCAGCTCGGGCGCAGCAAAGGCCAGGCTGCTGAACAGGCCGAGTGCAAAAAAGGACGATAAAACCAGACGCATAATTTTTAAGGTTTTTAGGTTCGATCTGCAAAGTGTATCGCACTTACGCCTGCTTCGTAAAAATGTCTGCGGGTAAGTGCTGATATTGTCAGCGCATTTGATGCTTTTTGAGCAATGCCCTTAATTGATGGTAGGTCAGACCCAGGAGTTCAGCCGCTCGTTTCTGGTTATATTTCGCTGCCTTCAGACTTTGCTCAAGCAACTGCTTCTCCTGATGATGCTGAAACTCACGCAAATCAAGGGGAAGAGTGGGGGACTCGCTCGTTAACGACGGTGTGGAAACTGGCTGCATGTTGCGCTGGAAAGGATCGATAATGATGTTATCCAGCTCCGTCTCACTGCTGCCGTGGCGGTAAACAGAGCGCTCCACGACGTTTTTCAGTTCGCGGATATTTCCCGGCCAGTGGTAAGTAAGCAGCGTCTCCTGTGCATAATCGCTGAAGCCGGGGAACAGCGGCAGCCCGAGCTCGCGGCACATCTGAATCGCAAACTGGTCCGCCAGCAGCATGATGTCGCTTTTGCGTTCGCGCAGCGGAGGAAGCTGAACGACGTCAAAGGCCAGGCGGTCAAGCAGGTCGGCACGGAATTTCTCCTCCGCCACCATCTCCGGCAGGTTGGCGTTGGTGGCGCACACCAGGCGCACGTTAACCTGCAACGGCTGGCTACCGCCGACGCGTTCCAGCTCGCCGTACTCAATCACGCGGAGCAGCTTTTCCTGTACCAGCATGGGGGCGGTGGCCAGTTCATCAAGAAAGAGTGTGCCGCCGTCGGCGCGTTCAAAGCGTCCCGGATGGCGTTTTTGGGCCCCGGTAAACGCGCCTGCTTCATGGCCGAAGAGCTCGGTGTCGAGCAGGTTTTCATTCAGCGCCGCACAGTTAAGGGAAATAAAAGGGCCGTCCCAGCGCCCGGATAAATAATGCAGACGGTTGGCTATCAGCTCTTTCCCCGTTCCGCGTTCACCGATGATCAGCACCGGTTTGTTGAGCGGCGCCAGGCGAGAGACCTGTTCCAGCACTTCCAGAAAACTGTTTGCTTCACCGAGTAAATTGTCTTTGTATCCAGGCATGATGAAATTAACCACTCCTTAGCGATATTCACCAGGTAAGCATAGTTCTCTGTTGCATGAAAATCAATCAGATCAAGTAAAATCAATAAGATAAAAAACTGGCATGGTATTTGTATTATCTGTTCAGCAGGGCATTGCCCGATAACAGAAATATGAGGATTAGATTATGGGTATTTTTTCTCGTTTTGCCGACATCGTGAACGCCAATATCAACTCACTGCTTGAGAAAGCGGAAGATCCGCAGAAGCTGGTACGTTTGATGATCCAGGAGATGGAAGACACGCTGGTTGAAGTGCGTTCTACCTCCGCCCGTGCGCTGGCGGAGAAAAAACAGTTAACGCGTCGTATTGAGCAGGCTACCGCTCAGTTGAACGAATGGCAGGAAAAAGCCGAGCTTGCGCTGCGTAAAGATAAAGAAGATCTGGCCCGTGCTGCGTTGATTGAAAAACAGAAGCTGGCAGAGATGATTGCGACGCTTGAGCATGAAGTGACGCTGGTGGATGACACCCTCAACCGCATGAAGAAAGAGATTGGTGAGCTTGAAAACAAACTGAGCGAAACCCGTGCGCGTCAACAAGCACTGGCCCTGCGCCATCAGGCGGCAAGTTCTTCGCGAGACGTTCGCCGTCAGCTGGACAGTGGCAAGCTTGATGAAGCGATGGCGCGTTTTGAATCGTTTGAACGTCGTATCGATCAGATGGAAGCAGAAGCAGAAAGCCACAGCATAGGTAAACAGAAGTCGCTTGATCAACAGTTTGCTGACCTGAAAGCTGACGATGAAATCAGCGAGCAGCTGGCGGCATTGAAAGCCAAAATGAAACAAGATAACCAATAATAATTTATGCGGCACCTGAGCGTGCCGCCATGCATCGTAAGACAAGGAGTACACATGAGCGCGCTTTTTCTGGCCATTCCTCTGACTATTTTCGTGCTGTTCGTTTTGCCGATTTGGTTATGGCTGCACTATAGCAACCGTTCTTCACGGGGTGAGCTGTCCCAGAATGAACAACAGCGTCTGGTACAGCTGTCCGAACAGGCAAATAAAATGCGCGAACGCATTCAGGCACTGGAAGATATCCTGGATGCCGAGCATCCAAACTGGAGGGATCGTTAATGTCTGGACTGAATCTGAATAAAAAATTGTGGCGAATTCCGCAGCAGGGGATGGTGCGAGGTGTCTGCGCCGGGCTGGCCCATTATCTTGATGTGCCTGTAAAACTGGTACGTGTCGTCACGGTAATGTCTATTTTCTTCGGCCTGGCGTTTATCACCCTCGTGGCGTACATCATTTTGTCATTTGTACTCGACCCAATGCCGGAAGGTGAACTGGCTGCGGAAGGTGCGCCAACCAGCAATGATCTCCTGAATACAGTGGATGAACAACTGGCCGCAGGTGAAAAACGGTTGCGGGAAATGGAACGTTATGTCACCTCGGATACCTTTACGCTGCGAAGTCGTTTTCGTCAGCTTTAAGAGAGAGCTTACATGAAGCAAAACTGGCAACAGGCCGGTCAGAAGGTAAAACCCGGCCTGAAAATCGCAGGTAAACTGGTCCTGCTGACGGCGTTACGTTACGGCCCGGCGGGTGTGGCGGGTTGGGCGATCAAATCTGTTGCCCGTAAACCGGTCAGAATGTTGCTGGCCGTGGCACTGGAGCCTCTGCTGCAAAAAGTGGCAAAAAAGCTGTCACGTCGTTATTTATCCCTCTAGTAACCGCTCGTGTTAGCCCTTTCTCTCCCTCCGTGAGAGAGGGCTCGCGACGCTTCACGCTTTTCCCTCATTTTCTTGTGCTTTATTTGCGGCAGTTCACAATCCTGAACATCGCCGCTTTGTAATTGCATTTTTCAGCCTCCCGGTTCGTTGACAGATATTTTTCATGGGAGTAGATTTCCCTTCGTGGGACCGCTACCATGGAAAACTAAAGTGAACGAAAAAATTAAAAAACTCATTACTTATATTTACGGTGAATCATTTTCTGAGGCACATTTTAAAACGTTATTAACAAAGCTTGAGCAAGCTGCTGTTGCTATTACAGAAAAGCGTAAATCAGGATGGGATGAAAAAGATGTTGTCCTGATTACTTATGCCGATCAGTTCACCGCAGCAGGGAGGGACGCTCTGCCACTATTTACCCGCTTTTATAATGAGTGGCTTGTACGCTCGTTTTCCCATGTCCATCTTTTACCATTTTATCCGTGGTCTTCTGATGACGGTTTTTCCGTTATTGATTACCACAGCGTTGCGCCTGAAACAGGAACCTGGCAAGACGTTGCGGAATTAAAAAAATCAGCCAGCTTAATGTTTGATTTTGTATGCAACCATATGTCAGCGAAAAGTGAATGGTTTACTCATTATCTGGCGCAGAAACCAGGCTACGAAGATTTCTTTATTTCTGTTGATCCTGAAACCGATTTATCAGCAGTGACGCGTCCTCGCGCATTACCGTTGCTGACGCCTTTTACGCTGCATGATGGAAGTGTGCGTCATCTGTGGACCACCTTCAGTGATGACCAGATCGATCTCAACTTCGCCTCACCGCAGGTGCTGATTGCGATGGTTGACGTACTGCTTCATTACCTGGTTGAAGGGGCGAGTTATATTCGCCTGGATGCCGTCGGATTTATGTGGAAGATCCCAGGAACAAGCTGCATCCATCTGGAACAGACTCATTGCCTTATCCAGCTTTTCCGCGCGATAACTGAGGCGGTGGCACCGGGCACGGTGATCATTACCGAGACAAATGTCCCACACAAAGACAATATCTCTTACTTCGGTGACGGTGAAAACGAAGCCCAGATGGTCTATCAGTTCTCCTTACCGCCGCTGGTGCTGCATGCTGTTCATCGCCAGGATGTCAAAGCCCTCTGTCAGTGGGCTGGGTCGCTGGTGCTACCTTCGACAAAAACAACCTGGTTCAACTTCCTGGCCTCTCACGATGGTATCGGTCTGAATCCGTTACGCGGTATTCTTCCGGAATCAGAAATACTTTCACTGGTTGAAAAACTTCAGCAGGAAGGGGCGCTGGTCAACTGGAAAAATAATCCGGACGGAACGCGCAGCCCTTACGAAATTAACGTGACCTATCTTGACGCGTTAAGCTCGCAAAACAGTTCGGACGATGAACGCATTGCACGCTTTATTCTGGCGCATGCGGTGTTGTTAAGTTTCCCTGGCGTACCTGCCGTTTATATTCAAAGTATTCTTGGCTCTCGTAACGATTATGAAGGGGTTGAACGCCTCGGATATAACCGTGCGATCAACAGAAAGAAATACGGCCCGGGTGAGATTGATTTTGAACTTAGTAATAAAAATAGCCTTCGTCATAAAATCTATTCCCGCTTAAGCGAACTTATTGCAATTCGTCGTGGGGAGAGTGCATTTCATCCGGATACGCAGGCATTTTTTGAATCATTGGATGAGCAGGTTCTTAAAATTGTTCGCGTTTCTGAATCGGGTGAAAAAATTACAGCGCTATTTAATTTTAGTCATAACGTTCATACCGTTTATGGGGAAACGCTTTCCGGTCTGGAATTACTCTCCGGACAGGTGGTTAACGGTAAGGAATTAACCCTCAATCCATGGCAGGTGATGTGGATTAAAGAAAACTAAAAAGGACCCTAAAATGAAAATGCCCAAAATTGTGCTGTTATCAGCACTGGTTTCGTGCGCCCTGTTATCAGGTTGTAAGGATGATAAAGCGTCTGCGGTGACCATCGAGTTTATGCACTCGTCCGTAGAGCAGGAGCGTCAGGCGGTTATTACGAAACTGATCGAAAAATTCGAGAAAGAGAATCCTGGCATCACGGTGAAGCAAGTTCCGGTAGAAGAGGACGCCTACAACACCAAGGTGATTACGCTCGCCAGAACGGGGGCACTGCCTGAGGTGATTGAAGTCAGCCATGATTACGCGAAGGTCATGGATAAGGAACAATTGCTGGATCGCAAGGCTATCGGCGAAGTCATTAACGCGGTAGGCGAAAACACCTTCTATGACGGGATCCTCCGCGTTGTGCGAACGGAAGACGGCAGCGCCTGGACGGGGGTACCAATGAGTGCCTGGCTGTCTGGCGTCTGGTATCACAAAGATGTGCTTGCGGCAGCAGGTATTGAGGAGCCGCATAACTGGGAGCAACTGCTGAACGCCAGTCAAAAACTGAGCGACCCGGCCAATAAACATTACGGTATTGCGCTGCCTACGGCGGAAAGCGTGATGACTGAGCAGGCCTTCTCCCAGTTTGCGCTTTCCGGCGGTGCGAATGTTTTTGACGCCAGCGGGAACGTCGAAATTGATACCCCTGAAATGGCAAAAGCGCTGGCGTTCTATAAAGCGCTGGCGACGACTACCATGCCGGGCTCGAACGATGTCATGGAGATCAAAGATGCCTTCATGAACGGTTCTGCACCGATGGCCGTTTATTCCACTTACATCCTGCCGGCGGTATTCCAGGATGGTAACCCTGCCAATCTTGGCTTTGTCGTTCCTACAGAAAAATCCTCCGCCGTTTACGGCATGGTCACGTCCCTGACGATCACAACCGGTCAAACCGAAGATGAAACCAAAGCGGCTGAGAAGTTTGTGACCTGGATGGAGCAGGCTCAGAACGCAACCGACTGGGTCATGATGTCACCTGGAGCAGCGCTGCCGGTGAACAAGTTGGTGGTGGGCACGGATACCTGGAAAAACAACGATGTGATTAAAGCGTTCGGGCAACTGCCTTACGAGTTGATTGCTCAGTTCCCGAATGTTCAGGTCTTTGGTGCAGTAGGGGATAAAAACTTCACTCGTATGGGCGATGTTACCGGGTCGGGCATTATCAGTTCCATGGTGCATAACGTCACGGTGGGTAAACAAGATCTCAGCGCCACGCTTAGCAACTGCCAGAAGCGACTGACTGACCTGATTTCACAACGATAGGAGCGCTCTGCGGAAGGAAATTATGAAGACGTTGTTTTCTGGTCGTTCAGATATGCCTTTCGCCATGTTGCTGTTGGCCCCCAGCCTGATTTTGCTGGGGGGCCTGGTGGCCTGGCCAATGATTTCCAATATCGAAATCAGTTTTTTACGTCTGCCGCTTAACCCGCGCATTAGCGCGGTGTTTGTCGGGCTGGACAATTATATTCGCATCCTCAGTGATGCAGCATTCTGGCACTCGCTGTGGATGACGTTCTGGTATACGGCGCTGGTCGTGCTCGGCAGTACAGGGCTGGGACTCGCCGTCGCCATCTTCTTTAACCGTGAATTTCGCCTGCGGAAAACGGCACGTTCGCTGGTGATTTTATCCTACGTAACGCCGTCTATTTCCCTGGTGTTTGCCTGGAAATACATGTTCAACAACGGCTACGGGATTGTGAACTATTTGGGCGTTGACCTGCTGCATCTCTATGACCAGGCACCACTGTGGTTCGACAACCCTGGCAGTAGCTTTGTGCTGGTGGTGCTGTTCGCTATCTGGCGCTACTTCCCGTATGCCTTTATTTCATTCCTGGCGATTTTGCAGACCATTGATAAATCGTTGTACGAAGCGGCAGAGATGGACGGAGCCAATGCCTGGCAGCGTTTTCGTATCGTCACGTTGCCCGCCATCATGCCTGTGCTGGCAACGGTGGTGACGCTACGAACCATCTGGATGTTCTACATGTTTGCAGATGTCTACCTGTTAACGACCAAGGTCGATATTTTAGGCGTCTATCTCTACAAAACTGCATTTGCTTTCAACGATTTGGGTAAGGCGGCGGCAATCTCTGTGGTGCTGTTCGTCATCATCTTTGCTGTGATCCTGCTGACCAGAAAAAGGGTGAACCTCAATGGCAACAAATAAACGCTTACTGGGCCGCATTGGTTTTTATCTGGGACTGGCGGTATTTCTGATTATCACGCTGTTCCCGTTCTTCGTGATGCTGATGACGTCGTTTAAGAGTGCGAAAGAGGCCATATCGCTGAACCCGACTATTCTGCCGCAAGCGTGGACGCTTCAGCATTACGTTGACATCTTTAACCCGCTGATCTTCCCGTTTGTGGACTACTTCCGCAACAGCATGGTGGTGTCGCTGACATCGTCGGTAATTGCGGTGTTTCTCGGCACACTGGGTGCTTACGCGTTGTCCAAACTGCGTTTTAAGGGACGCACGACGATCAATGCGAGCTTCTACACCGTCTATATGTTCTCCGGGATTTTGCTGGTGGTACCACTGTTCAAAATCATCACCGCGCTCGGCATTTATGACACTGAAATGGCGCTGATTATCACCATGGTGACCCAGACGCTGCCGACAGCGGTATTCATGCTGCGTAGCTATTTCGACACCATTCCGGACGAAATAGAAGAGGCTGCGATGATGGATGGTCTGAACCGGCTGCAAATCATCTTCCGTATTACCGTGCCACTGGCGATTTCCGGCCTCGTGTCGGTGTTTGTTTACTGCTTCATGGTGGCGTGGAACGACTACCTGTTTGCCTCCATTTTCCTGTCCAGTGCCAGCAACTTTACTCTGCCGGTCGGGCTGAACACGCTCTTTAGCACGCCAGATTATATCTGGGGTCGCATGATGGCGGCATCGCTGGTGACGGCGCTTCCGGTGGTCATCATGTACGCACTCTCTGAACGTTTTATTAAAAGTGGTTTGACCGCCGGTGGCGTTAAGGGCTAAGGCGGCCAATTTTTTACCAGGAGCAAGTTATGAAAAAGTTAGTTGCGACAGCGCCACGCGTGGCGGCGCTGGTGGAATATGAAGACCGTGCTGTTGAAGCACATGAAGTAAAAATTCGCGCCCGCTTTGGCGCACCCAAGCACGGTACAGAAGTTGTGGATTTCCGCGCAGCAAGCCCGTTCATTGATGAAGAGTTCAACACGGAGTGGCAGATGTTCACCCCGCGTGAAAAGGGCGCAGCACGCGGTATCGAGTTCGGTAAGTTCCAGTTGGGTAACATGATCGTTGGCGACATTATTGAATGTGGTGCAGACGTCACTGAATACCAGATTGGCGACAGCGTCTGCTGCTACGGTCCACTGCAGGAGACTGTGATCGTTAACGCGGTTAACAACTATAAGCTGCGCAAAATGCCGCAGGGCGCGTCCTGGAAAAATGCCGTTTGCTACGATCCGGCGCAGTTCGCCATGAGCGGCGTGCGTGATGCCAACGTGCGAGTGGGGGATTTCGTTGTGGTTGTGGGCCTGGGGGCGATTGGTCAGATTGCTATCCAGCTGGCGAAAAAAGCCGGTGCATCCGTTGTTATCGGTGTTGATCCTATCGAACACCGCTGTGAGATCGCGCGCCGTCACGGTGCGGATCACTGCCTGAACCCGATTGGTACCGACATTGGTTTGCAAATTAAAAACCTGACCGGCAAACAGGGTGCGGACGTGATCATCGAAACCAGCGGTTTTGCTGATGCGCTGCAGTCTGCTCTGCGCGGACTCGCCTACGGCGGCACTATCTCCTACGTAGCCTTCGCAAAACCGTTCGCGGAAGGCTTTAACCTCGGCCGTGAAGCGCATTTCAATAACGCGAAGATTGTCTTCTCACGCGCCTGCAGCGAACCCAACCCGGATTACCCGCGCTGGAGCCGCAAGCGTATTGAAGAGACCTGCTGGGAACTGCTGATGAACGGTTATCTGAATTGTGAAGATCTGATCGACCCGGTCGTGACTTTCACCACCAGCCCGGAAAGCTACATGACGTATGTCGATCAGCACCCGGAACTCAGTATCAAAATGGGCGTCACTTTTTAAGCTAAGGACAGCAAATCATGAAAATCGCAACACAAAACCAGGCCTTTTTCCCAGCCAACATCATGGAAAAATTCGAGTACATCAAAGCGATGGGGTTTGATGGCTATGAAATCGACGGCAAACTCCTGGTAGAAAATCTCGACGAAGTAAAAGCCGCAATCAAAGCCACTGGTCTGCCGGTAACAACTGCGTGCGGCGGATACGATGGTTGGATCGGTGATTTTATCGAAGAACGCCGTATGAACGGCTTACAACAGATTGAACGCATTCTGGAAGCACTGGCAGACGTGGGTGGAAAGGGCATTATTGTGCCTGCTGCGTGGGGGATGTTTACCTTCCGCCTGCCGCCAATGACCTCCCCACGTAGCCTGGACGGCGATCGCAAAGCGGTTAGCGCCTCGCTGCGTTGGCTGGATGAGGTGGCTGCGCGCACCGGTACGACCATCTACCTGGAGCCGCTGAACCGCTACCAGGATCATATGATCAATACTCTGGCCGACGCGCGTCGTTATATCGAAGAAAACGGTCTGAAGCACGTGCAGATCATCGGTGATTTCTATCATATGAACATCGAAGAGGACTCACTGACGGATGCGCTGCATCAGAACCGCGATCTGCTGGGGCATGTGCACATTGCTGATAACCACCGCTATCAGCCGGGCAGCGGAAGCCTCGATTTTGCCAGCCTGTTCGATCAGCTGCGTGCCGATAACTATCAGGGGTATGTAGTGTATGAGTGTCGCGTTCGTGCCGACGATCCGGCTCAGGCCTATCAGGACTCACTCACTTATTTGCGTGAATGCTAAGGATGACGAGCGTGATGAGTGCTTCTACACCGTCGCCTCTGCGTGTCGCCATTATTGGCGCCGGACAGGTCGCGGACAAAGTGCATGCCTCGTATTATGCCACGCGCAGTGATGTTCAAATGGTGGCTGTCATGGACAGCCGCCTTGAACAAGCACAGGCGTTAGCGGAACGTTATGCTATTTCATCGGCATGGCAGGACGCTCACGAGATGTTGCAGGCAGTAAAACCGGATGTGGTGAGCGTCTGTTCGCCTAACCGGTTCCATTTTGAACATGTGATGGCGGCCCTCGACGCGGGTTGCCATGTGATGTGTGAAAAACCCCCGGCGATGACAGCGCTGCAGGCTGATGAGATGCGCATTGCGGCGCGCAAGGCAGGAAAAGTCCTGGCCTATGATTTTCACCATCGCTTCGCCCTGGATACCCAGCTCCTGCGTGATGCGGTAATGAACGGAACACTCGGTGAGGTTTACTTCACGTCGGCGCAGGCGCTGCGTCGTTGCGGTGTGCCGGGGTGGGGCGTTTTTACCAACAAATCGTTACAAGGCGGTGGACCGCTGATTGATATCGGCATTCATATGCTTGATGCCGCCATGTATGTTCTGGGTTTCCCGGCGGTAAAACGGGTGACCGCGCACAGCTTCCAGAAGCTGGGAAACTGTAAAAGTATCGGTCAGTTTGGCGAGTGGGATCCCAGGCTGTTTACCGTTGAGGATGCCCTGTTTGGCACGATTGAATTCTGTAACGGCGGCATTCTGCGTGTGGACACCTCTTTTGCGCTTAACATCCGTGAGCAGTCCATCATGAACGTCTCTTTCTGCGGTGAAAAGGCGGGGGCAACGCTGTTCCCGGCGCACATCTACAACGATGAAGCCGGTGCTTTAGTCACCATCACACAACGTGAAGAGGCTGATGACCAGCGCCATTTACGCAGTATGGAGGCCTTCGTGCGTCATGTGCAGGGAGAGCCCGTGATGATCGCTGATGCAGAACAGGGGCTGGTTATCCAGCAGCTTGTGGCCGCGCTTTATGAATCAGCAGAAACAGGGGAAAGCGTGACATTATGCTGAACGTCTCTGGATTAACCGACCCGGGCTTTTGTCCACACAGTCTGAATAAATACGCCTCTGTCATGGCCTGCGGCAATGGCTATATGGGCATTCGCGCTACGCATGAAGAAGATTATACCCAGCAAATCCGGGGCATGTATCTCGCGGGTCTGTATCACTGTGCCGGGCGCAATGAGACCACTGAGCTGATCAATCTGCCAGATATCACCGGCATTGATGTTGAGCTGGACGGTGTAAATTTGACCCTCCTGTCAGGAGAAATACTTGAGTGGCAGCGCGAGCTGGCCTTTGCCAACGGCGAACTGCATCGTAACGTTGTCTGGCGTTCGCCTGACGGGAAACGCTATCGGCTGGAAAGTCGTCGTTTTGTGTCGCTGGACCAGTTGCCCTTAGTGGCAATGCAGTTCTCGATCACACCGCTTGATGGCGCTGCGCAGGCCGTGCTGAAAACCGGCATAGATGCGACACAAACCAACAGCGGCAGGCAGCATCTGGATGAACTCTCGGTCAGAGTCTTTGACCAGCACTACATGCAGGGTGTGTATGAAACGCAGGACCGGGCGTCTGAGGTTATTATTTCGGCATATTGTCAGCTCTCAACAAAGAGCGACAGCTGTTTCACCGCCAAAAATCGTCGTCTCAGCGTTCATCATTCACTGAAAATTGCTCAGGGTGACACTGTCACGCTTGAGAAAATTGTCTGGGTGACGCATCGCAGCGATAAAGCACTGTCGCAGGCGTCTTTCGCGCACAACGCGCTGGCCGATCTCAAAGTCTGTGCGGCAAGGGGCTACGATGCGTTGCTTGAGAGTTCAGCGTATGCCTGGAAAGCGGTCTGGCGTGATGCCCGGGTGGAAGTCACTTCTGCGGAACATCAGGATCAGATGGCACTGGATTATGCTGTCTGGCATCTGACCGCGATGACGCCAGCCCATGACGAGCGAAGCAGTATCGCCGCAAAAGGGCTGACCGGAGAGGGGTATAAAGGACACGTCTTCTGGGATACCGAAATTTTCCTGCTGCCTTTCCATCTGTTCACCCGCCCACAGGTTGCCCGCAGCCTGTTGCGCTATCGCTGGCTTAATCTTTCAGGCGCTCGGGAAAAAGCCCGGCGTAACGGCTGGCCAGGCGCGTTGTTCCCGTGGGAAAGTGCCGCAAGCGGAGAGGAAGAGACACCAGAATTCGCGGCTATCAACATCCGTACCGGGGTTCGCCAGAAGGTCGCTTCCGCACTTGCTGAACACCACATCGTGGCAGATATTGCCTGGGCCGTGGTCGCTTACTGGCAGGCGACAGGCGATGATACTTTTATGCGTAATGAAGGCCTGACGTTGTTGATAGAAACCGCCTCGTTCTGGATAGGACGCGCGACGGAAATCAATGGGCGTCTGGAAATCCATGACGTGATCGGACCGGATGAATACACCGAGCATGTGAATAACAATGCCTACACCAACTATCTGGCCTGGTACAACGTTGCCTGCGCGCGCCGGTTTATGACGATGTTCGGACGCGAAGATGCGTGTTTTACGGATAATGCCACGCAGTTCCTGTCGCGCCTGTGGCTGCCAGAAGCCAATGCTGACGGTGTGATCCCACAGGATGATACCTTCATGGCAAAACCTGCTATTGATCTGAGCCGCTATAAAGCCAAAGCGGGTAAGCAGACCATTCTTCTCGATTACTCCCGCGCGGAAGTGAACGAAATGCAGATCCTTAAGCAGGCTGATGTTGTGATGCTTAACTATCTGCTGCCGGAACGGTTTACGCCGCAACAATGCGCTGCCAATCTGGCGTTCTATGAACCCCGTACCATCCATGATTCGTCGCTAAGCAAAGCCATTCACGGGATTGTGCTCGCGCGCTGTGGTGACACTGAAGGAGCCTATACCTTCTGGCGTGACGGCATCAGCATTGATTTGGGTGATGATCCGCACAGCAGCGATGAGGGTATACATGCTGCGGCCACTGGTGCGATCTGGTCTGGCGCGATTCAGGGATTCGCTGGCCTGCAAATTATTGAAGGGGAATTGCATCTTGCGCCGAAACTGCCTGCTCACTGGCAGAAACTCGCATTCCCGCTGCGGTGGCGGAATGCAACCATGCACTTCACGTATGAAAACGCAGTGTTAACCCTTGAAACGTCGGAACCTGTCACGCTGACGCTGTGGGACAAAACACTACGTGTATCGGGGCGGAAAGTTTGCGCTTATAAGGATTTTCTTGCATCCGTTGATGGGACCGCTACCACGAAGGTGAGTCATGATGCTTAAGGCTGTTGTTTTCGATCTGGATGGTGTGATCACCGATACCGCACAC
Source organism: Pantoea sp. LS15 (assembly GCF_012241585.1). Taxonomy (NCBI): domain Bacteria; kingdom Pseudomonadati; phylum Pseudomonadota; class Gammaproteobacteria; order Enterobacterales; family Erwiniaceae; genus Pantoea; species Pantoea sp. LS15. The sequence continues at coordinate 260,010 of NZ_JAAVXA010000001.1, forward strand.
CTCCACTTTCTGGCCTGGCGCGCCGTGGCGGAGGAAATTGGTATCGGCTTCGATGAAATTTTTAACGAACAGCTGAAGGGGATAAGTCGTATGGATTCTCTCCTGCGCATCCTGAAGCATGGCGGGAAAGAGGGGATGTTTAGCGATGAGCAGTGTCTGGCGCTTGCGACGAAAAAAAATGCGCTTTATGTCCAGTCGCTGGCATCCCTCACGCAGGATTCGCTGCTTCCGGGTATTCGCGAGGTGCTGGCGGAGATCCGTGCGGCGAAGGTCAAAATTGGGCTGGCATCCGTATCGCTCAATGCCCCAGGGATCCTGAACGCGCTGGGTATTCATCAGGCATTCGATTTTTGTGCCGATGCTTCCCGCATTCACCGCTCAAAGCCAGACCCGGAGATCTTCCTTGCCGCCTGTACAGGGCTGAATGTGCGTCCTGAAGAGGCCATCGGTATTGAAGATGCCGCCGCAGGCGTTGAAGCAATCAACAGTGCGGGGATGCTGTCGGTAGGTATTGGGCCTGGTCTCAACCATGCGGGATTACAACTTCATTCAACGCGGGAACTGACCTGGAAATGCCTGACAGAATTCTGGGCGTCCCGGGCGTATTGATAAGGAATAAATTATGGCTCAACTGTCTCTGAAACATATACAGAAAATCTATGATAACCAGGTCCACGTGGTTAAAGATTTCAACCTCGAAATTGAGGACAAAGAATTCATTGTCTTCGTCGGTCCATCGGGCTGCGGTAAATCGACCACCCTACGAATGATTGCCGGTCTTGAGGAGATCAGTGCAGGTGAACTGATTATCGACGGCATTTGCATGAATGATGTGCCAGCTAAGTCACGCGATATCGCAATGGTGTTCCAGAACTATGCGCTTTATCCGCATATGACGGTCTACGACAACATGGCGTTTGGCCTGAAAATGCAAAAAATAGCGCCTGCGGTGATTGAGGAGCGCGTTAACTGGGCGGCGCAGATTTTAGGCTTACGTGAATACCTGAAGCGTAAGCCAGGCGCTTTGTCCGGCGGTCAACGCCAGCGTGTGGCGCTGGGCAGGGCGATTGTGCGCGAAGCGGGCGTCTTTCTGATGGATGAGCCGTTATCCAACCTTGATGCCAAGCTTCGTGTACAGATGCGCGCTGAAATCAGCAAGTTACATCAGAAGCTTAATACCACCATGATTTATGTCACGCACGACCAGACGGAAGCGATGACGATGGCGACCCGCATCGTGATCTTAAAAGACGGCATTATTCAGCAGGTGGGGGCTCCGAAGCAGGTGTACAACGAGCCGGCAAATATGTTTGTCGCAGGGTTCATTGGTTCACCGGCGATGAACTTCATTCGTGGTGCTATCGACGATCGCTATTTCGTGACAGAAACACTACGCCTGGAGATCCCACAGAATATACTCGACATACTGAATGCGAAAGGATACCAGCGCAAAGCGGTGGTATTTGGGATCCGTCCGGAAGACATACTTGCCCTGCAGAGCAGCGGAAATGACATCACGGCGAAGGTCAGTGTTGCAGAATTGACCGGAGCCGAATTTATGCTTTATGCCACCGTGGGTGGACATGAACTGGTTGTCCGGGCTGGGGCGGCGAATGACTACGTTGCTGGAGATAATATCGGCATCCAGTTCGATATGAATAAGTGCCATTTCTTCGACGCCGATACCGAAGCGGCTATTAGATAAGAAGAGTGTTTGCCGGGAATGCAAATTTCCGGTTTTTGTTTGTTAATTATAAAGGGAATATTTAATGAGTACTCTACTAAGAAGTGCTGCGCTTATCCTATGCGCAGGGATTAATTACGCACAAGCTACAGAAACGACAAAGCAGTGGGAATTTAATATCGGTGCAATGTATGAAATTGAAAACGTCGAAGGTCAGGGCGATGATAAAGATGGATTATATGAACCTTCCGTGTGGTTTAATGCGACATGGGATGCGTGGACTATTTCACTAGCGATGTACCAGGAAGGTCCAGTTGATTACAGCAGCATGACGCGCGGCACCTATTTTGATCGCCCGGAATTTGAATTACGCTACCGATTTATCGGCACCGATGATTTTACTTTCGGTCTGACCGGTGGTTTCCGTAATTATGGTTATCACTTTAAAGATGAACACGGCGCCAAAGACGGCAGCGCTAATATGCAGCGCTACAAAGTTCAGCCTGACTGGGATATTAAATTAACCGACGACTGGCGTTTTGGCGGCTGGTTTGCCATGTATCAGTTTGCCAACGATCTCGAAAAAACCGGTTATGCTGACAGCCGCGTTGAAACCGAAACGGGTTTTACGTGGACCATTAACGAAACCTTTGCAGCTAAAGTGAATTACTATTTAGAGCGCGGTTTCAATATGGACAGCTCCCGTAATAACGGCGAGTTCTCCACCCAGGAAATTCGTGCATATCTGCCCATTTTGTTAGGCCAGACCACCTTAACGCCATATACCCGTCTTGGCCTCGATCGCTGGTCAAACTGGGACTGGCAGGACGATCCTGATCGAGAAGGACATGATTTCAACCGATTGGGTATGCTTTATGCCTATGATTTCAATAATGGTTTATCCATGACACTGGAATACGCCTATGAATGGGAAAACCACGACGAAGGTGAGAGCGATCGCTTCCACTATGCGGGTGTCGGTGTGAATTACGCGTTCTGATAATGATCTACCAGGGGCGTTTGCCCCTGGTTTTTAGCGCAAGGAAGCCGCATCCGAAAAATGCGTTTCAACCAATACCTTATGCGGCGCAGGTTTACCCGCAATACGCTGAAACAGCACGTTGCAACTCTCTTCGCCCAGCTTTCTCGTTGGAATATCAAACCCGCCTGGCGCAGGGCTTAAAACGAGAGACAGCATTGGGTCGCTGTATCCCGCCATGGCAACCTGCTCGGGGATCATCAGATTTAACTCATCCGCTGCACGATAAAGGCTTAACAATTTCATGCTGTCAGTGGCGAAAACGGCATCGGGCGGGTTGTCCGATGAGAGAAGTTTGCAGGCCGCCTTTAGGGCACTGTCATGAGTATATCCGCCATCAATGACCCAATCCGGGTTAATAGTTATGCCCTGTTTTTCAAGGCTGGATTTATATCCAGCAAGACGATCGATAGAAACGTGATAGTCTAGCGGAGCATGCAAACAGGCAATTTTTGTGCGTCCATGTTTAATAAATGAATCTGTCAATATGGCGCTGTCGTGGAAATTGTCCGTATCGACAGAATAAATATTCTGATATTCACCTTCCACTTTTCCAATAACGACCACCGGCACTCCGTATTCGTCAAGCGTGGTGAAAAAGGATTCGTTTGCCGGTGAACTCAGCATGATAATCCCTTTGATCATCTTCTGTTTAATTTTACTCACACATTTCAGCAGATCATCTTCACTGCTTTTTGAGGTTTGCAAAATAACGTCAAAACCTTCCTCTTCCGCCTTTGCCGTAATGGCATGAAGGACATCGGAGAAAAAAGGGTTACCGGCAGTGGTTTTGGCCGAGCGGGTCGAAATAACCATAATGGCATCGAAGCCAGAAGAGGTCAGGGCGCGGGCCAGTTTGTTGGGCTGATAATTTAATTCGTCTATTGCCTTCAGCACTTTGTCACGCGCTTCAGGAGAAATATTCGTTTGTTTATTCAGAACGCGGGAAACGGTTGATTTCGATACGCCCGCAACCCGTGCGATATCATAGATGGTGGGTGACATACACCTTACTCACTCCAGACTGACAGCAATACTGTTCATCTTACTGGAGAGAAAACGGCAATAGCAATAAATAAGAATTGATAATCAACGATCTGCCCCCATTTATTGTATTCTGAAGCCATGAATTCCAGTCTTCCGGACAAAAAGGACGGCAATGAAGCGACTTAAAAACGAATTCAATTCACTGGTGAACCGTGGCGTTGACCGTCATCTGCGTCTGGCGGTGACAGGGTTGAGCCGCAGTGGTAAGACGGCATTTATCACCGCCATGGTGAACCAGCTACTTAACCTGCACGCCGGGGCACGCTTGCCTTTGCTTAGCGCCGTGCGGGAAGAGCGTTTGCTGGGCGTTAAGCGCGTGCCTCAGCGCGATTTTGGCATTCCACGTTTCACGTATGACGAAGGGCTGGCACAGCTTTATGGCGACCCACCCACGTGGCCGACACCAACGCGAGGGGTAAGTGAAATTCGACTAGCGTTACGCTTTCGTTCTAATGAATCCCTGATGCGCCACTTCAAGGATACCTCAACACTGTATCTTGAAATCGTCGATTATCCTGGCGAATGGCTGCTCGATTTACCCATGCTGGCACAAGATTATCTCAGTTGGTCTCGTCAGATGACGGGGTTGTTACAGGGGCAACGCGCCGAGTGGTCAGCAAAATGGCGGCAATTGTGCGAAGGTTTAGATCCACTCGCGCCTGCTGATGAAAACCGTCTGGCAGCTATTGCGGAAGCCTGGACGGCGTATCTGCATCAGTGCAAACAGGAAGGGCTGCATTTTATCCAGCCGGGGCGTTTTGTCCTGCCGGGTGATTTAGCCGGAGCGCCCGCGCTGCAGTTCTTCCCGTGGCCGGACGTGGATGGTACCGGAGAGTCAAAACTGGCTCAGGCCGACAAGCACACAAATGCAGGGATGCTGCGCGAGCGTTACAATTACTACTGCGAAAAGGTGGTCAAAGGTTTCTACAAAAACCACTTTTTACGTTTTGATCGTCAGATAGTGCTGGTGGATTGTCTTCAGCCCCTTAACAGCGGGCCGCAGGCATTCAACGACATGCGCCTCGCGCTGACACAGCTGATGCAAAGTTTTCATTATGGTCAGCGGACGCTATTTCGGCGCTTGTTCTCGCCGGTGATCGACAAGTTGCTGTTTGCAGCCACCAAAGCCGATCATGTCACGGTCGATCAACACGCCAATATGGTGTCGCTACTGCAACAACTGGTCCAGGATGCCTGGCAAAATGCCGCTTTCGAAGGGATCAGCATGGATTGCCTCGGGCTGGCGTCCGTGCAGGCGACGCAAAGTGGGCTGATTGACCTTAACGGCGAAAAAATTCCGGCATTACGCGGGAACCGTCTCAGCGACGGCGAGCCACTTACCGTGTATCCGGGCGAAGTACCTGCACGGCTTCCAGGCCCGGCGTTCTGGCAGAGCCAGGGCTTCCAGTTTGAAGCTTTTCGCCCGCAGGCCATGAGTGTCGATCAACCGTTACCGCACATTCGTCTGGATGCGGCACTGGAGTTTTTGATTGGAGATAAATTGCGATGACGGAACCGTTAAAACCACGCATAGACTTTACCGGAACGCTTGAGCAAGAGGATTTGGAAGCGTTTAAAACCGCGCAAACGTTCAGTGGTACGCAGGCTGAGAACTTTGCCCCGGCAGTGACGGAAGAGCCGGGTGTAGAGGAAGGCCTGGCTGAAGCTGTCGTCGAGGCCGCTTTGCGCCCAAAACGCAGTCTGTGGCGCAAGATGGTCACCGCCGGTCTGACGCTGTTTGGCGTTAGTGTGGTTGGGCAGGGCGTACAATGGACGATGAATGCCTGGCAAACCCAGGACTGGGTCGCGCTCGGCGGGTGTGCTGCGGGTGCCCTGATTGTGGGGGCGGGGATTGGGTCGGTTGTAACGGAGTGGCGTCGCCTCTGGCGTCTGCGGCAGCGCGCGCATGAGCGCGATGAAGCCCGGGATCTGCTCCACAGTCACGCTACCGGAAAAGGTCGCGCATTTTGTGAAAAGCTCGCCAGTCAGGCAGGAATTGATCAGTCGCATCCGGCACTTCAACGCTGGTATGCCGCCATCCATGAAACCCAGAATGACCGCGAAGTGGTCACGCTCTATTCTCATATGGTCCAGCCGGTGCTGGATGCCCAGGCACGGCGCGAGATTAGCCGCTCTGCGGCGGAATCCACGTTGATGATTGCCGTCAGCCCTCTGGCGCTGGTCGATATGGCATTTATCGCCTGGCGTAACTTGCGCCTGATTAACCGTATCGCGAGTCTTTACGGCATCGAGCTGGGTTATTACAGCCGACTCAGACTGTTTAAACTGGTTTTGCTCAATATCGCCTTTGCTGGTGCGAGTGAGCTGGTGCGCGAAGTAGGAATGGACTGGATGTCGCAGGATCTGGCGGCCAGGCTCTCAGCCCGTGCTGCTCAGGGTATTGGGGCGGGTTTATTGACGGCGCGTTTAGGTATTAAAGCGATGGAAGTCTGTCGTCCGCTTCCCTGGATTGATGACGACAAGCCGCGGCTGGGAGATTTCAGGCGCGAGTTGATCGGTCAGCTCAAAGAAACGCTCAATAAAAAACCTGCCCCGTGAGGTTTTGTTCATTAATCGTGCTGGCTGTCAATATTTGTTGACAGCCATCTTCCGGATCACCGTGTTCTGACATATCATTTTACTGTTATTGGCTTAAAACGGTGAATTTCCCATGCGTCTTGAAGTCTTCTGCGAAGACCGTCTCGGTCTGACCCGCGAATTACTCGATCTTCTTGTTTTACGTAGCATTGATTTACGTGGCATTGAGATCGACCCTGTCGGGAAAATTTACCTCAATTTTGCCGAAATTGAATTTAATACCTTCAGTAGCCTGATGGCCGAAATCCGCCGTATCGCTGGCGTTACGGATGTACGCACTATCCCCTGGATGCCCTCTGAGCGTGAGCATCTGGCGCTGAGCGCACTGCTGGAAGCGATGCCAGAGCCTTTCCTCTCTCTGGATTTGAAAAGCAAAGTAGAACGCGTTAACCACGCCAGTTGCCAGCTTTTTGCGCAGAGCCAGGAAAAGCTCAGCCACCATAACGCCATGCAGTTGATCCCCGGTTTTAACTTCCAGCGCTGGCTGGACAGCAACCCGCAGAACACCCATAGCGAGCACGTGGTGATCAACGGACAGAATTTCCTGATGGAGATCACGCCCGTCTATCTGAAAGGGGAAAGCAATACCCGCGTGCTGACTGGCGCGGTGATCATGCTGCGATCAACATTACGTATGGGACGTCAGCTGCAAAATCTCTCCAGTCAGGATGTGGGAGCATTCAGCCAGATTATTGCCGTCAGCCCGAAAATGCGTCATGTGATTGACCAGGCCCGCAAGCTCGCGAGTTTGACTGCTCCGTTGCTGATTACCGGCGATACCGGAACCGGAAAAGACCTGCTGGCTCACGCCGTGCACCTGGCGGGCCCGCGTGCAGCAAAACCGTATCTGGCACTTAACTGCGCATCCATCCCGGAAGACGCCGTTGAAAGCGAGTTATTTGGTCACGCCCCGGAAGGCAAAAAAGGGTTCTTCGAGCAGGCCAGTGGCGGTTCCGTGCTGCTGGACGAGATCGGGGAAATGTCGCCACGCATGCAGGCTAAATTGCTCCGTTTTCTTAACGATGGAACGTTCCGCCGCGTGGGTGAGGATCATGAAGTGCATGTGGACGTGCGTGTCATCTGCGCCACCCAGAAAAACCTGGTGGAACTGGTGCAAAAGGGGATCTTCCGCGAGGATCTCTATTATCGCCTCAACGTCCTGACACTCAACATTCCACCGCTGCGCGATTGCCCGCAGGACATCATGCCGTTAACCGAACTGTTTGTGGCTCGCTTTGCCGACGAGCAGGGCGTTCCGCGTCCGAAGCTCTCTGCCGATCTCGGCACGGTATTAATGCGCTATGGCTGGCCGGGTAACATTCGTCAGCTCAAAAACGCCGTTTATCGTGCTCTGACGCAGCTGGATGGATATGAATTACGTCCGCAGGATATCCTGTTGCCAGATTACGACGCCGGGTCAGTATCTGTCGGTGAAGAGGCGATGGAAGGTTCACTGGATGAGATCACCAGCCGTTTCGAGCGTTTAGTGCTGACACAGCTTTATCGCAGCTATCCAAGTACCCGTAAACTGGCAAAACGTCTTGGTGTCTCGCATACGGCGATAGCGAATAAGCTGCGTGAGTATGGTTTAAATCATAAGAAAGGTGACGAATAAACAAAAAGCCTCTGTAAAGAGGCTTTTTACTTTACGCTTATTCCTTAGCAAGAGGCGTGGTTACGATTTCTGTTTTGGTGTCACCCTGAATCGACGCAATTCTGTTTTCCACATCTTTCACCTGTTGCGGGTTGTGGAGCAGGGTATAGGTCAAATCAAACTGCGTGCTGGCTCCAGGCTGCAACTGCTTAACGCGTTTCTGCTCGCGTTCGATGGTGACGGGATACGCGTAGCTGGTACCTGGCTCAATACCTGTGACATAACCCTGTTTCATCGTGTCGGTGTTTTTCCAGAGAGTCAGCACGGGCAACTGGCGAGTATCAAACTGAATTGACGCACCTTTATCACCGGCTTTATTGATCACTGCCGCAAGCGTTTCGTGGTTATTATCCGCGAGCGGTTTGATATTAAAGACCATCTCATCAAAGCCTTTTGTTGGCCCTGCGTAGGTTTGCCATTCGTTAACACCCGCTTTGGCGTAGTCGTTGAATGGGCTCACGCTTACCGCCGGGGCAAGGAATCGCGCGCCTTCTTCGAGGATTGGTGTTCCAAAGTTACTGTGATAGATGATTTGATAATCATGAGGATAATCAGCATGGTTGGTCAGAACATCATGCAGGCTGAACTGGTTGCTTCCTGGAACATAACGCAGTTCGGTCATCGTCTGCAGATCGGCTTTCTTGAACGTGCTCTCTTTGATTAAACCGCGAATGCGAATCTCATGTGGGGCAGCATCAGCAACTTCCACTTCCACCTGCGAGGCAGGTGTATTACCCACCTTACCGTGAAGGGTATAGATTTGTCCATCAGCGGTGACCGGATGGCCTGTCCACTCATAGCCACACCGCACCATCATCTCGTTGAAACCTTCCAGCCAACCGAGCCCGTTTCGACTTTCCAGATTGATATAGGCCGGGTTGACGACCTCTTTGACAGGGGAATTCCACCCCAGTTTGGTACCAAACCCTTCAACATGCAGGAGATCCATGCCACGGGTAGGGCTTAAGGCAATTGTCAGTCCATTTTTGCTGCTAATGATGATGACTTTACTGCCTTCCTGTTTGCCTCCATGTAAGACTTTTTGCTCAATGCTGAACGTTTGCCATTTAACGTTCAGCTCATCGCTCGAAATTTTCCAGTTTCCTTTCTCCACGCTGCTTTCAGCGCTTGTCAGCACCCAAGTTTTAGCCGCGGCTTGGCCAGAGATCAGTACTGCGAGTATCGTAAACGCCAGTTTAATTTTCATATTCCTCCCTTTTTGCTGAAACGATTATTTGTTTTCGTAAGGAAATCTAATGTCTTAACAAAAATGGAAATGTGATGTGCTTCACCAGGCGCAAAAATAGGAGTTTTTGAAGATTATTGTGGGATTATGATCGCTTTATTGATAAGTATAGAGGAGGTTGTTGCACAATAAATGTGAATTGTGACAAGTATAGCTTTAACGATTCAGCTTGTTGGGTAATAAAAAACCCCGCCATCGCGAGGTTTAGAACGTACTGTATAGATTGCTAAGCAATTATTATGCTTTCAGCACGTCCAGCGCAGCAGTGTAATCCGGCTCGGTGGTGATTTCGTTAACCAGCTCGCTGAATACGACATTGTCGTTTTCATCAATAACCAGTACAGCGCGTGCTGCCAGACCTTTCAGTGGGCCTTCCGCGATGCTAACGCCGTATTTCTCAAGGAAATCCTGGCTGCGCAGAGTGGAGAGGGTGATAACGGTGCTCAGGCCTTCGGCACCGCAGAAACGAGACTGGGCAAACGGCAGGTCAGCAGAAATGCACAGCACAACCGTGTTGTCCATTTCAGTCGCCAGCTGGTTGAACTTACGCACAGATGCAGCACAAACACCTGTATCAATGCTTGGGAAAATGTTCAGTACTTTGCGTTTACCCGCAAACTGAGCCAGTGTGACGTCAGACAGATCTTTAGCCACCAGAGTAAAAGCCTGAGCTTTGCTGCCAGCCTGCGGAATGGAACCAGCAACAGCAACCGGGTTGCCCTGGAAATGAACGAGTTGTGACATAGATATCTTCCTGTTTACATATAGTTAACGTCGGGGCTAGTGTATGCCATCAGCGGATAACACGGCAAACCAAATTTTTCGCCTTTCCAGGCCGCAAGGAGTCAGTGATGAGAAGCGTTAAAGTCTATGAAGAAGCCTGGCCATTGCATTCCCCTTTTGTCATCTCTCGCGGCAGCCGAAGTGAGGCCGGTGTGGTGGTGGTTGAAATTGAGGAAGAGGGGGTTAAAGGCACGGGAGAATGCACGCCATACCCACGCTATGGAGAAAGTGCTGCATCAGTGATGGCGGCTATCATGACCCTGGTACCTGATCTGCAAAAAGGGCTCTCGCGCGAGGCATTACAGCAGCGTTTACCCGCCGGGGCGGCACGTAACGCCATTGATTGCGCGCTCTGGGAGCTTGAAGCCGCTAAACAGCAAACATCTCTGACGTCGTTGCTGGGCGTGACCTTGCCGCAATCGGTTATTACGGCGCAAACGGTCGTCATTGGCGAGCCGGAACAAATGGCAGCCAGTGCAAAAGCGCTTTTTGATGCAGGGGCCACCCTGTTAAAAGTGAAGCTCGACGATCGTCTGATTAGCGAACGAATGGTTGCCATTCGCGCGGCAGTGCCGTTGGCTACACTGATTGTTGACGCGAACGAATCATGGCATCCCGAAGGGCTTGCCGCGCGATGTCAGCTGCTGGCTGACCTGGGCGTGGCGATGCTGGAACAGCCTCTTCCGGCGAAAAATGACGCGGCGCTGAAGAATTTTATCCACCCGTTGCCTGTCTGCGCGGATGAAAGCTGCCATACCCGTGAGAATTTGAGTGAGCTGCAGGGCAGCTATGAGATGATCAACATTAAGCTCGACAAAACCGGCGGGCTTACCGAAGCACTGGCCCTGGCGGCCCAGGCCCGGGCTGAGGGTTTTTCATTGATGCTGGGATGCATGCTTTGTACATCCCGGGCAATCAACGCGGCATTACCGCTGGTCAATCAGGTCAGTTTTGCCGACCTGGATGGCCCGACATGGCTGGCGGTTGATGTTTCACCCGCGCTCAATTTTACCAGCGGTGTTCTTCATCTTTGAGGCTGCCAGCGCAGAAGTTCCACCATCGCTTTTAAGTATTTTTCGCTGGCTTCATCGGAAGAGATCGCCGGGAATTCCGCGGTGATACACGGTAAGCTCAAATCGGCGCACCAGCTTCCGAATGAGCCGGGTGTTTCATAGCCAACGCTGGTAACCAGCGGCAGGGCGAAAGCCTCTGCCAGCCACGCACCCAGTTCGGTGTGACGTGGATCTTCAATACAGGCCAGCGGATCATGGAAGGAGACAATCCAGGCAGGGTGGATCTTATGGATAAGCTGGCACAGCGCTTGTGTTTCCGGCTCTGAACCCGGGGTGTCTCCCGTTAGCAGGACCACATCCCGCTCTTCGGCGGCGCTGTTCCAGCGATACACCGTTTCCCCGGCATGCCAGTTTGCTGCCGGGAAATTACGGTTTAAATCGACTCCTCTCGCATTCGCGCGTAATCCAAGCTGGCAGCCATCCGGATTCACCGCCAGAATGACGTGATGACGCCGTAGTTTGGGTGTCAGTGTTCGCAGCGCACATGAAAGCGTGATGATGGAGGAATTCTCATCGCCATGCGTACCGGCAATGATCAAACCGCTGTTGCGATCGGCATCGGGTGCCGGGAACCAGATCAGTGATGCGCCTAAAAATGAGCGGCCATATTGCTCTGCGCCCGGCGGAAAGGCGCCTCGTTCCGCTCTTGGTCGGGTGATTGCCATACGAAATCCTGATAAAGAAGTCTCTACAGGCAGTGTTGTGCAAAATTCGCTGTTAATCAAATAGTTTCCTTATCGGTTGAGAATTGTCGCAAATCACTTTTCCGGACGAAGGGATTTGCATTTCTCTTTTTCGAAACAAATAATTACGCATCTGCTTGTTATCTGAATTCATTAAAGGGGATCGTATGAAGCATCCTGTCTCGCGTCTTTGTGCTGCACTGTGTCTGTGCGGACTCTCAACACTCTCGTATGCTGCTGATGTGCCACAGGGCACGGTACTGGCGCAACAACAGGAGCTGGTCAGACATATTAAAGATGAGCCTGCCTCGCTCGATCCGGCAAAAGCAGTGGGGTTGCCAGAGATTCAGGTGATTCGCGATCTCTTCGAAGGACTGGTTAATCAGAATGAGAAAGGGGAGTTGACTCCGGGGGTGGCGACGCGCTGGCAGAGTAACGAAAACCGTATCTGGACGTTCACCTTGCGCGATAACGCCAAATGGTCAGACGGTTCCCCTGTCACTGCGAAGGATTTTGTCTACAGCTGGCAGCGTCTGGTTGACCCGAAAACCACGTCTCCGTTTGCCTGGTTTGCGGCGCTGGCAGGTATCAACAACGCGCAAGCGATTATTGATGGTAAAGCGGCACCGGATACGCTGGGCGTGACGGCGGTCGATGACAGAACGTTACGCGTTCAACTGGATAAGCCACTCCCGTGGTTTAGCAACCTGACGGCTAGCTTTGCGTTCTACCCGGTGCAAAAAGCCAACGTTGAAAGTGGTAAGGAATGGACGCGTCCCGGAGCTCTGGTTGGAAATGGCGCCTACGTTCTTAATGACCGCGTGGTAAATGAAAAACTGGTTGTCGTTCCAAATACGCATTACTGGGACAATGCAAAAACTGTCCTGCAAAAAGTGACCTTCATTCCAATCAATCAGGAGTCGTCTGCCACCAAACGCTATCTGGCGGGAGATATTGATATTACCGAATCGTTCCCGAAAAACATGTATCAGAAACTCCTGAAGGATATACCGGGGCAAGTTTATACCCCGCCTCAACTGGGTACCTATTATTACGCGTTTAACACGCAAAAGGGTCCGACAGCGGATGCCCGCGTTCGTCTGGCGCTGAGTATGACCATCGATCGCCGCATTATGGCGGAAAAGGTATTAGGGACCGGTGAGAAGCCAGCCTGGCATTTTACCCCTGACGTGACGGCGGGCTTTACCCCGGAGTCTTCACCGTTTGAGCAGATGTCACAGCAGGAGCTGAATGCTCAGGCAAAAACCTTGCTGCAGGCTGCGGGTTACGGCCCTCAGCGCCCGCTGAAGTTGACCCTGCTGTATAACACATCCGAAAACCACCAGAAAATCGCCATTGCGGTGGCTTCCATGTGGAAGAAAAATCTCGGTGTGGATGTCAAACTGCAAAACCAGGAGTGGAAAACCTATATCGATAGCCGTAACACCGGTAATTTTGACGTGATCCGCGCCTCATGGGTCGGTGATTACAACGAACCCTCGACGTTCTTGTCGCTGCTGACGTCAACTCATACCGGCAATATTTCGCGTTTTAATGACCCCGCTTACGATAAGATTGTCCACCAGGCGACGCTGGAGACGACAGCAAAAGCGCGTAATGCGGACTACAACATGGCGGAGAAAATCCTCATGGAGAAAGCCCCCATCGCGCCAATTTACCAGTACACCAATGGTCGTCTGATTAAGTCCTGGGTGAAAGGGTATCCTATCAATAACCCGGAAGACGTGGCGTATAGCCGTACGATGTATATTGAGAAGCACTGACGTATAACCATTACCTAAGTGAAACTGGCGCTAAACTGCGCCAGTTTTTACTTACAGCACTATTCTAACAATGCATTAAATTTCGCCAGCCACTGGGGATGCGCAGGCCAGGCGGGAGCAGTAACCAGATTACCGTCCACATGTGCTTGATCGATGCCAATATTCGCGTAGTGTCCGCCGCTGAGACGGACTTCAGGTGCACAGGCCGGGTACGCGCTACAGGTACGTCCTTTCAGAACACCGGCAGCAGCGAGCAGTTGCGGGCCGTGGCACACGGCGGCAATCGGTTTACGCGCGGCGTCAAATGCCTGTACCAGCTTCAGCACGTCATCATTTAACCGCAGATATTCGGGGGCTCTCCCGCCGGGGATAAGTAGCGCGTCATAATCCTGCTCTTTTACTGCGGAAAAGTCGGCATTGAGCGTAAACGGTGACCGGGTTTCTCACTATAGGTCTGGGCACCGTCAAAATCATGGATTGCCGTCATGATATAGTCGCCCTTTGATTTATCGGGGCAGACAGCATCAACCTGATGACCAATCATCTGTAAAGCCTGAAAGGGCACCATCGTTTCGTAATCTTCGGCGTAATCGCCAACCAGCATCAGGATCTTCTTGCTCATCATTCCTCACCTTTATGTATAAAGATGATTAAGATATAGCCTGGTATGGCTGGAATGCCGGAAATAAAAAAAGCCCGTCAGAGCACGGGCAACATAAGCAAATGATTTAGTGATTTGTTATCAACGTTATTGGATGATAACGCCGCGTATTTTACGTGGCATTCAGGGATTCAGATAGCTGACAAATTCGGTAGGTGAAACAAGAAATTAAACGTGGTTTATAACGCATCGAAGGTGGGGTAGAGACTGTTTTCCAGAATTTCTACGAGATACCAGATTTCACCACTAAAAATAAACCAAAAACCAAATATAATAAGGCTCAAAATAATTAAGATGAGTATTATTTCTGTTTTACTCATTGAAGATGTTACCCACCACTATTCGGTTTATTCGAGGTGGGCATTGTAACGGGGCTTTTCTGGATACTCCAGTTTCATGCTGCAAGGACCTTGTTGCGCCCATCATTTTTCGCGCGATACAGCGCATCATCTACACGCTTAAACAGGTCATCAATACTCTCGCCCGGGCTATGTCGTGCCACGCCAATGCTGACGGTAAACCGAGGTAAACCCGGAATAGTGATACGGGAAACGGCAGAGCGGATTGATTCGGCAATCAGCAAGGCGGTTTCGAGGGAGGTGCGCGGTAGCAGGATGACGAACTCTTCACCACCCCAGCGGAACACCAGATCATCTTTCCGGCCACAGGCTTCCAGCGTTCGGGAGAGGGCGATAAGTACTTCATCACCTTTCAGATGACCAAAGAGATCGTTAATGTTCTTAAAATGATCGGTATCCACCAGCAGCAGACTAAATTGCTGTTGCGCAGGAAGATGATTCTGGCTGGTTTGATCGGTGAGGGTGTAGAACTGGCGACGGTTGAGCAGACCCGTCATGGCGTCACGTGATGCTGCGTGTTCCAGCTCTTGTTCCAGCCTTTTTTGCTCGGTGATATCGTGGATGATGCACAGCATAAGCTTGTCACCGTAGATCTCAATAGGCCCGGCATACGTCTGTACATGGCGGGTGGAGCCATCGGCAAGACGGTGAACGAAGTTGAGAGGTTTATGACCACCGGGCAGCGCGGCGATTTCGGTCATAATGGGTATAACATCTCTTCCCAGAGTATTTATTTCCCAGGTGTGTTTACTGCACATTTCATCATGTGAATAACCATAAAAATTGAGTGCCGCCAGGTTTGCATCAACGATTTGGCCATCCCGAGCAGGATCGATTAACAGCATCGGTGCGCTGTTGGTCAGGAAAAAGCGCGCGTAAAACCCCTGTTTTTTGCGCCGGTAGGTTGCAGAACGGCTGGCTTTCAGCCCGGAGACGATTTGCGAAGAGATCCCTTCGAAAACAATCACATCACCATAGGGTGAGTAGTGGGCCAGCGAGAGTCGACAACTCAGTGGAGCATCTTGTCCATCCCGGTTTATGGTCCAGATTTCGACGATCTCCTGCTCCGTTTTGAGTTCAGAAACGTACATCGACAGCACAGTTTGCGCACTCGCGGAATAAATTCCTTTGCGCAAGTCATCCAGTGTTTTGTCACCCATTACCTGAGCTGCGGCCACATTCGCAAAAATGATCTGTTCCGAAACAGCTGAAATAAGCCACACGGGTGTTTTTATTACATTCAGCGCATCAAAACCATTTTGCGACATAGGCATTTCCTGTTCATCGGCACATTGTGCCTGACAATCATGATCGGATTGACTCGTGCGTGCTCTTTTGAAACATACTCTACTTAACCTCGTCAGGCATGATTTTTTTGCGAAATAAATACGTGTTCTGAATGAATTTTACCAATTGGTATAATTTGTTTGTCTGAGTTCTTCTGCAACAGCAGCCACGGCACTTGTTCGGCAGGTAAAGGACGGGAAAAAAGGAACCCCTGCAGATAATCGCAGCCGAGGCTGGTCAGTACCGCTTGCTGCTCTTCTGTTTCGATCCCTTCTGCAACCACATTCATCTCCATGGTCCGAGCGATGTTGATAATGGTTTCAACCAGCTTGCGGCTTTTTTCATTTTCCAGCATCGACATCACAAAGCTTTTATCAATTTTGAGTTCTTTTGCCGGAAGAACGCTCAGCATCAGCAGGTTTGAATAGCCAGTCCCGAAATCATCAATAGAGACGGTGATCCCCGCATGATTAAACGCATTGAGTAACTCGATACTGCGGTCGAGATTTTTGAGCGCGGTGCTCTCAGTCACCTCAAGGATCAGCCGGGAAGGAGACAGGTTATATTTTTCCAGCATCGACGATACGATATAAAAGATGTCCGGTTGCTCGAACTGAACAGGGGATAAGTTGAATGACAATGTCCACTGGCTAAAACCTTGTTCTGTCCAGAAATGAAGCTGTCGGCATGCTGCTTCAATGGCCCAGTTGCCAACGGGAATAATTAAACCTGTTTGTTCCAGCGAGGGTAAGAACAGATTAGGCAGTAACACCCCTTGCTCAGGATGTCGCCAGCGGAGAAGCGCTTCAAAACCGTGAATCGTTTTCTCTTCGGCATGCCAGGTTGGTTGGTACCAAAGTTCAAATTGATCGCGTTCAAGTGCCTGGGTGAGTTCTTGCAAAAAGCCAGGTTTAGCCGGAACCGCCGTCGACATTTCAGTCCGGTAAATTGCCCAGCCATTACGGCCATCCTCTTTAACGTGATGTAAAGCCGCATCCGCCTTCAGTTTAAGCTCATGCAACGTTTCTCCATCCTGCGGGTAGAGGCTAACCCCCGCGCTGACGGTTGTACTTAACGTGTGTCCACAGATTGAAAGAGGACGACGCATATCCCCGAGTAACGTGGCGAGCAGTGAATTGAGTTTGTCGTCGTCGCATTCAGGAACCAGTAAGATAAAGGCATCCCCTCCCAGCCTGGCCAGGGTCATCTCACGCGTGAGCCGGGCCGTGATGCGTTGTGCAAGCGTGATTAACAACTCATCACCAACGTTATGACCCCAGGTATCGTTGACGCGTTTAAAGTGATCGACATTCAGGAAAATCACGGCAAATTGCTTCTTACTCAGCAACGCGCTGCGCAGACAATCCTGCATGCGGATATCCATCTGGTGGCGATTGGCGAGCCCAGTGAGTGCATCAAAGCGAGCCTGTAGCTCTAACTGGCGGTTGAGTTGTCGCAGATTTTCCGTCAGACGATTGGTGCGCCAGTGAGAATCTACGAGCGAGATAATCAGCATTACGCCGAGCAGGGTGAGCGTAGTAACCGAAACCCAGATAGATAATCCCAGTTCGCTGATCCCGCCCGGGAGGGAATGTGACATTTCAAGAAAATGCGCGGCACTCATACCGGTATAGTGCATTGCACAGATGGCGGCACCCATAATAAAAGCGGCAAGAATGCGACTCACAAAAACCCCTTTGTGAATATCACGCAGGCGGAAAGCCAGCCATAATGCCACGCCGGATGCAATAACGGCTATCAGTACAGATAAACCCACAATGCGCTGATCCCAGACGATGCTGCTGTCCAGCATCAATGCGGCCATACCGATATAGTGCATAGACACCACGCCCGCACTCAGGATCACCGTGGCGAGGGACAGTCGAAAGGGAGAAAGTTTTTTGCCGGTGACGGCAATATTAATGGCCGTGGTCGATGCAACAACTGCCGCACCAAGAGAGGCAAGGGTTAACCAGAGATCGTAGCTCATCATCATTGGCATTTGCATCGACAGCATGCCGATGAAGTGCATGGACCAAATCCCGATACCCAGCGTGACGCCTCCGGCAATGCGCCAGAACATTGCTGCCTTTCGGCTGGAAAGGGGAATTTTCCCGGCGCTGTCCAGGGCGACAAAAGAGGCGATAAAAGCCACCAGATAAGAGACGGCGATGAGTACAGGGTCCCACGATATACTGAGCATTATGCAATCCCACTCCTGAGAGGGTTACCGATTTCGCCTGCCGGACACATCTTTATCTGGCAGCGAACATGCGCATTAAACAATATTAGTTATTTATCGTGAAAAATGGCCAGTCATATTAAAACTCTAAAATAGTAAAGAATATAAAATATATTCCATTTATTAACAAAATTAGCGTTGCTAAACAAATGCGAATAACTCTAGCAAAGCTCCTTAAATATGAGGGCAAACAGAACCCTTCACCGCAGGGGATGGTATCGCTTAACGTGGCAGGAGACCAGTATTGCAGCATGCCACGCAGAACATTTTCACTAATACACTCTTTTTGTCTGACTTAAGCCAAATCTCAGGTAGCTAACGGTAAAACAAAAAACCGACGGTGTTTGTGAGGACAAATTTCAGAGCCGATGCTATAAGTCTAAATGCCGACCAAAATATAAAACGTGGGTATAATCATGCTAAGAAATATTAGTGTCAGAACCTTCATTGCCTGGTTCCTTTTTTGTCTTTTTTTGGTTAATGCAGGTGTCGTTGTTCTATTTTCCAGCAATGTCTCTCTTTTCGTTTCACTTAATTTATTAAATTTCGTTGCGCTATTTTTACTTTGGAGCTATATGACCAGGTATCTTGTGACACCGATCAATACTGTGAAAAAAAGTATTGAAGAAGTGACCGCAGGCAATCTTGGTGTGTCTATTCCTGAGTTCGGTAATAACTGTGCAGGCAGATTAATCCCAGGGATTAATAGCCTGTCCAGCAACATTGCCACGCTTGTCCGCGAGATCAGAGCATCGTCGCAAACCGCTATGACGTTATCGGATCAACTTTCCTCCCGAAGTGCGCAACTCTCGGTGAAAACGGAGCAACAGTCTGCATCTCTGGTGCAAACTGCGGCCAGCATGGAACAGATGGCTGCGAGCACCAAAAACAATGCCGATAACACCCGGCTGGCGAGTGAACAGGCGAATGTGGCGACGTTACAGGCTCGCAAGGGAGGAGAGTTAATGGGGCAGGTCGCCACCAATATGCAATCCATTACCGAATGCGCGCAACAGATGACAGAAATTATCTCGCTCATCGATGGTATTGCGTTTCAGACGAACATTCTGGCGCTTAACGCGGCCGTCGAGGCGGCGAGGGCGGGAGACCATGGAAAAGGCTTCTCTGTGGTTGCGGAGGAGGTCAGAAACCTGGCACACCGTAGCGCGGAGGCCGCGAAAAATATCAAAACGCTGATTGAAGTCACCAGCAGTAACGTCACGCAGGGTGCCACTGTTGTGTCTCAGGCAGAAAAGAATATGCATGAAATCGTGGCGGGGTCGGGTAATGTCAGCCGGTTGATGGACGAAATTTCCGCGTCCACATCAGAGCAGGAGAAAGGCATTTCTCAGATCACCCTGGCGTTGTCCGAGCTTGAACGGGTCACGCAAAGCAATGTGGCGATGGCTGAGGAACTCAATGGTTCATCTGATGTGCTGCGTAATCAGGTGATTGAACTTCAGACCCGGACACGTAACTTCCGGCTGAATAACAGTGACGAGGCAGGCATCACGTTGCCATCACATGCGGGTAATTTGTCGTTCCACCCGCGACCCGGTCACTCCCTGTGACGGAACAATAGAGCCTGGTATGCCAGGCTTTTTTTTATGCTTCTACCCAGCGATTACGTCCTTGCAGCTTCGCCATGTACAGTGCTTTGTCCGCACAGCCAATGACGGATTGGGGCGATTGCCCCTGTGTCCAGAGCGTCAGACCCTGGCTCACCGTTACGTGAGGACTAACTGGGGAAAGGGCGTGAGCGAATGCCTGGCTTTCCAGCATGCGGGAAATGCGTTCCGCAGTCGACCGCACCATGCTGTCATCGGCCTCGGGGAGTAAGACCACAAACTCCTCGCCACCCACCCGGCCAACAATGCCTTCATTTTCCCGGCTCGCCAATTCAAGTACACCCGCAATCATGATCAGACAGCGATCCCCTTGTTGATGCCCGTAATGGTCGTTGTAGAGTTTAAAATGATCGACATCCAGCATAATCAATCCAAATCCTTTTCCATCCTGCTGGTGACTGGCGATTTCCTGATCCATACGCGCTTCAAAACTTCGGCGGTTGGCTAGACCGGTTAGTGGGTCTTTGTTGGCGAGCAGACCTAGCTGATGAATAAGATCGGCGTTTTCTTGTTCACGTTGCAGCGCGAGAATAAACCAGCGGTTAAGGATCCGTCTCCCGGATTCAATTAAACCCGCCAGTAAGACCCATTGCAGGGCGCTCAGGACGGTGAGCTGAGTGGGGTGAAAGAGTGTGGTAACCAGAATCGTCACCCACACTGGGACGATAAAACTTAATAGCACTCTGGGGTCAAAATAGAGGGAAATGAGAGAAGCAAACAGAAGGAGTGCAGCAAACGGGAAGATGATCCGAATATCTTCGCTGGCAATCAATACATAAAAGCACGTCGCCCAGCAGAGGCTTAACCCAACGACAACACCTCTGGCCAGGCTTCTGAGCCAGGGGGCATTTTGCAGTGGTGCCATTCGCAGTATAAAAAGTACGCCAGCCGAGAGGGTAAGAATGATAACCATCATGCCTTCCAACAACCCTGCTGGATGGAGGGAAGGTGTTAACACACCGATCGGTGCAAAGTAACGTCGCCCCAGAATAAACAGCGAGAACAATATGTTCACCCACAGGAACCAGGTCATGCTGGTTTTTATCGCTATTGCGCGCATTTCTGCCAGGCGCAAATCGAATGCGACGCAGTTCTTTTTTATGGTCACGCACTTACCCCAGCATATTTTTAGATCAATCTAGCAGCATTTCATTAACTCTAATGATTTGCCTGCGTCTGTCTACAGGAACCTGTTGCAATACGTTCAATTCCTGAGCGATTTCAGGGCGATGCAGCACATAGTTGTTGCTTAACCCCTGATGAAAGCTAGACTGACATCGAAAGAGCTAAAAAGGTGGAGGCGCTGTGGAGAGCATTAAAGGATCTGAACTTAACGTTCCTGACGCAGTATTTGCGTGGGTGCTGGATGGACGCGGCGGTGCCAGACCGCTGGAAGATAGCGATGTCATTGATAACGAACATCCTTGCTGGCTACACCTGAACTACACCCACCCGGACAGTGCTGACTGGCTGGCCTCGACACCGCTCTTGCCTAACAATGTGCGCGATGCGCTGGCGGGGGAAAGCCTGCGACCTCGCGTGAGCAGAATGGGAGACGGAACGTTGATCACTCTGCGCTGCATTAATGGCAGCACGGATGAACGTCCTGACCAGCTGGTTGCGATGCGCGTCTATATGGATGATGGTCTGATTGTTTCCACCCGTCAGCGTAAAGTCCTGGCGCTGGATGACATTGTTAACGATCTGAAAGAAGGTACCGGGCCGATCGACTGTGGCAGTTGGCTGGTGGACGTCTGCGACGCCCTTACCGATCATGCGAGCGAGTTTATCGAAGAGTTGCACGATAAAATCATCGATCTTGAAGATAACCTGCTCGATCAGCAGATCCCACCGCGTGGATTTCTGGCGTTATTGCGTAAGCAGTTGATCGTAATGCGTCGCTATATGACGCCGCAGCGTGACGTATATGCCCGTCTGGCAAGCGAAAGACTTACCTGGATGAATGACGATCAGCGACGCAGAATGCAGGATATCGCCGACCGGCTGGGCCGCGGGCTGGACGAAATTGATTCCTGTATTGCCAGGACGGCAGTGATGGCAGATGAAATCGCCCAGGTGATGCAGGAATCCCTTGCGAGAAGAACCTATACGATGTCTCTGATGGCGATGGTATTTTTACCCAGCACGTTTCTGACCGGCTTGTTTGGTGTGAACCTGGGCGGAATTCCAGGGAATGCTTATCGCTACGGCTTCACCGCGTTTTGCGTCATGTTAGCTGTTGTGATTGGTGGTGTTGCATGGTGGTTACATCGCAGTAAATGGCTGTAAATTTTCGTTTTTTTCACGTTTTACGCAGTTCAAAACGCTCTTTTAATTGAGCGAAGTCAATAAACATCTACCCCGTAAGGTGCATTATTACTCCCGCAGGTGAATGCAACGTCAAGCGATGGGCGTTGCGCTCCATATTGTCTTACTTCCTTTTTTGAATTACTGCATAGCACAATTGATTCGTACGACGCCGACTTCATAGTCGGCTTTTTTTTGCCTCCTGTTTGCCAGCGACTAACCTAAAAGAGACGACAGCAACTTCTGGAGGGAATGATGAGCATCTTACTCGCTCTTCAACTGCAACAATCGCGTCAGCCTGATCCCATCCCCACCGATCCTGTACCGATGCCCGATCCCATTCCGCGTCCGCAGCCAATGCCGGACCCACCGCCAGATGAAGAACCGATTAAAATGTCGCATCAAACCCCGAGATCTGCGAGGATACGCGCCATCTGACTGCGAAGATGACCACGAGAGATTATTGTGACTGCTTTTTCTACCCTGAATGTTCTGCCTGCCGCCCAACTCGATAACCTTAACGAGTTGGGATATCTCACTATGACTCCTGTCCAGGCGGCCGCGCTGCCAGCCATCCTTGAAGGCCGTGACGTACGCGTGCAGGCAAAAACGGGCAGTGGCAAAACGGCAGCATTCGGGCTTGGGTTGTTGCAGCACATTGATGCTGGTCTGTTCCAGACTCAGTCAATGGTTCTGTGCCCAACGCGCGAGCTGGCAGATCAGGTCGCGGGAGAGCTGCGTCGTCTGGCGCGTTTTCTGCCCAATACCAAGATCTTAACGCTATGCGGCGGACAACCGTTCGGTGCACAGCGTGATTCGCTCCAGCATGCGCCACACATTATTGTCGCGACGCCAGGTCGCCTGCTGGATCACTTGCAAAAAGGCACCGTTTCGCTGGATGCGTTACAAACGCTGGTGATGGATGAGGCCGACAGGATGCTGGATATGGGCTTCAGCGATGCGATTGACGAGGTGATCCGTTTCGCACCGTCCGATCGCCAGACGCTGTTGTTCTCTGCCACATGGCCGGAAGCCATTGCCGCCATCAGCGGCCGCGTGCAGAAAAACCCGCTTACCATTGAAATCGACAGTGTTGATGCCCTGCCAGCCATTGAACAGCAGTTCTTTGAAACTTCGCAGCAGGGAAAAATCCCGCTACTGCAGAAATTGCTTAGCCAGCATCAGCCTGCGTCCTGCGTGGTGTTCTGTAATACCAAAAAAGACTGCCAGTCAGTCTGCGATGCGCTAAATGCGGCGGGGCAGAGTGCATTGTCGCTGCATGGCGATCTGGAGCAGCGTGACCGCGATCAGACGCTGGTCCGTTTTGCCAACGGTAGCGCCCGTGTCCTGGTTGCGACCGACGTGGCGGCGCGTGGTCTGGATATCAAATCGCTTGAGCTGGTGGTGAACTATGAGCTGGCGTGGGATCCTGAAGTCCATGTCCACCGTATCGGCCGTACGGCACGTGCAGGAAACAGCGGACTGGCGATCAGCTTCTGTGCACCGGAAGAGGCGCAACGCGCCAATATTCTCTCAGAAATGCTGCAGATTAAACTGAACTGGATGACCCCACCTGCCGGTGTCAGTCTCGTGCCGCTGGAGGCTGAAATGGCGACGCTGTGCATTGATGGCGGTAAAAAAGCCAAGATGCGTCCAGGTGATGTATTAGGTGCGCTGACCGGAGATGTGGGGCTGGATGGGGCGGATATCGGTAAGATTGCGGTGCATCCGGCACATGTTTATGTGGCGGTTCGCCAGGCGGTTGCTCATAAGGCCTGGAAGCAGCTGCAAAACGGGAAAATTAAAGGGAAAACCTGCCGCGTTCGTCTGCTGAAGTAAAGGATATAGCGTCTCAGAATCTCTTTCTGAGACGCTATCATTTTATTTCACTTCGAGTACGTTGAGACGCAGTTCTTCGAACTGATTGTCATCTTCTTCTGGCTGCCAGCCAGCAGGCTGCATAGGGATCTCTTCCCGATCGAACGCCAGATCACCGCCATTCACCACGTCTGAATCGTGGTTGATACCTTTGAAGTCGAACAGCTCAACATCCGCGAGGTGGGACGGCACAACGTTCTGCATCGCGCTGAACATGGTTTCGATACGACCCGGATAACGTTTGTCCCAGTCACGCAGCATGTCGCCAATCACCTGGCGCTGCAGGTTCGGCTGAGAGCCACAGAGGTTACATGGAATGATAGGGAATTCTTTGGCCTGAGAGAAACGCTCAATATCCTTCTCGCGGCAGTAGGCAAGAGGGCGGATGACAATGTGCTTGCCGTCATCGCTCATCAGTTTTGGTGGCATGCCTTTCATCTTGCCGCCGTAGAACATGTTCAGGAACAATGTCTGCAGGATATCGTCGCGGTGATGGCCCAGCGCAATTTTGGTCGCACCCAGCTCCCTTGCGGTACGATACAGAATGCCGCGACGCAGACGTGAGCAGAGAGAGCAGGTGGTTTTGCCTTCCGGGATCTTCTCTTTCACGATACCGTAGGTATTTTCTTCGACGATTTTGTACTCTACGCCCAGCTTCTCCAGATATTCCGGCAGAATGTGTTCAGGGAAGCCCGGCTGTTTCTGGTCAAGGTTGACCGCCACCAGGGAAAACTTCACTGGCGCGCTTTGCTGAAGATTACGCAGGATCTCCAGCATGGTGTAGCTGTCTTTACCCCCTGAAAGGCAAACCATAATACGGTCACCGTCTTCAATCATGTTGAAGTCTGCAATGGCCTCGCCCACGTTACGACGCAGTCGCTTTTGCAGTTTATTCAGGTTGTATTGCTCTTTCTTTGTATTTGATTGATTTTCTTGCATTTATTACTACCTTCGGAGCCAATAGGGGCATAATAGGGGCAAAATTTTTCAGCGTGCCAGCTTATCGTTAAGCATCAACACCTGTTCGCCATTCATTTCTTCAATCCACGCACCGTAGACTTCATAAACCATTTGCGCGTTTTCATGCCCCATCTGGCTGGCTATGAAAGACGGGTTAGCGCCGGCAGATAAAAGCCAGCAGGCAAAAGTATGCCGCGTATGGTACGGATTCCGGCGGCGAATACCAGCACGTTTTACAGTTGCGTTAAATCTGGAGCCGATACTCGATAAAGAGTAGTAGGCCTTCTGTATGCCCTTGCTCATCCTGGGCATGAAAACAAATCGCAGGCTCTAGCAGATCGCTTCGCCAGTGGCGAGACTTTTAGTATCCATGGAAGAAGTAGCGAATCTTCAAGCCGATAAACTTCAACACTGGCCAGACATAATGCTGGATGAAATATAGGGCAGGTGGAACAACCAATGCCGCACCAGTTGCGCAGATTGCGTATACTGCCGAGTCCTTTGCAATTAATGAATAATTTAGGTTAAGTGTTTCAAGGTTAATTGCATTGGTTGTACTGGAACCTACAAATCCAGAGCCAAAAACAACCAGGAACACATAAAGTGATGCTGTTATGAGCTTTAAAATTAGCCGAATGTATTTCACGATGAACACCTACTGAATGAATCCCCCTTTTTACACATAAGCACCGTGTTTAGCTAGCTCATGGTTTACGTTGTTCTAAATGGTATTCTGAACTTTACACCCGAACCCACAAAGGCTGGCTGTGTTGACCTGTTCTCGCGCAAAGTTATTGGCTGGTCAATGCAACTCCGAATGACAAAAGATAAATATCCTGAGCCTGATACATGCGTGATATCGCGTATAATGCTTCTTCAAAATCGCTTAACATCCACTGGCTTGTACTATGACTCTCAATCGTTTTTGTTATTTACTCCTGATCCTCGCTGCGGTCGGCAGCATTCTTACCTCGTATCCAGTGGTGATGTGGTTGCTGCTGATCAATGTGCTGACGATGGTTATGTATGGCGCAGATAAAATGGCGGCGCGTAAAGGTATGCGCAGGGTTCCGGAAGCGACGTTGCTGGTATTTGGTGTGACAGGGGGCTGGCCAGGGGCCATTTTGGGACAACAACTCTTTCGCCATAAAACCCAAAAGCAACCCTTCAAAACGTATTTTATTATCAGCGTTATTGTCAGCATCGCCGTGATGGCGGCAGCTTACCATTTCTCTCCTTTTGTCTCTTCATGAGCGCAGGCCGGCACGGGTGAAATGCCTGTTGACATCAAGTTAACTTGAGCTTTTAAGATGACTGCCACAAGTTGATAAAGGAGTAACATCTTAATATGAAAGATATTGATGTCGGTTTTACACATGTCGCGTTCATGGTCAGGGATCTTGAGAAGAGCATTGCTTTCTATCGTCGTTACGCGGGTATGGAGGTAATTCATTCCCGTGAACCTGATATTCCTGATGCCCGAAAAGTGGCGTGGCTAAGCGACCATACTCGTCCTTTCGCCCTTGTGCTGGTGCAGGCGGACAACGTAACCGATACACCGCTGGGCTCATTTGGTCATCTGGGGATTGCCTGCGCCACTCGTGAAGAACTCGACAGGAAAACGGAGATAGCAACCGCTGAAGGTGTGTTAAGAAAAGCGCCGGAAGAGCTGGGTGATCCCGTCGGTTACTATGTTTTTTTTGCCGACCCTGATGGTAACACGTTAGAACTGTCTTTCGGGCAGCGCGTTGGGCTTGAGGTAATCCGAACGGCTCATCCTGAAAATAAAGATAACGGGATATAAGAGAGAAAAAATGGAATACAGATTGCCATTACAAACCTCGCGTTTGTTACTACGGCCACTGGCATCCGCCGATTTGCCGGAAATTGCGTGCTACCGCAACCAGCCTGAGGTCGCCCGTTTTCAGAGCTGGGATCGTTACACGATGCAGGATGCAGAAAAATTATATGCTCAGCAGAACTCCCTTGCGTTTAACAGCGATGACACGTGGTATCAGATTATCGTTGAACGGCAAATGGACGGGGCTGTGATTGGTGACATTGGTATTCATTTTTTTGATGAGGGCAGGCAGGCTGAACTGGGTATGACCTTTGATATGAAATATCAGAGTCAGGGTTATGCCCGGGAAGCGATCAGTGCCATAATTACACTGTTATTTACGCACTATAAAAAGCACCGGCTTATCGCCGTTGTGGATACACGCAATATTCGCGCTGTAAACCTTCTGGAAAAACTCCATTTTCGACGGGAAGCCCATTATCTGCAGAACATCTTTTTTAAGGGGGAATGGGGTGATGAATATTGTTATGCCTTGTTAAAAGAGGAACATCTCCAGCATTAACAGAGCGTCAAAAATTTCTAAATACTGGTACCTGCACCGCTAATAGTAGTAGGTTTATTCTCAATGGCTTGCTGTTTTTTGCACAATCTGAATAATAAGTGCAACAACACATAAGACAACATCCCATGAAAATTCAATATATTACACTGGTGGTGATGGCGTTCATCTCTGCGCCTGCCTGGTCCGCGTTTCAGGAGAGGGAATATAATACATGGTATATAAAAAATGCCGTTCTTTATGATATGACACAGACTTCAGAGGGTTTTCCTGTCATGGTGAGTATATCCCAACCAGAGCGGCGTTCTGCCAATCTGCTGGTGTCATATATTTCTGAAGGACAATGTGGTGGAGACAGGAAAGAGCTTAACGTCAATGGCAAAACACTGCCTGCACAATATCACTGCGTTCAGGTGGGTGTGAGCAAAATTGAACATTTTTCAGTGATTGATGCTGATAGTGTGAATGGTATGGTGAATCATCTGAAGGCAGATTTCACTCTGCTTGTGCAAAATGATATTAAGGTATGGGCGGCAAACATCAAGACCCCAAAATATGGGATGACCCCGAGATTCTAAATAATCACTTTACCCATCTGTTTGATACGTTCAACAGATATTAACCAAATCAATCAATGCCGTTCTGTTTTACCGTATTCCTGCTACGCTTTTCTGTTGTAAAAGGGAGCGCGAGTATGCAAAACAAAGATGAACAAACAGGTTTAGTGGGGCTGGCAATTGGTGCCGCCGTCATTGGGCTGGTTTCAGCGCAGAAACCGATTGATCGCGTTAGCATCGTCAATGAACTGGTCAGGCTGGGCAGGCAGAAAGGTGATGGTGTTGAGGATGAAGTTTTCGTCAAAGCTGCCGCACTTGTGAGGAAAGGGGTGTAACCGATGGGTGAAATTCGTCATGCGCAGTGCCATTGTGGCGCGGTGGTATTCACCGTCGAGCTTTCTGATGGCTTTAATACTGCGCGGCGCTGCAGCTGTTCTTTCTGCCGAATGCGGGGGGCTGTGGCGGTATCCGCGCCGTTATCGGGGATTACTGTAACCAAAGGTGAGGATAAGCTCACGGAGTACCGATTTAACACGGGTACGGCCCGGCATTTTTTCTGCTCAATATGCGGGATTTATACGTTCCATCAACGGCGTTCCAACCCGAACGAGTACGGTGTGAATGTTGCCTGTTTTGAAAACGTATCGCCGTTCGACTTCCCGGAGGTTACGGTGATGGACGGAGTTAACCATCCTATGGACGGGGGGAGCGGAGTTTTTGGCTATCTCTCTTTTCGCAAAATCTTTTGACAGGTCTCAAAAAACAGTGAGCCCGCATAATTATGCGGGCTCGGACAATCAGAACTGGTATACCAGGCCTAACGCAAGAACATCATCGGTACCGATGCCGTTGTTCTTGTAGAAACTTTCATCTTCGTCCAGCAGGTTGATTTTATAATCAACATAGGTGGACATGTTTTTGTTGAAATAATAGGTAACGCCGACGTCAGCATATTTAACCAGATCCTGATCGCCCTGACCGTTGCCCAGGTCCTTACCTTTAGACTGCAGGTAGGAAAGGGTTGGACGCAGACCGAAGTCGAACTGGTATTGTGCGGTGATTTCGAAGTTCTGAGTTTTGTTCGCCACGGCGTCGGTATTATCACCATAAGGCGTCATGTTACGGGTTTCAGAATACATTGCCGCCAGGTAGATATTATTGGCGTCATATTTCAGACCAGCAGTCCAGGCATCGGCTTTGTCACCACCAGCCGTGGTATTCATAACCTGTTCATTGGTACGGTCAGAAGAGGTATAGGCCGCACCTGCGCTGATCCCCATACCAAAGTCATAGGTGGTAGAGATACCGAAGCCGTCACCGTTTTCATGGCGTGTGTCACGGCCATTGTTAGTACCTTCCTGGTTGTTGCTGGCGTCTTCATTCTTGCCCTGATACTGCAGCGCAAAGTTCAGGCCCGGTACCAGTCCGTAGAAATCGGTGTTACGGTAGGTTGCTACACCGTTCGCACGACCGGTCATAAAGTTGTCAGCTTTGGTGTAGGAGTCGCCACCGAACTCTGGCAGCATATCCGTCCAGCCTTCAATGTCATACAGAACACCATAGTTACGGCCATAGTCGAAGGAACCGTAGTCACCGACTTTTACACCCGCGAAGGCCAGACGTGTCCAGGACTGGTTATCTGAGCCTTCAGTGTTGTTCGCCTGAATGTTGTATTCCCACTGTGCGTAACCGGTCATCATGTTGTTGATCTGGGTTTCACCCTTGAAACCCAGACGCATGTAGGTCTGATCGCCATCAGCACCTTTATCGTCGGAGAAGTAGTGCAGGCCATCTACTTTTCCGTACAGATCTAATTTGTTACCGTCTTTATTATAAATTTCTGCTGCATGTGCAGCACCAGCCATTAACAGAGCCGGAATCATCAGAGCCAGTACTTTTCTTTGCATTGTGATATTCCTTTGCAGTTGTTTTTATTTAATTACCTGTTGAACTTTCAGAATGAGAAAGTTGTCTCATGCTAAATCACTCCTGTGTAAGAGTAATAAAATATAATTGTTACGAATTAAGTAAAATCTAAACCAAATAAAACCACGGAAATAGTCATTGGTTGTATGAATGATTCGCGGTGAATTATACAAAATAAAAATTATTAATAATGAGTTAAGTAAGCTAATCTCTGTGTCGTTATATGCCTTTAAGATTATTTATCCATAATTTGCATGAATGCTATTTACTCTGCTAAATAGATATTTATTAATTAACTGGATTAGCCCGATGTGAATACATCGGGCTTTTTTTATGGCAAAAAAATGCCCGGGTTTACCGGGCAGGGGGAATTAATCGCTGGTTGATTTTTCGGCTTTACCTGCCATCTGAGCCAGAAAATCATACCGTTTTTGCAGGTCTGCTGCGGCATCTTTCCACAACTGTTCAGCTACCTCAGGCTGTTGCGCATTGAGGCGGCGGAAGCGTTGCTCCTGCATTAATGTCTCGGCCAGGGCATCTGACGGTGGACGTGAATCCAGCGCCAGCGGTAACTTACCCTCGTCCGCACGGCGCGGGTCGAACCGGTACAGAGGCCAGAAACCGGTAGCCGTCAGCTGACGCATCTGATCGTGGCTGAGTGCCAGGTCGTAGCCATGCTCTTCACATGGGCTGTAAGCAATGATTAACGACGGGCCAGGATACGCTTCCGCTTCCTGGATGGCTTTCACCGTCTGGTTAAGTTGCGCACCCAGTGAGATTTGCGCGACGTAAACGTGGCCGTACATCATCATGCTCACACCGAGATCTTTGCGTGCCTTACGTTTCCCGTGTTCACCAAATTTTGTAACGGCGCCCAATGGCGTAGCCTTCGACGCCTGGCCGCCAGTATTGGAATAACACTGTGTATCCAGAACCAGAATGTTGACGTTTTCGGTCAGGCTCAACACGTGATCCAGACCGCCAAAACCAATATCGTAAGCCCAGCCGTCACCGCCGATAAGCCAGATCGATTTTTCAACCAGGGCGTCAGCGTCAGTCAGAAGTTGTTCTGCACCCGCCACCCCCTGAAGGGCATGTCGCAGCTCAGCAACTTGCTCGCGACGAACTTCTGGTGTGGCTTCTGTGTGTAGCGCGTCATTGAGCTCTGCAGGGATCTGCCCGGTAAATTGTTCCAGTAAACGCATCACCCGCGCGCGATGCTGGTCGACGGTCAGACGGAAGCCGAGACCAAATTCGGCATTATCTTCGAACAATGAGTTTGCCCATGCCGGACCTCGACCATTCGCGTCGGTGGTGTACGGCGTGGAGGGCAGATTACCGCCGTAGATTGATGAGCAGCCGGTGGCGTTGGCAATCAACATTCGGTCGCCGTAGAGCTGCGTCAGCAGTTTGATATACGGCGTTTCACCACAACCAGAGCAGGCACCAGAGTACTCGAACAACGGAGTGATAAGCTGCGACGTTCGAATATCAATACGCTCCAGCTTGCTACGATCGATTTCCGGCAAATTCAGGAAGAAGTCATAGTTTACTTTTTCTTCTTCAACGTGCTCCAGACGCGACATCATATTGATGGCTTTGATATTCGGGTCCTGTCTGTCTTTCGCCGGGCACACCTCAACGCACAGATTACAACCGGTACAATCTTCAGGTGCGACCTGCAGAACGTATTTCTGTCCGCGCATATCACGCGATTTCACATCCAGAGAATGGAGACTGGCCGGAGCATCCGCCATTGCTTCCGGGGAAACCACTTTGGCGCGAATGGCCGAATGTGGGCATGCCGCAACACAGTGATTGCACTGGGTACACAGATCTTCTTTCCAGATGGGAATCTCTTCGGCGATGTTGCGTTTTTCCCAGCGCGTGGTCCCCATTGGCCAGGTCCCATCTGGCGGTAGAGCAGAGACGGGAAGGGCATCGCCCAGTCCGGCCAGCATTGCCGCCGTCACGGTCTTAACGAAATCAGGCGCCGCATCAGAGACCACCGGAGGACGATTTGGGCTTGCAGCATTCACCGGTTGCAGCGCTACCTCAAACAGAGATTCGCGAGCGAGTGCCAGCGCCTGCCAGTTGCGTTCGACCAGTTCCTGGCCCTTGCTGCTGTAGCTTTTGGCAATTGCACCCTGCAGTTCCTTGAGTGCACTGTCGCCAGGCAGGATATTGGTCAAATGGAAAAAGGCCATTTGCATCACGGTATTAATACGCGCAGCCAGACCACATTCGCGGGCAATTTTCGCGGCATTAACCACATAAAAACGGGCTTTCTTCTGGTTGAGGACCGCCTGTACTTCCTGCGGCAGACGCGACCAGACTTCGTCTGCACTGTATGGCGTATTCAGCAGGAAAATACCACCGGGTTTCAGGCGCTCAGCCATCTGGTATTTATCAATAAACTGCAGCTGGTGGCAGCCAACAAAATCAGCCTGCGAAATAAGATAAGCCGAGCGGATGGGGTGTTCACTCACACGCAGGTGGGAAACGGTCAGACCACCGGCTTTTTTGGAATCATAGACGAAGTATCCCTGGGCATACCACGGGGTAGAATTGCCGATGATTTTGATGTTGTTTTTGGTCGCCGAGACGCTGCCGTCGCTGCCCAGACCATAGAAAAGTGCCTCAAGTTTGGCATTCGATGGCAACGTGTTTTCTGGCAAAACCAGGGAAAGGTTAGTCACATCATCATAAATGCCGACCGTAAAGCGAGGTTTCGGTTTCGCTTCATTTAACTCGTTAAATACCGCCAGCACGCAGTCCGGTCCAAACTCTTTGGAGGACAAACCATAGCGGCCGCCGATCACGCGCGGTAGCGTTTCACGTTCGCCGTTATTAAATGCTTCAGCCAGCGCGGTCATGACATCCAGATACAGGGGTTCCGCGTGTGCGCCGGGCTCTTTGGTACGGTCCAGTACCGCCACAGCACGTGCGCTTTCAGGTAAGGCAGAAAGCAGATGTTTAGCTGAGAATGGACGATAGAGACGCACCTTAAGCACGCCAACTTTTTCGCCGCGCGTCAGCAGCTCGTCAACCACCTCTTCACAGGTTCCAATGGCGGATCCCATCAGCACAATCACCCGTTCTGCCTGCGGGTGGCCGTAGTACTCGAACGGTTTGTATTCTCGTCCGGTTGCGGCAGCAAAGTCAGCCATCGCCTGTTCAACGTGGTCGTAAACCGCGTTGTACCATGGGTTCGTGGCTTCACGGGACTGGAAATAGGTATCTGGATTCGCGGATGTCCCACGGATCACCGGATGCTCCGGGTTAAGGGCGCGGGCGCGATGCGCGTCGATTTCCGCCTGCGGCAGAAGATTCAGAATTGTGTCGTCAGCCAGCGGGACGATTTTGTTGATTTCGTGAGACGTGCGGAAACCATCAAAGAAGTGAATAAATGGAACGCGGCTTTTCAGCGTGGCGATATGCGAAATTAAGGCGAAGTCTTGTGCTTCCTGCACGCTGCTGGCACAGAGCATCGCGCAACCGGTCTGACGCACGGCCATTACGTCGGAGTGGTCACCGAAGATGGACAGGGCGTGGGTGGCAATGGTTCGTGCCGCAACATGCAGAACGAAGGGGGTGAGTTGACCAGCGAGTTTGTACAGTGTCGGGATCATTAACAACAATCCCTGAGAAGAGGTAAACGACGTGGAGAGCGCACCAGTCTGAAGCGCACCATGTACCGTGGCAATCGCACCGGCTTCAGACTGCATTTCAACCACTCTTGGGACATCGCCCCAGACGTTTTTTAACCCGTTACCCGCCCAGGCGTCTGCCTGCTCAGCCATGGTTGAACTTGGCGTGATTGGATAGATGGCGATAACTTCGCTGGTGCGAAACGCGACTGAGGCAACAGCCCCATTACCGTCAATAGTTTGCATAGGACGACACCCTTACATTGCGCAAAAATAGAGGGGCTGTCATCAGACGACGAGCCCTGAATATTATCTCTTTAGTCTAGCAAACAGGGGATTCGACGATTTTCGCTTTTGTGTCCTCGGTATTCCTGGTATCAATGAGTAGATCAAACTTTTGCCAAAAAAATTGCGAGAAATTGTTTCCGGGGCGCATAAATACGCACTTCCGCTCTCGACGACACGGGATGTGATGCCTATTATGCATAGGTTTCGCATTATTCATGGGGGAGAGAGCATGCGCTCAGCATTTTTGGTAGGGTGTGCCGCGTTATTATTGTCGGCATGTAGCAGTGAACCAGTCCAGCAAGCAACAGCGGCACACGTGGCGCCCGGAATGAAAGCGGCGATGTCCAGCTCCGGTCAGGCCAACTGCGCGATGATTGGTGGTTCGTTGTCTGTTGCCCGCCAGCTTGACGGTTCTGCTATTGGGATGTGCGCCTTGCCAAACGGCAAACGCTGCAGCGAACAGTCGCTTGCCGTTGGAACTTGCGGTAACTACTGATTATTCTGCACGCTTAAACAACAGCGTTTTATCGGCTGTCGCCAGCGTTAACTGGTCTTCTGTCAGGTCGACCTGCGCCCCTTTGCGCAGCATGTCGCCGATGGCGTGATCCAGCTCGTTAAGCTGCGGTTCAGTACAAAGTTTACGTGTCATGGCCAGACCGCTGACTTTAAGTTCGCCTTCGGACAATTTCCCTTGCCCATTGAAGCGATTACACATCTGGCCTGAAACGCGAATGTTATTAACCAGGCTAATATCTGGCAGGGCGCTAAAGCTGATCTCAGGTTGCGTTGTTGTGGCCTTCACGGCTTTGCCGTCCACATTTTCCAGAACAAAACGATGGTTCTTCAGTTGCTCCGGCTGAACGGAAGCTTTCCCCGGATTAACACAACCGGTCAGGACAAGGCTAATAACACTTAACGCAATGAGCTTTTTCATTTTTCTTCTCAAACTATAAATATCGTGAATCTTTTTACAGTGTAACGATACGCTGCCTTGCGTTAATGGGGTTTATCTGAAAGTGCGAGGCGGGTGTCGGGCAACGCAGCGGTTGCCCGACATGAAGATTAGTGAGACTTAAACCCTGCGGCTGTCATCAACATACGAAACAGCATACTGACCGCAGCCAGCGCCAGCACGCTTCCGCCCCAGATAATGGCCAGCCACATCAATCGTTTCCAGACAGGTTGTTGCATCAGTGATAACCCTCCCCATGCTGAACTTTTCCGCGAAACACGTAGTAACTCCAGAAGGTGTAGACCAGAATAATGGGAATGATCAATAACGCGCCCACCAGCATAAAGCCCTGGCTTTGCGTCGGCGCGGCGGCCTGCCACAGGGTGATTGACGGTGGAATGATATGCGGCCAGATGCTGATCCCAAGACCGCTAAAGCCGAGAAATATCAATCCTAACGTCAGGATGAATGGACGATTATGGCTTGCAGGATTATTGAGGCAACGCCACTGATACAGGCTCAGGAGCACCACCAGCACCGGAACAGGCAACAGATAGAACAGATTCGGCAGCGTGAACCAGCGCGCGGCGATGGCTGGTTGCGCCAGCGGTGTCCAGATACTGATTGCGGCAATGAAGGCCAGAAGAGCGATTAACAGTGTTCTGGATACCCCACGCATCCGCTGCTGAAGGGCATTTTCACTTTTCATCACCAGCCATGTAGAGCCTAACAGTGCATAGGCCACCACCAGACCGGCACCGCAGAACAGGTTAAACGCGGTGAACCAGTCAAAGGGCCCGCCAGTATAGGCCCGGCCAGTCACGGTAAAACCGTTGATCACTGCGCCCACCGTTACACCCTGGGTAAACGTAGCCAGAATTGAACCGCCAATAAACGCTTTATCCCAGAACGGGCGGTGGGCCGGCGTCGCTTTAAAACGAAACTCGAATGCTACGCCACGGAATATAAGTCCGATCAGCATTAATGTCAGCGGGATGGTGAGGGCATCAATGATCACCGCATAGGCCAGTGGAAATGCACCGAACAGGGCCGCACCGCCGAGCACCAGCCAGGTTTCATTTCCGTCCCAGACCGGGGCGACGCTGTTGACCATCACATCGCGATCGTCGGCGTTTTGTGTCGCCGGAAACAGGATACCTATCCCGAGATCAAAACCGTCCATCACGATATACATCAGTGTGGCGAAGACGATGATGACAAACCAGATAATGGAAAGATCGATACCCATTATGGCTGCTCCTTATGTTCAGTTGTGACGGCAGAAAGTGGGCGCGCCGGACGTCCATCTGATTCGGTGGCATAAGATTCATGAGGCTGCGGACCTTTCCTGATAAGGCGCACCATATAGCTGTAACCCACGCCAAACACCGAGGTATAAACGACGAAAAAGGCCAGCAAACTCACGCTCATATGCAGGTCACCATGCGCTGAAACCGCATCTTTCGTTCGCTGCAGACCGTAAACAACCCACGGCTGGCGGCCCACTTCGGTGGTGATCCATCCGGCCAGAATCGCAATCAGCCCGGATGGCCCCATCAACAGGGCAAACCACAGGAAAGGGCGAGAAGCGTAAACGCGCTTTTTATAGCGTAACCACAGAGCCACCACGCCAAGCAGAAGCATCAGCATGCCTAAGCCGGCCATAATGCGGAATGACCAAAAGACGATGGTCGAGTTCGGGCGGTCTTCCTTCGGGAACTCCTTGAGAGCCGGTACCTGTTTATCAAAGCTGTGCGTCAGGATAAGACTCCCCAGCGCCGGGATCTCAAGACCAAAGCGGGTGCGCTCCTGTTCCATATCAGGCCAGCCAAACAGCAGCAGCGGGGTGGGTTCACCTGGCGGATTTTCCCAATGGCCTTCAATGGCGGCGATTTTAGCGGGCTGGTGCTTTAGTGTGTTCAACCCGTGCATATCACCGACCATGGCCTGGATGGGGGCGACAATTAACGTCATCCACAGCGCCATAGAAAACATCGCCCGGATGGCAGGAGTATTATTCCCACGCAGCAGATGCCATGCCGCGGAAGCGCCGACAAACAACGCGCTGCTGAGGAACGCGGCTATCGACATATGCAGCAGGCGGTAAGGGAAGGAGGGGTTAAACACCACGGCGAACCAATCCACCGGCACGACCTGCCCGTTGACGATCTCATAGCCTTGCGGGGTCTGCATCCAGCTGTTTGATGAGAGGATCCAGAAGGTGGAGATAATGGTCCCCAGTGCCACCATGCAGGTGGCGAAGAAATGCAAACCAGGCCCGACTTTGTTCCAGCCGAAAAGCATCACGCCAAGGAAACCAGCCTCCAGGAAGAAGGCGGTCAGCACTTCATAGGTTAGTAGCGGGCCGGTAATGCTGCCTGCAAACTGCGAAAAACCACTCCAGTTGGTACCAAACTGGTAGGCCATCACCAACCCGGAGACAACGCCCATACCAAAGTTAACGGCAAAAATCTTCGACCAGAAATGGTACAGCGAGCGCCAGACCGGATTTTTGGTTTTCAGCCACAGGCCCTCCAGCACAGCAAGATAGCTGGCCAGACCGATGGTGATCGCCGGGAAAATGATGTGAAAGGATACGGTAAAAGCAAACTGTATCCGTGCAAGGTGAAAAGCATCCAAACCAAACATGCAAAACTCCGCGATGTAATTATGTCGATGCCATTCTAAGCCGCGCCAGCTCTGGGTTGCAGAAACAGACCTGACCTATTTACCTATAACAGTTTGCCCTACGTAAAATCTAATGTGCTTAGAGCCCACTTTCGGCAGCCGACCTCGCACGGGCAATTGCTCCGGCATTAAATATGGGATGCTCATAGTTATCAGTTACGTCACGTACGCGATAGATTTTCCACTTCCCATCTTCACGACGCATATACACTTCAAGATTAAGAAAGCCGGCATTCTCAATGCCAATTCTGACCGGAAGAACTACTCCATTCATGAATTGACGCGACACACCAACGGCAAGCCCCTTCACCCAGGACGGATCATAATCCTGAATATAGGCGTAATAATCTGACTCCACTATTTCCTGCTCAGGGATAGACTCTATCTCTTTAAGCCGATGCAGAGTATCAGCCGCAACGTACTCTCTCAGCTGAGGATATTCCCCATCACTTTCCGAAAAAAACATAAGATATGAAGAATAAAATTCCTGTGCCCGATCCGCAGCATTCTGCTGAGGCACAGACGTACAGGCGGACAATAATAATGCCAGAGTGATAATAATCCTCCTCATCATCGACTCATCCTGTAAATCTTAAAGGCGGGTTGTGCGCGGCGGTAACCAGGCCCGGGGTACATACTGAGCTGGTTAAAATCAGATATCCACTGTGTGCCGTCATACATGGTCATATGCCCGCTAGAGTTTCCTCCAGAATAAGGCTGAATCACAGCGACATCTCCGCTAAGCAGGGTCGAACCGGAAGGAACCTCTCTAAAACCAGCACGCAAAAGTATTGGTCCGTAATCCTTCGCATCATGTGTACGTTCAAGCTTAATGCCGCCAGCTACTATGGCTCGACGGGTAAACTTTGCGCATTCGTTGTGAGAGTGTCCAAACGCATGCGAACGGAGATAAGAAATAGCCGTGTCTTTATTCCAACTCATTCTTAGTTATCTCAAGTAAAGTAAGAACGAAATTCTTACGTGATTAGTGTTAAACCGCAGGGGTTAAATCGCTTCTGTTGATACTCCATTTTTTGTAAGGGCAGTAGGCAAGAAATGTTATTCAAAATGTTTGTATTTCATGGGGTTATGTTAGTATGAGTGGGGATTCTGTACATCAATATTTAAACCAGGGCTGAGCGTTACGGAATAAAAACACTATTTTTATGAATTTTCCGCATTAAACTGCTTGCTTTGTCTTCAACGTCATGCGTTAATGATCTTCTGGTTTTGAGTCCAAAAAAATATCTGACGTAGTTTTATAAAGCAGTCCTCATCACGTTGTGCCTCTCCGCAGCCGCTCCTGGTTCTCTTTCTACACTCCGATTAGTTTTTGTTTCAAACCACTATCGCCTGAAAGGCCCATTAGCAATTTACGTTTTAACGTTCACAGGAGAATCCTATGACTTCTTACATTCATTTCCGCTGCCCATGCTGTCATGGTTCGCAGTACCGTACCTCAGCCTTTGATGTGTCTGAGAAAAACCCGTTTGGCGCGAAATGCATTTTTTGCAAATCGCCGATGATTACGCTCGATCACCTGGCCGTTGCACATTCAGCCCAGAGCCACGTTATCGAGTACCGCAAGTAATCAACACCGCTTTTCATAACAGTTAGCAAAAACTTCTCTTTTTCTCCTGCTGATATACACTGTCGGCATTAAGGAGAATCTGATGAAAAAATACCAGCGTCTGGCGCAACAAATTATCTCGCAGATTGAGCTTGGCGTATGGTTGCCGGGCGATAAGTTGCCCTCTCTGCGCGAACAGGTGGTGAGCAGCGGCATGAGTTTTATGACCGTTGGCCACGCGTACCAGATGCTGGAAAGTCAGGGGCGCATTGTCGCCAGACCGCAGTCGGGCTATTACGTTGCCTCGCGCCCGACGACACAACAGCCTGCGCCGCCTGCCCAGGTGATGCGTGACGAAGTGGTCGATATCAATACCTATATCTTCGACGTATTGCAGGCCAGTCGCGATCCATCTGTTGTTCCTTTTGCTTCCGCGTTTCCCGATCCCCGACTTTTCCCGCTTCAGCAGCTTAACCGCTCGCTGGCGAATGTCAGTAAAACGGCGACCGCAATGAGCGTCATTGAAAATCTTCCTCCGGGTAATGTTGACCTTCGCCACGCCATTGCCCGGCGCTATGCCCAGCAGGGGATGAATATCTCACCTGAAGAGATCGTCATTACCGCTGGCGCGCTTGAAGCACTGAATCTCAGTTTGCAGGCAGTGACTGAGCCTGGGGATTGGGTGATCGTCGAGAATCCCTGTTTCTACGGCGCATTGCAGGCGCTGGAACGCCTGAAACTCAAGGCACTGTCGATTGCGACGGATGTCCGCGAGGGGATCGATCTGAATGCGCTTGAGCAGGCGCTGAATGAATACCCGGTAAAAGCCTGCTGGCTCATGACCAATGGGCAAAACCCGCTTGGCTTTACGCTGAGTGCCGAGAAAAAAGCGCATCTGGTTGCACTGTTAACGAAACATAACGTCACCCTGATTGAGGATGATGTCTATAGCGAGCTTTACTTTGGTCGGGAAAAACCGCTTCCAGCGAAGGCCTGGGATCGGGAGGACATGACGCT
The DNA here is from genome assembly GCF_012241585.1 of Pantoea sp. LS15. Lineage (NCBI taxonomy): Bacteria > Pseudomonadati > Pseudomonadota > Gammaproteobacteria > Enterobacterales > Erwiniaceae > Pantoea > Pantoea sp. LS15. The sequence continues at coordinate 299,931 of NZ_JAAVXA010000001.1, forward strand.
GCACTGCTCATCGTTTTCGAAATGTCTGGTGGCGGGGTTTCGTATCGGCTGGGTGGCGGCGGGAAAACATGCGCGACGCATTCAGCAGTTACAGCTGATGAGCACGTTATCGACCAGTTCTCCGATGCAACTGGCGCTGGTGGACTATCTGGCGACTAAACGTTACGACGCTCATCTTCGTCGCCTGCGGCGCACGCTGGCCGAGCGAAAGCAGCAGGCCTGGCAATCCCTTTTGCGGCATATGCCTGCCGGGGTCAAAATTCACCATAATGATAGCGGCTACTTTTTATGGCTGGAGCTTCCGGCGCAACTGGATGCAGGGCAGCTTAGTGAAAAGGCCTTAATTCACCACATTAGTATTGCCCCGGGAAAGATGTTTTCCACCTCTGACGCCTGGACGCCATTCTTTCGTTTTAATACATCCTGGGCATGGGGGGAGCGTGAAGAACAGGCGGTTATTCAGTTGGGGAAATTAATTAGCAGTATGCTGGAATAAACTTTTCTTACCTTCATTTAAATAATCATTCCTTATTCGTATGGCGGCACGACAAATATTTCGTGGCGCCATATCCCAGTAAATCCGCAAACCGTATGGCATTGCTAACTCCTTGTCTATAATCCAGTTAACGGGGAATGCGCCCTCGGTCACACCTTGATGAAATTTCCTTAAGCCGCACGGTGCGGCGCATTTACGCGGTCTACGTTTAATAAGGGAGATATTTTTACGGCACGGCTGCCGCTAAATTCCATTGCCACTGGAGTAACCCTTATGAGCAAAAAATTTACCCGCAGCAGCCTGTGTGCGCTCGGCATGACTATCATGACAGCGCAAGCCGCAGAACCACCAAAGGCTATCGGTGACGGGGAAGGACGACTGGATATTATTGCCTGGCCGGGATACATCGAACGAGGACAGACGGACAAAAATTATGACTGGGTAACCCAGTTTGAAAAAGAGACCGGATGCGCGGTCAACGTCAAAACGGCGGCCACGTCGGATGAAATGGTGAGCCTGATGGCGAAAGGGGGATACGACCTGGTCACCGCGTCGGGTGATGCTTCACTGCGTCTGATCATGGGGAAACGCGTTCAACCCATTAATCCCGACCTCATTGCCAACTGGAAAACCCTCGATTCACGGATTGTGAAAGGAGAATGGTTTAACGTAGGAGGCAAAGTCTACGGCACACCCTATCAGTGGGGGCCAAACCTGCTGATGTACAACACCAAAACCTTCCCGACACCGCCGGACAGCTGGAGTGTGGTCTTTACCAAACAGGATCTCCCGGACGGTAAAACCAATCAGGGGCGTGTGCAGGCGTATGACGGTCCGATTTACATCGCCGATGCCGCGCTGTTTGTCAAAGCCACTCAACCGCAACTGGGTATCACCGACCCGTACCAGCTCACTGAGAAACAGTATGCCACCGTACTCAAGGTGCTACGCGATCAGCATGCCTTAATCCACCGTTACTGGCATGACACGACCGTACAAATGAGTGACTTCAAGAATGAAGGCGTCGTTGCCTCCAGCGCCTGGCCTTATCAGGCGAATGCCCTGAAAGCTGAGAACCAGCCGATTGCCACCGTCTTCCCGAAAGAAGGGGTCACTGGCTGGGCGGATACCACCATGCTTCACGCCCAGGCAAAACATCCGATGTGCGCCTACAAATGGATGAACTGGTCGCTGACACCGAAGGTGCAGGGCGATCTGGCGGCATGGTTTGGCTCACTGCCTGTGGTTCCTGAGGGCTGTAAAGCCAGCACGCTGCTGGGTGAGAAAGGTTGCGAAACAAACGGATATAACGAGTTCGACAAAATCATGTTCTGGAAAACCCCTATCGCTGAAGGCGGCAAATTTGTGCCATACAGCCGCTGGACGCAGGATTACATCGCCATTATGGGCGGCCGTTAATCGCCCGGGAGCAGAACATGACGTATGCCGTAGAGTTTAATAACGTTTCCCGTCTGTACGGCGACGTACGGGCGGTGGATGGGGTTACCATTGCGATTCGTGACGGAGAATTTTTCTCTATGCTGGGGCCTTCGGGCTCCGGCAAAACCACCTGCCTGCGTCTGATAGCCGGTTTTGAACAGCTTTCGGGTGGTACGATCGCCATCTTTGGCAAAGAGGCGAGCGAACTTCCCCCGTGGGAGCGGGATGTGAACACCGTGTTCCAGGACTATGCGTTGTTCCCGCATATGTCGATCCTCGATAATGTCGCCTACGGGTTGATGGTCAAAGGTGTCGACAAGAAAAAACGCCATGCACAGGCCAGGGATGCTCTGGAAAAAGTAGGTTTAAGCTTTGCCGTAGCCCGTAAGCCCTCGCAACTTTCTGGTGGACAACGCCAGCGCGTTGCGATTGCGCGCGCGTTGGTTAATGAACCACGCGTCTTGCTGCTGGACGAACCTTTAGGCGCACTTGACCTCAAATTGCGCGAGCAGATGCAGTTCGAGCTGAAGAAGCTTCAGCAGGAACTGGGTATCACCTTTATTTTTGTCACCCACGATCAGGGTGAAGCCCTTTCCATGTCAGACCGGGTGGCAGTGTTCAATAACGGACGTATTGAGCAGGTCGATACACCACGCGATCTCTACATGCGCCCGCGCACCCCGTTTGTGGCAGGTTTTGTCGGGACCTCCAATGTCTTTGATGCTTGCCTGGCGCATAAAGTCTGTGGCCTGGAAGGCACTTACTCGCTACGTCCTGAGCATATTCGCCTTAATGAGAGTGGTGAAGTTCAGGTTCAGGGTGTCGTACAGGCGGTACAGTATCAGGGGGCGGCAACACGTCTGGAGCTCAAACTCGCTGATGGGGCAAAACTGCTGGTGAGCCAGGCCAACCTCAGTGATATCACGATGCTGAGTGGAGTTGAGCCGGGGCAGGCAGTGATGGCGTCGTGGTCACGGGATGCCATGATCCGTCTGTCTGAGGAGAGGTGAAATGGATATGAGTGTCGCTCATCCTCCCGCACCACGCAGCCGCTTAAGCCGTATCACGGCCCTGTTCTGGCGAAAGCCATCGCTCGGCTTGTTCCTGCTGCTGCTTGCTCCGCTGATGTGGTTTGGCATCGTCTACTTAGGTTCGCTCCTGACCCTGCTGTGGCAGGGGTTTTACACCTTTGACGACTTCACTATGGCGGTCACGCCGGATCTAACTCTGGCTAACATCCAGGCACTCTTCAACCCGGCAAACTACGATATCATCCTGCGTACGCTGATGATGGCAATAGCGGTCACCATTGCCAGTGCAATCCTGGCATTCCCGATGGCCTGGTATATGGCGCGTTATACGAGTGGTAAGTGGAAAGCATTCTTCTATATCGCGGTGATGCTGCCGATGTGGGCGAGCTATATTGTTAAAGCTTACGCCTGGACTTTACTGCTGGCGAAGGATGGCGTGGCGCAATGGTTTCTCAGCCATTTGGGGCTGGAGCCGATCCTGACCTCAGTGCTTACGCTACCGGCGATCGGTGGAAACACGTTGTCCACCTCCGGGCTCGGGCGGTTTCTGGTCTTCGTCTACATCTGGTTACCGTTTATGATCCTGCCCGTACAGGCAGCGCTGGAAAGGCTACCCGCTTCTTTACTGCAGGCCTCGGCCGATCTCGGTGCGCGTCCCCGTCAGACCTTTCGTTATGTCGTTTTACCGCTGGCAATCCCGGGCATTGCTGCAGGGTCAATATTCACCTTTTCCCTGACGCTGGGGGATTTCATTGTTCCACAGCTGGTGGGGCCGCCAGGCTATTTCATCGGGAACATGGTCTATTCCCAGCAAGGGGCGATCGGCAATATGCCCATGGCCGCGGCGTTTACACTGGTTCCCATCGTGCTTATCTCTCTCTATCTGGCGTTCGTGAAACGTCTGGGAGCATTCGATGCACTCTGAACGCGCACCGCTGTTCCTGAAAGTGGCAGCGTGGGGCGGGGTAATCTTCCTGCACTTCCCGCTGCTGATTATTGCGACCTATGCCTTTAACACCGAAGACGCTGCGTTCAGTTTCCCGCCACAAGGGCTGGCGCTGAAGTGGTTTAGCGTGGCGGCAGGGCGTGGCGATATCATTGAGTCAGTGACGTTGTCACTTCAAATTGCTGCCTTATCTACCGCAATTGCCCTCGTGCTTGGCATGCTTGCTGCAGCGGCACTGTGGCGCAGTGAGTTTTTCGGCAAAAACGCGATCTCGTTGCTGTTGCTGTTGCCGATTGCGCTACCGGGGATCATCACCGGTCTGGCGCTGCTGACAGCATTTAAGGCTATCAACCTCGAACCGGGATTTTTCACCATCGTGGTCGGACACGCTACCTTCTGTGTGGTGGTGGTGTTTAACAACGTCATTGCCCGGTTCAGGCGCACCTCCTGGAGTCTGGTTGAAGCGTCGATGGATCTGGGGGCTGATGGCTGGCAAACCTTCCGGTATGTCGTGCTGCCCAATCTAGGCTCAGCGCTATTGGCCGGGGGCATGCTGGCGTTTGCGCTATCGTTCGACGAGATCATTGTCACAACATTTACCGCGGGACACGAGCGTACGTTACCGCTGTGGTTACTCAATCAGCTCGGGCGTCCACGTGACGTGCCGGTCACCAACGTTGTTGCACTGTTGGTGATGCTGGTGACGACCATCCCCATTCTGGGAGCCTGGTGGCTAACCCGCGACGGTGAGAACATTGCCGGTAGCGGGAAATAACTTTAATTTCAACAGGATAATGCTATGCAAAAACATCTGCTGATAAAGGGTGAACTGGTTGCCGGAGAAGGAGAAAAACAGCCGGTTTATAACCCTGCCACCGGAGAGGTACTGCTGGAGATTGCTGAAGCCTCACCTGCTCAGGTTGATGCGGCCGTTCAGGCTGCGGATCGTGCTTTCAGCGACTGGGGGCAAACCACACCTAAAATGCGTGCTGAGTGCCTGCTGAAACTGGCTGATGTCATTGAGGCGCATGGTGAAGAGTTTGCCCGGCTTGAATCTCTCAACTGTGGCAAGCCGCTGCACTGTGTTCTGGGTGATGAAATTCCGGCCGTCGTCGACGTTTTTCGTTTCTTTGCCGGGGCCGCGCGTTGCCTGAACGGACTGGCCGCCGGGGAATATCTTGATGGCCATACCTCGATGATCCGTCGCGACCCGATTGGTGTTGTCGCCTCTATCGCACCGTGGAACTATCCGCTAATGATGGCTGCATGGAAGCTGGCACCTGCGCTGGCGGCCGGTAACTGTGTGGTAATCAAACCCTCTGAAATTACGCCACTGACAGCTTTAAAACTGGCAGAACTGGCGAAGGATATCTTCCCGGCAGGCGTTCTGAACGTGCTGTTTGGTCGTGGTAAAACGGTAGGAGACCCGCTGACCGGGCATGAAAAAGTGCGCATGGTCTCACTGACCGGCTCGATTGCTACCGGGGAACATATCATCGGGCATACCGCGTCTTCGATTAAACGCACCCACATGGAGTTGGGGGGTAAAGCGCCAGTTATCGTCTTTGATGATGCCGATCTCGATGCCGTTGTCGAAGGTGTTCGTACTTTCGGTTTCTACAATGCCGGACAAGACTGTACGGCAGCCTGTCGTATTTATGCTCAGAAGGGGATTTATGCCCGGCTTGTTGAAAAACTGGGTGCAGCAGTAGCCAGCCTCAAGATGGGTGCCCCGGAAGATGCCTCTACCGAGCTTGGGCCGCTGAGTTCGGCAGCCCATCTTTCACGGGTCTGTAAAGCTGTTGATGAGGCGAAAGCGCTCGGCCACATCCGTGTTGTCACGGGGGGCAGCAAAAAAGAGGGGACTGGCTACTACTTCCAGCCAACCCTGCTGGCGGGTGCAAAACAGGAAGACGCCATTGTCCAGCGCGAGGTGTTTGGTCCGGTGGTGAGCGTGACCGAGTTTGATGATGAAGCGCAGGTGCTGGCATGGGCCAACGACTCGCAATATGGTCTGGCATCATCAGTCTGGACTAAAGATGTCGGGCGCGCCCATCGCCTGAGCGCACGCCTGCAGTACGGATGCACCTGGGTGAATACCCACTTTATGCTGGTGAGCGAAATGCCACATGGCGGCATGAAATTGTCCGGATACGGAAAAGACATGTCGGTTTACGGGCTTGAGGATTATACGGTTGTCCGGCATGTCATGATTAAACACTAGCCACCATGCCCGGTCGCTTGCGCGGCCGGGTGTACTCTCATTTCGCCATTAATGTTGCGTAAAATACCCAATTGTTATTAGCCATGATTTTTAAGTGGTTATTCTGTAACGAAAAAACTTGATCTGTATCAACATATGACGCATATTGCGTGCGGTTATTTTTTCGGCTCTGGTATACAGAATGACGTTGTATCAAAAGATGTTGGTTTTTTACGCAATCATGGCTTCCATCTGCGCATTAATTACCTGGTTCCTCTCTAAAGACCGTAAACGTATACGCCTGCTGAGTGCTTTTCTGGTGGGGTCTACCTGGCCAATGAGCTTTCCCGTTGCGCTGCTGGTCTCGCTTTTCTGAAGCACGCTTCCAATTTTAAAAGATGAACATAGCATTCCAGATGTGATGACTGTATAAATACACAGCGCGTCATAAAAGGAGTGCTTATGAACAGTTTTTACTCACACCAGGCTGGTTGCACTGTGCGCTGGCACGATTTGCCGGGTGCTGACGATCCCGTCGTGTTCATTCACGGGTTGGGTTGCGCCTCTTCCTATGAATACCCCCGAGTCGTTCGTGATCCATTATTTAGCGCGCGCAGAGCCATTCTTATTGATTTGCCCGGTAGCGGTTACAGCGATAAGCCTGAGCACTACAGCTACAAAACCACTGACCAGGCGCGCGTAGTGGCGGAACTGATTGACCATCTTAAACTGAATGCCTTCTGGCTCTATGGTCACAGCATGGGTGGCAGCATTGCTATCGAAGCAGCGGGGCTGCTGGCACCGCTCGTCAGAGGGTTGATGGTGTCAGAACCCAATTTTCACGCAGGTGGCGGAGTGTTCAGCCGGTCTATCGCAGTGCAAACCGAGCAACAGTTTCTGGAGCGGGGTTATGATGCCATGCTCAGCGCAGAAACGACGGCGTGGGCGGGGTGCCTGCAGAGTAATGCCCCTTATGCCGTGTGGCGGGGCGCATCAAGCCTGGTGGAAGGTGTTGAACCCGAATGGGAAGCACAATTCCTGTCTCTGACGTGTCCGGTGACGTTGATTTTCGGCGAGCTGTCGCTGCCAGATAACGATGTGGATAATCTGAAGCAGAAGGGCGTTGAAGTGAAAATCATCCCTGCTGCCGGGCATTCAATGTCCTGGGAAAACCCGTCCGCGCTGGCACAGGCATTAGCAGAGTGCGTGGCAGCGTGATAATAGCCCGCATTGCTGCGGGCTAAAAAGATCAGCGCAATAATGCCTGCAGTGCCTGACGAGAGGCGGGCTGAACATCATGCGGATGCTGGTAATCAATGTTCTCTATCGCGCGGCTATAGAGTGCAACCAGCCAGTCGTAAACATACGCGGTAGCCGCATGTATGGGCTGTTCCCCCAGTCGGGTCAGACGGGGCTCTGCACTGTTCACCACTGGTGTGACAAAGATGGCCTGACCTTTACGGATGCGGCTTGCCGGACGTGCTGTGACAGGTGTCTGGTCGTAACCCAACCAGCCAACGAAATTACCCATCACGGCATGCAGTTGTGCGGCGCTACTTTTATCCGTTTCAACAATGCGCTGAAGTTGCTGAGGCAGGTTAAGCCGGTAGCTGGTTACCACCAGAACATCTGCGATTTGCTGCAACACCCCGGGATCCAGTCCAAGACGGGCAGCCGTGGCCTCATTGCGGCTCCATTGACGCAGATGATTTATCCACACTCTGTGTGCCAGACGCGCTTTGTCTTTTGTCTGGAACATGCCGGCACTTTCCTGCGCGTTATCGGCAAACAGGTCAATGGAATCCGTAAACAACCCATTAACTTGCTCCTCACGGGGTTGCTGAACGGCCAGCAGAGTTTCAAAGGCTTTAAGCGGAGGCAGAAGACCATCCAGCAGTTCGCCGTGGCGGGCGGCGCAGCCCTGTAGAGTACGCACCATACTTTCTGCACGGGTTCGTCTGGCTCCGGGGGCCTCAACCAGTGGCGTCAGATAGCTTTGCATCAGAGACGAAAGCTCCTGCTGCAGCAAGTTTTTCAGCGTACTGAGACGCTTCTGCCGCTGGGCGGGTAATGTGGCCTGAGACAACCACTCGATCACGCGCTGCATGCTGTGGCTGTCCAGTGCCTGGAGAGTGCCCCAACGTAAACCCGGTTTACCGAGCAGATGCTGTACGGCTTCATCGAGATTCTGCCGGGTGGTAAAACGAGCGTCATGAGGGGTAATTGCCCACACCAGACCCGGCAGGGCAGATTCTTCAGCAGGCTGTGTCTCTTTAACCCAGTTAATTAGCACTTTTGCTTTTTTGGCCGTCTGCTCGTGCTGAGCGGTGGCATTGCAAATAACCAGAACATCTGGCTGTAGCTGTTGACGGTAGTGCTCAAGCAGCCACTGTGATTTAGCCTGGCGTAACGGGTCGGCATTATTTTCTTCAAATACCGGGATATCGATAATATCCACATTATCCAGGGCGCTGTTCTCAACCGGTAACACCAGCTCACGGGTCAGGAAGGCAAGCACATCGACGGGTATGCTGATGGCATTGAGCATCTCACCGTTATTCAGTGGATGTAGCAGTGTCTCCTGCGCTTCCTGAAGGGTTAACGTACCGTCGTGCGTCAGGAACCCTTCACCGGGCAGGCCGAAGCTATCCACCAGCAGGCTAAGAGGCGCGGCAAGTTCGCTGGCATGGCTGGTCTGATGCAGCACATGGGCGAGTTTTAACCACTGTTGGGTCAACTCCTGTTGCTCACCCCAAAGCAGTGACCAGACACTGGCTCGCGTGCTGAGATCAAGGGAGGGTACCAGTTGGGCAAACTGATGCCACAGGGCATCATCAATTTGCTGTTTTGCGGCGGGTACCGTGTTCTGCCAGAAGCGGGCAATTGCCCCCACTTCCTGAGTCGTGATGCCAGGCACGCCCTGCGGCTGACGCAGGCCGCGCCATTTCTCCAGGCGCGTCTCAATGACAGCTTTATCCACCGCGCGCATCTGCGGGTGCAGCGTCGTGCGGGCAATAAACAGCTGTACCAGTTCGGCCTCGGTGACCAGGCTCAGACGCAGCGGAAACGCCTCGTCAAAAACATCTGCATGTTCCCGGGTGAAGCGGACGGCCATGTTTGTCAGGGCATGTCCCGGATTGATATGCGAAAAATAGTCAAAGGTACGCTGGCCCGGTGTCACGTTCAGGCGTCCGTTACCGCTACCGCACAGAGACAAAAGCAGGTGTGCTTTGGCACTCTGAGAATGGCCATAAAGCCCAATGCTGCTCTGGCGGGTCAGGGCATGTTCAATGGCTTGTTCCCGCACCTGCACCGCGTTGATGCGAGCAAGTAGGGCGTCGGCATCGTTATCCAGCACAGGGGCGTTCAGGCGCGTCTCATTAATCCACCCGATTAGGGCCTGAGTGGTGGTGATCGTCGCTGTCATTTCAGGTATACGCTCCCGCTGTCGATCCAGTAGTGGCTACCGCTATGACGGCGATCGGCCAGAGTATTCAGTTTGAAGGTTAACGCGTCAGGGGCAACCGGAGTTCCGTCCTGGAGCCAGGCATCGCTCAGCTCGAAGGACTCCGGGCCTTCCTGCTTGCTGCCACCGCAGAGTTTAAGCCGCACATTCAGCACACCATCACCTGCAATCGCTTTGGCCAGTTCAGCCGAGTTGATGCTGAGTGTATAGAGCGGCGTAGCCGGCCAGCGTGCGTTTGCCAGTTGGCGGAAGCCGAGGGTGACGTTACCGCGCAGCGGAAAGTGCAGACGCGCGTCGAGTTTCGCACCGGGTTTATCGAGATCGATATCCTGATACCAGACGTTCTCTTCGCGCAGGGTGTTGACCGTATTATCCAGCACACCCAGATACCGCACGGTTGAATACGCACCGATGTCTGCGGCTTTAAAGTTGAAGCGCGGCAGACGCAGATCAAGCGCCAGGCTGCAAAGCATCGCTCCCACGGCGGCGGTTGATTTGGGGTTGCCAATGCGCCCCTGCTGGCTGAACGGATACCACTCATGAACCTGGTATTTATCCAGCCAGACGATGCGATTGACTGGCACCGGCTGAAGATGACGAATCAACGCCTGAACGCCAGGCAGACAGCCAGGACGTCCGGTGATCAGCAGAATATCGCAGCTGTAATGGGATATCGCCTCACACACCGCGTGGAGCGGTGAGGCCAGCGTAAACTGGCCAGCCAGCATCGCATCCTGCATTTCACGGAAATTCACGTGCAGCGGAACGGTGAACAGATCGAACGTTTCAGAACCCGCTGGCAGGGCATGATCGATCGCCTGTTGCAGATAATTCATCACGTTGCGGGTCGGTTTTTGCGGCAGGAGATCACCAAAGGTGGCATGCAGGCCAGCCAGCGGATCGTCAATATCGCTCGATTCCCACGCGGCAAGAATGGCATGGCCAATCGGCATAAAGAGCTGAAGCGCCGTTTGCTGGCGTAATACTGCCTGGGTGTCAATTCGACCGGAGTCACCGAAGAGTGAAGCCATCAGCAGCGAGGCATCCGCAATACCCGATTTCTGCAGTTGCGTTTGCAGGGCGGGCAGTACATAGCGCTGAATCACATCAAGCAGGGTATCGTCACCCGCGACTTTAAACCCTTCACGGAACAGCAGTTGCGGCGTGATTTTAACGTTGTTACCCGAGCCATCATCAAGCTGATAATGGGTGATCGCCATATCCGTTGTGCCGCCACCAATGTCGATGGACGCGACGCGCAGTGAACGCCCCGGCTGAGCGCCAGGCTCAGGTTCACGATCCGGGCGGGCGAGGGAGGCAAAGAACGCCTCCGTCTGGCCGCCAAAACGAGAAATGGCTTCGTTATACAACCAGACCAGTTGACCGCAGCTGGCTTCATCCCACTCCATCTGGATTTCAGGAACCGGCACCACACTTTTTTCCTGCTGTTTACGGGTGGCGAAATCTTCATCCTGCGGGTGCCATCCCATTGCTTTCCAGACAATGGCGATCGCTTCGAACATGCGACGACGGAAAATCTCCCGCTCCTGCTTTGGCATGGCCGACGGCAGGGTCAGGATCAGGGTTCGTAACTGGCGCGGAGACGCCGGGAAGCCCAGACGTAAGCGCGTGGCGACGCTATTGATCTGCCCAAGTGCCTGCGCCAGCAGCTCGCACAACATGTGTGTCATCAGCGTGCTACGGCTGTACTGCGGTGAGAAGACTGGCAGTCGCTCGTCCTGCGGCAGTGTAAAGAGCGGCTCACCGTCATCGTTCATCAGGTTCATCAGCGGAAACGCGGTCGCCAGAGGTTCACGCTGGGTTTTGCTGTTCATCTGGCTAAAGCGCCAGTCCTGTACCACCGGTGTTTCATCCCACAGGTAGCGACGCGGGCTGGAGATGCCGCTGTTGCCTTCGGTTCCCAGGCGCTGGGTAGCCAGTTTCCGTGCTTCATCGCCGACACGGACAATCGAAGGCCAGACAAAGGCATCTTCACGACCGCTTTCAACCGAGAAGTGCTGCTTGCCAAAACGCGCTTCTGAGAACTCCAGGCGGCTGGTGAACAGGGGTTCATTGAGGAATTGTGGCTCGCTCAACGAACGGACCTGCAGCTCAGCAGTCTGGCGTAAACCATCGTTCGCATCCCCGTGGTCTTCAATAATCACGCCACAGGTATGGGTATTGCCGACATCGAGTATCAGGTCGACCGGAATAGCAGGAGTACTGAGCGTATGAGTGACAAATTTCACTTCCGGCACGGTAAGCTGCTCACCGAGCATGGTCAGCAGGTTGAGCCAGTGGGCCTGATATTCAAAACTACGCATTGCCTGTTGCAGGTCACGTTCAGAGCGGTTTTCAACACCGTCGGCATACTGGGTAAATGCCTCACGCAGCCAGCCGTCAATCCAGGTCTGGTCGAGGAAACTTTCCACTTCGTTATCCCGCCAGGCCAGAGCGAAGCGGGTTCCGTTCAGAATGTCGTTTTCGACCGGGGACAGCGCGGACGTGGCATGTTCGGCAATCTGGCTGTCAAGCGCAAGGGTAACGCGATGCGTGTGACCTGCCGTGTCGGGTTTATCAAGCTTACGCACCTGAACGCGAGCCCAGTTATCCGGGCCGTCGACAAAGGTCCGTGGCGGGTTGAAGCGCAGGAACGGAACAGGAAGCCAGACACCATCAAGGACCGCCAGTGACTGATGTAGCGCAATGGTGGTTTCCGGTTTCACCACTTCAGGCTGTCCACCGTTCATCCCGGGCAGAGTATAACGCCCGTTGACCAGGTCGAAATCGAGTCGCAAAAGGGGGCCGTTCGCGGTTTTCCGTACGAAGCGCCCGTTGCTGGCGGTGTCCTGCGGCGTCAGCCCGAAATCAAGGAACTGCACGCCGCTGTTAGCAATAAGCGTGACGCTTTGTTTATAGTCGCAAAGATTTACCAGCATAGGATCAGGCACCTGCTTTCTTGAACGTCAGTGGGACGACGGTGTTTGCATCATAACGAGCACGACATTCTGCGATATCGCTGGTGCCTGCTTTACAGGAAACTTCCGGCATCGGGTAGCGTGAACCGTCGGTGCAGCGGGCATTACCGCGACTCTTAATCATCAGTTCACCATTGCTGTGCAGCCCGGAGAAGATCTCTGCGCGGCAGACAATGTTGTCGCCATGTACCACACGGGCGAAACCTTTGTTGTTCTGGATCTGATAGCGCAGTGACGGTGGCTTACCGGTCACCGGATCTTTCACATCGAGGATGGCGCGCCAGGTCCCGTTGAGGAAGCGCGTCGATCCCGCTTTCACTTGCTGACCTTCCATGACCATCGCATCTTTCGGGATCGCGACGATAACGACCGGGGCGGGCGCTGGTGCAGGAGCAGGAGCAGGTTCTTTTTCTTTGCTTGCCACTACTTCAGCCTGATGCAACGGTAATTTCATCGCCAGTGGTTCAACCGCTTTGATCGGTTTCGGCGCAATTTCTACAGGCGCTGGCATAGGTGCAGGTGCTGGCTGCGCGGAAGGGGCCTGTTTTGGCCACAGCAGCGGTGCGGTAATGGCGGCAACGATCACGGCGGCAACGGGCAGCGTCCACAGCGGGATACGACGCTTTTTCACAACGGTTGTCGGGGCTGGTTCCTGTGCAGGTTGTGGTTGTGTCGCGACTGGAGCTGGTTCTGGCTCATACAGATCCTCCGGCGTAATGCGCACCATCGTTGACGGTGCAATCAGTGGCTCGTCTGCTTGTTCGAAGGTGATGACCGGTTCCGGCTCAGGTTCTGGTTCAGGATCTTCAATCACAACGGGGGCGGGCTCAGGGATCAGTGATTCGCGCAGGCAGTCGAGGACATCGTCGCGCGCATTTTCGTTCAGGTTTACAAAACCCCAGAAGCTAATGACCGGTTTTCCCTCGACCAGGAAGAGAAAGTTTTCCCCTGGAAACTGGAACGCTTTTGACAACAGTGAGCCAAAAAGCTGCTGTGCTGTTTTCGGTGACTGGAGGCACTTCTTACTCAACGACTCGACGCTGGCAAGCGTATTTTCCAGATAGCGCAGGGCGCGAAAACGGTCGTCTTCATCGGCCGCTTTCCAGCTGGTAACACTCCCCTCTATCGGGGAATACCAGTCTACACGGTCGCCGTTATCGTTGACCTGTGGAATGGCCAGACAGTCGACAATGGCCTGTTGTTTGCGCAACCGGAGCGCTTCCCGGATTTGTAACGCTGATTCAAAAACGGCTTGTCCGCCGCCGCCAACGGCCTGAAAGTCATCCAGATTACCGCTGCGTAAAAGAGTTTTTGCCACGATTTGATCCCATATACTTCTTCACACCGTTACTTTAACGAAATGAGGAAGCAAACAAACGGAGGAAGAGACGCTAAAAGCGCCGATTTCTTGCGGCATAGAAAGTGACGGTTGTGCTTGACGGATATTGGCACTTAAGGCAAATCAACCATTTCTGCATTGACTGCAAAACCAGCGAAAAACGCGACTTTAGAATAACCTGATAGTGTTTCGTTATTTGCCAGGTCATAAAGGCTGTGCTGTTATTACTGTCCAATATAATAAAACATCCAGGGTTATAACCATGTCTACAGGGAAAACACTGCTCGCCCTTGCGCTGAGCACTCTTTTACCAGCAGGTGCAGCATTGGCGGCAAATAATGACACCATCATTTACTGCTCTGAAGCCTCACCCGAGTCATTCAACCCGCAAATCGCCAGCTCCGGCCCGTCTTTCGTGGCCAGCTCTCAGGTGTTGTATAACCGCCTGATCAATTTCGACCCGGTGAAAAATACGCCGGTTCCGTCGCTGGCGGAGTCCTGGACCATATCACCGGACGGTAAGACCTATACGTTTACTCTGCGTAAAGGGGTGAAGTTCAACAGCAATAAATACTTCAAACCGACCCGTGACTTTAACGCCGATGACGTCATTTTCTCCGTCATGCGTCAGAAAGACCCTAAGCATCCTTTTCACAACGTCTCGCAGGGCAACTACGAATACTTTAATGACGTCGGCCTCGATAAACTGATTCAGGATGTTAAAAAGGTCGATGATTACCATGTTCAGTTCACCCTGAGTGAGCCCAACGCCGCATTCCTTGCCGACTGGGGAATGGATTTTGCCTCGATTCTCTCCGCTGAATACGCCGACGCGATGCTGAAAAAAGGCACGCCGGAGAACGTGGATACCTGGCCGATCGGTACCGGACCTTATGTGCTGCAGCAGTACAAAGTGGATTCACTGATCCGCTATGTCGCTAACCCTAACTACTGGGAGGGTGCAGTTCCGACCAAACACCTGATCTTCTCTATCACACCAAATGTGGAAACGCGTCTGGCGAAATTGCAGACCAACGAATGCCAGATCATTCCTGCACCGTCCCCGGTACAATTTGATGTGATTAAAAACAACAAAGACCTGACACTGCACTCTGTTGATGCGTTGAACGTCGGCTATCTGGCGTTTAATACCGAGAAAAAACCGTTTGATAATGTGCTGGTTCGTCAGGCGCTGAACTACGCAACTGACAAGAAAGCCATCGTCAATGCGGTCTTTATGGGCTCGGGTACGGTGGCAAAATCACCAATTCCGCCAAACATGATGGGCTTTAATAAAGACCTGAAGGACTACAGCTACGACCCTGAAAAAGCGAAAGCTCTGCTGAAACAGGCCGGGCTGGAGAAGGGCGTGGAAGTGACGCTGTGGTCAATGCCGGTGCAGCGTCCGTATAACCCTAATTCACGCCGTATCGCGGAGATGATCCAGAGCGACTGGGCGAAAGTCGGCGTGAAGGCCAAAATTGTCTCTTACGAGTGGGGCGAATACCTCTCCGGCATGCGTAAAGGTGAGCATGACTCTGCGCTGTTCGGCTGGATGTCCGATAACGGTGACCCGGACAACTTTGCCGACGTACTGCTGGGGTGCAATAGCATTAAAACGGGGTCAAACGCAGCACGCTGGTGCGATAAGGGGTATGATTCCCTGGTGCAAAAAGCGAAGCTGACCAGCAACCCGGCTGAGCGCGCGAAACTCTACGGGCAGGCGCAGGAGATTTTCTACCAGCAGGCACCGTGGATCGCACTGGCGAACGGGAAAACGTTCTACGCAACCCGCAGCAACGTGACGGGTTACAGCGTGAGCCTGATGGGCAGTGATTTCTCTAAAGCGAAGCTGAACTAAGCGTTCTATTGCCGGGTGGCGGCTATGTCTTACCCGGCCTACCTTTGGCACCTGAAAGGAGTGACAATGTCACATTTAAACGAAGTGATCACCCGTGTGGATGCCGCGATCGACGAAGGCGTTATCACCCACATGAATGAACTGCTCATTACACTGAGCGATGACGATGAGCTGAGCCGTGAAGATCGCTACACCCAGCAGCAACGTCTGCGTACCGCGATTTCACACCACGGTAAGCAGCATAAAGAGGAGCTGGAAGCGCGACAGGAACAACTAACGAAAGGCGGCACCATTCTGTAGCGATCAAAACTGGCGTCGCGCGACCAGCCAGGCACCCACGACCAACATCACCGCGCCGCACACCGGGCCGATCAGGGCGCGTAGTGGTATGCCGTTGCTTCTCAGCACGTCCATCACCAGCCCGCCGATCAACTGGCTTGCCACCAGCACAGCGATGGTCGTCGCCGCGCCTACGTTCTGGTATCCGCTGATACTGGCAAACACGAAAAACGAACCCAGCAACCCCGGGATCAGCGTCCACCAGCGCACCGTTGCGGCCAGCTCGCTAAATCCGGCGAAGCCCTGTTTCAGCAGCAGAATGCTGACAAACAGCACAATGCCGACCAGTGAATTCAGCAGCATCGCGATAAGAATAGTGGAGGAGGACTGGGTGATGCGCACCATTAAGGTATTTTGCACCACCAGACCGATTCCCGCCGCCACCAGAAAAGCCAGCGTCAGAGATTGATTCATGAGATTGCGTCCGGGTCGCTGCGCTCATCCAGCTGCAGCTGCATAAAGGTTAAGTCCAGCCAGCGACCAAACTTGGTACCCACCTGCGGCATTTGACCCGTCGTCACAAAACCGAGCGTTTCATGAAGATGAATCGAGGCATGGTTTTGCGCTTCGATGCCTGCGACCATAACGTGTTTGCCGATGGCACGGGCTTCGTTAATCAGCGCTTTCATCAATGTGCGACCAATCCCTTTGCCCTGATGGTCCGGGTGAACATAGACCGAATGTTCTACCGTATGACGAAAACCGTCAAAGGCGCGCCAGTCACCAAAAGAGGCATAGCCCGTGATAACACCGTCTTCTTCACTGACCAGTACCGGGTAACCTGCAAGCGTGCGTGCCTCAAACCAGGCAATACGGTTATCGGTATCGACGGTCTTATCGTTCCAGATCGCGGCAGTGTGCAACACCGCGTGGTTGTAAATTTCTCCTATCGCAGCGCAGTCTTCTTTGCAGGCATGACGAACGATCATGATGAAACCTCTGTGTGTTGTTTACTATAGTGTTACGGTGTGGCTACGATATTACACAACTGTATCGCCAGATAGCTACGACATAAGCCATATTTTTTTGTTATCAAAAGCCCATTGAAATGCCGTCCATACACTATAGTATGACGTCATGAACACCATAACAGACACCATGAATCAACGGATTAGCGCAAGAATTCGCCTTGAACGCGAGTCTCGCGGATGGTCTTTGAGCGAGCTTGCTGACCGGGCAGGTGTTTCGCGTGCCATGATCCACAAGATAGAACGTGGGGACAGTAGCCCTACGGCAACGTTGCTTGCCCGCTTGTCGGGGGCTTTTGGCATCAGCATGTCGACGCTGATTGCCAGAGCCGAGATGCAAGAGGGAAAACTACTGCGCCTCGCCAACCAGCCCGTCTGGCGCGACCCACAAACGCATTACCTTCGTCGCCACGTTTCTCCCCGCACTGATCTTCCCATCGACCTTGTTCAGGTTGAACTCCCGGCGGGGAGCGATGTGCCTATGCCAGCATCTTCTTATGCGCTGGCTCGTCAACTTATCTGGCTACAAACGGGTGAGCTGGTGTTCCAGGAAGGCGATACGCGCCACGAAATGCAGGCCGGTGACTGCCTGGAACTGGGGCCGCCTAATGACTGTCGGTTCATCAACGAAACGAATGAAACCTGCATCTATCTGGTCGTACGGCTTAACCAGTCTGGCTCGTAATGTTAAAGCGATAACGCCGATCGTGAGCCAGGCTGTAATGACATTTGAACCAGAAGGAGTTTCTGATGAATCAATCTGTGTCGCATAACCGCCGCTGGGTACTGGCCTCCCGTCCGCAGGGTGCTCCGGTCGCGGAGAATTTTCGTCTGGAGGAACAACCCGTTCCTGCGCCTGTTGAGGGGCAGCTTTTGCTCCGTACGGTCTGGCTGTCGCTGGACCCTTACATGCGTGGCCGCATGAGCGATGCACCATCCTATTCACCGCCAGTTGAGATTGGTGCGGTGATGGTAGGGGGGACGGTCAGCCGCGTTGAGCAGTCAAACCATCCCGACTTCAAAGCCGGAGAATGGGTGCTGAGCTACAGCGGCTGGCAGGAGTATGAACTCTCGGACGGCAGCGGTCTGGTCAAACTGGGTGAAAATCCGTCTCATCCTTCCTGGGCGCTGGGTATTCTGGGTATGCCAGGCTTTACTGCCTACATGGGGTTGCTGGATATCGGGCAACCTGAAGCGGGTGAAACGTTGGTGGTTGCTGCCGCGACAGGCCCGGTTAGCGCGACCGTTGGACAGATTGGCAAAATCAAAGGTTGCAGGGTGGTCGGCGTGGCCGGCGGTGCAGAAAAATGCCGCCATGCGGTTGAGGTCCTCGGGTTTGACCTCTGTCTGGATCACCACGCTGCGGATTTTGCCGATCAACTGAAAAAAGCCTGCCCGAAAGGGATTGATGTTTATTATGAAAACGTCGGCGGGAAAGTCTTTGACGCCGTGCTGCCGTTACTGAATACTTCCGCGCGCGTACCGGTGTGTGGTCTGGTAAGTGGCTACAATGCGACGGGCCTGCCTGACGGACCGGATCGTTTGCCGCTCCTGATGGCGACCATTCTGAAGAAACGCATTCGTATGCAGGGCTTTATCATTGGCCAGGACTATGGGCACCGTATTAAAGAGTTCCAGCAAGAGATGGGGCGCTGGGTGCAGGAAGGTAAAATTCACTATCGTGAACAGGTGACCAACGGGCTGGAGAACGCGCCTGAGGCGCTGATTGGCCTTCTCGAAGGGCGAAACTTCGGCAAAGTCGTGATTCGCGTCGCGGCCGACAATAAATAAACCACACTATGGCGGGGTTTCCCGCCATATTTATTTGTGAAGATACGATATATTGTCTTTAATTAACTGACATGGCTTTTCGCGCCATCATCCCGGATGAGCCCGAAAACGAAAAAAACAAATTTTGCACGTTTTGATGTTTTTACGTACTTCCCACCACCAGGCATGACGATACAGGATATATCGGACCGGCGTCGTTTTATTAAAACTGACGTTTAAAAAATAGCATTGAGCTTTAGCTACAGGAATTGAACATGCTTGATTTGGATCATTTAGAAAAAGCGCAAAGGATCAGTCTTACCATGCAAGTTGAACTCAGTTTGAAAGGAGCGTTAATTACAGGCTCACTCAAACCTGGGGCACGACTGATTACCAAAGAGATCGCCGATAAATTAGGCACCAGTATTACCCCGGTTCGTGAGGCGCTTTTGCGTCTGGTATCATCAGGGGCGTTACATGCCACGCCTGCACAGGCATTTCTGGTGCCTGAGGTGACGCTGGAGCGTTATAACGAGATCAATGCCATCAGAAAACAACTTGAGCCGATGGCGGTTGCCGCAGCGTGTCAGAATATGTCTGACGGCAAGCTGGACGTGCTGCACAAATTGTCGGACGATTTTCATAACGCAATGCGCAATGGTAACGTTCAGCAGGCATTGCATGCGAATCGTATCTTCCGGTTTACGCTTTATCAGTATGCGGAAATGCCTACGCTCAATGCCTTAATTGAACAGTTGTGGGTCCGCATCGGGCCGTGCATTAACTATCTGCACCAGGAACTCAACGACATCAAGGTGTCGACATATCACTATGATGAGCTACTTGCGGCCCTTGAGCGACGGGATGTGGGTGACTGCCAGAAGGCGATTGATAAGTTGATTGATGAAGCAAATTCTCTTTTACAGCGACAATATTTTAACTAAGAGATTATTTAACACAGCGACTATATACCGCAGCTAATTATTTATTCGGTTAATAACTCCTGATGGCTTATTGCCATCAGGAGGCTTATTTCATTAATAAAATAAACTTTTCTTTTTGCTTACTCGAAGCGATAAGAGATTGACATTCCTACGCCATAGTTACGCCCGGGTGCAGGCTCGTAATAACGTCCATTGGATTCGTTAACAATAACCGAGCCGACATACTCTTTGTCGAACAGGTTATCTACGCGGCCAAAGACGTCCATTCCCCATTTGCCATAGTTGAATTTATACCCGGTATTCAGCCCGACCACTGTGTACGACGGGGCTTTTGCCGTGTTTTCGTCGTCGGCCATGATATCGCTCATGTAGCGGACATCTGAACCCGCGTACCAGCCTTCCTCCGGCTGCCAGCCAAACGAGGCATAACCCATGTTACGGGCGATACCTGGCATGCGGTTTCCATTACAGTCTGTGTCGCTGCATACATTGGTACGGTAGGTGGCGTCCAGATAGGTCCACGCCATTTTCAGCTTCCAGTTTTCAGCAAACTGCTGGTCCAGGGAAACTTCCACCCCCTGACGACGGGTTTTACCGGCATTTTTATAACTTGTACGGCCGCCGGAACTGGAATCGACCACGATCTCATCATCCGTATCCGTGCGGAACAGCGCGGCCGTCAGCAGACCATTGCCGATACGGGTTTTGCTCCCCACTTCATACGTATTGTTGGTGGAAGGTTTCAGGCCAATATTCAGACCGCCCTGGTTATCCGCACGATACGAGAGTTCGTTGATTGTTGGTGTTTCGAATCCGCGCCCTGCAGCAACATAGAGATTCCACGCGTCCGTCACGGCATATTTCACGGAACCCGCTGGAAGCCACTTGTGATAGCTCGCGTCACCGCTGTCATCGCCGTTACCCGGCGTAATGTAATGATCGTTGGAGTCGAACCAGACCGAACTGTAACGCACACCCGCATCCACAGAGAGCTTCTGTGTCAGTTGCCAGCTGCTTTGCAGGTAAGGGTCGACGTTCCACATCAGGTTACGCTCGTTACGGCGCTTATCACCCTTCACACCGTATTCCGGTACGCCGTTATTCATCACGAAGTTCTCATACCCGCGACGATCTTCGCTCAGGTTTTCATAGTTCAGGCCGGTGGTAAAGGTCACCGGCACCAGCAGCTCGCCACGGTGAGTCCAACGGGTATCAACGCCCTGGTAATGGCGCTGCATGTCAATCACACCGCCGGAGTGAGATGGCTTAAGCTGCGGTTGATAAGGTATTGACTGGTACTGCGTCATTTCACGCTCACCGGCATACATCATCACGCTAAGGTCGTCCTGGGTGCTGAGCTGGCGATCGTAACGCAGTCCGGCCTGAGTCTGTTTGATGGTCTTACGCGTGTTGTACTGATCACCGCGAGGAGACTGGCGTGGGTCTTCCCGCCACTCCTGGTAATCCAGTCCACCCGGATCGTTAGCCTTCATGTCCACGCTGTTAACGATCAGCGTAAGCTTACTGACATCATCTATACGCACACCCAGTTTGGCATTGGCGAGATTTTTTCGCGCACCGCTGTGGTCACGATAACCTTTAGTGGTGAAGCGGGTGGTGGAAACGGTGTAATCCACATCGCCTGCGTGTGTCCGTCACCCATTGCGCCAGTGGCTTTCATGCCATAGCGCCAGGTACCGTAACTGCCGTAATAGCTGCTGGCCTCAATGGTCGGCGGCTGCTGTCCGGTCTGGGTGTTGATGTTAATCACACCGCCAGAGGCGTTGCCGTACAGGGCAGAGAAGGGGCCGCGCAGCACTTCAACGGTGTCCACGCTGGAAAGATCGATGTTGGAGGTTTGCCCTTGTCCGTCCGGCATGGTGGCTGGAATACCGTCGACATACATGCGGATACCGCGTACGCCAAAGGTTGAACGGGCACCGAATCCACGTATCGAAAGCTGCAGATCCTGCGCATAGTTCTGGCGGTTTTGAATTTGCAGACCCGGGACGCTACCCAGCGATTCAGACAGGTTGATGCGTGGCGTGGCCTGACGCATATCATCGCCATTCACGACGCTCACCGCTGCTGGAGTATCGAGTTCCGATACAGTTTGCGGTGTCGCGCTGACGATCATGGTCTGTTCATCCGCACTCATCGCAGTGAGTGGCGCAACAATAACAGGAACCAGCATCAGAGATGCCTTACGGGCGGAAATGATTTTCATGAGTAAAACCGGTTGTGGTATCTAAACGAACCAAATGGAACATGTGCCTATATGTTAAAGGTTTTGTAAATGTTTTGAAAACTTTAACCGCACATTGCGTTAATGAATGTAGGCGAGGGAAAGAAAAACTCCACATTCCGTTGATTAATGATTACTATTCTCATTATCAAAAGGCAATGCCAGGACGTTGCCTGCCGGAAGTGATGTCAGCAGAAAACCCTCTTTTCAGAAAAGGAATTGTTATGTCTTTACGTCATCTGTGCTCGCCGCGACTGAGCCTTTCTCTGCTGTCTGCTACGTTACTGTTTGCCAGCACCTTCCAGGTGCATGCCGCCGAAGAGATCCTGCGTAAAGCGGTGGGGAAAGGGGCGTATGAAATGGCGGTAAGCCAGCAGGAGAATGCGCTGTGGGTTGCGACGTCACAAAGCCGTAAAACCGATAAGGGCGGGGTTATCTATCGCCTTGACCCGGTCACGCTGGACGTGACGCAAGCGATTCATAGCGATCTCAAACCTTTCGGCGCCACCCTTAACAACGCGAGCCAAACGCTGTGGTTTGGTAACACCATCAACGGTGCGGTGACGGCGATTGATGCCAAAACAGGCGACGTGAAGGGGCGGCTGGTACTGGATGGTCGTCAACGCAGTGAAACCGTCAAACCGCTGCAGCCGCGCCAGCTGGTGGCTGATGACAGCACTAACACCGTCTATATCACTGGTGTAGGTAAAGAGAGCGTGATTTGGGTCGTGGATGGCGCAACGCTGAAGCTGAAAGAGACCATTACCAATACCGGTACCTACAGCACTGGCCTGGCGCTTGATACGCAGGCAAAACGTCTGTACACCACCAATGCCGATGGCGAACTGGTGACGATTGATACGGTGACGAACAAAATCTTGAGTCGCAAAAAAGTGCAGGACGACGGGAAAGAGCACTTCTATCTGAATCTGAGCCTCGACACCGCCGGCCAGCGCGCGTTCCTGACCGATTCAAAACAGCCTGAAGTACTGGTGGTGAGCCTGAAAGACGGCAGCGTGATCGAGAAAATCTCTGCACCGGAATCACTGGCCGTGCTGTTTAACCCGGCACGCAATGAAGCGTATGTGACGCACCGTGAAGCCGGTAAGGTGAGTGTGATTGATGCGAAATCTTACAAAGTGACGAAAACCTTCGACACGCCGGTCTATCCGAACAGCCTGGCGCTCTCTGCGGATGGCAAAACCTTGTATGTGACGGTAAAACAGAAATCTACCCGTCAACAGGAAGCAACCCAACCTGACGACGTGATTCGTATCGCGCTGTAAATAAAAAAAGGGAAGGCATTTGCCTTCCCTTTTTAATGCTTACTGGATGCTTAACGCGAGGTTTCTTCCACCAGCGGTGCGTCGTGTTTTTCATCGTCGTGATGAATTGGCGCAGTGCTGTGAATTTCGTGAACGCGCTTACGTACGCCGAACCAGCCGGCAATCAGCAGCACGGCCAGCAGCGGAATGGTCGCGATGGTGTAGGTGCCGTTCGGGTAATCGAACGCCATCAGCACCAGCACGCTGAACAGGAAGAGCAGGGTGAGCCAGGAGGTCACCGGCGCGCCAGGCAGCTTAAAGCTCACGTCAGCGGCTTTACCTTCTTTAATGGCTTTGCGCAGACGCATCTGGCAGACCACGATAAAGGCCCAGGATGCGATAATACCGAGCGCAGCCACGTTCAGAACGATTTCAAAGACCCGAGACGGGACCAGATAGTTCAGGAACACCCCGAAGACATAGACCACCAGCGTGGCCAGAATACCCGCGTACGGCACGTGCTGCTTGCTCATTTTTGACATGAACTTCGGCGCAGAACCACCCATGGACATGGAGCGCAGGATACGGCCGGTAGAATAAAGACCGGAGTTGAGGCTGGAGAGCGCCGCCGTCAGTACCACGATGTTCATGATGCTGCCTACATAAGGCACGCCCAGCTTAGAGAAGAAGGTCACAAACGGGCTCTGACCCGCCTGATAGGCGTTCCACGGCAGTAACAGAACCAGCAGTACCACAGAACCGACGTAGAACAAACCGATACGCCAGATCACGCTGTTAATGGCTTTTGGTACCATTGTCTGCGGATCTTTACATTCACCTGCAGCAGTACCCACCAGTTCGATAGAGGCAAAGGCAAACACCACACCCTGAACCAGTACCAGCGCAGGCAGCAGACCGTGCGGGAAGAATCCGCCGTTATCGGTTATCAGATGGAAGCCAGTGGCATTACCATCCAGTGGCTTACCGCTGCCGAGGAAGACAGTACCTACGATCAGGAACACGACGATAGCCAGCACTTTGACCAGTGCAAACCAGAACTCCATCTCAGCGAACCACTTCACGCCGATCATATTCATGGTGCCGACAATGGCTAACGCGCCAAGGGCAAAGACCCACTGCGGCACATCACCAAATGCGCCCCAGTAGTGCATATACAGCGCCACGGCGGTGATATCAACGATACCGGTCATCGCCCAGTTGACGAAGTACATCCAGCCTGCAACGTAAGCCGCTTTTTCACCGAGGAATTCACGGGCGTAAGAGACGAAGCTTCCGCTGGAAGGGCGATGCAGTACCAGTTCGCCCAGCGCACGAAGAATGAAGAAAGAGAAGATCCCGCATACCAGATAAACCAGAGCGAGAGCCGGGCCAGCCATCTGCAAGCGAGCGCCTGCACCTAAAAACAGACCCGTACCGATAGCGCCGCCGATGGCGATCATTTGAACCTGACGGTTGCCCATCGCTTTGTGGTAGCCCTCTTCGTGGGAGTTCAACCAGCGACGTTTAGCAGCATGATGATCGGCTGCGCTTTTATTGCTTGTTTTCATTGAGTTACCTGTTTGCCTGTCTGAACCATTATCGTGATAGTCCTGCCTGGCAGAACGCAATACAAACGATTGCGTCTGCGCAAACACATGTCGCCTTTCCAGTCATTCTGTGTATGGATAAGGCGAAACATGGCGAGGCATCCTACCTGCAATTCATAAGCGACGCAAAATATAACCGTGCCGAAAGTGATGCAAGTCGAAGGAAATCGTGTGGTCAGAGCAGACGTGGATCACAACGCGCTGAATCGTGATGACTTTTTAGACAAAACCGTCAGTGACCTGCTGTTTTAATCATCAGAAGCGCTTAATAGTTGCTCAGTGGAACAAGCGGAAGGTAAACGTTATGATTGATTTGGTTTTTATTCAGCTAAATGAGGCTAAGGGTGAGAATTAATGTAATCGGCACCAGCGGAAGTGGAAAAACCACGCTGGCAAGACGGATCGCTGATGAACTGGCTATTCCCTATATCGAGATGGACAGACTCTACTGGCGACCTGACTGGCAGGGAACGCCAGACGATGTATTTCAGGAAAAGCTGGAGCAAGCGCTACATGCCTCGCCAGATTGGGTACTTGACGGCAACTATAACCGCACGCGGCCTGTGAAATGGCGTGATGTCGACGTTGTAGTGTGGGTGGATTACGGGTTTACCCGCACACTCTGGCAGGCCATCACCAGGGCAATCAAACGGGCCTGGCATAAACACGAACTCTGGGCCGGAACCGGGAACAAAGAGAGTTTTCGCCGCGCATTCCTGAGCAGAGAGTCCATTATCATCTGGACGGTGAAAACGTGGCGTAACAACCGCACGCGTTATGAAGCCGATCTGCAAAACCCGCAATATGGGCATATTCGTTTTGTTCGCATTACCCGTCGGCAGGAGGCGGAGGTGCTGATTTCATCGCTTAAATCACATCGTTAGCAGGGGTTACATATCTGATTTCCGGCAAACTAAATGTAAATTAATTGTTTCTCAGAGGTTAATCGCGCCTTTAATAATGACGACATGTTAAGTCAAATGAGAACGCAACATGTCATGGCGAATCAGCATTCTGGATAAAAGCCCCGTCGCAGAACACGAAACCGCCGCCGATGCGCTGGCACGTACCTTAACACTGGCGCAGCAGGCGGAAACGCTGGGTTATCACCGCTTCTGGATTGCCGAACACCACAACACACCTCAGCTCGCCAGCCCCTCGCCGGAACTGCTGATTGCCTGGATCCTCGGGCAAACTAAGCGCATCCGTGTGGGGTCGGGCGGCGTCATGCTTCAGCACTATAGCCCGTATAAAGTTGCCGAGAATTTTAACGTTCTGGCCGCCCTGGCGCCGGGTCGCGTTGATCTCGGCGTCGGAAAAGCCCCTGGCGGGCTGCCACTCTCGACCCGCGCGCTGCAGCAGGGTCTGAATCAACAGGAAAAGGGCAGCTTTGCCGAACAGCTGGCTCAGCTTAACCACTGGATCCGCCCAGAAAACCAGGCTGCGGAAGAGGTTGTTCGTGCTACGCCGCTACCGCCCGTACCTGCACAGGGTTTTCTGCTGGGCGCGAGTGCTGAAAGCGCGCTACTGGCCGCAACACTCGACTGGCACTTTGTTTTTGCTGCGCACTTGAATGGCGATCCTGACCTGCTGCGCGAGGTTATCACCATCTGGCGTGAAAACAGTGTCCGCGACGTGATGGTGGCGGTGCAGGCGATTATTGCGCCGACGCAGGCCGAAGCAGACGCGCTTGCGCAGAAGGTGGAGGTGTGGGGCGTTGAGCTGGCAAACGGTCAGCGTGTCACCGTGGCCAGTGAAGAACAGGCTTACGCCTTTGCACGCCAGGCGGGCAGCGAACCCGTGCGTATTGCCCGTCGGGCCCAGTCTCTGCTGGCCGGTACGGCTGAATCGGTCCTGGAACAACTGAACACCCTGCACGAAAAGTGGGGTATTGACGAATTCATTATTGATACCCCGGTTGCGGATGGCGTCGCGCGCGTGCAGTCCCTGCGTCTGCTGGCCCAGGCGCGGTTTAACAAGGAGGTTACGGTATGAGCTTTGGCGAACAGCTGATTGCCTGGCGGCGCGAGCTGCATCAGAACCCGGAATTGTCAGGTCAGGAAGTAGAAACCACCGCCCGACTGCACCAGTGGCTGACAAAGGCGGGCATAACGCCGTTGCCTTACGCACTGCCAACCGGTCTGGTGGCGGAAATCGGGACCGGTGACAAGCTGATTGCGCTACGGGCAGATATAGACGCTTTGCCGATTGAAGAGCGCAGCGGCGTGCCGTTTAGCTCACAGCGTGCAGGCGTGATGCATGCCTGCGGGCATGATATCCACACCAGCGTGATCCTTGGGGCCGCGTTAAAACTCAAAGAACGGGAAGCCTCGCTCAACGGACGGGTGCGTATCCTGTTCCAGCCTGCGGAAGAGAACTTTGGTGGCGCGAAAAGCCTGGTGCGGGCCGGGGCATTGCGTGGTGTCAGCGCGATTTTCGGCATGCATAACGAACCTTCACTGTCGGTCGGCGAGTTCGCCACCCGTGGCGGGCCATTCTATGCCAACGTCGACAGATTTGTGATTCGCATAACCGGTAAAGGCGCGCATGCTGCCCGTCCACACGAAGGCAACGATGCCATTGTACTGGCGAGTCAACTGGTGACGGCGCTGCAAAGCGTCGCCAGCCGTAACGTTAATACGCTGGATTCGGTGGTGCTGAGCGTTACGCGTATTGCGGGTGGGAATACCTGGAACGTGTTGCCAGAAAACGTCGAGCTGGAAGGCACACTGCGCACTCATCGTACGTCGGTGCAGCAGAATGTTAAAACCCGTGTGGAAGAAATCGCCGCCGGGTTTGCCAGCGCCTTCAGCGCACAGATTGATATTACCTGGTACGCCGGGCCCACCGCGCTGGTGAATGATGAACGCTGGACAGATTTTGCCACCTCGGTCGCCCGGGAAGCGGGATATGAAACCCGGCATGCGGAACTGCATATGGGTGGAGAAGATTTCGCCGTCTACTTGCAGCAGATCCCGGGGGCATTTGTCAGCATTGGCAGCAATAGTCCCTTTGGTTTGCACCACCCGGCGTTTAATCCGGATGAAGCCTTAATTGAGCCGGCTGCCCGCTATTTTGCACAGCTTGCGGAAAAAGCCCTGCAACACGTTTAAATCAGAAGAGGTAAATATGTCTGCAACCCGACAATTGCGGCTGGGGACCATTTTGCATGGTGCATCCGGAAACATGTCAGCCTGGCGCCATCCGGCGGCCACCGCTGATGCCAGTATTAATTTTGAATTTGTAAAAGCGACGGCATTAAAAGCGGAAGAGGGGAAGTTCGATTTCTTATTTGTTGCCGATGGTCTTTATATCAACGAAAAATCGATCCCGCATTTTTTAAATCGTTTTGAACCGCTGACGGTATTGTCCGCGCTGGCGAGCATCACCTCACATCTGGGGCTGGTGGGAACCTTATCCACCTCTTACAGCGAGCCCTTTACCACTGCGCGCCAGTTTGCCAGCCTCGATCACCTGAGCAACGGGCGTGCGGGCTGGAACGTGGTGACCTCCCCGCTGGAAGGTTCTGCGAAGAATTTTTCCCGCGAAAAGCACCCGGAACATGCGCTACGCTACCAGATTGCGGACGAGTATCTCGACGTGGTGAAGGGGCTCTGGGACTCCTGGGAAGGTGACGCCTTTGTTCGCAACAAAGAGAGCGGTCAATTTTTTGACCCGGCCAAACTGCATACGCTGGATCATCGCGGCGATTTTTTCCAGGTCGCCGGGCCGCTGAATATTGGGCGTACACCACAAGGGCGTCCGATTGTCTTTCAGGCGGGCGCCTCGGATGACGGAAAAAGACTGGCGGCGAAACATGCCGACGCCATTTTTACCCATCATGAGACGCTCGACGAGGCAAAAGCCTTTTACCGCGACGTAAAACAGCAACTGGAAAGTCACGGTCGCCGCGCGTCTGATCTGCATATTTTTCAGGGTGTCAGCGTCATCGTCGGAAAAGATGCCGATGATGTGGAAAACCAGTATCAAACGACGGCGGCGCTGGTGTCGATTAACGATGCTCTGAACTACCTCGGACGTTATTTCGAGCACCACGATTTCAGCCAGTATCCCCTCGACGAACCGTTCCCGGATATCGGTGATTTAGGCAAAAACAGCTTCCGCAGTACTACCGATGAAATCAAACGTAATGCCCGGGAGCGCAACTTAACCCTGCGTCAGGTGGCGCTCGAGACGGCTTCCCCGCGCCCGCGTTTTTCCGGTACGCCGGAGCAGGTGGCGGACGGCCTGCAAACCTGGTTTGAAGGTTATGCGGCTGACGGTTTCATTATTCAGGGTGGAACGCCGGACACCTTCCCGCGTTTTGTTGACCAGGTGGTGCCTGTTTTACAAGCCCGCGGCCTGTTCCGCACTGAATACCCGGGCAGCACGCTGCGCGAAAGTCTGGGCTTAGACGAACCCAAAAACCAGTTCATACAACAATAAAAGAGAACCCCGCTATGCAGAAAAAAACGCTTATTCTGGCGCTTGCGCTGGCCTTTACCCCTGCAGTCTGGGCAGAGAATGTGAACATTAACGGCACTGGCGTCAGCATTGAGGCCAATAAAACGCCGATCAACACGACCAAAAACAGTGATGCTGTGGCAAAGCTGCCTAAGGATTATCAGTTTGCTGTGCCGGGGAAATTTACCGTCGCAGTGGCGGGGCTGAATCAACCGCCGCTGACGGTATTTTCAGATGACAACAAAACGCTGCTGGGCAGTGAGGTTGATGTCGCCCGTCTGGTGGCCGACAGCCTGGGTCTGGAGCTGAATGTGGTGCCCACCTCCTGGGAGGACTGGCCGCTGGGCGTGGCCTCCGGGAAATACGATGCGGCCATCAGCAACATCACCGTCACCAAAGCGCGCAAAGAGAAGTTTGATTTTGCCACCTACCGTAAGGATTCCCTCGGCTTTTACGTGAAATCGACCAGCCCGCTGAAGTCGATAGAGAAAGCAGAGGATATTGCCGGGCTAAAAATTATCGTCGGATCAGGCACCAATCAGGAGGCCATCCTGCTGGCATGGAATGACGAAAACCTCAAAAAAGGGCTCAAACCCTTTACCCCTGTCTACACCAAAGACGATGCGGCGCAAACGCTGGCCCTCCAGTCAGGACGTGCGGATGCCTATTTTGGCCCAAACGTGATTGGTGCGTGGAAAGCAGCGTTAACCGGTAAAACCAAACTGGTGGGTAGCGTCGACGGTGGCTGGCCGAAGGCTGCACACATTGCCGTGACATTGAAAAAAGGCAGTGGACTGGTTGAGCCAGTGCAAACCGCACTTAACGGCGTCATCAAAAACGGTGATTACGACAAAGTGCTGAACCGCTGGGGGGAAGGGGTGGAGCGCATCCCGCAATCTGAAGTGAACCCGGCAGGTCTGGGTGACTAAGGAGGGGCTATGAGCGAACAATTCCGGGACGTATCACCAGAAGATGCCGATCTTCAACCTGTTATCGAGGGGCTGTTTGGTGAATATGCGGCCCGCTACGGTGACTACTTCTCTAAAGACGCTGAAGTGGAACTTACCGAGTGGTACTTAGCGCCGCAGGGGCTGTTCATCGTGCTGGAGCGCGACGGTGAGATTATTGCCACCGGCGCATACAAACCCTTTGACGAGCGTACCGCTGAAATTAAACGTATCTGGACAAATAAATCCCTGCGTCAGCAGGGACTTGCTGGCCGGATAGTGGGTGAACTGGAGCGCAGGGCGGTGCTCGCTGGTTACAGCCAGATCTACCTCACCACCGGTTTTCGTCAACCGGAGGCGGTCAGGCTCTATCTCAGTCAGGGGTATCAGCCCCAGTTCGATCTCAACCGCGACCCGGAAGAGTACAGTCAGCCACCATTTGATGGTCGGCTGCGTTTCACCAAAACGCTGGTACGCGAAGCGTTCAGTAAAACCGCATGAGGAACGACGATGAGCAACGTTGAAACCATTAAGGTGGTCCCGGCGCGTTACCCGCTGCGGACCGTTGGCGCCGCGGTAGCGCTGTTTGTGCTGGCGGTTGTGATTCAGTCCGTGGCGTTTAACCCGCGCTGGGAGTGGGCGGTGTTCGCCCGCTGGTTCTTTGACCCGGTGATCCTTGAAGGTGTAGGGCAAACGCTTCTGCTAACGCTTATCGGCACCGCGCTAAGTATAGTGATTGGCGGCATGCTGGCGCTGGCGAGACTCTCTTCATCCTGGCTGTTGCGCAGCCTGGCGTGGGGTTACATCTGGCTGTTTCGGTCGTTACCACTGATCGTGGTACTGATCATCCTTTACAACTTCTCCTATCTTTACGACACGCTCTCTCTCGGCGTGCCGTTCACCGGCATCACCTGGGGCCACTTTGAAACCATCAACGTGCTGGGGCAGTTTTCCACCGCGGTAGTGGGGTTAACCCTTGTACAGAGCGCCTATACCGCAGAGATTATTCGCGGCGGATTTCTCGGCGTTGACCACGGGCAATACGAAGCGGCCGCTGCGCTCGGTCTGCCCGCATGGCGACGCACAGTGCGCATCATTCTGCCCCAGGCACTGCGTACCATTCTGCCGTCGGGGTTCAATGAAATCATCAGTCTCGCCAAAGGTACGGCGATGGTTTATGTCCTCGCGATGCCGGAGCTGTTTTATACCATTCAGATGATCTACAACCGTACGCAGGAGGTGATCCCCCTGCTGATGGTGGGGGCTGCCTGGTATCTGGTGATTACCACCGTGTTGTCTGCTATTCAGCATATCGTTGAGCGCGGTCTTGCCCGCAGTGAACGCCGCTCTGCCGTGAATCAGAACCGTGCGGCTAGCCGTACCCGGTCTGTTACCACCGCGCCAGCACAGGAACCCATCCATGCAAGCCTCTCCTGAAGGACACATTTCCATTACCGGCGTCAGTAAGTTTTTTGGCCGCCACAAAGCGCTCGACAACGTCACGCTTGAGATCCCACCGGGATCGGTCACGGTGATCCTCGGGCCGTCCGGCTCGGGTAAATCGACCCTTTTGCGCACCATTAACCATCTGGAGCGAGTCGACGAGGGGTTTATCCAGATCGACGGGGATTACATTGGCTATCGCCGTCAGGGAGACAAACTCTACGAGCTGAAGGAGAAAGAGATCCTCAAGCAGCGTGTCAACGTGGGTTATGTCTTCCAGAACTTCAATCTCTTTCCGCATCTCACGGTGCTGGAAAATTTAATTGAGGCACCTGTCGCGCACAAGAAACTCAGCAAAAAAGAGGCGGTAGAGCACGCGTGGAACCTGCTTGATGTCGTGGGTTTACGCGATAAAGCCGATGCCTGGTCGCGTCATCTCTCCGGCGGTCAGCAGCAGCGCATTGCCATTGCCCGTGCGCTGGCGTTACGTCCTCGCGTGATGCTGTTTGATGAACCCACCTCGGCTCTCGACCCGGAGCTGGTGGGGGAAGTGCTGGATGTGATCAAAAAACTGGCTCGCTCCGGCACTACGCTGGTGGTGGTGACCCACGAGATCGGTTTTGCCCGGGAGGTGGCAGATCAAGTGGTGTTTATGGTCGACGGTAAAATTGTAGAACAGGGCAGCAGTGAAGAGGTTCTAAACCGCCCGTCACACCCGCGAACACGCCAGTTCCTGTCAAAAGTGCTGTAAGGCGCG
This sequence comes from Pantoea sp. LS15, assembly GCF_012241585.1. NCBI lineage: Bacteria > Pseudomonadati > Pseudomonadota > Gammaproteobacteria > Enterobacterales > Erwiniaceae > Pantoea > Pantoea sp. LS15. Next base: position 332,440 of record NZ_JAAVXA010000001.1, read on the forward strand.
CCGATGAAACAGGGACTTCTGGCTGGGTGGGGCATGACGACAGCAAGCCAGTTGGCGGTGTTCTACACTTAGGGTTTTTATCCCTGAGGGGGGAACATGATAAAACTTTATGGCGTACCCGGCTGGGGTTCGGCAATCAGTGAAGCAATGCTGACCCTGGCTGATATTCCTTATCAATTTATCAATGTGGATGGATTCGACCAGCCCGGTCCGCAGCGTGAGCGGCTGCAAAAAATCAATCCGCTGTGTCAGGTGCCGACGCTGGAACTGGAAAATGGGACCATCATGACCGAAACCGCGGCGATTGCTCTGATGGTTCTCGATAAATGTCCCGATCTTGCGCCATCTCCAGATCAGGCCGAACGCCAGCAGTTTCAGCGTTTATTGATCTGGTTTGTTGCCAACGTGTATCCCACCTTCACGTATGCCGATTATCCCGAGCGCTGGGCTCCCGATGCGCCGGAGCAGCTGCAGAAAAATTGCATTGAGTACCGTAAATCGCTCTATCAGTGGTTCGACAGCCAGCTCAAGGCGAGCCCCTATGCGTTGGGTGAACGCCTGACGCTGCTGGATGTGTATATTGTGGTCACGCGTACCTGGGGACCTCGTCATGAATGGTTTGCCGCGAATACCCCGAAGATAACAGCGATTGCGGACACGGTTTCTCAGCTTCCGAAACTGCACAAGGTGTTAAAGGCAAACAATATTATCTGATAACGTGGAACCCTGGCTCATAACTGGAAACCTGCACATGCCACATGTAGACATCAAATGTTTTCCCCGTGATTTTAACGACGAACAAAAAGCTGCGCTGGCGGCGGATATTGCCGACGTCATCATTCGCCATTTCAACAGCAAAGACAGTTCCGTATCGGTTGCGCTGAACCAGGTGGCTCCTGAAGACTGGAAAGCGCAGGTCTGGGATACCGAGATAGGTCCGAAGCTGGATGAGCTGATTAAGAAGCCAGGGTATTCGATGTAAGAGAAGCCCTCACATCCTGTGAGGGCAAAACTGTTGTTACAACGCCGACCTGCGATATGGCGCGTAATCCGCTTGCCACCAGGTCTGCTCGATGCGCGTCAGTAAGATTTCGTCGTCTATCGCCGGGGCTACGCCCTGATCAATCGCCGCACGGGCAACGGCGAGGGCAATCTGGCGTGATACCGTTTCAATGTGATCGACCGGTGGCAACAATCCCCCTTTCTCGGTGGTAACCAGTGGAGATTGCGCGGCCAGGCTGCGGCTTGCCGCCATCAACATCTCTTCCGTAACCCTGCGCGCGTTGCTTGCCAGGATCCCTAATCCCAGACCCGGGAAAATATAGGCGTTGTTACACTGGGCGATGTCGTACTGCTCATTCTGCCAGAACACCGGGGCAAACGGGCTGCCGGTGGCTACCAGCGCGGTACCCTGGGTCCACGCGATAAGGTCCTGTGGTTGCGCCTCCGCTCGTGATGTCGGGTTCGAGAGCGGCATGATAATAGGGCGCGGGCAGTGACGATGCATCTCTTTCACAATCTCTTCACTGAAGAGCCCAGGCTGACCTGAAACGCCAATCATCACCGTCGGATGCGCGTTCTTTACCACCTCCAGCAGGGAGATATTATTGGCTTCTACCTGCCAGTGGCCAATGGCATCACGCGCGGTGAGAAGGTTTTTCTGGAAGTCGAGCAGGTTGGTCATATCGTCGGTCAGCAAGCCAAAGCGGTCGACCATAAAGATCCGGCTGCGGGCTTCGGATTCGGTCAGACCATCATCAACCATCAGTGCCACAATTTTTTCTGCGATTCCGCATCCGGCGGAACCGCTGCCGAGGAAGACGACACGCTGATCGCGAATGCGTGTCCCCGCTGCATGGGCTGCTGCAATCAGCGTACCTGCGGTGACGGCTGCCGTTCCCTGAATGTCATCATTGAAGCAGCACAGCTGGTCGCGGTAACGCTGGAGCAGTTTAGTTGCATTTTTCTGCGCGAAGTCTTCAAACTGCAGAAGAACATTTGGCCAACGTGCTTTGACGGTGCTGACAAACATGTCCATAAATTCAGCGTACTGATCATCGCTGATGCGCGGATGGCGCCAGCCCATATACATTGGGTCGTCCAGGTGTTGCTGATTATTCGTCCCGACATCCAGCATAATGGGCAGGGTGGAAGCCGGATGGATCCCGCCGCAGGCGGTATATAACGACAGCTTACCAATCGGAATACCCATTCCCCCTATACCCTGATCGCCAAGCCCCAGAATACGTTCCCCGTCGGTCACTACAATCACTCGAATATCGTTGCGCGAGAAACTTTGCAGCATCTCATCAATACGATGGCGGTTAGGCCATGAAATAAACAACCCACGAGCCCGGCGGTAAATGGTGGAGAAATGCTCGCAGGCTTCACCTACCGTCGGAGTATAGATAATCGGTAATGTCTCTTTCAGGTGCGAGCGTAAGAGATTGTAAAACAAGGTCTCATTGGTATCCTGAATATTACGCAGATACACATGACGGGAAATATCACTTTTAAAATGACAGAATTGTACCCAGGCGCGTTCCGTTTGTTCTTCAATGGTTTCAACGTTGTGAGGCAATAAACCATGCAGGTTAAAATTATCACGTTCTTCTTTGATGAATGCGAGGCCTTTATTTAATAACGGGTTTTCCAGTAATACGGCCCCGTTATAGGGAGTGTACAGAACTTCTTTGCGAGACATGGTTGACTCCTGAATTTTTTAAATAAAACAGATTAAGAGATTAAATAGATCATAATGCCTTCAGTCAGTACGCCGACGGCAGTGCCAATTAATATGGAGGACGAGGCAGTATCAATATAGGTATCGCTACGTATAGCAAACATGCCTGCGGCGATAGCGGAAGGCGTCGCACCAATAATAACAACCTGCTGGAGTAAGGTATGGCTAAGACCAAATGCGATACCGGCTACGGCCATAATGGCGGGTTGAATGAGGTTTTTAATACTGATATTGGTAAATGTCTGCACATTCAGTTGTGGACGTTCACCGTAAAATAACAGGCCGAGAGCAAACAGAGACAGTCCACCGGAGACTTTGCCAACCATCTCAATGGGCATACTGAGAATTGACGGGATCTGTACGCCAGCAAGGCTTAGCAATACACCCGAAACGGGTATCCAGACGATAGGATTACGTGCTGCTTTGATGAGGTTTTGTATCACCATCGCACCAGGATGCAGCGCGTCCAGGCCATCATTACTGTTCTTATCTCCCATACGAATCAGGACGATAGTCAACGGGATCATGATAACGCTGGTGATGATGTTGCCAATCAGTACGCCAATGAAACCTTCCGGCCCAATCAACACCGCAAGCACGGGTGCCCCAAAGTAGGCCATATCCGGAAAGGCACAAACCAGAGACTGAATGGCACTGGTTTTGATATCGTGGCGAAAAACAAAACGTGAAATAAATAATGTCAGTAAATACGAACCCATTAAACCGACAACCAAAACCGCCATAAACGTCAGGTTCTTAATTTTGCCCGGGTCGGTATGCAATGCGCCAATAAAAAGATGAAAAGGAAGTGCAAAACGGATCACCACGGTCGCCATAACGTTTGCATCTTCACGTCGGGAATATCCGAGTTTCCCGCTTAGCCATCCAAGTAGCATTATAAAGACGAGCGGAAACAGCGACTGTAATAGTAATGAAGGCATAGTATTTCCTGTAGGGTATTTTATGTGTTTTGTTGCAGCGCTAATCTAGCGGTTAGATAGCAGGGTAAGAGTGACAATGGTCACACTCTCTTTGGTTTTATTAATTTCAAAATGATTGCATTAGTTGGATAAGTAATAGGGCCGGCAAAAATTGATTAGGCACAAGAAAATGACAAAGCCTGACGCCAGTAACTTTAGTTACTTAATAATGAATAAAGTTACTTAACGGGAAAGGGTTGTATTGTTCACACTTCTCTCAGACCCCGCATGTTATTTTTTACACTGAGCCTGTTTTTAGAAAAGGCCACGTAAGTCTTTAATTGATATTTAAGAACATTTATCCGTACTGGAATAATTCCGCGTTTATTCCTTTTCTTTGCATGTCCGAACACAATTATCAGGTGATTATATGAAAGATAATCCTGTACCGACTTCTGAGTTGTCGTCCACGCGTTTTGCCTTTGGGCTTTACAATACCGAGGTTGGCGCAGTCCCGCTGATGCTATTCGTCGGGATCGCTGCCATTGTGGCGACGTCTGCCTGGGCAGGCTTGCTGCCGAAAAATATGATCGGTGGACTCGCAGTCATCATGACCCTTGGTTTTGCGTTTGCGAAAGTGGGGCGGCAAATCCCGTTGCTGAAAGATATCGGCGGCCCGGCAATCCTGTGCCTGATGGTTCCCTCCGTACTGGTCTATTTCGGTGTCTTTGAAAAACATACGCTGGATACGGTGCATCTGTTGATGAAAGAGGCAAATCTGCTCTATTTCGTCATCGCCTGCCTGGTGGTAGGGAGCATTCTGGGGATGAACCGGATACTGCTTATCCAGGGGATGATGCGCATGTTTATCCCGCTGGTGGCCGGGACTTTCATGGCGGTACTGAGCGGGCTCATCGTGGGTTCACTGTTTGGCTATACCCCGTACCACACGTTCTTTTTTATCATCGTGCCGATCATTGGTGGTGGGATTGGTGAGGGGATTTTGCCGTTGTCCCTGGCCTATTCGGCAATCCTTGGTCATACGCCGGACGTCTATGTTGCTCAACTGGCGCCCGCCGCAGTGGTGGGAAATATCTTCGCCATTATTTGTGCAGGCTCGCTGGCGCGTCTCGGAATGAAACGTCCTGCACTGTCGGGAAATGGCATGTTAACCCGTAGCAAAGAAGACAGCAGCCTCTTTGCGGGCGCGGACAGTGCTCAGCAGACAGATTTTCATCTGATGGGGGGCGGGTTACTGATGGTGTGCGCATTTTTCATCGTCGGCGGGTTGTTTGAAAAACTGGTACACATTCCCGGCCCGGTGCTGATGATCCTGATAGCCGTACTGTGTAAATACTTTAAGGTGATCCCGGCCTCAATGGAGCAGGGCGCACACAGTTGCTATAAATTCGTCTCGGCTGCGCTCGTCTGGCCACTGATGATTGGTCTGGGAATGTTGTATGTGCCGCTTGAGAGCGTGGTGTCCGTCTTCTCAGTGGGCTACGTGGTGGTATGTGGTTCGGTGGTGATTGCCATGGCGCTGAGTGGCTATTTTATTGCCTCGCGTCTGAATATGTATCCTGTGGAAGCGGCCATTGTCACCTGCTGCCATAGTGGTCTGGGCGGGACAGGGGATGTGGCTATTTTGTCTGCCTCTAACCGGATGTCGCTCATGCCGTTTGCACAGATTGCCACCCGTATCGGCGGCGCATCGACGGTGATCATCGCCACGCTGCTGATGGGCTGGATTATGTAACGTAGCAGGGGTAAGCCGGGTAACACCGCCGGGCTTACTCCATTTTTGTCGGAACAATCTGAACATGGTTTTGTTTCACCTCATGACCCTGCGCATTCACATAACCAATATGAACCGGATCGCCGCTTTCTTTGTCCACCAGGGTTAAATGCGGTGCGGTGTGTAAAACATGTTTGTGTCCCCATTCCATCAAAGATAAAAGCACCGGGGCAAGGGTGCGGCTTTTGTCGGTAAGCTGGTATTCATACCGTTCCCGTGATCCCTCTTCCCGGTAAGGTATACGGGAAAGCAACCCCAGTTCTGTCATCAACTTTAAACGTGTCGCTAAGGTCTGTTTCGTTATTCCGGTATGCATTCGCATGGTTTCGAAGCGCGTCACGCCGTAAAACGCCTCTCTCAGGATCAATAAAACCCATTGATCACCCACGATTTTTGCCCCTTCAGCCAGACCGCAAAGTTCGGGCGAGAGGTAAGGCAACAATTTATCTTTTGACACAGAATGTTTTCCTTTCTAATCTAAGTATGATTTTTAGACCTTGCTTATAGGGAGAATACAATGCCTTTTGTAAATGTACAAACGATTAAAGGGATAATGGATGCTGAACAGAAGAGCGAGCTGTTGCGCCGAATGACGGACTTAATGGTGGAAATCGAAGGGAAAGGGGATCCGGAGTTCCGGCGCTCAGTCTGGATCCGTATTGATGAGCATGACCCGGAGCAATGGAGCCTGGGGGGATTACAGCCAACCGCTGAAATGATTGCGAAGAAATTCGCGTCAACGCGGGCGTCCTGATAAGAGGCCGGGAGGGACACAGTACCTCCCGGTGAAGCCCTGTTTACAACCGGGTTCGCCCGGAACGTGTATCGACCAATGAATAGTCGACAGCTTCAAACAAGACGGAAAATTGCGGCCAGTTTTTTTACTGCGTCTTCGATTTCCCTCTCCGTATAAGCGGCAAAACCCATCAAAAAACCGCTGGTCAGGGGTCTGTCTGCATATAAACTGGTAAGCCCTAATATATCGACATTTGCGCGGCGGGCGGCGATGGCAATCTCCTTCTCGGAGATCCCGTGCCTGAGGTGACAAGGCATCTGCATTCCACCTGTTGGTATTACGCACTCAACATAATCAGAAAGGTACTCATCCATCAGACTAGCCAGTTTGTTGCGGCGAGTAACATAAATGCTCCGCATCTTGCGAATATAGGCACCAAAATGCCCGCCCTCCAAAAACTTCGCCAGCGTCAGTTGGGGTATTGAGGCGGTATGGCCGTCCATTAATGTCCTGGCCATGGTCATGGACTCTACCAGTTCTGAGGGAACGATCATGTACGCAATACGTAGCCCGGGGAACAGGGACTTGGTGAACGTCCCGATATAAATTGTCCGGTTGTAAGCATCAAGCCCCTGCAAACAGGCCATAGGCTTCCCTTCGTAGTGAAACTCACTGTCATAGTCATCTTCAATGATCCAGGCGGAGTGACGATTTGCCCAGTCAATGACCGCCAGTCGTCGGTCAAGAGAGAGCGTCACCCCGGTAGGATATTGATGAGAAGGCGTAAGGTAGATAGCCCTGGCAGGCCGGGTCAGAGCATTCAGCGCGTCAATTGAGATGCCTTTATCGTCAAGAGGAACCGGAAGACAGTTCAGTCCGGCAGATTTAAACGCTTTGTATGCCCCTTGATAGCAGGGATCTTCAATGGCAATGCCATCCTCTGCGTCCATCAGCACGTGAGAACAGAGAGCAAGCGCCTGTTGAGAACTGGTCAGAATGATGATCTGTTCAGCCCTCGCACGCGTCCCGCGCTCAAGATTGACATATTCCGCGATTGCTCGCCGTAGGCGTTCCATGCCCTGCGGAGGGCTTTGCTCTAATATCTGGTGTTGATATTCCTTAAGAACCTGCCGCTGAAGCCGCTCCCAGGTTGGAATGGGAAACATGCGCGTCTCGGGGATACCCGGTGCCAGTGGGCGGGGGGAGGAAAATTCGCGGATCCCGCCACTTTCATAGATGATCTTTCCACGAGAGCTGAGTTTTGCTTTTCGTCTATCAACGGCTGGATGATGCTGCAGGGAATGCGGTCTTAAAAAACGGGCGCTGGAAGAGACAAAGCTTCCTCTGCCTGTTTGCCGCTCAATAAAACCTTCTGCATGCAGGCTGGAATAAGCTGCTTCAATCGTATCCCGGGAAACTCTCAGTGAACTGGCCAGCGCGCGTGAAGGAGGAAGGGCCTTACCGTGAGATAAGATCCCTTCCAGTATCAGTGTCCGTATTGCTCTCTGGATCCTTTCATGCAGGGGCAGCGATCCGTTGGAAGGATCAATAATCCATGCCTTAACCGTTTCAAGTTGTGCGTGCTTAAACATCTTTTTCCACTCTCCCTCGTGTGGCCACCATTATAAAACAACACGGTAAAATTGGTCTGCTTCACTTGCAAAAATTGGCGGGGCTAAACGTGCCATTTAGCACATACACTCATCCCGAAACCATAAATGAATAAGCGAAGAGGCTATTATGAATAATACGATTGTGACCATTGAGGCTGTTCAGGAAAGTGATTATGAGAGCTGGATGCCACTGTGGGGTAAATACCAGGAATTTTATAACGTCGATCTCTCCGGGGCAGTCACTCAGAGTACCTGGCAACGATTTTTCAGCCCCATTGAGCCACTATTTTGCGTAGTGGCAAGATATAACGGAGAGGTGGTGGGTTTTGCGCATTATCTTTTCCACCGTTCAACCTGGGCGGAGAGCGATTACTGTTATCTGGAAGATCTATATGTTTGTGATGCTGTCAGGGGCAAACACATTGGTAAACAGTTAATAGAATATGTTCAGCGAGAAGCCAGAAAACATCATGCGCGTCATCTTTACTGGCATACACATGAAACCAACTACCGCGGACAACGATTGTATGACTGGGTTGCGAAAAAAAGCGGCATGATTGAATATCGTATGCACGTTAGATAAATCCCTTCGCCGACGTGATGCCCCCTCAAATGTTGACGGGGCGTTTTCAACCTATTATTTAGCCTGCAAAAGTATGTCCATCAGCCCCGGGAAACGGGCATCAAGATCGTCTCTACGCAAAGAAATCATGTTCTCTCGTCCCTGTGGACGCTGCCAGATCACACCGCTGTCACGCAATACGCGCCAGTGATGTGTCATCGTGGACTTCACCACATCCTCCGGGCGAAGTGCGTTACAGCTTAGCTCGCAGCCATCGGCCAGCCTGCGGATAATCGACAGCCTGAGCGGGTTGCCGAGGGCAAACAACACATTTTCCAGCAGTATCTGTTCAGTTTCGGGGTGGTTTGGGATCATCGTTTTCCTGCGTCTGGTGTCAGATTGAGCTATATCAACAATAGGTCAATCGTTAAAAAATAGTTCGATAATACTCGTACAATAGGACTATTATAGCAAACGAACGAATACGCGACCATCCTGGTCGTCACAACCTGTCTTACTGACTAAGGAAATATTATGCCCCGACCCATCCCACTCGAACGTTATCGCAACATCGGTATCTCCGCGCATATCGATGCCGGTAAAACAACCACCACTGAGCGTATCCTGTTTTACACCGGGATGAGCCACAAACTGGGTGAAGTACACGATGGCGCGGCAACAACTGACTGGATGGCGCAGGAGCAAGAGCGCGGGATCACCATTACGTCCGCGGCAGTCAGTTGCTTCTGGCCGGGTATGGACAGAGGGTTTGAACCCCACAGAATAAACATCATCGACACCCCGGGGCACGTAGATTTCACCATTGAGGTGGAACGTTCAATGCGTGTACTCGACGGTGCCGTGATGGTGTATGACTCCGTGGGCGGCGTTCAGCCACAGTCAGAAACCGTCTGGCGTCAGGCGAATAAATATCACGTGCCGCGGCTGGCCTTCGTTAACAAAATGGACCGTCCGGGTGCCGATTTCTTCCGCGTCGTACGCATGATGCAGGAACGTCTGAAAGCGAACCCGGTGCCGATTGTTATTCCGGTTGGCGCGGAGGAACACTTCACCGGTGTGGTGGATCTCATCAAGATGCGCACCATTTTGTGGGACGATGCCACTCAGGGCATGGTGTTCACCTATGCGCCTGTTCCGGATGATTTACTGGCTACCGCGAAGGAATGGCGGGAAAAAATGGTCTCTGCAGCGGCGGAAGCCAGCGATGAGCTCATGGATAAATACCTGGAAACCGGCGATCTGGACGAAGCGGAAATCATCAGAGGGCTGCGAATTCGCACTATCTCGGGTGAAATCCAGCCGATGTTGTGCGGCAGCGCGTTCAAAAACAAAGGTGTGCAGCGCATGCTTGATGCGGTCATTGAGTTGATGCCGTCACCATTGGATGTGCCAGCCATTGATGGCGTGGATGAAAAAGGCCAGCACGCTGAGCGTCATCCCAGTGATGATGAGCCGTTCTCCGCTCTGGCGTTCAAACTGATGAGCGATCCGTACGTCGGGCAACTGACCTTTATCCGCGTTTACTCTGGCGTGCTGCGTAAAGGCGACGCGGTGTATAACCCGGTGAAAGGAAAGAAAGAGCGCATCGGGCGTATTGTGCTGATGCATGCTAACGATCGTCACGAGGTGGATGAACTGCGCGCCGGTGATATCGCGGCCTGCGTTGGGTTGAAAGATGTGACAACCGGTGACACGCTCACTGACCCGAATGCCGTCATCACGCTTGAACGCATGGAGTTTCCGGATCCGGTTATCTCCCTTGCTATCGAGCCGAAAACCAAAGGCGATCAGGAGAAAATGGGGATCGCGCTGCAGCGTCTGGCGGCGGAAGATCCCTCTTTCCGCCTGCATACTGACGAAGAGTCCGGCCAGACGATTATCTCCGGGATGGGTGAGTTACACCTTGAGATTATCGTTGACCGCATGAAGCGTGAGTTTGGCGTCGAGGCAAACATCGGTCGTCCGCAGGTAACCTACCGGGAAACCTTGCGTAAAGCGGTGAAGGACATCGAAGGTAAATTTGTCCGTCAGTCCGGCGGTAAAGGACAGTACGGTCATGTGGTACTGAGCCTTGAGCCGACAGAACCGGGCAGTGGATTTACGTTTGAAGATGCCACCAAGGGCGGCGTGGTACCGCGCGAGTATATTCCGTCCGTTGAGAAAGGGCTTCGGGAAGCGATGAACAGCGGCGTGCTGGCGGGGTATCCGGTGGTCGATGTCAAAGCGACGCTGACGTTTGGTTCGTATCACGATGTCGACTCCTCGGAGATGGCGTTCCGCATGGCAGCGATCCTTGGCTTTAAAGAGGGCGCTCGCAGGGCGGATCCGGTTATTCTTGAGCCGATCATGCATGTCGAGGTGGAAACACCGGAAGAGTACGCCGGTAACATTATGGGCGATCTCTCTTCTCGTCGTGGCATGGTGCAGGGGATGGAAGAGCAGTACGGTAGCCAGATTATTCGCGCTGACGTGCCGCTGGCAGAGATGTTTGGTTATGCCACCACGCTGCGCTCGATGTCACAGGGGCGTGCGACGTATACGATGGAGTTCCATCATTTTGCGGAAGCACCGCGAAATGTTGCGGATGAGATTATTTCACGACGTGCGAAGAGTTAATTAATTGCACATGGTAGTCGTTGGGCTACCATGTGTTTTTCTATTTAAGATGTTCGTTGCGCTGAATTGCTTGTCCTGAAACAGACTGAATCTTCCAGATACCTTTTTCTTTAACCATACAATCGATCACCGTATACTCCTCTTTCTTCCCGAACGACACATAAATATTGGTGCAAACGGGATCGTATTCGGATGAAACCACCGTCACATTATCTGCCCAATCTTCCTCAATATCCTGCGACTTCAGAAAGAAATCAGCATCATAAAACTCTTCATCAGCAAAGCGAGGATCCTGAGCATGACGCAATTTTTTCATGGTACTTGCTGTGACGTATTTATTTATTTCAGGATTGTCCGTGATGGGGAATTTGTTTTCAGCATATTGCGCAATGTACCATTTATTGAAATTTAACGCTGCTTTTGCCGCATTATCACTATAGCCTGCGCAGGCCGAGTAGGTTATTAATAAGGAAAGAATGGGTATGATTTTCATATCAATAATGCCTGTAAAGCTGATAAGAAGGGTGGGATTTTCTATATCCTGAACCAGGATACATAGTACGTTGCGCGAAGTCGCTTAGCCATTGATGGCCATCATAAATACAAACATGACCATCTGGATGGTTTGCAATGGACTGTATAACTACCACATCGCCTAACTGCGGGGCTCCGATAACTTTTTGGAACCCAACCTGAGACAAAGTTAGACCCATGTTCTTTGCCGAACCTATTCCATGAATAGGCAAACCGCCAGCAATTATCGCGTTTTTCACAAAAAGCTCACATTTTCTGTGACTTTCTCGATAAACATGATTTTTGGCATATTCAACAGCGGCATATTTATTCCATGACATTGATATTTCCTTAGTGTGGGAGTGCTAATGCAGCAACTCCAGAAATATCCTCCGTTTTACCACGTCATGGTAAACATAAAATGCCATAAAAATTTAATATAATTCAGTAGGATATGATTATTTAAATCAATCCAGCGCCTTCACTATCTTCCCGCTAGCCACAAACGTCCCCGCACCAAGATGATGCAGCGTATTCAGCTTATCTCCGTCAAACTGCCAGCGTCCGGCGACAAACGCACGCTCATCTGCTGCGGCAGAAACCACTTCACCAAACAGCGTGTCATATTTTTCAGCCGCTGCGGTCACCGGGAGTAAACGACATTCCATCCACGCCAGACATTTTTCTTCAATGACGGGCAAACCGAGTTCCGGACCGTTCACTACCGGGATCCCGTAGCAGTTGAATTTGTCTTCATCGCGCCCGCTTACGCTACCGACTGCCCAGGTCCAGTTGGCCGCTGCTACGCCGGGGATGACGATGCCGAATTTTCCACTGCGCTCTATCAATTCGCGCGACCAGGCGCTTTTATCCACGACGATGGCCACCCGGGGCGGCGAAAATTCAACGGGCATCGACCATGCTGCCGCCATCACATTGCGACGGTCGATGTGCTCGTCCCGGCTGGTAATGAGCACGGTTGGACCATGGTTCAAAAGACGGCTGGCATGATGTAATTCAACGGGGCGAAAATAGCTCATAGGGTCTCCTCATGTACAACGATGAGTATGACGAAAAAGCACGTAAATCAAAGTGGGCGCGTAGAATTAGTTTATAAACAAAACATCACTATCAAAGGAAACTGATGCATGTCCCCATTTCTGACGGCCTATTTCGCCCGTATCGGCTGGAATCAACCGACTGGTGTTAATATTGACACCCTGCGCGCGCTGCATTTACACCACAACTGTGCGATCCCTTTTGAGAATATTGATGTCGTCCTGCCGCGTGAAATCCATCTTGACGATCAGTGTCTGGTCGACAAACTGCTAACAGCGCGACGTGGGGGATATTGTTTTGAGCAAAACGGCTTATTCGAACGCGTGCTGCGCGAAGTCGGTTTTACGGTACGCAGTGTGCTCGGGCGCGTGGTATTAGCGAGTCCACCACAAATGCCGCCGCGAACACATCGCTTGCTGCTGGTTGAGCTTAACGGTGAGCGCTGGATTGCGGACGTAGGCTTTGGCGGACAGACGCTGACGGCGCCGATTCGGTTGCTCGCTAACGAAGAACAGACAACGCCGCACGGGGCGTATCGTCTGCTGAGCGAGGGCAATGACTGGGTATTGCAGTTCCGGCACCACGAGCACTGGCAGTCGATGTACCATTTTGATCTGACGACGCAATATTTCAGTGATTATGTCATGGGCAACTTCTGGTCAGCACACTGGCCGCAGTCGCATTTCCGTCATCATCTGCTGATGTGCCGCCACTTGCCGGACGGTGGCAAGCTGACGCTGACCAACTTCAACTTTACCCACTGGCAGAATGGCCATGCTGAGGAACAGATCCATCTTCCCGATGCTGCGGCGCTCTATCAACTGATGCAGACGCGGTTTGGGTTGGGCATTGACGATGCGAAGCATGGCTTTTCGCTGGCTGAGTTAACAGCAGTGATGGCCGGTTTTGAAACTCACGGGAAATAACGCACTTTGCTATCGGCCGCGAAACTCACGCCGATAGCGAGAAGGCGAGGTATTAAGCAGCTTGTGAAAGTGGCGGCGCAAGGATGTTGTTGAGGGGAAACCGACACGCTCTGCAATGTCGTCCACTGGCTGGTCAGTTTTTTCGAGATAGCGTTGCGCGACAATAATGCGCTGGTTTAGCAGCCAGCGCGAAAAACTCTCACCGGTGGTTTGCTGAAAACGCCGGGTAAAGCTACGACGACTCATGCAGGCTTTTTCCGCCACACAGTCCAGCGTGAGCGCAAGCTGGAGGTTTTCTGTCGCCCAGGCTAGTGCATCGGTGAAGTTATCTCCACGACGCGTGTTCTGAACCGGCAGCTCTACATATTGACGTTGTCCACCCTGGCGATGGGGCGGCACAACCAGTAATCGCGCCACGCTGTTTGCCACTTCAGCACCCCACGCCTGACGCACCAGATGCAGACAACAGTCAATACTGGCTGCCGTTCCTGCAGACGTGACAACGTCACCGTTATCAATGTAAAGCACGTCTTTATCGAGATGGACAGAGGGATAAAGACGCTGAAAGTCAGATGCCCAGCGCCAGTGCGTCGTCGCAGGGCGGTTTTCAAGCAGCCCGGCAGCGGCAACCACAAATGCGCCCATACACAAGCCCACAATACGCGAACCTGAGGCATGCGCTTTTTGCAGTGCCTGCAGGAGATCGGGGGCTGGGGTATGGTCGGGAGTGTCCCAGCTTGGGACAATTACCATATCCATTCCGGTCAACTCATCAAGTCCGCGCTCGACAACGATAGAAAATCCGGCATTGGTTTTAAGCGCGCCAGGCGTGGTGGCGCATACTACAAGCTGGCATAGAGGCTCGCCCTGAGGCGTTAGCGCTTTCTCAAATACGGCATAGGGCACCGAAAGGTGAAAGGGGATGATGCCATCAAATACCACAATACCAATTTTAAGCGTCATGTAAGCCTCCGTGTGCCAGCCAGTATAGAGGCCCGGCTGGCGGCAGGGATCAAGCCTGGTCTTATTCTGTGACTGGCAACGCCATAACGTCTCTGGTGGTCATAATCTCGGCAAACACATCGGCAACACCCGCTATTGCCGCGCGTTGCAGCGTTTTGTGATCAACCAGCCCACCCTGACCATCATCCAGATCGCGTGTTGCTGTCGCATCTTCAGGAATAATCACACTGTAACCCAGTGGTACGGCATCACGTGCGGTAGATGAAATACACATGTGAGTCATCAGGCCAATCACAATCACTTTTTTAATGCCCTTTTTCTTTAACTGGCTATCCAGATCGGTGCCGACAAAAGAACTCGGTGTCGCTTTAGTGATAATGGCGTCTTGTGCTGAAGGCTGTAGATCTTGATGGAACTGGGCATAAACAGACTCTTCGGCAAACAACGGGCTATCTTTCGGCCCCATATGGCGCACGAAGTATACCGGCATGCCTTTTTGATGGGCGTAGCTAACCAGCTTTTGGCTGTTCTTCAGTACCTTATCGCCATCCGGGATCACCATCTGACCACGAAAATCTTTACCTGCGTAATATTCGTTTTGAATATCCACCACGATTAATGCTGTTTGTGAGGCGGATAAAGACGAGGTCGCCGTTGCGCCTGTCATTGCACGAATGGTTTTGCTATTTCTCCCGGTAGTTTCCTGCGCGGCAGAATAAGTTGAAAAAGTGCTCATCATGCCGATCAGCAATGCCGTACGAAAAAATGGTTTCATCACGCGAACTCCCTCTGTGTTGTGTTCGGGAGCCATTATTCCGCACAGTCGCTAAAGGCATGAGTCACCTGGAGAACCAATAACAGTACTTTTGGGCCAATATGAGAAGACACATTACATCAGCGTGAATTTGCTTATCCATGGACTGTTATTGTCGCCGGACCATAACCGAATGACGGGCTCAATCAGTGGACGACTGACCAGCACGGCATGCTGCAGTCCTGACGAACCTGGGGACGGTGAAACGCAAGCCGGGTGAGGCGAAGCCGCCACCCGGCGACATCATTACTGCGATAGGGAATTAAATAATTCGAGCGTAATTAATTTATCAAGATGGTTGTTAAATGCAGCTTCGTCCATTTCGGGCATGTTTAAGATATACATCCCGTCCAGACCGCACACCAGCCCAATTAAACGCCAGGCAATGTTTTCTGCCCGGTCATCAGGGCTAAATACCCCGGCCTCAGTGCCTGCTCTGATAAGGGCGACCGTTTCCTGGTGCCACATTTCCATGGTCATGATATAGGCACCTTTAATGTCTGCATCGCGGTTGGCCAGGATCTGCGCTTCACGCCACAGGCGAATGTAAGGTTCAAACCTGCCATCATCGCTCCCGAGCATGGCATGAAGCTGCTCCCGCCAACCAGCCTGCTTGCCGACGACATCGGCATCCAGCAGTTCACGGATCAACCGAACAAAAGCCAGCGATTTTAGCTCCCCGCCGGAGGTAAAATGATGGTGAACCTGTCCGGTCGCGACCCCGGCTTCAGCCGCAACGCGGCGTACCGTCATTGCCGCGAGTCCTTCGGTCAGCGCCACGCGCATGGCGGCCTGTAAGATGTCTTCCCGCCGTTCATCCTTGCTCAGATATCGCATTTCTACTCACTCTCAATAGGAATGAAACGAGTGTAACAAAAAGCTGGACATGTGTTCAACTTTACGTAGGATCGTATCCTGGACATGTGTCCATGATTTAAAAGAAAAGGAAATTTATGTTTCGTCAGTGGTTAGCGTTAGTGATTATCGTGCTGGTGTATATCCCGGTCGCGATCGACGCAACGGTGCTGCACGTGGCGGTGCCGACATTGAGTATGACGCTGGGGGCCAGCGGTAACGAATTACTGTGGATCATTGATATTTACTCGCTGGTGATGGCGGGGATGGTGCTGCCGATGGGGGCACTGGGTGATCGCATTGGTTTCAAACGACTGTTAATGATCGGCAGTACGTTGTTTGGCTTGTCATCGCTGGCGGCAGCGTTTGCCCCGTCTGCAGGATGGCTGATTGCGGCGCGCGCCTCGCTGGCGATTGGTGCGGCGATGATTATTCCGGCTACGCTTGCGGGGATCCGTACGCTGTTTACCGACGCACGGGATCGCAATATCGCCCTTGGTGTCTGGGCAGCGGTGGGATCCGGTGGCGCAGCATTTGGTCCGTTGATTGGCGGTATGCTGCTCGAACATTTTTACTGGGGATCGGTGTTTTTAATCAACGTCCCCATTGTGTTGCTCGTGGTATCGCTGGCCGCACGTTTTGTGCCGCGTCAGCAAGGTCGCCCGGAACAACCGCTTAATATTAGCCATGCCATCATGCTGATCGTGGCGATTTTACTGCTGGTCTACAGTGCGAAGACCGCGCTAAAAGGCGTCCTGTCACCGGCGGTAGTCGTGTCTGCGCTGGTTACCGGCTCGGTGCTGCTGTTCATCTTCGTGCGCATTCAGCTCCGCGCACGCGTCCCGATGATCGACATGCGTCTCTTTTGCCACCGTATCATTTTGAGTGGTGTTGTAATGGCGATGACCGCGATGATTGCGCTGGTCGGGTTTGAGTTGTTGATGGCCCAGGAGCTGCAGTTTGTTCACGGCTTTACGCCGTTTGAAGCGGGCATGTTTATGCTGCCACTGATGGTTGCCAGCGGGTTCAGTGGGCCGATCGCCGGCGTGTTGGTTGAGCATCTGGGGCTACGCATCGTCGCGGCTGGCGGAATGGGGTTGAGTGCCGTCAGTTTTATGGGGTTATCGCTGCTCGACTTCAGCACCCAGCAGTGGCAGGCGTGGGGCCTGATGGTGTTGCTGGGCTTCAGTGCCGCCAGCGCGCTGTTGGCTTCAACTTCAGCGATTATGGCTGCTGCGCCAAAAGAGAAAGCCGCTGCCGCGGGGGCGATTGAAACCATGTCGTATGAACTGGGTGCCGGTCTGGGGATCGCCATTTTTGGTCTGCTGTTGACCCGTAGCTTCACGGCGTCAATTGAATTGCCACAGGGGCTGAATGCTTCTCTCGTCGACAAAGCGTCATCATCCATTGGTGAAGCGATGAAGGTGGCGCAGGATCTAACACCAACCATGGCGGAATCACTGATTGAAGCAGCGAAAAGCGCGTTTATCACTTCGCACAGCGTGGCGCTGGGAAGTGCAGGGGGAATGCTGCTGTTGCTGGCCGTTGGCGTCTGGTTTAGCCTGGCTAAGGTCAACCCGCGGTAAATAGAACCGGAAAACCTGGCGTACGGTTGGCGTCAGCAGGGCAGATGCACTATGTTTTTTAAAGGATTATCTGACTCTTGCTGGAAAATATGAGCCTGCTCCACCGCAGTGAATCGCTCCAACCATTCTCCCGGTTAACCCTGCTTGCCGGCGGTGCGCTGGGTGTCGTTTTTGGTGATATTGGCACCAGTCCGCTCTATACTTTCAGGACCGTGCTGTCGCTCTCTGAGCATGATCCTACACCCGCAGTGGTTCTGGGCCTGCTCTCGCTGATTACCTGGACACTCATCCTGGTGACATCCATAAAATATGCCGCTTTTGCCATGAGAATCGATAATCATGGTGAAGGCGGCATCATGGCATTGATGTCGCTTCTGGTGGAGAAAGGGAAAGGTGGGCGCTGGGTCATTTTTTCCGCACTTATCGGCGCTGCGTTGATTTACGGTGATGGTGCGATAACTCCGGCAATCTCCGTACTTTCCGCTCTGGAAGGGCTGGAGATTGTTTTTCCTGAATCGCAGCCGTACATATTGCCGCTAACAGTCATGGTTTTGCTGGCGCTTTTTCTTATCCAGCCTTTTGGTACCGCCCGAATAGGAAAGATATTTGGTCCGGTCATGGCGCTGTGGTTTTTTGCGATTGCAGCCCTGGGCGTATGGGGGATCATTCAGCATCCATCGGTATTGCTGGCACTGAATCCTGCGTATGGCATCGCATTTTTGTTTTCGAACGGGTACACCAGTTTTCTGGTCCTGGGAGGCGTTTTTCTCTGCGTGACCGGTGCTGAAGCGCTGTATGCCGATATGGGGCATTTCGGGAAAAAGCCCATCTGGCTTGCCTGGTACGGTGTCGTATTTCCCGCATTGCTGCTCAATTATGCGGGGCAATCCGCGCTGATCCTGGCTGGTGCCGACAGTAAACAAAACCTTTTCTTTATGCTGTGTCCGCCTGTGATCCAGTTTCCGCTCATTATTCTTGCCGCACTGGCGACGATAATCGCCAGTCAGGCGATAATTACGGGCGCTTTTTCCATGACGCGTCAGGCCATTCAACTCGGCTGGTTACCCCGTTTACGGATCAAACAGACGGCGGCAGAAAGCTACGGTCAAATCTATATAGGCACAATCAATTGGCTGCTTATGGTGGTAACGATTGGGCTGGTGGTGTTCTTCAAATCTTCCGACAAGCTTGCTGCCGCATACGGTATTGCCGTTTCATTAACCATGCTGATGACGACGGGCCTGCTGTTTGTGGCGATGCGGGAAGTGTGGCGCTGGGGGCAGGTCAGTAGCGCAGCTATCGCCCTCTGTTTCCTGGCGATTGATGCCACCTTTTTATTTGCCAACCTGATTAAAGTCCTTGAAGGTGGTTATATTCCGCTGCTGATGGCCGCAGCTATTTGTACGGTTATGCTGATCTGGCACCGCGGCGTTAAGGCGGTATCCGCATCGGTGGGTGAGAAGGGCATCAGTGTGGACGCGTTCTTTACCCAGCTTCAGCAAAAGACGGTACCCAGAGTGGCCGGTTCCGCCGTTTTTTTGACCCGTACACAGAACAATATCCCGCCGGTTATGCGCTGGCATGTTGCGCGCAACAAGGCGCTACAGCGAGATGTGTTATCTCTGACCATTGATATCCTGAATGTGCCCTATGTGGGGGAAGAACAACGTATCAGGGTGGAGCAACGCGCGCCAGGTTACTGGCACGGTGTGGCGCAATACGGATTTATGGAACACCCGGATATCCCACATTTGTTGCAGAGTGTCAGTGAAATCAACGTGCTGTTCGCGAATGAAGATGCCACCTGGTATGTTGGACATGAAACTATCGTGGCAGGTGATGGCACGGCGGGTATGGCTGCATGGCAACGGCATATTTTTGCTTTCATGAAGCGCAACTGCACGCATGTGATCAATCACTATCACCTTCCCAGCGACAGGGTTGTCGAAATCAGCCGACGCGTTGCCGTCTAGTTTCTGCTCACGGTTCTGTCTTTCCTTCGCATCAGAAATTTCGATAGTGCGCTATTACAACTATGCTGATTACTGCGTAAGAATTTCATTATCCCTGACCCGGTAGATAAAACTATGAAAAAAGTGGTTCTTCTTAGTACAGGACTGGTGTTTTCCTCTGTGTCTCAGGCCAGTGCGCTCTATTTCTACGAAATCGGTACCGAAGATACGGCGCTTGCGGGAGCCGGGCAGGCTGCCCGCGCGCAGGATGCCTCAACAATTGTCACCAACCCTGCAGGGATGACCCGGCTTCCGGAACATATGTTCACCGGCGGGTTGCAGGCTCTGGGCGGTAATATTGATTACCAGCTCGATAACGACCGTTTGCAGAGCCCGGGCAACGTCATGAAGCTTACACCGAATGCCAGCGCGTTCTATAGCCAGAAAGTCAACGAGAGTCTGTATGCCGGTATTGGTCTGTACGGTAACTATGGTCTGGGTATTGATTACGGTAACTGGGCGGGTGAGCGCCTGATCAAAAAGAGCACGATGGTGGCAATGACCCTGAGTCCATCACTTGCCTGGAAGCTTAGCGACCGGGTGTCGGTGGGCGGTTCGGTGAATCTTAATTATGGTTTTTTATCACTCACCCGCACCGTTGATGGTGATGACCACGACGACAAGGACCACGACTGGGCGATGAGTTACCGTCTTGGGTTGTTAATGCAACTCACAGAACAGACCCGGGCCGGGATCACCTGGAACAGTAAAGCCGAGTACGACTTCAACGTGAACGGTAAAGCACGTTTCCCGAATCTACCTAATGTCGAGTACAACCTGCCCATTTCTGCACAGGTTCGCGCGCCGCAACAGCTGATGTTAAGCCTGGTGCATGACATTAATACTCAGTGGTCAGTAATGGGCGATCTGGGCTGGCAAGACTGGAGCCAGTTTGGCGCACCACAAGTTACGGTAAGCGGCAATACGCTTGATAAAACCAACCGCATGAAGGATACCTGGCATACCGCGCTGGGCGTGCAATATCGACCCACTCCGCAATGGCGCCTGAACGCCGGGGTCGCGTTTGATAGTTCGCCTTATCGCAACCAGAGCGATGTCGCAATGACGTTGCCAACTGGAGATGAATGGCGCTTCGGGACCGGGGCACAATATCAGTTAACGCCAGCCAGCAATATCGGATTTGCCGTCGAATACCTGCATATGCAGTCTTCGAAGGTGCAATCCCCTGGGCTGCTGAGTGGTGACTATAATCACCCATATCTGTGGTTTACCAGCGTTAACTACAGCTACCAGTTTTAATAACAGAAAGGAAGGTATGCGAAAAACGCGGCCTACGTGGTGAGCAGGCAGTGCTTATCCATGGCTTCAATTTCTGAACCGCTATAGCGCGCGTATTGTCCGGTCAGACCAAAGAATGCGGGCTGGGTTTCGGTATAGATTTCAGCGGCGAGCACCAGTCGACGTCGTTCATCTTCGCTCATCTCAAGTAATGTCCATGGAATAAAATAGCGTGCTGTTGAGGTCAGCTTGAACCACAGTGGACAACCACATCCCGGACAGAACCAGCGTTCTCCGCGCGCAGAAGACGAGAAGTGAGAAGGGGCAATCGAGTCTTGCTCCACAAGCGGTTTACCCGCGGCTTCCAGATACATGGCAATACCACCTGACCACTTCTGACATTGTGTGCAGTGGCAGGCATAGACGTCGAAATTGTTGAGGGAAACGCTGAATTGGCTCATCCCGCATAAACAGCGTCCTTTGAATATGTGCATGGCGTGCTCCTTTATTACGCCAGTCAAACTGTATAAAAAAAGCCAGCCACGAAGGCTGGCCTTTTTATACTGACAAATCTTAGAACTGGTAAGTCAGACCCAGTGCAACGATGTTGTCGGTAGCAATACCTGCAGCTTTGGTGAACTTGTTGTCGTCCAGCAGGTTGATTTTGTAATCAACGTAGGTAGACATGTTCTTGTTGAAGTAGTAAGTCGCGCCAACATCAACGTATTCAACCAGGTCCTGGTCGCCATAAGTACCGATTTCTTTACCTTTGGATTTCAGGTAAGCAACGGATGGACGCAGGCCGAAGTCGAACTGGTACTGAGCAACAACTTCAAAGTTCTGAGCTTTGTTCGCGATATAACCATCACCGAAGTTGGTCATGTTGCGAGTTTCAGAGTAGGTGCTTGCCAGGTAGATGTTGTTTGCATCGTATTTCAGGCCAGCAGCCCAAACTTCTGCGTTGTCACCGCCAGCGTTCATGGTGTCAACTACGCGGCCATCACGGACCTGACGGTCAGTACGGTCAGATTTCGCGTAAGTTGCACCAACACCGAAACCATTCATTTCATAGGTAGAAGACAGGCCCCAACCGTCACCGTTCGCTTCGGTGATGTCATCGCGGTCGTTTTTACCCTGGTACTGAGCAGCAAAGTTCAGGCCGTCAACCAGACCGAAGAAGTCGGTGTTACGGTAGGTTGCAACGCCAGTGGCACGCTGAGTCATGAAGGCATCAGACTGCGTCCAGGTATCACCACCGAACTCTGGCAGAACGTCAGTCCATGCGCCGATGTCGTAAGCAACACCGTAGTTACGACCGTAGTCGAAAGAACCGAATTCGTTGAATTTCAGACCAGCGAAGGCCAGACGCGTCTTGTTGCCTTTGTCGCCGTTGCTTTCATCGTTGTTGCCTTTGAATTCATATTCCCACTGACCGTAACCGGACATCTGGTCGTTGATCTGAGTTTCACCTTTGAAGCCCAGACGCACGTATGTTTTATCGCCGTCGTTGCTGGTGTCATCAGAGAAATAGTGCAGACCTGTTACTTTACCGTACAGATCCAGCTTGTTACCGTCTTTGTTATAAACTTCAGCCGCGTTAACAACGCCTGCTGCCAACATGGAAGTCACTGCCACTGCCACTAATTTAAGTTTCATCTTAAATATTCCTTATAATTTTCTTAAGTATTTCCTGAGCCACTTCGAACGATTTCTAAACGAGGCTGTTCGTCAATGGCATGCTATTTTTAAAAATGTTGTAGTTGCCTTTCAATAATAAGTTTCAAATTATTGCTAATAATTTCCTTTAGTGTGATCGAGATCGGATAAATGGTCGCTAAACAGAATGAAATGGCGGGTATTTGATCATTTTTTGTATATTTTCTCATCAGATCTATTATGCGCAATATAGTTATTAACCGGTTTAGTTGACATTGGTTATTATCAGTTTTTATGGTTTGTTAATCGGGTTTTATCTTAACTGGATACCATAAATCATCGCGTTACGGAGTGAACTATACGTAATTACCGTGGTATTGGTTGAAATACACAGAAACATACTATTGCGCTTTGTGCTATTAACATCGTTAATATTCGCAAGGAAGTAATTACTGCACGGTGTCAATTTATGTCAATGAGGAGGGAGGGGAGGATTAAAAACAGCGATAATATAAACAGAATTTAAACGCGTACTCTAATGTGCGGATGAATATTTTGACGTGCGATCACATATTAAATTTATGTTAAGTTTCTGCCGGGTTGTGCACCTCCCGGCAGAACAATGAGGCTTTATTTTCGTGTCGCGTACCAGCAAAGCAGCGACCCGGCGCAAACCATCAGTGCACCTTGCCAGAACGAGAAAGAGAGTGGGGAGCTCAGCACTGCGGCAGCCAGAGCGGCAGAGAGTACGGGGGTAAAATAGGATACGGCGGCAAGTACAGTGACGTTGCCATGGAGGATCCCG
This sequence comes from Pantoea sp. LS15, assembly GCF_012241585.1. Lineage (NCBI taxonomy): Bacteria > Pseudomonadati > Pseudomonadota > Gammaproteobacteria > Enterobacterales > Erwiniaceae > Pantoea > Pantoea sp. LS15. Next base: position 355,874 of record NZ_JAAVXA010000001.1, read on the forward strand.
ATATTCCATGAGGCATAGCCGAAACCCAGAGCAACGCCGCACATTAATAGCTTCACGACAACCGGCACGCTGAATACCATTTCAGGCTGCTCGCTCAGGGCATATTTCACCCAAAGACTCAACGCAGTCAGCAAAACAAAAAGGGTAATGCCGTTTTGCCCTTTGGCAAATTTGCTGGTTACGGTGCAGTATGCCGCCCAGATAAAGGCCCCGGCAAACGCCAGCGCATAACTCAGTGGGCTGGACACGATATTGCGGGTGATCTCCTCAAGATGTAATCCCTGTTCACCGCCTAATACCCAGCAGACGCCCAGCAATGAGATGGCTAACCCGGGGATCACCCACAGAGTTGATTTTTGCCCGTTGAACAAAATGGCAAATACAATCGTCAGGCTCGGCCACAGATAATTGACCATACCGACCTCAATGGCCTGCGATCGCGTTGCGGCATATCCCAACGACAGCGCCAGGCAAATTTCATAACTGACAAACAGTACGCTACCTGCAATAAGATAGCGTGGCGAGAATTTACGAATATCAGGGAATCCCACCGTCACCAGACACAATAATCCACTGACGGTGTAGATCATTGCCGCACCGCCTACCGGCCCCAGCCCCTCGCTCACGCTGCGAATGAGCCCAACCATCGTGCTCCATAACAGTATTGCCGCCAGTCCAATGAGCGTTGCTCTCTTTCTGTCCATTACCTTGCCGTCGCCATAAAAATCAAAGGAAAAATTTATAGCATTAATCCTGCCGCTACCGCGAATGATTATCTTAAGTCTTTAATCAAAAAGAGGTATTTGAAAGTATCGGGAGTGACTATTTAGGGGGGGAAGACAAGCGACCTTGATTTGACGCAAAAAAATCAACTGCTTTACTGCTAGTTTGCGGCGCGAAGTCTTATACGAAAACGAGGACAACAATGGACGTCAGCCGCAGACAATTTTTTAAAATCTGCGCGGGCGGTATGGCCGGAACCACAGCCGCAATGCTGGGATTTGCCCCCAAAATGGCGCTGGCTCAGGCACGCAACTATAAACTGCTGCGTGCGAAAGAGATCCGTAACACCTGCACATACTGCTCCGTAGGTTGTGGGCTTTTGATGTATAGCCTGGGCGATGGCGCGAAGAACGCCAGAGAAGCGATTTATCATATTGAAGGGGATCCGGATCATCCGGTGAGCCGTGGGGCACTTTGCCCCAAAGGGGCGGGCCTGCTGGACTATGTTCACAGCGAAAATCGCCTGCGTTACCCGGAATATCGTGCGCCAGGTTCCGACAAATGGCAACGTATCTCCTGGGATGAGGCCTTCTCCCGTATTGCCAAATTAATGAAAGCCGACCGCGATGCCAACTTTATTGAAAAGAATGCGCAGGGCGTAACGGTTAACCGCTGGCTTTCCACCGGGATGCTGTGTGCCTCCGCAGCCAGCAATGAAACCGGCATGCTAACGCAAAAATTTGTGCGATCCCTCGGCATGCTGGCGGTAGACAACCAGGCGCGCGTCTGACACGGACCAACGGTAGCAAGTCTTGCTCCAACATTTGGTCGCGGTGCGATGACCAACCACTGGGTTGATATTAAAAACGCTAATGTCGTGGTGGTGATGGGCGGTAACGCCGCTGAAGCACACCCTGTCGGTTTCCGCTGGGCGATGGAAGCGAAAAACAACAATGATGCAACGCTTATCGTCGTCGATCCGCGCTTTACGCGTACGGTTTCGGTGGCTGATATCTATGCACCCATCCGCTCCGGTACGGACATTACGTTCCTGTCCGGCGTGCTGTTGTACCTGATCGAAAACAACAAGGTTAACGCGGAATACGTTAAACACTACACCAACGCGAATCTGCTGGTGAGGGATGATTTTGCCTTTGATGACGGGCTGTTCAGCGGCTATGACGCCGAAAAACGTCAGTACGACAAGTCCTCCTGGAACTACCAGTTCGATGAAAACGGCCACGCGATGCGTGACGAAACGCTGACGCACCCGCGCTGTGTGTGGAACCTGCTCAAGCAGCATGTTTCCCGCTATACGCCGGACGTGGTGGAAAATATCTGCGGTACGCCAAAAGCGGACTTCCTGAAGGTGTGTGAAGTGCTGGCCTCAACCAGTGCCGCTGACAGAACCACCACGTTCCTGTATGCACTGGGCTGGACGCAGCACACCGTTGGTGCGCAAAACATCCGTACCATGGCGATGATCCAGCTGCTGCTCGGCAATATGGGGATGGCAGGGGGCGGCGTGAACGCCCTGCGCGGTCACTCCAATATCCAGGGCTTAACAGATCTTGGTTTGCTGTCGACCAGTCTGCCGGGCTACCTGACTCTGCCGTCCGAAAAACAGGCCGATCTGCAAACGTATCTGGCGGCCAACACGCCAAAAGCGACGTTACCGGATCAGGTGAACTACTGGAGCAACTATCCGAAGTTCTACGTCAGCCTGATGAAATCTTTCTACGGTGATGAGGCGCAGAAAGAGAACGAATGGGGCTTCGAGTGGCTGCCGAAGTGGGATCAGGCTTACGACGTCATCAAGTATTTCAACATGATGGATAAGGGCAACGTCACGGGCTACATCTGCCAGGGCTTCAACCCGGTGGCCTCGTTTCCGGACAAAAACAAGGTTGTGCGCAGTCTGAGCAAGCTCAAGTACATGGTGGTTATCGACCCGCTGGTCACTGAGACCTCTAACTTCTGGCAGAACCACGGCGAGATGAACGATGTCGATACCGCATCCATTCAGACCGAAGTGTTCCGCCTGCCGTCCACCTGCTTTGCGGAAGAAGACGGATCTATTGCTAACTCGGGCCGCTGGCTACAGTGGCACTGGAAAGGCCAGGACGCACCGGGCGAAGCGCGTAACGACGGCGAGATCCTGGCCGGGATTTATCACCAGTTGCGTGAGAGGTATCGCACCGAAGGTGGCATAGGCGCTGAGCCGCTGCTGAAGATGAGCTGGGACTACAAACAGCCGGACCATCCTGAGTCTGAAGAGGTCGCGAAAGAGAACAACGGCGTGGCGCTGGCGGATCTCTATGATGCCAACGGCACGCTGGTAGCGAAGAAAGGTCAACTGCTGAACAGCTTTGCACTGTTGCGCGATGACGGTACAACGGCCTCTTCCTGCTGGATCTACGCCGGTAGCTGGACGGAGCAGGGTAACCAGATGGCTAACCGCGATAACGCTGACCCGTCCGGGCTGGGCAATACGCTGGGCTGGGCATGGGCGTGGCCGCTGAACCGTCGTGTGCTCTACAACCGTGCCTCGGCGGATATCAACGGTAAACCGTGGGATCCGAAACGGATGTTGATCCAGTGGAATGGCACGAAGTGGGCGGGGAATGATATCCCCGATTTCAACACCGCAGCCCCAGGCAGTAAAACCGGGCCGTTTATCATGCAGCCGGAAGGTCTGGGACGTCTGTTCGCTCTCGACAAGCTGGCAGAAGGGCCGTTCCCGGAACACTATGAGCCGATGGAAACGCCGCTGGGTACGAATCCGCTGCACCCGAAGGTTATCTCCAGCCCGGTGGTGCGTATCTACGAGGACGATGTGCTGCGTTTAGGTAAGAAGGATACATTCCCGTATGTGGGGACCACCTATCGCCTGACCGAGCACTTCCATACCTGGACCAAGCATGCGCGGCTTAATGCCATCGCCCAGCCGGAACAGTTCGTGGAGATCAGTGAAACCCTGGCGAAAGCGAAGGGCATAGCCAACGGCGACCGCGTGAAGGTGAGCAGCAAACGTGGTTTTATCCGCGCAGTGGCGGTAGTCACTCGCCGTTTGCAGTCGCTGAACGTGAATGGTCAGCAGGTGGAAACCGTCGGCATCCCACTGCACTGGGGCTTTGAAGGGGTGGCACAGAAAGGCTACATCGCCAACACCCTGACGCCAAACGTCGGCGATTCCAACTCGCAAACGCCGGAGTACAAAGCGTTTCTGGTCAACATCGAGAAAGCGTAAGGAGCGATTAAATGGCGATGGAAACACAAGACATTATCAAACGCTCCGCGACGAACCCGATTACCCCCGCGCCACGTGCGCGGGACTACAAGGCAGAAGTCGCTAAGCTTATCGATGTCTCTTCCTGTGTGGGCTGTAAAGCCTGCCAGGTGGCCTGTTCGGAGTGGAACGATATTCGCGACGACGTGGGGCACTGCGTTGGGGTTTACGATAACCCGACGGATTTGAGCGCCAAATCCTGGACGGTGATGCGCTTTAGTGAAACCGACCAGAACGGCAAGCTGGAATGGTTGATCCGCAAAGACGGCTGTATGCACTGTGAAGAGCCTGGCTGTCTCAAAGCGTGTCCGTCTGCCGGGGCGATCATTCAGTACGCTAACGGCATTGTCGACTTCCAGCAGGACAATTGTATTGGCTGCGGCTATTGCATTGCGGGCTGTCCGTTTAATATCCCGCGCCTCAATAAAGAAGATAACCGGGTATACAAATGCACCTTATGTGTGGACCGCGTCAGCGTCGGGCAGGAGCCAGCCTGCGTGAAGACCTGTCCGACCGGCGCTATCCACTTTGGCACCAAAAAAGAGATGCTGGACGTGGCGCAGGCGCGGGTAGACAAGCTGAAAGCACGTGGTTACGACAAGGCCGGTATTTACAACCCGCAGGGTGTGGGCGGTACGCACGTAATGTACGTACTGCACCACAATGACCAGCCAGAGTTGTACCACAATCTGCCGAAGGATCCGGCAATCGACACCTCGATCAACCTGTGGAAAGGGGCGCTTAAACCGCTCTCCGCGGCGGGCTTTATCGCCACCTTTGCCGGGCTGATTTATCACTATATTGGTATTGGGCCGAACAAAGAGGTGGATGACGACGAGGAGAAGCATCATGAGTAAGACATGGATTGTGCGTACAAAATTTGTCGATCGAGCCTGTCACTGGACGGTGGTCATCTGCTTCTTTCTGGTCGCGGTGTCGGGGATTTCCTTCTTCTTCCCAACGCTGCAGTGGTTGACCGAAACCTTCGGTACGCCTCAGATGGGGCGTATTCTGCACCCGTTCTTCGGCGTGCTGATTTTTGTGGTGCTGATGTTTATGTTCGTGCGCTTTGTCCATCACAACATCCCCGACAGGCAGGATATACCGTGGGTGAAAGGGATTGTTGAAGTCCTGAAAGGTAACGAGCACAAGATCGCGAAAGTAGGCAAATATAATGCCGGGCAGAAGATGATGTTCTGGACCATTATGAGCATGATTTTTGTGCTGCTGGCTACTGGCGTGATTATCTGGCGACCGTATTTTGCACACTTCTTTCCGATTCAGGTGGTGCGTTATGCGCTGCTGATCCACGCGACGTCAGCAATCATTCTGATCCACGCCATCCTGATCCATATGTATATGGCATTCTGGGTTAAAGGGTCGATTAAAGGCATGATTGAAGGGAAGGTGAGCCGCCGTTGGGCGCAGAAACATCACCCACGCTGGTATCGTGAGGTGGAACGACAGGAAGCGAAACAAGAAAGTACGGAAGGATTGTAAGGCCTGCGCCGTCGGCTTTGCCCGGCGGCGCTGCGCAGGGGTTATGTATTAGTAATGAGTGCATCAATCCCTGCAATCACATTGCTTCTTGCAGTGCGCAGATTACATACAAAATTTTTATTACTAAGTTTCTTCTTCTCCACATAGGTTATTGCTGATGTATTCAGGAAAAATGTTTGGAAATCAATATTCACCAGGGGCGTTGCGGCATTAAAATAACCTCTCAGATGGTCATGATAGCTCAGCGGTAAAATAAGCCGCGTTGATAAATCATCGTAAAAGTCATGCTGAATAATCATAAAATAGGGATGGTATTCACGTGTCCTTTCTGAAGGATTTCGATAAACGTCAAACTGGAAGCACATCAAACCCCTCCAAAATAAGGGTCATCTGATAGTAGCCCTGCTTTTGTTGTTAATTCATTCATGGCTTTTATGAATTCCTTATCCTGCTGATGCTGCCGTGCTCGCTCTTCTTTCGATAACGATGGGTGAGGTATTGTCTCGGTAAGTTGCTCTTTTCTATGACGGTTTATCACTCGGTTTGATTTCATGTCTATCCTCCTTTGTTGGTGCGGTCATTATCAACCGCAGCCAACAAAAGACAATACTGGTTCGTTCTGAGATTTAAATTATGCGAGCCGTCTTCCAGTAATGTTAAAACCGCTCTTCCACATACCGGAACGGGTATTTAGTGGGTTTCACTTTTCCGATTTTACGTTTCGGTAAATCCACCTTGTCGACGTGAATTTCTTTATACGAGATTTGCGTAAGTAGATGCGAAATAATATTCAGCCGCACGCGTTTTTTATCTTCTGAGCGTGCCACAAACCATGGCGCCCAGGCGGTATCGGTGGCTTCAAACATTGCGTCGCGCGCAAGGGTATACTCGTCCCACAGGTTAAAGGATTTAATATCCATCGGTGAGAGTTTCCAGATTTTACGACCATCGTTAATACGGTCACGCAGACGGCGCTCCTGCTCTTTCGGCGTCACCTCAAGCCAGTACTTCAGCAGGATGATCCCCGCATCCACCATCGCTTTTTCCATCACCGGCGCGCCATCAAGGAACTTCTCAACTTGCTCGGGGGTGCAGAATCCCATTACCCGCTCGACACCTGCACGGTTGTACCAGCTTCGGTCAAATATGACGATCTCCCCGGCGGCAGGCAAATGGGGAACATAACGTTGAAAATAGAGTTGGGTTTTCTCTTTCTCGGTTGGCGCAGGAAGGGCAACAACGCGAAATACACGTGGGCTGACACGCTCGGTGATTGCTTTAATGGTACCGCCTTTGCCGGCGCCGTCGCGTCCTTCAAAAACAATACACACTTTTAGTCCTTTGGCGACAACCCATTGCTGGAGCTTAACCAGTTCAACGTGGAGGCGACGAAGCTCTTGCTCATACTCTTTGGTTTTTAGCGGTGCATTTTTTACGACATCAACAGTGGCACTGGTTTTCTTTTTGCTTCCCATGATTGTCATCCTCAGGTTGTCCGGCGCGGGAAAAAAAGCGAGGCCGCACTTAGAAGTGTAATCCACCTGAATTAATGGATTAACGTGTCAGCCAACTGATTTGAACTGGCTCACCATACAAGATTATTCAATAATGCCCGTCGCGAGTGATTAACCAGTGGTTGAAGTATGAAAAAGACAATTTTTTCGTTGGCGCTGAGCACCTTTGGCCTGGGAATGGCTGAATTTGGCATTATGGGGGTTTTAACCGAGCTGGCACATGACACCGGCATTTCAATTCCCTCCGCCGGGAATATGATCTCGTTTTATGCCTTCGGCGTGGTGATTGGCGCTCCGATTATGGCGCTGTTCTCAGGCAAGTTCTCGTTAAAAACCACACTGCTGTTTCTGGTGGCGATGTCGGCAGTCGGAAATGCAATATTTACGTTTTCAACGTCTTACTTCTGGCTGGCACTGGGGCGTTTGATTTCTGGTTTTCCGCACGGGGCCATTTTTGGCGTCGGGGCAATTATCCTTTCTAAAATTGCGCCACCGGGGAAAGTGACGGTCGCGGTGGCCGGGATGATCGCCGGTATGACCGTAGCCAACCTGGTGGGTGTTCCACTGGGGACCTGGCTGGGGAACGAATTCAACTGGCGCTATACCTTTTTCCTGATTGCCGTGTTCGATGCGCTGGTGATCCTCTCCGTTCTGCTCTGGGTGCCGGATATCCACGACAAATCAGAAATCAAATTGACCGAGCAGTTCCACTTCCTTAAAAAACCAGAACCCTGGCTGATTTTTGCTGCCACTATGTGTGGCAACGCCGGGGTGTTTGCGTGGTTCAGTTTCATTAAACCATTTATGGTCAACGTCTCTGGCTTCACCGAAGGGGTGATGACAGCCATCATGATGCTGATGGGCCTTGGCATGGTGTTGGGCAATCTGTTGAGCGGTAAACTCTCGGGCCGCTTTAGCCCGCTGTGCATTGCGGCCACCACCGACATGGTGATTGTGACTTCTCTGCTGCTGCTTTTCGCTTTTGGAGAACTGAAAACGGCCTCATTGGTCATGGGGTTTATCTGCTGTGCCGGGCTATTCGCGCTCTCTGCGCCGCTACAAATTCTGCTTCTGCAGAATGCGAAGGGCGGTGAGATGCTGGGCGCAGCAGGTGGTCAGATGGCATTTAATCTCGGCAGTGCGATTGGTGCCTTTTTCGGCGGCATGATGATTACGCTTGGCTTTAGCTGGAGTTATGTCACGTTGCCTGCCGCACTCCTTTCGTTTTCGGCCATGAGTTCGCTGCTGATCTACGGCCATCTGCGGGCCAGACAGGCTCAGGCTAACGCTCGCGCGCTAGCCTGATTTTGTTCAGGCAAGCCAGGGTTCGCCCAGGGTCAGCATCAGACGGTTGGCCCAGGCAAAGAACGCTGTGGATTGCACCAGGTCCAGCTGCGCTAAGGTATCCAGCCCCTCTTTTTCCAGCGCGGCAAGGTGCAGCGGCGTGGCGGCTGGCGGCGTGACCGACAGCGCCGCCGCAAAATTAATCTCCGCCTGCCAGCGTGCTGACTGCCCCTCGCTCAGGGATTGCCCGGGACGTACCGCCAACAGGGCCTCTACCGCCGCGTCATCCTTAGACAGCTGGCTGGCTTTCCGCGCATGGACAGATGCGCAGTAAATGCAGCCGTTGATTTTACTGGCGACCGTTGCGGCCAGCTCGCGCTCGGCGCGCGGCAATCCCCCCGATGTATAAAAAATTCCTTTATCCGTCAAAGTACGCTGTTCAAGCACCAGCAGGTTGCGCCCCAGCAGGCGGAAGTAGTCGGAGTCGGTATGCCCAAATTTCGCCAGAATAGCGACCTCATCGTCACGAAAATCCTTCAACGGTTTGGCCGCTATCCACGGTTCCCAACCTAGCTCCTGCTGGGTGAACACGACGGGGGCCGCTTTACCGGTGACCGTTGTTGCGGTCGTGTGCCAGATGCCTGCCGCCACCGGCACATCGCTTTTGGCGACAGGTTTGTCGTTCAGAAGCCGCAACCCGGTGATGAGTCGGCTCTGGAAGCTCACAAACGCGACGAGTTGCGCCAGGGTAACAATGCCTTCCTTGCTCCATCCCGCCTGGGTCAGCGCCTTTAACGCTGCAGGCGTCGCTTCGATGGGGGAAAATGTCAGCAGGCGCGCAAAACTCAGCGCCGGGGTCAGGCGTTCTGAGGTGGGGTCGGCCAGGCCAAACCCCGCGTAGTGCGCGGCCAGCGCCTCCGAGTTGTGCCAACGGGCGATTTTTGCCGCCACGGTGAAGCGCTCGTTGAGTGCAAAATCATTATCCTGCTGGCTAAACAGGATTTCGTAGCTGCCTTGCGCGTGGCGCGTGGCGGCATCACGTGTGGCGCGCGCCTGCGCGAGAGGGGAACCGGGGGTAATTTCCGCCAGCTCGGCGAGAATGTCCTGACTTAATGACATGGGTGTCTCCTCAAAGGATGTGGGGGGCTATATGTTCGGCGATCAGTTCGATGGAGCGCAGCGTGTCGCGATGCGAAGGCTCGACCGAATGGACCTGGAATGAGATATCCGTGGCGCGCCTGAGAATGGAATCCGCATTAAGTGAACGCAGCACCGTTTCAGGCGAGCCGATATGGGCATCGAACTGGCGACGATAATCAGTGACGGTGTCACCTTTAACCGTATGTCCGGCAGCGCGATGCTGCTGAGCTTGTTTAGCGAGACCCGGCGTCGCGACTCTGAGCGCATAGTCATCGCTGTCAGCGACGAAGGCAGTACGGGAGGCCAGAATGCGCGGTGGAGTGCCCGAAGGTAGCGCCTCAAGGTAGGCATCCACAATCGGGTTCTGGATTGCGTCGAGCGTTAAATCCAGCTGATCCGCCGGACGCGGCTGCGTGCGGGAAAGCATTAAACCGTGTCCGGCCTGTGCGGCGCGAACGGCACCGTCAACTGAGAAGGTGGCAATCCAGATGCGGTCGGCCAGCTGTGGCGCAGGCGGGTAAAGGTGGTTATCCGGATGGGTAAGCGAATCGCCGCGCCAGGCGCTTTGGATCACATGCAGGTTCTCGGCAAACGCGGTCGCACGTTCTTCAAACGTCAGGCCGAACGGCAGAAAAGAGGTCGGCGTGCCGCCTGAGCCAAAACCGACTTCCAGGCGTCCGTCTGCAAGCAGATCCAGCACGGCGGCATCTTCCGCCACGCGCAGTGGGTTTTCCATCGGCAGGGTGATGATGGCCGTACCCAGGCGAATGGTTTCGGTATGCGCGGCGACGTGCGCCAGAAACAGCAGTGGCGACGGCAGGCCACCTTCACTTTCGTGGAAGTGGTGCTGTGCAATCCAGGCGCTGTCAAAACCGTGGCGTTCGGCGTGTCGGATATGTTCAGTTGCCAGACGGTAGCGCTCCTTCGGCGTAGCGTCGTCAAGCAGGCGGGTGAAAAACCCCAGGCGTTTTCGCGTCATGCGAACTCCTCCGTAGCGGGTGAAAAATGGGGAATGGCGTCAATCAGCTCGCGGGTATAGTCGTTCTGCGGTGACGCGAATAAGGTTCCGACGTCGCCCTGTTCGACCACCTGACCGCTGCGCAGCACCGTGACGCTGTGGGCGATCCGGCGAACCGTGGACAGATCGTGGGTAATAAAGAGATAGGTCAGCCCCAGTTGCTGCTGCAGCTGCTGAAGCAGAGCCAGAATCTGCGCCTGCACGGTGACGTCCAGCGCGGAGGTGGCTTCGTCCAGCACCAGAATAGTCGGCTCCAGGATCAGTGCCCGGGCGATGGCAACGCGCTGACGCTGTCCGCCTGAAAGTTCCCGGGCGGTACGGCTAAGAATATTGACGGGCAGAGCAACCCGCTGCACCACTGTCTCCACCCGGACCTTTCGCTCCGCCTTACCGAGGCGAGAAAAATTCTTCAGGGGCTCTTCGATGATCTCGAACAGCGTCTGACGTGGGTCGAGAGAGGCAAACGGGTTCTGGTAGACAAACTGGATCTTCTGGCGCAGCTGGCGACGGGCCTCGCGGCTAAGTGTGGTGGCATCAATATCATCAATAATGACCTGTCCGCTATCGGCCTGTTCAAAACCCAGCAAAATACGGGCGAGGGTGGTTTTTCCGGAGCCGGACTCACCCACCAGCGCATGCGTGCTGCCTCGCCTGACGTCAAACGTCACCTGATCAAGCGCCTGAAGCTGATTCCCTTTGCCCAGGGAGAATTGTTTGCTGATGGCGCGGGCGCGAATGGCCGGTGACGCGAGCGGCCGACCGGCCACCGGGGCGATGGTCAGGCGCTGGCCCTGGAGATCGCTTAACAGCTGGCGGGTATAGGCGTGCTGCGGCGTGCGCACGATATCGGCGGTGTTTCCTTGCTCCTGAACCTCTCCATCGCGAAAAACCAGCAGCCTGTCCGCGCGCTGTGCGGCCAGCGCCAGATCGTGGGTGACAAACAGAACGGCGGTATCTGATTCCCGCCGCAGGATATCCAGCAGATCGAGAATGCGTTTTTGCACCGTCACATCCAGCGCACTGGTGGGTTCATCGGCAATGATCACATCCGGGCGCAGGGCAATGGCGATGGCAATCAGCACGCGCTGTTTCATCCCGCCGGAGAGCTGATGAGGATACTGGCTCATGCGTTGTTCGGGGTGGCTCAGGCCGACCTTTACCAGCAGGGCGAGTACCTGCTCGTCGCGCTGAGCGCGAGTCACTTTCTGGTGTAACTGAATAATTTCTCCAACCTGCGCACCGATGGTCTTCACCGGGTTGAGCGAATTACCCGGATCCTGCGAAACCAGGCTAATTCGCGCCCCGCGAAGGGTATCGAGACGCTTAGCGGACCATCGGCTAATCTCCTCGCCGTTGAGCACTATTTTTCCTGCATCGCGCCGGGCGTTATCGGCCAGCAGACCGATAATCGCCTGCGCCGTGGTCGTTTTGCCTGAACCGGACTCGCCGACAAACGCCAGCATTTCTCCTCGCCCGAGCGTGAAGCTGACGTTATGCACCACCTCTCGCCACTGGCGCGCGGTGCGGTAGCTGATGGTCAGGTTTTCTACCGAGAGTACGGTCATTTCAGGCCTCCGCTGAACTGTTGGCTGATACGGTTGGTTGCCAGCACCACGGCGATAACGGCCAGGCCGGGGAAGGTGGTTAACCACCAGGCGGTAGAGAGATAGTTACGGCCTTCGGCAATCAATAAGCCCCATTCCGGCACGGGCGGCGGGGTGCCGTAGCCGAGAAAGCTCAGGATAGAAAGCGCCAGGATGGCCTGACCAAACTGCAGCGTGGCAAAGGCGAGGACGGTAGTTAAGGCGTTGGGCAGGATGTGTCGCCACAGCACCGCAAAGAAGGTCCCGCCGCTGCCATACGCCGCTTCGACATAATCCGTATGGCGGATGCACACCACTTCACCGCGCGCGAGGCGGGCGAAGCTGGCTATTGAGGCCACGCCTACGGCAATTGCGGCGTTAACGGTGCCAAACCCGAGCAGAATAATCACCGTCAGCGAGAGCAGCAGTGACGGGATGGAGAGCAACACGTCGACGAAACGCATCAGGAGAGACTCGATGCGTCCGGCGAACGCTCCGGCAACCACTCCTAAGCCGGTGCCTGCCAGTAGACCCATCGTAACGGCGGCCAGCGCCGCGGCCAGGGAGTGGGACGCACCATACACAATACGGGTGTAAACATCGCGGCCAAGCTGGTCGGTGCCGAGCCAGTGGCCCGCCTGCGGTGCCAGGCGCTGTGCACCCGCGATACCTTCAATCGGGCTGTAGTGAGTTAACAGGCCGGGTGCCACGGCGGCAAAAAGCGCAATGATAATTACTGCCCATGCCAGCCACAGCCCCGGTTGCCACTCGACTCCCTGCCAGGTGGGAACGCGTTTTCGCGCGGCGGCGGCGTAATCAACCAGACTCATGATGCACCTCCGGTTACGGTTTGCAGACGGGGATCCAGCAGCGGCATCAGCAGATCCACCAGCAGATTGATCAGGACAAAACCGAACGCGGAAATCATCACGACCGCCTGAAGCACGGCGATATCCTGGTTATTCACCGCCTGTTGGGTTAGTTGCCCGAGTCCGCTGCGGCCAAAAACAGTTTCCGTGATCAGCGCCCCGGCAATCAGCTCGCCGAGCAGCAGCCCGGCAATATTGAGCACCGGCAGCAGGGCGTTGCCGGTCACGTGACGCCACAGGACGGCGGTTTCACTCAACCCTTTGGCCCGGGCGACAGCGACAAACGGCTGTGCCGCCACCTGGTCCAGACTGCGCATCAGAATTTGTGCCAGCGGGGCGGAGATCGGGATCGCGATGGTTACGATCGGCAGGATCAGCCCCTGCAGCGGCGTCGGGTTAATCACCGGGATCAGCCGTAGCTGAAAAGAAAAAAGCTGGATGAGGGCAATGCCCAGCCAGAACGTCGGTAAGGAGATAAACAGAACCGGCAGAGACTGGAGGGTATTACTCAGCCAGCGCAGACCGGGCAGACGGGATGCAAACGCCAGCGAAAACGCCAGCAGGACCGCGAGCACAAATGCGGGCAGGGCAAGACTCAGGGTATCCGGCAGATTGCTGGCAATCAGCTCGCTGACCGGCACCCCGGCCTGTAGCGAATAGCCGAAGTCACCGCGCAGCATCGCTAGCAGCGTGTGGCCGTATTGCTGCCACAGCGGGCTGTCCGCGCCGTAGGCCACGCGCATCTCCTTGATTTGCGTCGGGCTTAAGCCCAGGTCCGGGTTCTGAAATTTAATCAGTACCGCGTCGCCCGGCAGCACCTGGAGCAACACGAACGAGAGGGTAAAGGCGGCCCACAGTACCAGCAGCCCGTGCCCAAAGCGTTGAAGAAGTGCGTGGCGCATCGTCAGCTCCTCAGTGTTTCTCAATCCACGCACCGTAGAACGACGGGCGGCCTACCGCTTCAAAATTGACACCTTTCAGCCACGGCGCACCGGCAAAGACCTGCGGCTCCTCGAAAATCGGAATGACGTAGGCGTTATCCAGCAGGTAGCGTTGGGCGTCTCCTGTCAGTTGCAGGCGTTTTTGCGGATCAACCTCAGCAGAAATGTTCACCAGCAGTTCATTTAACTTATCGTCACGGAAGTTTTTGACCTTGTTGCTGGATCCCCCTTTTTGCAGCAGCGCGTCGCGGTTAGCCGGGTAGAACATACTTTTCACCACGTCCGGATCGGCGCGACCCACTTCGGAGACGGTTAAAGGAGTTTTCAGCGGGTCAAGGTTATCCAGCGTACGGCTGCCTGCGTCGCCCGCTTTAACGCTCAGCGCCACGCCCACCTGTCGCCACTGCTGGGCAACCAGCTGCAGCACCTCTTTGTTTTGCGGCTGCGGCAGGGATTCATACACCGTCAGTGCCAGACGTTGGCCGTCTTTGGCGCGTATCCCGTCGCTGCCTGCTTTCCAGCCCGCGTCGTCCAGCAGTTGGTTGGCTTTTGCTGGATCAAAGGTCAATTTGTCGCTGAGATCGACAAAGCCAGCGGCGGAATCGGCAATCACTGACTTCGCCTGTGGATAGTTGGCCGAGAAGAGGGTCTCGACCACCTGTTTTGCATTGGTAGCGTGCAGGAGCGCCTGACGAACCCGAATGTCGGAGACCAGCGGGTTATCCGGGCGGAAGCTGATGCTGTCGTTCACGCCACGCGTCGGCGCGGCGTAGATCTTATAGCCCTGGTCGGTCGCCTGCTTTTCGTCATATGCCTGCACCTGGCGAATAAAGTCGGCCTGACCGGCCAGCAGGGCGCCCACGCGCACGCTGTCTTCCTGGGTCACGATAAACTTGATGCCATCGAGATTGGCTGGCCCCTGTTGCGGCAGATTTTTGGGCCCCCACTGGTAGTCCTTACGCGCTTCCAGCGTTACTTCACGACCCAGTTTCTCGTCCTTCACCACAAACGGGCCAGAGCCAATGATATGACGGGCATCCCCCAGCTCTTCAAAGTTGCGCTTCAGCGTGCTGAGCGAGACCAGACCCGAGCCAATGGTGGCGGTGCCTTGCAGGAACCCCGGTGACGGTTTTTTGAAGTAAAACTTCACGGTCAGCGGGTCGACCACTTCACTGCGATCGTAGCTATTAATCACTTCTGACACCGGAAGGCGCTGCGCTTTATTGCCTAAACCGTAGGTATCAAAGTTTTTTGCTACGGCGTTGGCATCCAGCGGCGTGCCGTCGGAGAAGGTAATACCGGGACGCAGTTTAAAGGTGTATTCGGTTTTATCGGCGTTGGTTGTCCAGCTTTCTGCCACCCAGGGTTCCACCTGCAGCGTCCTGGGGTTCTGCCACGTCAGTTTGTCGGTGATTTGATTCAGAATGCCGCCGTTCGGGTAAAAACCACCGGCAGGCGGATAAAGGTTAGTGTGTGCCTGTTGCTCCAGATAAATCAGCGTACCGCCTTTGACGGGCGCATCGGCGGACCAGGCTGCGGTTGTCGCCAGAATCAGCGCCGTCAGTAACGGCAGACGAAATGGGATTTGCATGGTGAATTCCTTTGTTATCTTCTTGTTAGCGTCGGATTCATCATCAGGCGCTGGGGAAAACAAGGGAACAAAGGAATTAAGATAAGGATTGCCGGAAAATGGCTATAAAAACCGCCCCTGTCAGGAGCGGTAATTGAACGGTGGGTGATTATGAACGCAGGTCAATCACCATACGGCCACGGATCTGACCCTGTTCCATCTCTTTAAAGATGGCGTTGATGTCTTCCAGCGGACGCATCGTGACTTTCGGCACGACCTTGCCTTCTGCCGCAAACTGGAACGCTTCCTGCAGATCCTGGCGGGTACCAACCAGCGAACCGACGACCTGAATACCGTCCAGCACCAGACGTGGAATGTCGAGGTTCATTGCTTCCGGTGGCAGGCCAACCGCGACCACACGGCCACCGGCACGTACGGCATCGACCGCTGAGTTGAATGCTGCTTTTGCGACGGCAGTGACGACTGCGGCATGCGCGCCGCCGGTTTTTTCCTGCACAATTTTCGCTGCATCTTCGCTGCGGGAGTTGATTGTTAAATCCGCACCCATGCTTGCCGCCAGCTTCAGTTGTTCGTCATTAACGTCAAGAGCGATGACTTTGGCGTTAAAGACGTTTTTAGCGTACTGCAGCGCGAGGTTACCCAACCCACCCAGACCATAGATTGCAATCCACTGACCCGGTTTGATACCAGACACTTTTACCGCTTTATAGGTGGTAACGCCGGCACAGGTGATGCTGCTGGCAGCAGCCGAATCCAGACCGTCCGGCACTTTTACCGCGTAATCCGCGGTGACGATGCACTCTTCCGCCATCCCGCCATCAACGGAGTAACCGGCATTTTTCACATCGCGGCACAGGGTTTCGTTGCCGGTATTACAGTATTCGCAGTGACCACAACCTTCAAAAAACCATGCCACGCTTGCGCGATCGCCGACTTTCAGCGATTTCACGCCAGGGCCGATTTCTTTAACGATCCCAATCCCTTCATGTCCCAGGATAACCCCGGTTTTATCGCCGAAATCACCGTTCTTCACGTGGAGGTCAGTATGGCAGACGCCACAGCACTCCATCTTCAGCAGTGCCTCCCCATGCTTTAACGAACGTAATGTTTTTTCGGTGACATTGACCTGGTGATCCTGAGTAACAACAGCAGCCTTCATGTGTATCTCCTTGTTCATGATTAGAATGTGCGTAGCAGGTGTAATGCCCATTAAGGATTAATTCATTAGCCAGGTAATGCAAGGCTACGGCAACATAATGTCATCATTTGATTCGATTTAAGATTAAGAATACGGCGATCCCTCTAATAATTAAGAGGAAAAGACTGACCCGACGAGCGACTCGCCGGGCGCAGTTTTACAGCTGTGCTTCTATATCTTTAATCTCTTTACGCCATTGCGCCTGAAGCTGTGGCTTCTGATGCTTCGGCTTCCGTGCCAGATCGTCTTCCAGCAGCGTTTCCAGCGCGACCAGCCGTTCAAGCAGATCGTCATACGGCGAGGGTTGAACCATCGCGGCAGCAGCGGGCGCTGCTGATGTCACCAGCCCAGCGCTTTCACGCAGACGCTCAAACACCGCTTCTGCATCGTGCCACTCGCTCAGCTTTCCCTCTTCAATCAGCCAGAAACGGTTGCAGCTTTCGCTAATTAACTGGCGGTCATGGCTGACCAGCAGAACACCGCCTTCGAACTGCTGAAGAGTTTGCGCCAGCGCCTCTTTGCCTTCCATGTCCAGATGGTTGGTGGGTTCATCCAGCATCAGCAGGCTGTAGCGGGCAAGCGTCAGGCCAACGAACAGCAGGCGCGAGCGTTCGCCACCGCTGAGCGTGCTGACCGTTTGCCCGTGACGTGCCCACGGGAAACCCGCGCTTATCAGTGCCATTTTGCGAGATTGCGGGTCGGGTGCGAAAGGCTCCAGCGCGTCGAGCAGCGTGGCGTTGTCCGCAAGCTGATGAAGCGTCTGGTCGTAATAGCCTGGCGACACGCGCGGGTGCAGCTTCAGTCCGTCGTGGGCCAGTTCATCGGTAAACTGTCGCCAGATAAGCTTCATCAGTGACGATTTGCCGCAGCCGTTACGACCGACAATCGCCACACGATCGCCGCTTTTCAGGCGCGCTGTCTCAATGCTGAACAGGCTGGGTAGCCCAGGAGCAGGGGGGACGCCGAGATTTTCAATCTCCAGCAGACGGTCGGCCCGCAGCGCATCACCACGCAGGGTTAATGTCCACGGACTGCCTGCGGTGAGCTCCGTCTGGCTCTCCCTGAGCCGTTCGACCTGTTTTTCCATCTGTTTGGCTTTGCGGGACAGATCTTCGTTGTCGTAAACCTTACCCCAGGTTGCCAGCCGTTTTGCACTGGCAGTAACACGGTCGATCTCCTTTTGCTCCGCCTTATGGCGCAGCGCATCGCTTTCGTCTTTGGCTTCCAGCGCTTTACGTGCTGCCGTGCAGGGAAGGGCAAAGTAGTTCAGCGTCTTATCACGCAGGATCCAGCTACCGTTGGTGACGGCATCCAGTAACTGTCTGTCATGTGAAACCAGTACGAAACTGCCTGACCAGTTCTGCAAAAATTGCTCAAGCCAGAGCATGGTGGGTAAATCGAGATGGTTACTCGGTTCATCCAGCAAAAGCAGATCCGGCTCGTGAATCAATGCCCGCGCCAGCAGCAAACGAGTGTGTTGCCCGCCGCTGAGGGTGGCGGATTGCAGCATCATATCTTGCGGAGTGAAGCCCATGGACGCGAGCAACGTTTCGGCTTTCCAGCGCAGGCTGTCACGTTCAGCTGAAGGTAACTGCGCCAGCACGGCATCCAGCATGGTCAGCGGAAAAATAGCGTCCGGCAGGTGTTGTTCTACCCGTGCCATCAGGCAGTGTCCGGCCAGCGCAACCGTTCCGGCAGCAGGGGAATCTGTGCCGTCCAGCACCTTCAGCAGCGTACTTTTGCCACAGCCGTTGTCGCCCAGCAAACCGATGCGGTCGCCTTTTTTCAGCGTAAAGGAGAGTGAGTCGAAGAGCGTGCCAAACGCCGTATCAACACGTAAAGATTGTGCAGTGAGTAAAGTGCTCATTGTTGCTTACCCAAGAGTTACAGGCATGTTCATGCCTCGTCAAACATCGCTGACGATAACTCAGTAAGCCCGAGAGAAAGGATTTCAGGGGGTGGTGTCTTCGCTCAAGCAGAAGTTATCGCAGCACGATACCGATAACGCTTGAGCTGGTGCGATCACCAAATGTATGTGAAACATTGAAAATTTCACAGTACAGCATAATTGGCCTCCTTATTTGTTATGAGTTTACAATTAAATAACACTATACAATTTTTTTCAGTACTTACCAAGCAGAGAGGTAATATTGCTTTCAAGGATATAAGCAAACACAAGGTTTCATTTTCGCCACTTGTCACTGCTCTGTGATGAAATTGACCATTTCCTCTCTTTGTTAAGGTCAAAGGAGGCGAAGCCTCCGCTGGCACCTGGTCATCATGCGCAACAACGATCGTTCCATGAATCACGATAGATAATATTACCCTCTGTATACTTCCAGGTAATCGCTTCATAACGTAATTCGAGCGTTTCAAGGTGCGTACTGCTTATACCGTTAGGAGACAGGTAGGGTGCAACCGTTGTAAACTTGACGTTTTCCAGAATGATATTGAAATACTCGGCCTCAATACCTGATTCCAGAATACGGTACATTTTAATTGTGGCCTTCTTCATGGTTCGGCCTTCACAGACAGCGCGGTACAAAAGTGGTGTTGTTTGATCAAATTCCTTCACTATTGTGATAGGGCGATGGACACGCGTTCCTGTTAATTTTCCCCAGCTTGGGTCGACCGGGATAGTGACACCGTGAGAGAAGGATTTTAACTCGATAGACCCCAGCCGAAGTGGCATAAGGCAACTGCCAACGATCGGTGAACCATTTTCATCTTCAAGCCATAAGTGTGCGGGTATAGACATAATATTTCCTTATGCATAAATTTACGATAATGCTAACGTTTGAGTCTTGCAATTTCATATATTGATAAAACAACCATCACAAACACAAAGAATAATGGGGTCAGCCAGATTGGGGTATCAGGGAATAATGAGCCCTGAATCAAGGCGAATACTACTGTCAGCGCTGATGGGCCATAATACGAAACTAACGACCTGAACATTCGCCTGAAAAATCTTTTAATAAGATTCATCATGGTTATCGAACCATCCTGGTTATGATATCCGCAATTTCATCATCCGATGCCCATTGTGCTGTAAGCGCCTTAGCCCGCTCAAACACTGGCTCTATCAGGAAATACATCATTTCCAACTCTTGAACGTATAGCGCTGAGTAGTATGCGGGATAAGTAATGTGAAGACGATACGCGCTGTCTGCCGCTTTTTGGACAATGCCGTATATGCCAATAATTCCAACAGCCTGTCCCGCTCTTCGCCCTGCCAGGGCACTGATTTCAAGGTTTAGATTCATGCCTGCTGCGACAAATGATGCCGTTGCTAAAGCAAACCCCACGTTTGTGAGTGAGCTTGCGGCAATATGGATATTAACAGCCATAAGCATTTGTTTGATACGTTCAAGCTGTTCTGTGGTTTTATCTTTAAATATTTCTTCGAAATAAATTTTGAACATGTCATACGCAACATTGTTATGTCGAAGAAGATAAATAACACCGTTTCTAAATCGAATGTCTTCAGTTTTTTGTTTCTTGCATACGTCCTGATATTCATCAGTAAAGCAGGACGTATAATACAGCGCGCGCGTTGCACCTGCGCCGATCGTTTCAATCTGATTTGATACGGCTTTTCCTACACCCGTTAATGCGTGGTCGAGTTTTAACGCAAGAATTTTATTCGCCTGCAAGTAACTTATCACTTCATTTCTGTAGTACATGACCGCTCCTTGCTTCCCTCGCGATCTTGTACATCAACAGCGCCTTTGATATCTGCGCCGCCGTCATCTTTTAGCCAAAGATATGCCGGAATTGCCATTTTAATACCCTTTTTCAATTAATGAGTTTAGTGATGTGGAACGTTACTAAACCCTTAAAAGAATTTGTTTATTAGGCAAAAAGTGTTATACGAAAACTTTATATTTCAACGAGATATGGATTATTGTTGAATTATTGATTTTTTAAATAAGGGGTAGGGGAACGCCGTTGTAGCGGCTAAGAAAATAAAGAGAGGAGGGTGTTCACGTTCCCTCTCCCTTTTGAGGAGAGGGAACGGTTGGGGCGCAGAGTTAAATCGACGTCCGGCGATAACTCCGGTATTCAGGCTTCCAGAAGTTATCGTCGATGGCCTGTTGCAGCGCATCGGCAGAAGTTTTCACCGCCACGCCCTGCTGCTGCGCCATTTTACCTACCGCAAACGCGATAGCGCGCGACACCTTGTGGATATCTTTTAGCTCTGGCAGCACCAGTCCTTCACCGTTGTTGACCAGCGGCGAGTAGCCTGCGAGGGTTTCGCTCGCCGACATCAGCATTTCATCGGTGATGCGAGATGCGCCGGAGGCGATCACGCCCAGACCAATGCCCGGGAAGATGTAAGAGTTGTTGCACTGGGCAATAGGATAGGATTTATCCTTCCACACCACCGGATCAAACGGGCTGCCGGTGGCAACCAGGGCGTTACCTTCAGTCCAGGCGATGATGTCCTGCGGCGTCGCTTCCACGCGGGAGGTCGGGTTAGAGAGCGGCATCACGATAGGGCGCTCGCAGTGCTTTTGCATCTCGCGAATGATCTCTTCAGTGAAGAGACCGGTTTGCCCGGAAACGCCGATCAAAATATCCGGCTTCACGTTGCGCACCACGTCCAGCAGGGAGAGCACTTCGTTGTCGGTATCCCAGTTTTTCAGGTTTTCACGTTTCTGCACCAGCTTGGTCTGGAACGGCAGCAGGTTTGGCATACCGTCGGTCAGCAGGCCGAAACGGTCAACCATAAAGACGCGAGAGCGCGCCAGCTCTTCGCTTAACCCTTCACGCTGCGTCTGCGCGATAATCTGCTCGGCAATACCGCAGCCGGCAGAGCCTGCGCCGAGGAAGACAATTTTCTGATAGCTTAACTGGCTGCCTGCCGCGCGGCTGGCGGCGATCAGCGTACCCACGGTGACCGCTGCGGTGCCCTGGATGTCGTCGTTGAACGAGCAGATTTCGTCGCGATAGCGGTTCAGCAGCGGCATAGCGTTTTTCTGCGCGAAGTCCTCAAACTGCAGCAGCACGTCCGGCCAGCGGTGCTTCACGGCCTGGATGAAATCATCGACAAACTGATAGTACTCATCGTCGGTAATACGTGGATGACGCCAACCCATATAGAGCGGATCGTTGAGCAACTGCTGGTTGTTGGTGCCGACATCCAGCACCACCGGCAGGGTATACGCCGGGCTGATACCACCGCAGGCGGTATACAGGGAGAGTTTGCCGATGGGGATCCCCATCCCGCCAATGCCCTGGTCGCCGAGGCCGAGAATACGCTCACCGTCGGTCACCACGATCACTTTGATATTGTGGTTAGGTACGTTTTGCAGAATGTCGTCCATATTGTGACGGTTCTGATAAGAGATGAAAACGCCGCGGGAACGACGGTAGATCTCAGAGAAACGCTCGCAAGCCGCACCCACCGTCGGGGTGTAGATCACCGGCATCATCTCTTCGAGATGATTCTGCACCAGGCGATAGAAGAGGGTTTCATTGGTATCCTGAATGTTACGCAGGTAGATATGTTTGTCGATTTCAGTTTTGAAGCCCTGATACTGGATCCACGCACGCTCTGCCTGTTCTTCAATGGTTTCAACCACTTCCGGTAACAGACCCAGCAAATTAAAGCTGCTGCGCTCTTCCATGCTGAAGGCACTGCCTTTATTCAGCAAAGGAAATTCGAGTAAAACTGGCCCGGCATAAGGGATGTATAAGGAACGATGTTTTTTCAGTTTGTTGTCCATGTCACTCACTCTTTTTTGAAGATCCGTCCCTGACACTGCTGTTTGTCATCTTTCTGGCCTGTGCTACGGGATGCGGTCAGGCGGTATTATAAAGGAGCTAAATATGAATTACCGCAACACATAAACAAAAACACCATCGGAAGACCGATGGTGTTGAGGTTCTGTTTCTGGAACTTACTTGCCCGCGTGGCGTTTTCTGCCGGTGGCGTGGGTGACTTGCGTTTCATGGTCGCCTTCAATCACCACTTTACGTTGGTTAGAAAGCTTGTAGTTCAGCCCCAGAATGTGGCGTGCCTGACGGTTCGATTTCATGTTAACTCCTCAATCCTGTTGATAGTTTTAAGGACCAGTTTGCTCACGCAAACGAAATGTAACCCCTTAGGTTGCACATCCAGCATAGCAGGTTTTTACATTACCACTTCATTTCGCCGGTATTCACTTTGGCGCTCAGCTCCAGCGAACTGACTTCAGCAAGGTTCGGCCACTGTTTTTTCATCGTGTCGATTACGCTGGCTGAGTTTTTATGTTGACCCAACGCCAGTTCGAACTGCTGAAGGTACTGACGGGTAAAGTCGATAGCTCCGGTTCCGGTTGGCGGCGTACCGAGATAATGCCCCGGAATGACGCGCTCGGGCTTATGTGCGGCCATATCATCCAGCGTTTCTTGCCACTGCTTACGGCTCGCTGCTGTCTGGGTGTCTGCTGTCCAGACGTGAATGCCCCAGGAAACCCCGGTACCGCCAAGAATGGTTTTCGCTGACGGGATCCAGACATAGGCCGCGTAGCTGTCTGGTTGCTCAATATCAATCTTTTCCCCGTCAACCATAAACGTGGTGGAGGTAAGCACCTGCGGCACAACCAGCTCAGTTGGCGCGCCGTCTTTCATCTGTGGACCCCAGAAGGCGAGCTTGGCGTCTTTGGTGGCTTTAATGTGGTCAACGACATGCTGGGTTGCCACCACTTTGGCATTCGGGAAGGCTTTCACCAGTGGCTGCAGACCGAAGTAAAAATCGGGGTCGCCAGAGGTAATCACAATCTTATTCAGCGTCTTACCGCTGTGGCGAATTTTCTCTACCAGCGCTTCGCCATCTTTCACACTGAACTGCGCGTCAAACAGAACCGCTTCTTTCGGGCCGGAGACCAGCGTTGAGGAGACCGCGAAAATGCCTTTTTCTTGCGGGTTATAGGTATCAATGGTCAACGGCGCGGCAAAAGCAGCCGGAGTGAAAAGGGTGGAAAGCAAAGCAAGGTGAGTGAGTTTCATACTGTTGTCTCTGTTGTGCAGGAAAGTCTCTATTGTACGGATATTCTTATTTGCCAGAATTCCTGAAACAAGACATGCTTAGTTTCATAAATCGAGCAAATGGAGCTTATATGGATCGCGTTATTGCCGCTCAGGTCTACAACCGGATCTGCGAGCTGGGAAGTTTGAGTGCGGCGGCCCGCGCGCTGGGGATTTCCCGACCGATGGTGAGCCGATATCTTGAGCAAATGGAGAAGTGGGCGGGAACACGGCTGGTTAACCGCTCAACACGCAAGTTAACCCTGACCGCGGCAGGGGAAAAGGTGCTGCAAAAAACGCGGACACTCTCGCAGATCTCACAGGAAATTGAAGGTCAGTCAGAGAAAGATCTTCCCTCTGGCACTTTGCGGGTGGCCTGCGCGCACTTTACCGCCATGCACCTGATTGCGCCGGTACTGCCCGGTCTGCTTTCGCGCTATCCGCAACTGCGCATAGAGCTGGATGTGAACAACCACCCGGTCAGTCTGGTGGGCGAGCGTATTGATGTCGCCGTGCGTATTACCGACAACCCGGAGCCTGGCATGATTGCCCGTCGGCTGGGAGAATGTCGCTCAGTCCTCTGTGCCTCACCCGATTACCTTGCTCTGCACGGGACGCCCGTCAGCCCCGAAGAATTAGCACAGCATAACTGCCTGCACTACAGCTTTTTCGCCGGGCAGTCCTGGAACTTCCTGACGCCGGAAGGCGAAAACCTGAGCGTGGCCGTCAGCGGCAATCTGAGCGCCAGTATCTCTTCGCTGCTGATGGACGCGGCGATCAAGCACTGCGGTATCGCTATGCTGCCGGAGCGTGAAGTGTCTGCCGCGCTGGACCAGGGCTTACTGGTGCCGGTGCTGAGCGCGCTGGAGCCAAAACCGCTTGCCATCCATGGCATTTATCAGTCCCGGGAATATCAGCCAGCAGCACTGCGCGTGTTCCTCGATGCACTGGCCGGTTATCTGGCATGAATGTCGCCCCTTTTTGTTGGTACAGCAGGTATAAGACCCGGAATTGTCTGTGTTCCAGGGGGGAACAGGGGCGTAGTCTATACTTAACCCTTTGTAAGCCAAAAGGAGAGCGAGAATGACGATTCATAAGCACGGTTCGGCACACTGGTCCGGTGACATCAAGAACGGAAAAGGCACGGTATCGACTGAAAGTGGCGTCCTGAATCAACAACCTTACGGCTTTAACACCCGTTTTGAAGGTGCTAAAGGAACGAACCCGGAAGAGTTGATTGGCGCTGCGCACGCCGCCTGTTTCTCAATGGCACTTTCGCTGATGATTGGTGAAGCGGGTTACACCGCAGATTCCATTGACACTACGGCGGACGTGTCGCTGGATAAAACTGACGGCGGCTTTGCGATCACCAAAATAGCATTAACGAGTAAGGTTACCGTACCTGGCATCGACCCGCAGAAGTTCGATGGCATTATTCAGAAAGCGAAAGCGGGCTGCCCGGTGTCGCAAGTACTGAAAGCGGAGATCACGCTGGACTATAAACTCAACTAAGTCTGAGCCGGGCTAATGTCCGGCTATTCCTTTAATACATCGAGATATTCACAGTATTTCATCTGCAAAGAAAACACAGCTTAAATTAGTTCCACTTGATATTATGTAAATGTGTAATAATCGGTTTGGTATATTCCCCCGGCTTAATAAAAAATATTTCATTCGCAGTGTTGAGTGTTATGTATGATATATTTTAATTTCACCCCGCCAATCATTTCAAGGTAAGGCCTAAATGAAGTTTCCTGGTGTTTAATTTTTAGTTGTATTTTTATTATTGGGTCTATACTGACATTGCGGTTGTTAATGCATTAAATTACCACAAGGTGAGTGTTATGAAATATTCAGCTCTGACTATTGGTTATATTATGATGTTTTCTGGTTTCAGTTCGTTTTCCATGGCTGAAGATGCAAAAAAGGTTGAGGCGGTACCCGCACCAAGACACGGCACATCAGAAATGCCACCTTCCCGGCAGTATTATTGTTACAGTCAACAAGATTACGGCGGGGGTAGCGAGGGGATAAAAAATGCTGCATGCAAGGCGGCATACGAGGCAGCAGGCAGTGAAAACTGGGAAAGGGAACGGTTATTTAATAACTGGAATGCTTACTCTCAAAATGCCCCGAAAGATCAATGGCAAACCAAGGTGCCCGACGAACAATTATGTTCAGCGGGCATTGAAAATTACAAAAGTATTAATCTGCCCAGTGCGGATTGGTACACAACGGAACTGGAAGTAAAAGAGGGTCGCGTCATGCTAGATTATAAAGCCAGCCAGATGCACGACCCCAGCGAATTTACAGTCTATTTAAGCAAACCCGATTTTGACCCTGCCGCCAGTAAGCTGAAATGGTCGGATTTGCAGGAGTCCCCCGAGGTGAAATTTGTGGGTATTCCAGATAGTAAGAACCCTGTACCCGGACATTATAAACTCGATGTCAAATTACCGGAAGGTTATACCACCGGCAAGAAAGCCATCATATATATTGCCTGGGCACGTCATGAAGATCCCGCCCGCGAGACCTTCTTCAGTTGCAGTGACGTGATCCTGAAAAATACAGCCGGGTAAAATTGCCACACTACGTGGCAATTAATCCACATTACGCCAGCAGCGCACGCTACATTCCGCGACTGAAGGCTGTAGCGGCTGCGGGCGTTCACACCCTTGTGTGGCCATCGGGCAACGGTCACGGAAAAAACAGCCAACAGGCAAATGACGGTTTCCGGGAAGTTCAGTCTTACGCAGCGCCAGCCCTTCATCCAGCGGTTGACCTGTTCTGGGAACGGAGTCAAGCAGCAGCCGGGTGTAAGGATGGCGCGGCTCCCCCAACACCTGTTCGGCACTGCCCAGTTCAACAATCTGACCCAGATACATCACCGCCACGCGGTCGCTCATGTGCCTGACCACCGAAACGTTATGGGAGATCAGAACAAAGGTCAGATTACGCTGCTGTTGCAGTTTTACCAGCAGGTTGAGGATTTGCGCCTGCACCGAGATATCCAGCGCGCTGGTGGGTTCATCGAGCACTATAATATCCGGATCAGACGATAGCGCCCGGGCGATAGCAATGCGCTGACGCTGTCCACCGGAAAAGGCGTGAGGGAGTCGGTCGAGATATTCCGGTCGAATACCTACCAGCAGTGCCAGGTTTTCAGCAAGCTGGCGGCGTTCGCGCTCACTGCTGCGTTTTTGCACCCAGACGGGTTCGGTGATAATGCGCCAGACCGGCAAACGCGGATCGAGTGAGGAGAGCGGGTCCTGGAAAACCATCTGCATGCCGCCCGCGTGCTGTGTCCGCTGGCAGGCACCGGTGCTGGGTTTAAGCATGCCCATCAACAGTTGTGCCAGCGTGCTTTTCCCGCAGCCGGACTCACCGACAATACCCAGTGTTTCCCCCCGACGGATCTGTAAATCAAGCCCGTTCAGGGCATGTACCTGCTCCGTTACGCGACCCAGCCAGTTTTTGCGTGCCGGAAAATTCACGTGCACGCTATCCAGTTCCAGTAGTACATCAGACATGGTGTTGCTCCCGTTGTGGATACCAGCAGGCAGCCTGTTGGCCTTCTGCGCCATTGAATTGTAAGCGCGGTGTTTCACTGCATTTCACCCCGGCGGCAAAGCAACGCTCGCGGAAAGCGCATCCTTGTGGAAGCTGGCTGAGATTGGGTACCGTGCCGGGGATCGCCGGAAGCATGTCGCGCGGCAGACCATTTTCAGGTGCACACTGCAACAGACCGATAGAATAAGGATGCACGGGATGGTGGATTAGCGTTTGCGTGGAGCCGCTTTCTATCACGCTACCCGCGTACATCACATACATGCGATCGCAGAGTTGCGACACCACAGCCATATCGTGGCTAATAAACAGCACCGAGGTACCGCTGGCGCGTGCTTTGTGCTTCAGCAGCCGGAGCACCTGTAACTGAACGGTGACATCCAGTGCCGTGGTGGGTTCGTCGGCGATGATAAGTTCAGGCTCGCAGGAGAAGGCAAGGGCGATCATCACCCGCTGACGCATGCCGCCTGATAGCTCGAACGGATAACGCTCCATGACCTGCTTCGCGTCCGGGATTTGCATCTCCTCCAGCAGAGTAATCGCCTTCTGCTGCGCCTCGCGCCGTGAAAGCGGCTGATGCTGGCGGATCACCTCCACCATCTGTTTGCCAATCTTCCGCGTCGGGTTGAGTGCGGTCATCGGCTCCTGAAAAATCATTGCCACTTTTGCGCCTCGCCACTGGCGAAGCTGTTTCTCGGATGCCGTCAGGACATTTTCACCCAGTAACTTCACCTGACCGTGATGGATGTGGTAGCTGCCTTCCGGCAGCAGGCGCATAGCCAGCATGGCGGTAACCGATTTTCCCGAACCCGATTCACCGACTACGCCAACGATTTCACCTCGTTTGATCTCCAGCGAGACGTTGTTGAGGGCATGGACCTCACCGCGAAAAATCGGGAAACTCAGATGTAAATCTTCAATGGTTAATACTGATTCGGTCATGACTGCTTCCCTCCCGATTTCGGATCCAGCAGATCGCGGATACCGTCACCAAACAGATTAAAGCCCACAGCAGTAATCAAAATGGCCGCACCAGGAAAGGCGCAATACCACCACTGGTCGAGTACGTAGTTACGGCCAACAGCCACCATTGCGCCCCATTCGGCGGTCGGTTGCTGAGCACCCAAACCAATAAAGCCCAGTGTGGCGGCCATCAGAATGGCGCTACCGATATCCAGTGAGGCCTGCACAATCAGCGGTGGCAGGGCATTGCGCAGGATATGCCAGCGGATTAAATGCCAGCGCGATGCGCCAAACGTGCGGGCGGCCTGGACATAGGTAAACTGACGTACCACCAGCGTTTGCCCGCGCGCCAGGCGGACGTAGAACGGAATGCGGACAATCGCAATCGCCAGCATGGCGTTAAACAGGCTCGGGCCCAACGCGGCGGCCAGCGCCATGGTGAGTACCAGGGAGGGAATAGAGAGCATAATGTCCATCACCCGCATAATAATGGCGTCGCCACGTCCACCCAGAACACCGGACAAACAGCCCAGCAGCGAGCCAATCCCTCCTGCAATGACCACAACGGCCAGCCCGGCGGTAATGGATTGCTGACTGCCTGTCAGTACGCGGCTGAACAGATCGCGTCCCACCTCGTCAGTGCCAAACCAGTGTTGTGCCGACGGTGCCTGTAGACGGGCGGTGAGATCCAGCGCATTCGGGTCGTGCGGCACTATCCACGGTGAGGTCACCATCAGAAGCAGCATGGCGATCATAATGACGCCACCAACGATCGTGAGCGGGCTTTGACGCAGCATCCAGAAGAGCTTGGCCCAGTTGATGCGCTGTTTCACTGGTTTTACGGGGGCGGTCGTTTCCTGGGTTAACATCATTCGGCACCTCCGCGCCCGATTCGTGGGTCAATCCACAGGTAAAGCAGATCGACCACCAGATTAACCAGCACATATGCCAGCGAGACGACGACCGCGAAACCCATTACGGCAGGGAAATCGAGCGCCTGGATAGAGGTCACCACCCAGGCACCCATTCCCGGCCAGGCGAAGACGGTTTCGGTAAGCACGGCACCATAAAGCAGGTCGCCCAGCGCCAGTCCGAGTACGGTAATTGACGGGATCATGGCGTTAGGTAAGGCATAGCGCAGTACGATATACCAGCCCGGCAACCCGCTGGCGCGGGCAGTACGAATGTAATCTTCGCTAAGCTGCTCCAGCATCGCTGAACGTACCTGCCGCGCCACAATGCCCAGATGCACAAACGCCAGCGTCAGTGAGGGTAAAATCAGATGCTGCAGGGTGTTCAAAAACACCTCGCCATTGCCTTCCAGCAGGGAATCGATCAGATAAAACCCGGTGACATGAGCAGGCGGGTCAAGCCAGTCGTCCAGCCGACCGCCACCGGGAAGAATTTGCAGATGGCCATAGAACAGCACAATGACGCCCAGCCCGAGCCAGAATGCGGGGGTGGAGATCCCGGTCATTGCCATTAAACGCACCAGATGATCCAGCCAGCGGTTACGATACACCGCCGACAAAATCCCCAGCGGCACGCCAATCACCAGGGCCAGCAGCAGGGAACAAAAAGCCAGTTCCAGCGTGGCGGGGAAAAAGGCCTTTAAATCTTCCGCAACCGGACGCCCGGTGCGAATCGACGTCCCTAAATCACCGTGGGCGAGAGCCTCCACGTAGCGGCCAAACTGGATATACAGCGGTTGATCCAGCCCCAGTTGCTGGCGGATGCCCTGTACAATTTCGTCGCTGGCACGGTCACCGGCCAGCAGACGGGCCGGATCGCCGGGGATCATGTGTGAAATAATAAAAGTAATAATACAGACACCGGCCACCACCAGGAGTAACCCCCAGCAGCGCTGGCGCACAATGCTCCAGAACGTCATACACTTTCCCCCGGCGAGAACCGTTACTTACTCATGGTGGCGATGTTGAACACCTGCTCGAGCATCGGATTAAAGGTGAAGCCTTTAACGTCTTTGTTCATCGCCAGCTGGTAATTCTTCTGGAACAGATAAACGTACGCGGCTTCGTCGATCACCACTTTTTGCGCCTGCTGGTAATCTTTGGTGCGCTCCGCCTGATCGGTAGTTTTCAGCGCCGCCTGCAGCAGCGAATCCACCTCTTTGTTCTCATAGAACGAACGGTTACCTGGCAGCCCTTTTTTGTCCGACTCGAACCAGTAGTTCATGAACATATACGGATCGGCAAAATCCGGGCTCCAGTTGCCGATGGCAATGTCATA
The DNA here is from genome assembly GCF_012241585.1 of Pantoea sp. LS15. NCBI lineage: Bacteria > Pseudomonadati > Pseudomonadota > Gammaproteobacteria > Enterobacterales > Erwiniaceae > Pantoea > Pantoea sp. LS15. The sequence goes on from NZ_JAAVXA010000001.1 coordinate 386,318, forward strand.
ATCACCTTTACCGACACGGTCACGCATGGTGGCGTTTGCCAGTTTTTCCAGCTTGACGTTAATGCCGAGCTTGCCGAGACTGGCCTGGGTGGAGAGGGCGATAGGCTCCCAGTTCGGGTCGTTGTCCGAGTAGAGGAAGGTCAGGCTGGCCGGTTTGTCTTTCACCTTCTCCAGCGCCGCTTTGGCTTTGGCCTCGTCAAAACTGTACTGCATGGCAGTCGCGTCAAAGCCCCACATACCGTCCGGGATCGGGCCACGCATCTGTTTGCCATTGCCGCTCAGAATGCCTTTCACCATTCCCTGATAATCAGTTGCCCAGGAGACAGCCCGGCGTAAATCCACCTGATTAAGCGGAGCCTTACTGTTGTTAAGATACAGGTAGGTCACACGCAAAGAAGGGTATTCTGCGACGGCCACTTTGCCTTCCTGTTTCAGGGCGGCCAGTTGATCAACCGGCAGAGAGTCAGCAATGTCCAGATCACCACGGGAAAGCTGCAGTCGGCGGGAGGCGCTCTCACCGATTATTTTCACGGACACGCGTTTAAAGTGCGGTTTATCACCCTGCCAGTGAGGGTTTTGCACCAGTACCAGTTGCTGACCTTTCTGCCAGCTTTTCAGCATGAACGGGCCTGAGCCAGCGGTGTTTTGCGCCAGAAAACCGCGCGCATCGTCCGCCGCATTCGCTTTCAACACCGCCGGGTTAATGATGGAGGCGCCGTCGTTCGCCAGCGTGTAGAGGAACGGGGCGAACGGCTGGCTGAGCGTGAATTTCACCGTATGGTCATCAACGGCATCAATTTTCAGGTCTTTCGGGAAGGCTTCTGACGGCCCCTGGCTGAGTTTCAGCAAGCGTTCGAACGAAAGCTTGACCGCTTCGGCGGTGACCGGCGTACCGTCGGAGAATTTCGCATTGTCCGTCAGGGTAAAGGTCCACTCTTTCTGATCGTCGGAGGCTTTCCATCCTGTTGACAGATCACCTTCCACTTCGGTTGTACCGGGCTTGTATTTCACCAGTCGTTGATAGGACGGATAGGTGACGGTCCAGTCGTTGTTATCAATCGTCACGGCAGGATCGAGTGTTTGCGGGTCAGCCGCTTTACCGATCACCAGCATGTCTTTCGGGACGGCAGCCAGTGCAAGTGGGGCGCTCAAAGCCAGCGTCGCGGCAATCAGGGTCGTGAGTAGCGTTGTTTTCATGGCAGTGCTCCAGGTTTAAAGAGGGGTGTGCGTCAGTGGAAAACAGGCAAAACGGTCATCAAGCAGCGGATAGCTGGCGGCGTTCGGCAGTTCGAAATGCCACCATTCGCTGCTGATCCCCACAAAACCGCCACCGAACATGATGGCGTTCAGCAACAGACGGTTGCGCTGGGCGTGCGGTGGCACGGAGGGATGATACGGATGCGAACGGTCATGCATTTCGTCAAAACCGGCCCCCATATCCAGCACGGTGTTATGTTCATCCATCAGCGTGACGTCGATGGCTGTACCGCGGCTGTGATTGGAGCCAATCGCCACATCCACCACATATTCCGGATTCGGGCAGGCATCCCACAGTTGAGCCTGCGCCTGTTGTGGTCGATAAGCGTCGTACACCACCAGTTTCAACCCGGCCAGCGTGGCAATACCGATGGCTTTCGCCAGTGCAGTGGCAGCATCGGTATGCAGTAGGCACTGCGCCTCCTGATAGATCGGACGGCCAGTAATGTTATCGGCGGTGGCGTACTTCAGATCGATATGCAGCGTGGGAAACGCTTTCGCCACATCAATCAGTTCACTCTCTTCGGGCATAGCTCCGCTCCTTTAGCGTTCGAATTGGCCAAACTCTTGTTGTAATTGTCGGTTTACGGCCAGGCGCGCCGGAAGCTCGTCACCTAACGCTTCCACCACGCCCGACAGCAGCAGGTTGAACAGACAGCTCACGGGGGCAAGCGAATCCCAGAAATGGCCGGTATCGGTTTTCACTTGCAGTAAATCAATCGGATAATCGCGTGCCCACGGACACCAGATATCAGTGATCAAGGCCAGGGGGATCTGTTTCTCGCTTGCAACACGGCAGTACTGACGGGCGACAGCGGAGTAGGTACGGGTATCTGTCAGCACCACATAGGGATGCGAAAATCCGGAGTTCAGAGATTCAACCCAGCTCCCGGATGCCCCCTCGGAATAACTGACGCCCGGGCGGAGGTACTCGAGGTGGCTGAAGAAGGCGTTGGCGATCCCGCGGGTCGACTGAATTCCCAGCACAAAAACGGCCTCTGCGTGAGCCAACTGATGCACCACCTGACGGAAGGTGTCCGTTTGCGCCAACTGATACACCTGGGTGATGGCATCCACTTCCAGCGACAACGCGTGCTGAAGGCGATTGGGCAGGGGGCGCTGCTGCTGCCAGGAGTCCAGACGCTCATTCATGCCCCAGGGCTGGTAAGGGTCGCGCAGGCTTTTTTTGGCATCTTCCAGGTTGCGATACCCAAGCTTGCGCAGGAAACGTCCGACGGTTATGCCGCTGGTGCCAGTGGCCAGACCGACGCTCTCAGCCGTTTCAAACGGAATTTGCGCGGTGTGCGCCAGTAGCCAGCTGCCAACCCGCTTTTCACTGGGCGTCAGTTGGCTGAAGGTCGCTTCGATACGGCTCAACATCTCGGGTTTTGTCGTCATACCGCCTCGCTGTTAACAGGCTGTCAGTCGCCAGAATTGTGTTACCTGATTAACAATGCATGACGCGTGCCAAAGGCACAGGGTGGTGAGAACACGCTATGCTGCAAACTTCATGCAATATTTAATTAACCAATGATCAACATTTGTGCAGCCTAGTTCACTTTTGGTGCACTGTCTGAGCGGGCAGGGATGAATTTGTTGAATACGTCAGCCTCTTCACATTTTTGGTAAGATATAGACACTGCGAATATGAAAGGGATACCGGCATGGCGAATTTGCCCTGGCGTGTCAGCGTGCGCCTGATGGTTCTCGCAAAGAAAATGGCGATGGTTGTGGGGATTGTCCTCGTCGTTCTGCTTGCTGTGCGGGTGTATCTCTCTCAACAGGGCCCGGAACTGCACCTCTGGCATACCTGGCGTGCAGATGAGATGTCCGTCCGTGAACTGGATAAAGCGGATTTCGCCGGATATGTCGCCCGGGAAAATACCATTTTCACCGATCTTGATAACGCGGTGACGGCGGAAACAGAGGGTGAGGAACGCACGTCGTTAAACCGCTATTACCGCCAGAGCCTGGTGTGGCCCGGTCAGTTTTCACCTGATGCCAATCGCTCATTTGTGCTGATGCCTGCCGGAAAGCCGCGCGGTGCGGTGGTGCTGCTACACGGATTGACGGACTCGCCATACAGCGTCAGACACCTGGCTTTGCATTATCAGCAGCACGGCTTTGTGGCAGTTGTACCGCGTCTACCCGGACACGGCACCGCGCCCGGCGCGCTGACGGATGTTGACTGGGAGATGTGGCTGGCGGCGACGCGCCTTGCCGTACGGGAAGCCACGCGTCTGGCGGGAGAGAAAGTCCCCCTGCATCTGGTGGGGTACTCCAACGGCGGGGCGCTGGCACTGAAATATACCCTTGATGCACTGGACTCCACTGCGCTTCATCGACCACAGCAGGTGATATTGCTCTCACCGATGATTGGCGTAACGGCCTTTGCGCGGTTTGCCGGTTTTGCCGGGTTACCGGCGCTACTACCGGCGTTTGCCAAAGCGGCGTGGCTAAACATCTCACCGGAATATAATCCGTATAAATACAACTCGTTCCCGGTAAATGCCGCTCGCCAGTCATGGCTGTTGACGAAGACTCTGCAGGAACAGCTTGGCCGTGCTGCACGGGAACACAAACTGGGACAGTTGCCACCGGTTCTGGCATTCCAGTCGGTGATGGATTCCACTGTCAGCACCCGCGCGGTGGTCACCGGGTTATTTGATCAGCTTCCTGCAAACGGCAGTGAACTGGTGGTGTTTGATATCAACCAGGCGGCGAGTTTCCGCCCGCTATTTAAGCCATCGTCCTGGACAGCAACCTCGGCGCTGCTGCCCGTCGAACAGAGGCGTTACAGTGTCACTATTATCACGAATGCTGACGCGCACAGTTTCTCGACGGTGGCGAAAACAACCCCGACAGGCAGCACGCAGGAGACGGTCGCGCCGCTTGCGCAATCCTGGCCGAAGGATATCTATTCTCTGTCGCATATTGCTGTGCCGTTCCCACCGGATGACGATCTGTATGGCCGCGAACCTGGTGTGAAAAACCACTATGGGATTAGCCTGGGGACGATTGCGCTCTGGGGAGAAACCTCTGTGTTGAGCGTCGGGAAAGAGGCGCTCATGCGAGTCACCTCAAACCCGTTCTACGACTACATGCTGGAGAGGATCGACAGCCGGATCGGGGAACAATAAAAAGTAAAGAACCCTTGTGGCGTGAATATGTTAGGTCGTACTGATTAATTATGATAAACAGTAGGTTCAAGGCACTTTTCTCTCTCATTGGAACCTGCTCTTGTGCTGACAACGCTCATTTACCGAAGCCAGTTGAATTTATCCCACCCGTCCAGTGAGCTGCGGGAGCTGGTCGAGCGGGCTAAGCTCCGTAATTCAAAACTGAGTATCACAGGCGTTCTCCTCTCAAGAGGGAGTGAAATTCTGCAAATTCTTGAGGGTTCGGAAGAGAGCGTTGTTAAGTTGTTCCATAAAATCCGTGATGACAAACGGCACAGTGGCGTAGTTGAACTGATGCGGGACTATGGCCCACGCAGACGGTTCGAAAATGTCGGTATGCTGCTCTTCGACCTGCAGATCCAGTCGCCGAAAGAGGTGCTACAGTCGGTTCTGCGTTACAGCAAACTGGACAGTTATCTCGTCTCTGATGATCGGGTATTCAAATTTATTCAGACGTTTATTACCGATCAACGTCCGTCCTCGGTTGAAGAACGTTACGACCCGACAAAATGGACGCTTACGACGGAAACATTACCGCCAGGAGCGAGTCTGGGCCTGCTGGCTAATCAACCTTGCCAGTTTGCGCTCCAGCCCATTGTTGAACCCTCTGAAGGGAAAATCAGTTCATTTGAAGCCCTCATTCGCGGTAATGACGGTGGAAGCCCGGAACATTTTTTTAGTTCCCTCGAGCCGGATAAAATCTACGAAATTGATCTCCAGACGAAAGCCTATGCCTTTGCGCTGGCCCAAAAACTGGGTATTGGCAGCCATAAAATTGCGGTAAATCTGTTGCCGATGTCGCTGGTCAATGTCCCCGATGCCGTAGCGTTCCTGGTGGATCAAATTAAAAAACATGGGCTTCAGCCGGAGCAGGTGGTCATTGAAGTCACTGAAAATGAGATGATTTCCGGTTTCAACCAGTTTAATAGCGCCATTAAACAACTTCGTGCCGAAGGTATTGGCCTGGCGATTGACGATTTTGGCTCCGGTTATGCGGGGCTTTCGCTGCTGACCAGATTTCAGCCGGATAAAATTAAAATCGACCGGGAAATTGTCAGCAATATTCATCTTAGCGGCCCGAAACAGGCGATCGTGCGGTCGATTGTCAGCTGTTGCTCCGACCTAGAAATCACTCTGGTGGCTGAAGGCATCGAGAAATTAGAGGAGTGGTGCTGGCTTGAATCCGCCGGGATCCGCCGTTTTCAGGGGTTCCTGTTTGCCCGTCCCCAGCTCAATGGCACAGGCGATATTCACTGGCCACATCTGGTGCGTTAAACCAATTTTCCTCCCACATTGTTTCCCCTTTGCCTGGCCTGTGCTTAAATAGCTAAAACGGTTTAACATGGTTTAGCTAAGAGGATCACATGAAAAAAATCTGGGTACTTGGCGATGCGGTAGTGGATTTACTGCCAGATGGAGAAGGCAGATTATTGCAGTGTCCCGGTGGCGCACCGGCAAACGTCGCGGTCGGTATTGCCCGGCTGGGCGGCCAGAGCGCCTTTATCGGCAGGGTTGGCGATGATCCTTTCGGACGTTTTATGTCTAAGACATTAGCTGACGAGCGAGTCGACGTGGAGTGGATGCACCTTGACCCGGCGCACCGCACCTCAACGGTGGTGGTCGATCTCGACGACCAGGGCGAACGCTCTTTTACTTTCATGGTGCGTCCGAGTGCCGATCTGTTTCTGGAACCCGCCGATCTGCCAACGTTCAGCGCCGGGGAGTGGCTGCATGTCTGTTCTATCGCGTTAAGCGCAGAGCCGAGCCGTTCTGCGACATTTCAGGCGATGGCCGCCATCCGGGAGGCGGGCGGTTACGTCAGTTTCGATCCCAATATTCGCCCGGACCTCTGGCCGGATGAGAACGAACTGCGTCGCTACCTTGAACAGGCCCTGCAGAGCGCAGACGTGGTAAAACTCTCCGTCGAAGAGCTGGCGTTTTTAACCGGAGAAATGCAGGTAAACGTCGGTCTGGATACGCTGATGCAACGTTGCCCGGCGCATCTGGTGCTGGTCACCCAGGGTAAAGAGGGCGTTATCGCCTGGCATGAGGGCACCGTGAAACACTATCCGGCCACGCCCGTGAAATGTGTCGATACCACCGGCGCAGGCGACGCCTTCGTGGCGGGTTTGCTGTATGGGCTTGCTGCAGGTCAGGCGCTGACGCCCGTTATCGCTTTAGCTCAGCGCTGCGGTGCGTTAGCCACCACGGCGAAAGGGGCAATGACTGCTCTGCCATATCAACACGCACTGTAATTTCTCCCTTCACTGGCCGCCCTTGGGTGGCCTGAATTGTCGCCCCGATCACACTTACTAAAACGGTTTAGCAAAAAAGATTGCCGATCCAAAATTCGGCGGTTTAGTATCAGCAACCTAAACCGGTTTAGCAATTTAGCACTATTAATGACTTCTTTTAGGGATGCGACAAAATGTATAAAAAACGCAGACTTGCCGTGATGATAGGCATGCTGGCCGGAAGTACCTCTGTTTTTGCCCAAACGGATATGACAAGCATCGAAGCGCGACTTGCGGCGATGGAACAGCGTCTTCAGGATGCGGAGACGCGTGCGCAGGTTGCTGAGAAACGTGCGACAGATGCAGAACAAAAAACGCAGCAACTGGTTGCGGCTCAGCAGCAGGCGCAAACGACAACTCAGGAAGTGGCTCAACGCACTACCGCGCTGGAGAAGAAAGCGGACCAAAGCAGCGGGTTTGAGTTCCACGGCTATGCCCGTTCTGGCCTGCTGATGAACGATGCGGCCTCCAGCAGCAAAAGCGGCCCTTACCTGACGCCAGCCGGTGAAACCGGCGGTGCGGTAGGGCGTCTGGGTAACGAGGCTGACACCTACGTTGAGCTGAATCTGGAGCATAAACAAACCCTGGATAACGGGGCGACAACGCGCTTCAAAGCAATGCTGGCCGACGGTCAGCGAACCTATAACGACTGGTCTGCCGATACCAGCGATCTCAATATTCGTCAGGCCTTTGCGGAGCTGGGCAACTTGCCTGATTTTACCGGTGCGCTGAAGGGCAGTACCTTCTGGGCGGGTAAACGCTTTGACCGCGACAACTTTGATATTCACTGGCTGGATTCCGACGTCGTGTTCCTTGCGGGTACCGGTGGCGGTGTTTATGACGTGAAATGGAACGATTCGCTGCGCAGCAACTTCTCCATTTACGGCCGCAACTTCGGTAGCGTTGAGCAGACCGACAATAACGTTCAGAACTATATCCTTAGCATGAACCACTTCGCCGGACCGTTCCAGCTGATGGTCAGCGGTCTGCGAGCGAAAGATAACGACGACCGTAAAGACACCAACGGGGATCTCATCAAAACCGATGCCGCCAATACCGGCGTTCATGCTCTCGTTGGGTTGCACAATGAGAGTTTCTACGGACTGCGTGAAGGGACAGCCAAAACGGCGCTGCTGTACGGTCACGGGCTGGGTGCGGAAGTGAAAAGTATCGGTTCCGATGGCGCATTGCTGTCTGAGGCGGATACCTGGCGCTTTGCAAGTTACGGTGTCACGCCAATTGGCGGGAGCTGGAGCGTTGCGCCTGCTGTCCTGGCGCAAAGCAGTAAAGATCGTTACGTCAAGGGCGATAGCTATGAGTGGGTGACGCTCAATACCCGTCTGATTAAAGAGGTGACTCAGAACTTCGCCCTGGCGTTTGAGGGAAGCTATCAGTACATGGATTTAAACCCGGAAGGCTATAAGGACCGCAACGCCGTCAACGGCAGTTTCTACAAGCTGACCTTTGCGCCAACGTTAAAAGCGAGCAAAATCGGCGATTTCTTCAGCCGTCCGGAGCTGCGCCTGTTTGCCACCTGGATGGACTGGAGCAGCAAACTGGATAACTACGCCAGCGATGATGCCTTTGGCAGCAGCGGTTTCAACGCAGGCGGGGAATGGAACTTTGGGGTCCAGATGGAAACCTGGTTTTAACCCATCACGCTCCCGCCTGGCGGGGGCGTTTCGCACATCATAAAAAGAAGTCAGGCAGAGGTATCTATGGATTTTAATCAAATCGCCCGCGAGCTTATTCCGCTGCTCGGTGGCAAGGAAAATATCGCCAGCGCGGCGCACTGCGCAACCCGTCTTCGTCTGGTGCTGGTCGATGACGCGCTTGCCGATCAGCAAGCCATCGGTAAGGTCGAGGGCGTGAAAGGCTGTTTTCGTAACGCCGGGCAGATGCAGGTGATTTTTGGCACAGGCGTGGTCAACAAGGTTTACGCCGCGTTTATTCAGGCGGCGGAGATCAGCGAATCAAGTAAATCTGAAGCCGCGGATCTGGCGGCGCGCAAGCTGAACCCGTTCCAGCGCATTGCCCGTCTGCTTTCAAACATCTTTGTTCCTATCATTCCCGCAATTGTTGCCTCTGGTTTGCTGATGGGCCTGCTCGGTATGGTGAAAACCTATGGCTGGGTCAATGCGGATAACGCCATCTACATCATACTGGATATGTGCAGCTCGGCGGCGTTTATCATTCTGCCTATTCTGATTGGTTTTACCGCGGCGCGGGAATTTGGCGGTAACCCGTATCTCGGTGCGACGTTGGGTGGCATTCTGACGCATCCGGCACTGACCAACGCCTGGGGCGTGGCGTCCGGTTTCCACACCATGAATTTCTTCGGCCTTGAGATCGCGATGATTGGCTACCAGGGCACAGTATTCCCGGTACTGCTCGCCGTCTGGTTTATGAGCATCGTGGAGAAAAACCTGCGCCGCGTGATCCCGGATGCGGTAGACCTGATTCTGACACCGTTCCTGACGGTCGTTATCTCCGGTTTTGTCGCCTTACTGATTATCGGTCCGGCTGGGCGTGCGCTGGGCGACGGCATCTCCTTTATTCTGAGCACATTAATTGAACATGCAGGCTGGCTGGCAGGGCTGCTGTTTGGCGGGCTTTACTCGGTGATTGTCATCACCGGTATTCACCACAGTTTCCACGCGATTGAAGCAGGTCTGCTGGGTAACCCGTCGATTGGTGTTAACTTCCTGCTGCCGATCTGGGCGATGGCGAACGTAGCACAGGGCGGCGCCTGTCTGGCGGTGTGGTTCAAAACCAAAGATGCGAAAATCAAAGCCATTACCTTACCGTCGGCGTTCTCTGCCATGCTCGGTATCACTGAAGCGGCTATTTTTGGTATCAACCTGCGTTTCGTAAAACCGTTTATTGCCGCATTGATTGGCGGCGCGGTGGGCGGGGCCTGGGTGGTCTCAGTGCATGTTTACATGACCGCCGTTGGGTTGACCGCTATTCCGGGTATGGCCATTGTGCAGGCAAGCTCTCTGCTCAACTATATTATCGGCATGGTGATTGCCTTCGGCGTGGCGTTTACCGTCTCGCTGCTGCTGAAATATAAAACGGATTCAGAATAATGACGTTTCCTTCACGCTGGCCTGCGATCCTGCAGGCCGTTATGAAAGGCCAGCCGCGCGCGATTGCAGACAGCCATTATCCACAATGGCACCCTGCGCCAGCGACAGGGCTGATGAACGATCCCAACGGATTTATCTGGTTTGCCGGGCGTTATCATCTGTTTTATCAGTGGAACCCGCTGGACTGCGAACATCGGTTTAAATGTTGGGGGCACTGGAGTTCTGCGGATCTGGTGCACTGGCAGCATGAACCGATGGCGTTAATGCCCGATGAAGAATATGACCGCAACGGTTGTTACTCCGGTAGCGCTGTGGATAACGAGGGCGTTTTGACCCTGTGTTACACCGGCAACGTCAAATTCGATGACGGCAACCGCACCGCCTGGCAGTGTCTGGCCGTGGAACAACCGGACGGCAGCTTTAAGAAACTTGGCCCCGTGCTTGCACTACCGGAAGGGTACACCGGCCACGTGCGCGACCCGAAAGTGTGGAAACATGAAGGGCAATGGTACATGGTGCTGGGTGCGCAAGATCTGCAAAAGCGCGGCAAAGTGCTGCTGTTCAAATCCGCTGATTTGCACGACTGGGTGTCCTGCGGCGAGATCGCCGGTCACGGCGTTAACGGCCTGACGGATGCAGGGTATATGTGGGAGTGCCCGGATCTGTTTGCGCTCGATGGGACGCATGTTTTGATCAGCTGTCCGCAGGGGCTGGCGCGCGAACCGCATCGCTATCTCAACACTTACCCGGCCACATGGATGAGTGGGGCATTTGACTATGCGCGCGCTGCGTTTGAACACGGTGAGCTGCATGAGCTGGATGCCGGGTTTGAATTTTACGCGCCGCAAACGACGCTGGCGGAAGATGGTCGACGCATTCTGATCGGCTGGATGGGCGTGCCGGACGGAGAAGAGATGCTTCAGCCAACGCGAACGCATGGCTGGATGCACCAGATGACCTGTCCGCGAGAATTACGCTACCACGACGGCAAGCTCTGGCAGACCCCGGCTCGTGAACTGGAAGCGTTGCGTGAAGGAGAGCAACGCTGGCAGGGGAGCGCCAGTGATGCGCCAGAACTGGATGCGACGCGTCTGGAGTTTGAACTGAACACATCGCATGTGAACGTTAATTTTGGTGGAACTTTGCGTCTCACGGTCGATGACCAGGGGCTGCGTCTGGAACGCGCCAGTCTGAAAACCGGAGAAACATTGACCCGCTACTGGCTGGGGGATGTCAGCCATTTACGCATTCTGTGCGACCGCTCCAGCGTCGAAATTTTCATCAATCACGGTGAAGGGGTGATGAGCAGCCGCTATTTTCCTGACCATCCGGCCCGGGTACGATTCGAAGGTGCGTCCGACATCACATTACGCTACTGGTCGCTGCGCGCCTGCATGATAGAATGAGGGTTTTGGCAGCCGGATCTAAGTCGTTGTGAGAAAAACAAAACGCGTCACCATAAAAGACATCGCGGAACTGGCGGGGGTGTCAAAAGCCACCGCCAGCCTGGTCCTGAACGGGCGCAGCAAAGAGCTGCGCGTAGCGGAAGAGACGCGTGAACGCGTGCTGGCGATTGCAAAAGAGCACCACTATCAGCCCAGCATTCATGCCCGGTCGCTGCGTGATAACCGTAGCCACACCATTGGCCTGGTGGTTCCTGAAATCACCAACTACGGTTTTGCCGTGTTTTCTCACGAGCTGGAGACGCTGTGCCGTGAGGCTGGCGTTCAGTTGCTGATCTCCTGTAGCGATGAAAATCCGGGGCAGGAGACGGTAGTGGTGAATAACATGGTGGCGCGTCAGGTGGACGGGCTGATTGTGGCTTCCAGCATGCTCAATGATGCGGACTACCATAAACTGAGTGAACAATTACCCGTTGTCCTTTTTGACCGCCATATCAACGACAGCGCGCTGCCGCTGGTGATCACCGATTCCATTACCCCGACGACGGAACTGGTGGCTGACATTGCGCGTCAGCATCCTGATGAGTTCTACTTCCTCGGCGGTCAACCCCGTCTTTCCCCAACTCGCGACCGCCTGGAAGGGTTTAAGCAAGGTTTGCGTGAAGCCAATGTGACGCTGCGCCCCGAGTGGATCATTCACGGCAACTATCATCCAAGTTCCGGATACGAGATGTTCGCTGAACTTTGCGCTCGCCTGGGGCGGCCGCCGAAAGCGCTTTTCACCGCCGCCTGCGGTCTGCTGGAAGGGGTGTTGCGCTATATGGGCCAACATAACCTGTTGCAAAGCGATATCAGGTTAGCCAGTTTTGACGATCACTATCTCTACGATTCGCTGACGATCCCTGTCGATACTATTCGTCAGGATAACCGTCAGCTGGCCTGGCACTGCTTTGATTTAATTAGCAAATTGATCGAAGGGGAGACGCCTCAGCCCTTGCAGCGCAAGCTGGATGCCACCCTGCAACGACGCTATAAGTCAGCAGTATAGCTCTGCCCGATACATCAATAACTTTAATTAATTTAAGTTTTGGAAGCGCCGATAACCATAAGGAATAATTCTCCTTGAGGTATTGGTCTATGTCGTTGAAAAAGTCGTCCCTGATTGTCCTGTTCTCACTGCTTTTCTTCTTTGTTGTCAGCACCGTCACCAGCGTTGGCCTCATCATTAAAAGTAATAATTCCCTGGATAACGTGAACAAAGAGATCCAGGTTGTGCTGTCGATTATTGACCCCATCAACCACAGCCGTACCCTGCGTGTTCGGGTCATGGAGTATGTGAAGATGGTGGAGGCGGGCAACTCGGCAGACGAGTCTGCGAAGCTTGCCGCAGTGAAAGAGGCGCTGACCAAAGCGGATCACGCCTTTGCGGCCTTTATGGATTCGCCGCGTCTGACGGATGAAGCGCCGCTGGTGAGTGCCTATCAGGATGGCTGGCAAAACTACCGCAACCAGGGACTGGTACCGCTGATCAATGCTGCCGAAGCCCACGATGTTGCCAAATTTAACGCCCTGATCCCGGAAGTGTCCCGCCTCGACCGCCAGTACGAGATTGTTCTCGACCAGGTGCTTTCCGTCCACCAGAAATATGCCAAAAGCCTGAACGAAGATGCGAGCAGCAACTTCGTTTCAGGTCTGGTGATGATTGCCGCAATCGCCTGCCTGTTTGTGGTGGTGATTGTCGCGGTCAGCCTGCTGATGAAGCGCTTTGTGTTTGCCCCGGTAAACCTGGCGCGCGAACACTGCAGCCAGATTGCGGCAGGCAAGCTGGACATCCCGGTGCCGGTGAAGGGACGCTCCGGCAACGAAATCGATCATCTTATGAGTTCGATGGAGCAGATGCGTCAGGCACTGCTTGCGACCATCGCCCAGGTGCGCGATGCGAGCCATGCCGTGACCCACGCAGCGCAAGAGATTGCCTCCGGGAATATTGACCTGGCGTCACGTACCGAGCAGCAGGCTTCCGCGTTGACTCAGACAGCGGCCAGCATGGAAGAACTGAGCGCAACCGTGGCGAACAATACCGATAACGTCTATCAGGCCGGAAAACTGGTGCAGGACGCGGTGAAAAATGCCCATACCGGTGAAGCGGTGACCCGTGAAGTCATCGACACCATGAATACTATCGCGGCAAACTCGAAGCGTATCGAAGACATTACCAGCGTCATCAACAGCATCGCTTTCCAGACCAATATTCTGGCGCTGAACGCGGCAGTTGAAGCGGCGCGCGCCGGTACGCAGGGACGCGGTTTTGCGGTTGTGGCAAGTGAAGTACGCACCCTGGCGCAGAAAAGCGCGGTGGCGGCCAAGGACATCGAGAGCCTGATTGCGCAGTCGGTTTCCAGCGTGAAAAACGGCGCCGAACTGGTGAACCGTTCGGGCGAAGTGATCGATTCCATTATCGGTTCTGTTAATAAAGTGAATACGCTGATGGAGCAGATCTCCGTCGCCTCTGAAGAGCAGAGCCGTGGGATCAGCCAGGTCGGACAGGCGGTAACCGAGATGGACGGCGTGACCCAGCAGAACGCCGCGCTGGTGCAGCAGTCCGCCGCGGCCGCGGCATCGCTGGAAGAGCAGGCGCAGCAGCTTTCGAGAAGTATTTCGAGTTTTAGTTTGCCGGTGCAGGCTTGATTGAATGGAAGTAGGCTCCTGCGGGAGCCTTTTTTGTGTATGGCGTAATTCGGGCAAGCCTGCCGATTGCTATCCGACCAGGATAATCTGCCATGCCGGAAGATTGACCGTACTGAGATAGCCCCCGCCGGCAGTGAGCACAATGTATTCAAATCCGTCAGCACAAAAATTTTTTTATTCACCCCAGCAATATTTCCCTCCCTCATTCGTCTACCTCATCACAAGCCATAATCAGTTACTGTAAACGAGGTAAACACCATGAGAGATTTTGATATGCACGAAAGAGGTCACGGACGCGGATTCGGTCGCCACCGTATGGGCAAGGGTTTAGTCATCGGCGCAGTGATCTTCGTTGCACTCGGCCTGCTGGTAATGTCCCTGTGGAACGCCTTGCTTCCGGCGATCCTCGGCGTGAAAGCCATCGGGTTCTGGCAGGCGCTGGGCATACTGGTGCTGAGCCGCATTCTGTTTGGCGGGCTGGGTTTTCGTCCCGGGATGTTTGGTGCACACCGCCGGATGCACGAGCGCTGGATGAACATGACCCCCGAACAGCGCGAGGCGTTTATTCAGCAGCGTCGTGAAGGGTTTGGTCGTCATGGGCGCGGACACTGCGGCTGGCACGGCCATCGTGACGAAAAACGCGATGACAACGCGCCAAAAACGCCGGAAGCAGAGTGAGCGAAATGAAAGCCGGGGAGGCGGGCGGATCCATGCTGATGTCGGCGCTCAATGCCTGTCGCGCCCGGCTGAAAGCCTTCATTCGCGGGCGCACGTCCGTCCGTGATGATGCCGACGACATTTTGCAGGAAGTCACGTATCAGCTGATGAAAGTGGAACAGCCCGTCGAGAACGTTGCTGCGTGGCTGTTCCGCGCGGCGCGTAATGAGATGACTGACCGGTCGCGGAAAAAACGCGAGGTTTCGCTCTCCGGCTATTTTACGGGTGACGATGAAGACAGTTTTCCGGAAGACGAACTGGCCGAAACCCTGTTTGGTATACCGCAGACACCGGAAGAGGAGTATCTCAAAACGCTGTTGTGGGAAGAACTGGAACAGGCGTTGTCTGAACTTCCACCGCCGCAGCGGGAGGTATTCGAAAAGACCGAGCTTCACGGGTACAGCATTAAAATGCTGGCAGAGGAGACGGGTGCCAGCGAGCAGGCGCTGTTATCCCGTAAGCACAAGGCGGTGTTGTTTCTGCGTACGCGGCTGCGGGATGTTTATGACGCGCTGACCGGTGAATAGCGGCGACAGACAAAACCTTACACTTCCGGAGCTTGTAGATTCATCACTATCGTTTATGATCGGGGCGTCTTGTTACTCTGGAATGTTATGCGCAACCGTCAGCTTCTCGGAAAATGGCTTTTGATCATCACCTGTCTCGCGATGGCACTTTGTCTCGTGCAGCGTGCGGTGTATCTCAACCATTTTTTACAGGGACTGGATCCGCAAACGTCCCAGATGGCTGACGCCCCAGCTCAAAACAGCAACACTGAACAGCCCGGCCCGTCACCTTGTCAACTGGGCGCACACTCGCTTCTCTGCGCGCAGCCACTGTTTTTCGATGGCGCACTGCCAGCCATTATTATCTTCTTTGCCCTCCTGCAACTGTTAACGCAGGGGCGGGTATTTGTTTCCAGAGAACAACCCGTTCAGGCACCTCCTCCCCGAATACATCTTAAAAACTGCGTTTTCCGTGAATGAAAAACATCGTCACCACACGATAATTTTCACTATTCACGGAGTAAAACATGTTTAACCTTTTCAGGGGGTTCGTCTTCCTGTGGCTGTCCTGCATCGGTATTACCCATGCGGCAGACACTGGCTGGCAGGTCTCCCCACAAAATGATCATGCCCGTATCCGCTTTCAGGCGGAAAGGGATCAAAACCGCATTCAGGGCTTGCTCACTGTCGAGCTAAAGCTTGGCTGGAAAACCTACTGGCGTTCGCCGGGAGAGGGCGGCGTTGCACCGAAAATCAGCTGGCCGGAAGGCGTAACGGACAGCTGGTCCTGGCCGGTCCCGTCGCGCTTCGATATCTCCGGCATGACCACGCAGGGTTATCACGACAAGGTCACGATCCCGATTGTCCTCGACGGGGTGAAGGGAGACGCGCTCGACGGAACGCTGACGCTTTCCACGTGCAGTAACGTCTGCCTGCTGACGGACTACCCGCTACATCTCGATTTTAATCAACCGGTCGATGCCGGTTTTCGTGATGCCTTCGACCACGCAATGCGTTCCATTCCTGGCTCGTCAGGCGTTTCATCTGACCTTACTGCCTGGCTGGCGGACGGCAATCTGGTCATTACAGGGACAACGGAAGGAAAGTGGGACAATCCGGGGATCTATTTTGACCCGCTGGAGGGGGATATTCTTCCGGGAGAACCCGTCATTAAACACGACGGTCATCAGCTTCGGGTGACCGTTCCTGTCACCGATGAGTGGGGAGATAAGCCCACCTCGCTGGCAGGTAAAACTCTGTCTTTTGTGTTGACCAATGGCAGTAAAGCCCAGCAAACCGTAATGACGGTTGGAGCAACGCCTGCTGCGTCCGCAGCGCCCGGCACGGGAAAAATGGTGTTCTTTGCGCTGTTGGGCGGGTTGATCCTGAACCTGATGCCCTGCGTATTGCCGGTGATGGGCATGAAGCTCAACAGTATCCTGCATGCGGGCTCAGACAGACGAACGATCAGGCTGCGTTTTCTGGCAACCAGCGCCGGGATCCTCACCTCCTTTATGCTGCTTGCCGCGATGGTGACTGCGCTTAAGCTGACCGGGGCATCGCTGGGTTGGGGCATTCAGTTCCAGAACCCGTGGTTTATCGGTCTGATGGTCGCCGTGACTTTCCTCTTCGCGCTGAACCTGTTTGGGGTGTTTGAGATGCTGCTGCCTTCTGCCGCCGCAGGACGCCTGGCCGCGACGGGCGGTACGGGGCTGGGTGGCAGTTTCTGTGAAGGGATGTTCGCCACGCTACTGGCCACGCCGTGCTCCGCACCATTCCTCGGTACTGCCGTGGCGTTTGCCCTCGGCGCACCGTTGCAGACCCTGTGGCTCATTTTCCTGATGCTCGGCGTGGGAATGAGTTTGCCGTGGCTGTTTGTTGCCCTGGTGCCAAAAACGGCCACGTTATTGCCGAAGCCCGGGCGCTGGATGAACACCCTGAAGATCATCCTTGGCCTGATGATGCTGGCCTCCAGCCTCTGGCTGGCGACGCTGTTTAACCTGCATCTGGGTGAAACGGTTGGTCAGATCGTAATGCTGGTTCTGATTGTTATTGCGCTGGCGCTCTTCACAATGAAGGGGCAAACGTCCTCGCCACTGTTCTGGTTGGTAGTGATCTCCCTGTCGGTATTTGGCGGATACCAACTGCGCGGGTTGCTTAACGCACCACCTGTCCTCGCAACGCAAAATGTGCAGCAGACGATCCCGTGGCAGCCGCTCAGTGAAGAGGCTATCGAGCATGCGCTTGCGCAGGGGAAACGGGTGTTTGTAGATATCTCTGCCGACTGGTGTGTGACCTGTAAGGTTAATGAGCATCGGGTACTGAATCAGCCGGACATCATTGCCGCACTGAGTCAGCCGGACGTGGTGGCCCTGCGCGGAGACTGGAGCCAGCCTTCCGCGCTTATCGCTGCGTTTCTAGAGAAGCGAAACCGCTATGCCATTCCGTTTAATGAGGTGTATGGCCCCGGTATCCCGGACGGGGAGATCCTCTCGCCGCTGCTGGATAAGCGCACCCTTGTCGCCACCCTGAACAATGCAAAAGGCTAACTGTGTCATGAAAAAAATCTTTATTACGCTGCTGCTACTTCTGGCCTCCATTCAGGTGATGGCGGCAACACCCCTGACGACGGACCAGGAACAACGTGCGCAGAAGATGATCTCTGATTTCCTGTTTAATGATCCGAACTCCCCGCGCATCGGCGCGAAAAACCCAAAACTGACCCTGGTGGTCTTTACGGACTACAACTGCCCGTACTGTAAGAAATTCGACCCGTACCTGGAGAAAATTGTCGAAAAATACCCGGATGTCGCAGTGGTCTTTAAGTTTTTGCCTTTCCGCTCGGAAAGTTCGCTGACCGCAGCGCGTGACGCCTTAACACTCTGGCGCGCGCATCCGGAGCAATTTATGAAATTGAACCATACCCTGATGGTCAGAAAGGGGTACCACGATGAAGCCAGTATTCAGGAGGCGCAAAAACGGGCAGGGGTGAGTGTCACGACGCCTGATGAGGAGAGCCTGATGACGATTAAGCGCAGCCTGATCGTCGCAGAAAAAATGGGGATTCAGGGAACACCCGCGACGCTTATCGGCGAGGGATTGCTTCCCGGCTGGGTCCCGTTTGAACAGTTCGATGAAATGGTCAGTGACGCACTGAAAAACCGCTAACCTGAAAGGGGGCTTGATGCCCCCGATAAACCGGAGAGGGAAATGAAAAAATTACTGTTACTTTCGGCGCTGGTATCGTCAGGGCTGGCGCAGGCGGCTGAAGCCATACCGGATGTGGTAAAACACTTTAGCGAGCAGCAGGACATTAAAATCATTAAGAAACTGGATGCACCTGGCGGTGTGCCAGCCTGGCTTGGACAATATCAGGATATGGGCGTGACGCTCTTTTTAACGCCGGACGGCAAGCACGTGATCTCGGGGTATCTGTACGATGACAAAGGAAAAAACCTCAGCGAAGGATATTTCCAGAAAGAGATCTATGCCCCGATGGGACGCGAAATGTGGAAAAAGCTTAACGCGGCGTATCCCCTGAAAGAAGGGGCGGAGAACGCCCCGCGCAAAGTCTTTGTGTTTGCGGATCCGTTCTGCCCGTACTGCAAACAGTTCTGGTCAGAGGCGCAACCGTGGGTGAAGGCCGGTAACGTTCAGCTCAATACGCTGCTGGTGGCGTTTCTCAACCCCAACAGCGGACGTAATGCCGCCGCCATACTGAATGCGAAAGATCCGGTCTCGGCCTGGCGTGATTACGAATTATCTGGCGGCAAAAAATTGCCAAAACCGGAAGGCAGCGCATCCCGTGAAACCGTTGAAATACTGCAGAAACACCAGACATTAATGGACGCTCTGGGCGCTAACGCCACGCCAGCTATTTATTATCTGAATGCGGAAAATGAGCTTCAGCAGGTGGTGGGTATGCCGGATGAAAAACAGCTTGAGGCGATGTTCGGGCCGAAGCCGTAAGCGAAAACAGGCAGAAACGGAACGTTTCTGCCTGATATTCTCTTAGCTACCCCAGCGCCCCCTGAGGTAGTTGACTGCTTGCTGGGTCTGCGGCTGGTTCAGGTAATCTTCCCGGAACAGGATCGTTCCATTCACATTGGGCAGCGAATCGTTCAGATCGAGCTGTTTTTTCAGCTCCGGTACACCGCCCTGAACCATCCAGTCCGGTTCATTTTTCGACGGTTCACCCACTTTGTAGAACGCAACGCCGATATACAGGCGAGTGTGAGTCGATTTCACGACATCTGCCCACCATTTGGTCAGCACGTCGTAGCGCGCAGCATCCCGGGAGAAGGGCCAGTAAATCTGCGGGGCGATGTAGTCGAGTAAGCCTTGTTGTACCCACTGACGTGTATCCGCGAAGGATTCATCATAGGCCGCAGCTCCCCGGGTGTCCGACCCTGCCGGGTCAAATGAACGGTTACGCCACACGCCAGCCGGGCTGACGCCAAACGCAACGCCGGGTTTTGTCTGTTTAACTGCGTGGGAAACCTGCACGATCAACTGCTGCGTGTTATGTCTTCGCCAGTCAGCTTTTGAGGCAAATCCCTGGCCGTACTGCCGGTAAGTCTGCGCGTCATTGAGCGCCGAACCGGGTGATTCGGCATAAAAGTAATCATCAAACTGCACGCCGTCTATCGGGTAGTTTGCCACCACTTCGGTGACCACTCGGGTGATCCAGTCGCGCACTTCCGGAATGCCCGGGTCGAGTACGAAACGATCGCCTGAAATGCGTACCCACTCCGGGTGCTGAACATAGACACTGGACGGAGTCTGGTATGAGGTCCGGTTCAGGGCGGCGATGGTTGACGGCTTAGTGTTGGTCGATACGCGGTACGGGTTGAACCAGGCATGCACTTTCATGCCGCGCTTGTGCGCTTCATCGAGCATGAACTGCAGCGGATCGTATCCAGGATATTCGCCGATGTTACCTGTCAGCATATCTGACCACGGTAAGATTTTTGACGACCAGAGGGCCGTGCTGTCCGGTTTCACCTGGAAAAAGACGGTGTTAATCCCGAGATGCTTAAGATTGTCGAGCTTGCTGGTCAGTGCCTGTTTTTGCATCGCGATGCGTTGGTCAGCGCTTCGGCCATTCACTGATGCGACAGGGGGCCAGTCGAGGCGGGAAACGGTCGCCAGCCAGATCCCGCGCATCGGCTCGTTGGCCTGCTGCGTTGGTTCGCTCACGCCAGGAAGAGGAGTAACCAGTGATTTCGGTGGTTTTGAGGAGCAGCTCACAAGTAAAAGTGCGCAGCCAGCCAGCGCACCAATCCGTTTTACATGTCGCGTCATTTGCGTATTAGCTCTTGATAATCCGACTGTTAGCCCAGGGATTAAAGGCGGGCGTTTCCTGTTCTGCGTGTCCTTCATCGTTGAGGGAGTCCAGATACAGGGCTTCGACTTCCGCGCGTGCCCAGGGTGTACGGCGCAAAAATTTCAGGCTCGATTTAACGCTGGGATCTTTTCTGAAACAGTTAATTTTGATTCGGTCGCCCAACTCGTTCCAGCCATATCGTGCCACCAGGGCGTTGACCATCATCTCCAGCGTTACGCCATGCAAAGGATCGTTAGAAATGTGTGCAGTCATAAGCGTCCGAATGTCTCAATTTTAATGGGATTGGGTTAACCGGTGAAAGGGTACAAGAAAGCACGGGAAGCGGCAATGACATCCCGCGCTGATGCTTATTCCGCACTGCTGGCGTCCCGATTGGTATAGGTGACAGGCACCCACGCATAGCCGCCATGTTCACCTTTGGTGACATAGCCGATACCCGGGAATGGGAGATGGGGGGCTGCAACCAGGTCTTTATTTCTCACAAAGTCCGCAAACGCCTCTTCGCGCACGCGTGCCGCTTTGTTCTGATCTTCATCGTAGGTGATGGTCACGTCGGGCTGCGGGAACTGGACCGCCGCGGCATGAATAATATCGCCCACGAAGGTGATCTTCTCGCCTTTACTTGTCAGCGTATAGAAGGCTGATCCCGGTGTATGGCCGGGATGTACCGTGCCGGTAATGCCTGGAATAAGCTCGGAAGTGCCAGAAAAAGGCACGACTTTGCCTGCATCAAGGTAAGGTTTTAACGTTTTCTGAGCGACGTCAAAGTAATTCTTGCCGTAGCCTGTTTTTTTCTGATTATCGTCATTAAAGAAAAAGTCGATATCCGGTTTGCCAACGAAAACGCGCGCATTGCTGAACACCGGCTTACCGTCTTTCACCAGGCCACCAGCATGATCGGAGTGGACGTGAGTGAGCAGGATTTCGGTAATGTCCTGCGGCTTAATACCTTGCGAGGCAAGGCTCTCAATCAGACGTCCGCCGTTACCCGGGCCAAAGAGCTGGCCTGAGCCGGTATCCACAAGAATTTTGTGTCCGGGCATCGCTATCAGGAAAGCGTTAATGGAAACTTCGGCCGGGTTGGTCTGGAAATTCTTCGCGAGCAAAGCATCAATTTTTTGCGGCGTTGTCCGGCGCAGTAATTTATGCAGATCCTGAGCGACGCTCCCGTCTGTAAACGAAGTGACGATAATATCGCCGACCTGTACGCGGTATCCGCCAGCTGGTTGTTCAACAACGTGCTGAGGTGTAACTGCCAATACCTGTAATGAAGGGTAGAGAAGTAATGCACTGGATATCAGCGTGGACAGAGCAAGTTTTTTCACGGTAAGCATAAGAGTCTCCTTTGAAAGCGCTCATCTTACTTCTCCGTAAAAATAGAAGAACCTACCTAATAATGACAGGAGCCAGCATAATAGCCGGGTGGTGCAGGTCCCATTCCCGGCTCGTAAGGTGTTATTTTTTCAGCGGTGCGTTCCAGCTATCCGGCGTGGCTTTTGACCAGGAGCCGTAAGCGGCATTAGGCAGCACAATCCAGTCATTGCCGAAGTGTTCAGCGCTGGCCTCAACCAGCTCACGTTGCTGCTCGCTCGGTTTTTTGTTTTTAAATTGCACGGCGAAATCTGGCAGACTGTCGCCGAACAGCATCACGATCTGCTGCTTTTTGAGGATACTCTGGCGACGTTCTTCTTTGCTGACCGTATCCAGAAGTACGCTCTCATCTGAAACCTGCGGAAGTCCCAGAGATTTTAACGTATTGAGCGTGTCGGCTTTGTTTTCCTGCATACGATCCGAAACATAATAAATACGGACTTTGCTTTGATTCACGTGGTCAAGAAAGGCTTTCGCGCCAGGGATCAAACCCGGTTTACCCTGTTTCTCCCAGTCACTCCAGGTGTCCCATTGGGTAAAATCGTGACACTGTTCCGTATCGCGCACCAGTAAAGGGGTGTTATCGAGGACAGTTTCATCCAGATCCATGACGACGGCGTAATTTTCCGGCGTCTTCAGATCTTTTAATTTTTCATTGAAACGTTCAGTGGCAAACCGATACGTCTGCATCTGAAGCGCCATAATCTCGGCCGATTTCTGCTGATAGCGCAGCGCCATTTCATACGCTTTGGGTTCACACAGGTCACGATTAGCCGCCATTGCCGTTGCACTGAATACGGGTAATGCCAGCAGTAATACCTTAGCCATTGAATTCACACTTCTTTCCTCAACACCTTGTTAAAATCACGAAAGCGTAATGGAGTTCAATGACAGAAAAATGAACCTTATGTGGCAACTCAACTTACAGTGAGGCTGCCGCCCGGGCCGCAGTGTCATACAGTGATGATATCGTGCGTAACAGTTGTGCGGTGTCTCCAATCGATGCCCCTGAAATACCACTCTCTGCCTGAATATTGATAAGGCACGCTTCCCGCACATCACGGTATTTCATGCATAACGCTTTACCTTCCTCTGTGGTGGAGAAGAAGAGCTCTTTACCCGCTTTCTCGCTCGTCACGTAGCCTGCTTTGACCAGCTTTTTTAGGGCATAGGTCACTACGTGGGTATCTTCCACGTTGAGGACGAAACAGATATCGGCCAGCTTTTTCTTGCGGTTGCGGTGATTCACATGATGCAGCAGTGAGACATCAAACGCCCCCATATCAGGCTCACCAGCTGCGGCCATACAGCGCACCATCCATTTGTTAAACGCGTTACTGGTCATGATTAATGCGTACTCCAGTTCCGATAATTCTGCACAACGCGCAGACACCAGATGATGGGAGGAGACGATACGGCCATCATTGCTGTCGTCGTGAGGTGTTGAAGCACTCTTTTTTGTGGTCATAAGGTTCCTTAGCCAGAAATGTAAACTCGTCGATAAAATAAGAACATTTTATTGATAATTTGTTTACATGTTTTTGAGGTTCAGATATAGCTTTTTAGCGCAGGTTTTGCGAAGCCTGCCAACAAAACACAACATCGCTCGCCGCAAATTAAAAAAATAGCCGTCGGCGTGCAACGCTCACTTTCGATAGGGTAAACGTTTATGGACGGTACTACGCTGTTACCGCTGATCGGGATACCGATCGTGGTTATTGGTTTTGCACTGCGCTTCAACCCGCTACTGGTGGTCGTGGTGGCGGGGCTGGCGACGGGTCTGCTGGTCGGTATGGATTTCGGTATGCTGCTGGAAACCTTCGGCGAGAAGTTTGTGAATAGCCGATCGCTGGCGACTTTCATTCTGATCCTGCCCGTTATCGGTTTGCTGGAGTACTACGGACTTAAAGAACGCGCTCAGGCCTGGGTGGCGAAGATCGCCAGCGCGACCTCGGCGCGTATTCTCATGCTTTATTTTGTCGCCCGTGAGGGTACGGCTGCACTGGGTCTGATGTCGCTGGGCGGTCATGCGCAGACGGTGCGCCCGCTACTGGCACCAATGGCCGAAGGGGCGGCACTGAACGAATATGGCGAACTGCCGCAGCACATTCGCGACAAAATCAAAGCCCATGCCGCTGCGTGCGACAACATCGCGGTCTTCTTTGGGGAAGACATCTTTATTGCCTTTGGGGCGGTGCTGCTGATTGACGCGTTCCTGAAAGAGAACGGTATTCAGGGCATTGAACCGCTCCATATTGGCCTGTGGGCCATCCCGACCGCGATTGCGGCATTGATCATTCACATGA
The DNA here is from genome assembly GCF_012241585.1 of Pantoea sp. LS15. NCBI lineage: Bacteria > Pseudomonadati > Pseudomonadota > Gammaproteobacteria > Enterobacterales > Erwiniaceae > Pantoea > Pantoea sp. LS15. The sequence goes on from NZ_JAAVXA010000001.1 coordinate 410,475, forward strand.
CCCGGCTGCTGCGTCTGGATGCCAGCATCCGTCGCGATGTGATGGCATGGCGTGCAGAGCAAGGTACGCAGGAGGCCGCGCAATGATGACGCTTATTACCATTAACCGCGTGTACTACCTGATTGGCTTTGTCGTGATGCTGCTGGTTGTGATGACCCTGCGCGATCGCGCCAATCCTAAACGCTTTACCACTGCGCTGTTCTGGTTTTTATTCGGCGGGATCTTCCTGTTTGGTGACCTGATGGTGCAGGAGCTCGGTAAATCGCTGGCGTACCGGATCATTGGCGGCAGTGTCATCGTTATCGCGTTGCTGGCGGGTTTTGGGCTGGTCGGGAAAGGGCACTACAAAATGGCCTCTGATGAAGAACGGGTCGCCTCGTCAAACCGGCTCAAAAACTGGCTGTTCCTGCCCGCGCTGATGATCCCGGTGGTGACGGTTCTCGGGACGTTATTCCTGAAAGGGGTTTCTGTGGGCGGAGTGTTCCTGCTCGATCAGAAACAACTCACCCTGGCGGCACTTTGCGTGGCCTGTGTCGCGGCGATCCTCACCGGCTGGTGGCTTACTAAAGGCACGCCGCTGCATGCGGTTCGTCAGTCCCGTCGTCTTGTTGATACCATCGGCTGGGCGGTGATCCTGCCGCAAATGCTGGCCATGCTCGGCGGGGTATTTGTGGCGGCAAACACAGGCGATTCGGTACAGAAAGTGGTCAGCCTTTTTGTGAACCCGGACAGCCGTTTCATGCTGGTGGTCATCTACTGCGTGGGTATGGCGCTGTTCACCATGATCATGGGTAACGCGTTTGCGGCCTTCCCGGTGCTGAGTGCCGGCATCGCCTTACCGTTCCTGATCAATGTGCATCACGGCAACCCGGCGCCGCTGCTGGCGATTGGCATGTACGCGGGCTATTGCGGCACGTTAATGACGCCGATGGCGGCGAATTTCAATATCGTTCCCGCCGCGCTGCTGGAGCTGAAAGACAAATATCAGGTGATCAAGATCCAGATCCCGACCGCGTTAACCCTGCTGGTGGTGAACGTGTTCTTAATGTATTTCCTCGTGTTTCGCTAAGGAGCTGTTATGGAATTAACGCAACATCAGGCTGACGCGTTTGCCCGCATGCCATTGACCTATTTGCGCCAGGAATATCCTAACCACATCATGCACCTGCTGAATGATGATGGAGATGTTCTGCCACCTCGCGAGCTACATCCGATATTCTACGGCTGTTTTGACTGGCACTCGGCGGTGCATGGCTACTGGTTGTTGCTGCGCTGTGTGCGTCTCTATCCAGCATTGCCGTGCAGAGAGGAGATTGTCGCGCTCATCGATGAGCACCTGACCGAAGAGAATGTGGCAAAGGAGTTGGCCTATTTCACCGCCCCATTCCGCGCGTCGTTTGAGCGGCCGTATGGTTACGGCTGGCTGCTGGCGCTGGCCCAGGAACTGAAACAGTCGTCGTTGCCTCAGGCCGCAGGCTGGTATCAGACACTCCAACCCTTTACGCTGGACATTCGCGACAGGCTGGTAGATTACCTGAATAAGCTCACCTATCCGATCCGTGTCGGGACGCACTACAACACGGCCTTTGCGCTCGCACTGGCACTCGATTACGCCCGGGGAGTGGAAGATAGTGCGCTTGCGCAGTCTATTCTGACGGCGGCGGAGCGGTTTTATCTTGCCGACACGCGTTATCCTGCTCACTACGAACCCGGTGGTGATGAGTATATTTCCGGCGCGTTGACCGAAGCGTTACTGATGAGCAAGGTGTCAGAGGACTTCCCGGCGTGGTTTGACGCGTTTCTGCCGGAGGTGGGGTCGATTGCGGCACTGATGAACCCGGCGGAAGTGAGTGACCGAACTGATCCGAAAATTGCTCATCTGGACGGATTAAACCTCAGCCGTGCCTGGTGTATGAAACACATTGCCAAAGCATTGCCGGCAAACCATCCGGCACAGCAGGCATTGCGTGATGCCGTGTCAAAACATCTTGCTGCTAGCGTAGAGCATGTGGTGGGTAGCCACTACAGCGGCGGACACTGGCTGGCGAGCTTTGCACTGCTCGCCCTGGAGTAAATGAAGGTGCAGCGCCGTCAGGCGCTGCACCAGCTTTAGGCTGCCGCCCGGACAGCAGGGCGAAGCCTGCTCAGGCTAAACAGGACTGAACCCGTCGAGGCAATCACGGCGATCCACAGCGCCAGATGGACTGTTTGCTCATCAAGCGTTTGATGTTCTGGTGCTGCGGCGACAGTCAGCAGAACGCCCACCACGGCAGCGCCGAGACACTGACCAAATGTCCTGACAATAGACAACACTCCGGATGCATAACTGGCATTTTCCCTCGTCACATTCGAGAGCATTTCCCGGTTATTGGGGCTCTGGAAGCAACCAAACCCCACACCGCAAACCAGGCTACGCAGGCAGATATTCCATGCGGAAGGGCTGGAAGGTAACGTCGCCAGCAGAACCAACCCGACGACAAAAATAATCAGTCCGATGGTCGAGATCTGCGGTGCTGAAAGTGTATCCGCCCAACGCCCGGCATGCGGGGCAATCAGCACGATACCGATTGGCCACGGTGTGAAAAGCAGGGCGGAGACGACCGGGCTGTAGCCATAGACGCTCTGAAACAGGAACGGCAGCGCGACAAACGTGATGCCCTGACTCACAAACGAAGCCAGAGAGGTCAACGCGGCAAGTGTAAAGCGGCTATTTTTGAACATGACGGGGGGCAGTAATGGCGCCCGGCTGCGGCGAATATGCCAGATAAAGGCGATGGCACTGACCATGGCGAGAAACGCCCAGTACATGGCTTCCTGATTAAAGCTTTCCCACACGTGCTGAAAACTGTTGGCCGTCATGATCATCGAACCTAACAGTGCGGCAGAGAGCACCGCCCCCATCGTATCAAAGGGGGCACTATCAACAGCCGCTTTGCGCGGTAAAGCCTTCCAGGCCAGCAGCAATGCAATGCTTCCTGGAATAATGTTAATGGCGAACAACCATTGCCAGCTCAGCGTGTCCAGTATCGTTCCGCCCAGCACGGGCGCAATCGCGGTGCTGGAGGCGATAAGCAGGGCGTGTAACCCCAGAATGCGGCCAAGCAGTCGACCGGGGAACACAGATCGCAGTATCGCCGGGGCTATACTGAGGGTGGCCGCACCGCCGATGCCTTGCAAAATACGCATTCCGATCAACATCTCGGGTGTTTTCGCCAGTGCGCAACCGAGGGAGGTGAGCGTAAAGGTCGTAAGCCCAGCCAGAAAAACCTGCCGATACCCAATGCGAGCCGCCAGCGCAGCGAAAATGGCGAGTGTCATTGCCGCCGACAACAAATAACCATTCGCAAACCAGACAGCGACATTCGCGGACACCTGCATGGCATTCGCCATGGAGGGCAGCGCTATGTTGATCATGGTGCCATCAAAGACGCCCATCAGCGTGGTGGTCATCACTGCGGCCATGACCCGGGCGCGTTCATCTCCCGGCAGCCCTTCATCGCCGGGTTGATTTGAAAATAGCATCATCATCGTAACTCCAGATAAGAATGTTGATGACGAAACTATAACCATGAGGTATACAGGGCGGAAGACGCAGCATTTGCAACTTATCATTGCATTAAACGCCTTATATGAGGAACCACCGTGTCCGATCCCGATTTTAATCTGCTCGTCGCACTCGACATCTTGCTGGCTGAAGCCAGTGTGGCGGGCGCGGCGCGACGTTTAAACCTGAGTACTTCCGCCATGAGCCGTACGTTGAGCAGACTTCGCGAGGTGACTGGCGATCCGATCCTGGTGCGAGCCGGACGTCATATGGTACTGACACCCTGGGCCGAAGCCACACGGGACCGTGCCAGAAGTGCCGTGCATGAGGCAAGGGCGGTGCTGCAGCCTTCAGCGGACACACTAAAGGTGGAAAATCTGGAGCGGCTGTTCACCATCAGAGCCAACGACGGTTTTGTGGTGGCGTTTGGGCCCTTGCTGATTGCCGCAGTGGCGGACGTCGCGCCTGACGTGTGTATCCGTTTCACCCCGAAACCGGAGAAAACATCGCGCTATCTTCGCGAGGGGCTGGTTGACCTGGAAATTGGCGTGCAGAGCAATATGGGGCCTGAAATCCGTCTGCAAAGGTTATTTCAGGATCGGTTTGTTGGCGTGGTGCGCAAGGGGCATCCGCTGGCGTCACTCCCGACAGTGGGCCTGAATGATTATGTCTCCTGGGGGCATGTGGTCGCCTCGCCCGACGGATCGTTACACGGTTTTGTCGATGAGGCGCTGGCGGAATTGGGGATGAAACGTAAAGTCGCCAGCGTGGTGCCGGGTTTTCCGACGGCGCTATCCGTCGCGCTGACGTCTGATCTGATCGCGATGGTGCCGGCGTTGTATTTGCTGAATCAACCGATGACCGGGCATGCGCACGTCTTTGAACTGCCTTTCAGGGCCCGAACTATCACGGTCTCACAGATGTGGCACCCGCGAATGGAAAGGGACCCCGGCCACCAGTGGCTCAGAGAGAAAGTTCGCGACGTGTGTCGGGCGGTGCGCTGACGACTTATACACCTTTTCGCGGTACGGAGAGAATGAAGCGAGTCGATACCGCATCTGATTCCACACGGACTTTACCGTGATGCGCAGTGACGATGGACTTGACGATGGCAAGTCCAATGCCGCTCCCTTCACTTTTACGTTGTCTGGATGGATCAACCCGATAAAAACGATCAAACAACCTTGGCAGATGTTCTTCCGGGATGGGTGTTCCGGGGTTTTCAATCACCAGTTCAAAATCGTTTTCCTGTTCTCTTATCGAAACGGTGATTGCTTTCCCTTCCGGGGTATAGCGCAGTGCATTAGAGATCAGATTACTAATTGCTCTTCTGAACATCTGCGGATCGCCTTCCGTCAGGCAGGGCGTGCCGTTGAATTTCAGCGTGACGTTGCGTTCTTCCGCCCACGCCTCAAAGAAATCGAACACTTTTACGACCTCTGCACTCAAGTCGAACATGACCCTGTCAGGAATGAGCTGGTTATTATCCGCCTGAGCGAGGAAAAGCATATCGCTGACCATTCTGGTCATCCGGTTGTATTCTTCAAGGCTTGAGTAGAGAACATCTTCCAGCTCCTTCTGCGACCGGTTCTGGCTCAACGCGATTTCGGTTTGCGTCACCAGATTCGTGATGGGCGTTCTGATTTCGTGCGCGATATCGGCAGAAAAGTTAGCCTGGCGGGTAAAGACATCTTCAATCTTTTCAATCATATGGTTGAATGAGATCACCAGCTGTTCCAGTTCGACAGGCACGCGGGACGGCTCCAGCCGCGCATCGAGATTTTCAGAGGTGATGTTTTTAATGGCGGTGCTGACGTTACGCAGTGGCAGGTGCCCCTGGCGAACCGCGATACGAACGATAAGAATAATCAGCAGGCTGATCACCGTGGCGATCGCGAACAGATTCTTTTTCAGCGCCTCAAGGTAGTGCAGATGGAAATTAATGGAGAGCCCGATCAGCATGACATAGCGCTGTGTTTTGCCCTGCAGTGTCGCCGTTCCTGAAGAGGCGATAATCCGGTACGTTTCCATTTTCATATCAGACCCGGCGTGCATTGACCCGGCGGGTTCCTCTACCGACCAGAGAAATACGTCCTGTGCGCGACGGTGCGTGCTAAAGTCTGCCGAGTTCATCGCCGGGCGTAATGCCGCCCCTCGTGCCGAGCTGAACAGCTCATTTCCCTGCGGGTCAAGAAGCAGGACGGCAACGTTGCGGTAACTGGCAATCGACTCTTTGATTTTACTGACTTTCTTCTGATCGGGTTCTGACGGGGACTGCAATATGCGCTGCATCGCGGTGCTGATTTGCTGCAGATCGCTGATATCCTGCTCGGCAAAATGTTTTTCAACAGAATGCAGCATAAACCAGGCAAAGGCGAAAAAGGCCAGTATCGTGGACAGGCTGATAAAAAAGGTCAGCCGCAGGGCAAGAGAAAAAGGGCGCCTGAGGGCCTTACTGCGCATCCGGGACCTCCAGCATATAGCCCACGCCGCGCACCGTCTGGATAAGTTTAGGCTCATAATCGCTATCTATTTTCGCCCGCAGCCGCTTCACCGCAACGTCAATCGCGTTTGTGTCGCTGTCAAAGTTCATGTCCCAAACCTGGGAGGCTATCAGAGAGCGCGGGAGCACTTCTCCCTGATGACGCATGAAAAATTCCAGCAAGCTGAACTCTTTGCTGGTCAACAGAATGCGGTTTCCGGCACGACTCACTTTTCTCGAAACGAGATCAACCGTCAGGTCCGCCACCTGAAACTGGCTTTCTGTGATCACCGTATTTCCGCGTCTTAGCAGTGTTCTCACCCGGGCGAGAAGCTCAGCAAAAGCAAATGGCTTAATCAGATAATCATCTGCCCCCAGCTCCAGCCCTTTAACCCGGTGTTCGATGGTGCCGAGGGCAGTCAGTAACAGTATCGGCATTCCTTTTCCGGCAGAGCGAAGCATGCGGACAATATCCCAGCCGTTCACATCGGGAAGCATGATATCCAGAATCAGTAGATCATATTCGGCGGTCATGGCGAGATGGTACCCATTCAGCCCATTATCAGCGTGGTCGACAATAAACCCTGCTTCAGTAAGCCCCTTGCTGAGGTATTCACCGGTTTTAATTTCATCTTCAACGATCAATATTTTCATCTTGCTCCCCTGACTGGCTGCTGATGACATTCTAGTGAGCCTGCGACCGTTAACAATGACTTACGGTAAAAATGACAACATTGTCATTATCCTGTCACCCGTCAAACAGGATGCGTTCAGTAGAGTAGCCCTAAAAATACTCTGGACTTCATTTGAACCGTTATGTTCCTGTTAAAACGACTTAGCATCAGTACAGTATTTATCCTCGCAGGCTGCGTTTCGCTGGCACCTGACTACCAGCGACCGGTAGCGCCTGTACCTCAGCAGTTTTCGCTTTCACGCAACAGCCTCACACCCGCAGTGATGGGATACCAGGACACTGGCTGGCGTCACTTTTTTACCGACCCTCAGGTCGCCGGGTTGATTAACGAAGCCCTGGATAACAATCGCGATTTAAAAATGGCCGCGCTGAAGGTTGAGGAGGCCCGGGCACAGTTCAATGTAACGGACGCAGATCGTTATCCTCAGTTGAATGGATCATCTGGTATCACTTACAGCGGTGGTCTGAAAGGTGACAAACCTGGCACACAACAGTATGACGCAGGTATTGCGCTTAGCTACGATCTCGATTTCTTCGGCAAACTCAGAAACATGAGTGAGGCTGACCGACTAAATTATTTCGCCAGCGAAGAGGCGCGTCGTGCCGTGCATATTTTGCTCGTCTCGAATGTGTCGCAGAGCTATTTCAACCAACAACTGGCGTATAAACAACTGCGTATTGCACGGGATACGCTGAAAAATTACCAGCAGTCCATGGCGTTCGTTGAGCAACAGCTTATGACCGGCAGCACGAACGTCCTGGCGCTTGAACAAGCCCGGGGGCAAATTGAAAGTACCCGGGCAGAAATTGCCAAAAGAGAAGGGGAACTGTCGCAGGCCAACAATGCCCTGCAACTGGTACTCGGAACCTATCGCGCGCTACCATCCGAAAAAGAGATGAATGCCAGCGATATCGCACCAGTAAAACTACCGCCGCATCTTTCATCAGAAATACTGCTGCAGCGCCCGGATATTATGGAAGCGGAGTATCAACTTAAAGCGGCTGATGCCAGTATCGGCGCGGCACGTGCGGCCTTTTTCCCGTCCATATCGTTAACCAGTGGTCTTTCGACAAGCAGTACGGAATTATCCAGTCTCTTTACGCCAGGGAGTGGAATGTGGAATTTTATCCCTAAAATTGAGATCCCCATTTTTAATGCGGGCAGGAATAAAGCCAATCTGAAACTGGCTGAAATTCGCCAGCAGCAATCTGTTGTTAATTATGAACAGAAAATTCAGTCCGCTTTCAAACAGGTTGCTGACTCGCTCGCGTTGCGAGACAGCATCAACCAGCAGCTTGATGCACAACAGCGTTATCTTAATTCTCTGCAAATAACGCTGCAGCGTGCGCGAGGGTTATATTCCAGTGGTGCGGTCAGTTATTTAAATGTGCTTGATGCGGAACGTTCGCTGTTCTCCACGCAACAAAACATCCTCGACCTTATCTATTCCCGGCAGGTTAATGAAATTAATCTGTTCACCGCGCTGGGTGGCGGTTGGGTTGAGTAAACATATTTAATTAAACAGGAAAATAAAAATGCGTAATTCTCTTAAAGTCGTTGTAATCGGTGCGATCTCTGTGATGTTCTCTGCCAGCCTTCAGGCTGAAGTTCATCAGCATGCGGAGATGAGTGTCGCCAGTGATGCCGCCGCAGAGCAAATCATCAACGCCACAGGGGTCGTGAAAGACATTGACCTCACGAATAAAAAAGTCACGATTTCTCACGAGGCTATACCTGCAATCGGTTGGCCTGCAATGACCATGCGTTTCACTTTTATCAATGCTGACGAGAGCATCAACGCCTTAAAACCAGGTAGTCACGTTGATTTTTCATTTGTTCAGCAGGGCAATATCTCTTTACTTAAGAGCATTAAATAGAGAGGAATGGCATGACCTCTTTCAAAATAAAATATGCCGCCATGATTATCAGCAGTCTCCTGGCGGGAGGACTGGTATCCGTGACGGCATGGCAGGTACTTCATTCATCTGAAAAAACAGAAAATAACACGACTGAAAGAAAGGTACTTTTCTGGTATGACCCGATGAAACCAGACGTTAAATTCGATAAACCCGGTAAATCACCGTTTATGGATATGGACCTGGTGCCGAAATATGCGGATGAAAATAACGAAAAAAGCAGTGCCGGTATACGTATTGATCCGACTCAGGTTCAGAATCTGGGGTTAAAAACACAAAAAGTCACCCGTGGAGCACTGAATTACTCCCAGACGATCCCGGCTAACGTCAGTTATAACGAATATCAATTCGTCATTGTTCAGGCACGCTCGGAAGGCTTTGTTGAGAAAGTGTACCCCCTGACAATTGGCGACCATGTGAAGAAAGGGACACCCCTTATTGATATCACCATACCGGACTGGGTAGAGGCCCAGAGTGAGTTTCTGCTGTTATCCGGTACCGGCGGTACCCCCACGCAAATAAAAGGGGTTCTGGAACGGCTTCGGCTAGCCGGTATGCCGGACGATGACATTCAGAGGTTACGTACAACCCGGACTATCCAGACCCGGTTTACCATAAAGGCACCGATTGACGGGGTGATCACGGCTTTTGACCTGCGTACCGGTATGAATATTTCTAAAGAGAAAGTGGTCGCGCAAATTCAGGGAATGGATCCGGTCTGGATCAGCGCAGCAGTGCCTGAATCCATCGCTTATCTGCTGAAAAATTCGTCGCAATTTGATATTTCCGTACCCGCTTATCCGGATAAATCGTTCCCGGTCGAAAAATGGAACCTTCTGCCCAGCGTGGATCAAACGACCCGCACATTGCAGGTGCGGTTGCAGGTATCAAATAAAGATGAGCTCCTGAAACCGGGTATGAATGCGTTTCTGACACTGAATACCCAAAGCCCGGAAATGCTGCTGATCCCATCCCAGGCCGTGATAGATACCGGCAAAGAACAGCGTGTGATTACCGTCGATGCAGATGGCCGTTTTGTGCCCAAAAAGATCCACGTTCTGCACGAATCTCAGCAACAGTCCGCTATTGATACTGGACTGAACGAAGGGGATTCGGTGGTGGTCAGTGGTCTGTTCCTGATTGACTCCGAGGCCAATATTACCGGTGCGCTGGAACGTATGCGCCGTGCTGAAAAAACTGACGACACACATTCAGGTCATTAAGGAGACGATGATGATTGAATGGATTATCCGGCGGTCAGTCGCCAACCGTTTCCTGGTGATGATGGGGGCGCTGTTCCTCAGCGTGTGGGGTACCTGGACCATCATCAATACCCCGGTCGACGCCTTGCCCGATCTGTCTGATGTTCAGGTGATTATTAAAACCAGTTATCCAGGGCAGGCCCCGCAGATTGTTGAAAATCAGGTCACGTATCCGCTTACAACTACCATGTTGTCGGTGCCTGGCGCAAAGACCGTACGTGGTTTTTCTCAGTTCGGTGATTCGTATGTGTATGTCATTTTTGAAGATGGCACCGATCTGTACTGGGCCCGATCTCGCGTTCTGGAATATCTTAATCAGGTTCAGGGCAAACTGCCTGCAGGGGTGAGTTCTGAAATCGGCCCTGATGCCACGGGCGTGGGCTGGATATTTGAATATGCGCTGGTTGACCACAGTGGAAAACACGATCTTTCAGAACTGCGCTCATTGCAGGACTGGTTCCTGAAATTTGAACTCAAAACCATTCCGAACGTGGCTGAAGTCGCGTCCGTGGGCGGTGTGGTTAAACAGTATCAGATCCAGATCAATCCGTTAAAACTGGCCCAGTACGGCGTCAGTCTGCCGGAAGTTAAGCAGGCGCTTGAATCGTCAAATCAGGAAGCAGGGGGATCATCTGTTGAAATCGCGGAGGCGGAGTATATGGTCCGCGCCAGTGGTTATCTCCAGACCATTGATGATTTCAATAACATTGTCCTGAAAACCGGTGTAAACGGGGTACCGGTTTATCTGCGTGACGTTGCCCGCGTACAAACAGGCCCGGAAATGCGGCGTGGGATAGCAGAGTTTAACGGTCAGGGAGAGGTCGCTGGTGGCGTCGTGATCCTGCGTTCAGGCAAAAATGCGCGCGACGTCATTACGGCGGTGAAAGATAAACTGGAAACGCTAAAGGCGAGTTTGCCCGAAGGGGTCGAGATCGTGACTACTTACGATCGCAGCCAGTTAATTGACCGGGCCATAGATAACCTGAGCTCTAAACTCCTCGAAGAATTTATTGTGGTCGCCATCGTCTGTGCGCTGTTTCTTTGGCATGTACGCTCTGCGCTGGTGGCGATTATCTCACTGCCGCTTGGCCTGTGTATTGCCTTTATTGTCATGCACTTCCAGGGGCTGAATGCCAATATTATGTCACTGGGAGGCATTGCCATTGCCGTTGGCGCGATGGTGGATGCGGCCATCGTGATGATTGAAAACGCACACAAACGGCTGGAGGAGTGGGATCATCAACATCCAGGGGAGCAGATTGACAACCCCACGCGCTGGAAGGTTATCACTAACGCCTCCGTCGAAGTGGGCCCTGCGCTGTTTATTAGTTTGCTGATCATCACCTTATCGTTCATCCCCATCTTTACCCTTGAAGGGCAGGAAGGGCGGCTGTTTGGTCCGCTGGCGTTTACAAAAACGTATTCCATGGCGGGTGCGGCCGCGTTGGCTATCATCGTTATTCCTATCCTGATGGGATTCTGGATACGCGGGAAGATCCCTGCTGAAACCAGTAATCCACTGAACCGGTTGTTGATTAAGGCCTATCATCCGCTATTGATTAGGGTGCTCCACTGGCCGAAAAACACTTTGCTGGTCGCGGCGTTATCCATCTTCACGGTTATCTGGCCACTGAGTCAGGTTGGTGGTGAGTTTCTGCCGAAGATCAATGAGGGCGACCTGCTGTACATGCCGTCAACCTTGCCTGGCGTTTCGCCGGCTGAAGCCGCCGCGATCCTGCAGACCACGGATAAATTAATCAAAACCGTGCCTGAAGTCGCCTCTGTTTTTGGCAAAACCGGGAAAGCCGAAACGGCAACAGATTCCGCACCGCTCGAAATGGTAGAAACCACGATTCAGTTGAAACCGGAAGACCAGTGGCGGCCCGGCATGACCATTGAGAAGATCATTGATGAACTGGACAAAACGGTACGTTTGCCGGGCCTGGCTAACCTCTGGGTACCCCCCATTCGTAACCGAATTGATATGCTCTCCACCGGGATCAAAAGCCCGATAGGTATCAAAGTGTCTGGTACGGTTCTGTCTGACATTGATGCAACGGCGCAGAACATTGAGGCGGTCGCCAAAACCGTGCCGGGAGTGGTTTCGGCTCTGGCAGAACGCCTGGAAGGGGGGCGCTACATTGATGTAGACATCAACCGGGAAAAGGCCGCTCGCTACGGTATGACCGTAGGTGATGTGCAGCTGTTTGTCTCCTCAGCCATCGGCGGGGCGACGGTGGGTGAAACAGTAGAAGGTGTCGCTCGCTATCCAATAAATATCCGCTATCCCCAGGACTACCGGAACAGTGCAAATGCGCTGAAACAGATGCCGATCCTGACGCCGATGAAGCAGCAGATCACGTTGGGTGATGTCGCGGAGGTTAATGTGGTTTCCGGCCCAACCATGCTGAAAACGGAAAATGCCCGGCCAGCCAGCTGGATTTACATCGATGCGCGGGGCAGGGATATGGTATCGGTGGTAAATGACATTAAGACGGCAATCAGTCAGAACGTGAAGCTGCGGCCAGGTACCAGCGTGTCATTCTCTGGACAGTTTGAACTGCTCGAGCACGCGAACAAGAAACTGAAGCTGATGGTACCGATGACAGTGATGATCATTTTCATTCTGTTGTATCTGGCATTCCGACGCGTTGATGAAGCCTTATTAATCCTGATGAGCCTGCCGTTTGCCCTGGTCGGGGGGATATGGTTCTTGTACTGGCAGGGCTTCCATATGTCTGTGGCTACCGGGACCGGATTTATCGCCCTGGCCGGGGTTGCCGCTGAGTTTGGTGTGGTCATGCTGATGTACCTGCGACATGCCATTGAAGCGCATCCGGAGTTATCTCATCGGGAAACATTTACCGCAGAGGGGCTCGATGAAGCGCTTTATCATGGTGCCGTGCTGCGTGTTCGACCGAAGGCGATGACCGTTGCGGTGATCATTGCAGGTTTACTGCCTATTCTCTGGGGAACCGGGGCGGGTTCAGAAGTGATGAGCCGGATAGCAGCGCCAATGATTGGGGGGATGATCACGGCTCCGCTGTTATCGCTGTTTATTATTCCTGCGGCGTATAAGTTAATCTGGCTGCGCAGGCATAAAAAACCATAAAACAATCCCGCCCTAGTGGCGGGATTTTTACGAGATGAACGTTTAGCGTGTCTGGCTGATAAGCTTGCGCCAGGCTCTGTTATGCAGAGTAAACAGCAGCATCTTGTAAAAGGCGGTGGAAAGAATAGAGCTGCCGCTAAGCAGTAACATCACAATGCTCACTAGCGCTGCAGTCAGACTGACGCCTGGAGAAGTGCTACCGCTCAGCGTGGCCAGTAGATAGATTACCGTTAGCACCAGGCTTATTACTGCCAGCGTAAGATGTAAACGCACAGCGCGCATGCTGCCTTTGCCAATCATAAACATGGTCACGCCGTTTATGCCGGCGAACAGCAGGGCGATCAGCACAACCCACACGAATACGCGTTCGGCTGGCTGGCCGAGTACGGCGAGTACGCCATACCCCAGCCACAGCTGAGGAATAGCGAAACTGACAATCACCCCGAGAGTACTGATCGCCGCCGGAATGCCCATGGTATGTAGTCCTGGGGATTTACCCATTTCTTCGGCCAGCTGCGTCTTGAGCTGCTGCAGTTGTGTCGTGGTGGCATTGCTCACGCTGGCGGCCACCTCCTTACAGTGTTGCAGGCGACGGGTTAAAACTTTAAGCATTTGGATAAATCACCTGTTTTTAGCAAGCCGATTGCGTGGTCAAGTTGCTTGTAGAGTTTGTGCTTCAAAACGTCTAACTCGTCATTTTCGCGAATTAGAGGTATTCCTTTTTATGGAGAACAATATCGGTAAATGATTGCGATGTTAACCCAATAACCTTCGTTTCTGCGGTTACAGAATGCATTTTAGGGTATTTGACAGGTGTCCAGAATGAGCAACAATAGGCGCATAACGGTAGCGTAAAAGGGGCACCATGCTTCATCACAGTCAGATCATGTCACTGGACGACATCTACCTTGAGGACATTCCTCACATTATTCACCCGGGCACGGCGGCAGTAGACCTCGCAGATACTGCACTGCCAAACCGTATCATCCAGGAGTGGAATTTACCGCAGGGCTACACCCGATTTGTCAGCCGCTATCAGCCTTTCCACTGGCAGTATCCGTGGATGGCGTACCGTGACACGCTTGACGACATCAAATCCGGCAAGCTCGTTCTTCTAAGAAAAGACATAATTGGCCATCCCATTTCGGGTGTGCTGACGGCATCCGGTGACCTTCGCAATGACCTGCCTCTGTTCCTTCAAACCCGGCTCAACCACCTCCAGTCTCGGCAGTTGAAACGCCCGGGATATCACGCTCGCCCGGTGGCGCCGGTGCAACATGCTCAGGCCGCAAAAACTATCAACAGCAAAACTGCAGGTCGGCTACTGGCTGCGGGCGGGATCTATCACGGCAATATCGCGGGATTCCGTCAGACCGCGCAGCAGCTCGGTGGCGATGCGCCAGCGGGCTACAATCAGGTTATGGATAATAAGGGGTTGATTATTGCTGGTACTTCTGTTGCTGCGGGTCTTGGCCTGGGCAGGCTGGGGGCGGCGAGTGAGCTTAACAATCTCCATGTTCTGGGAAAAGTCGAGGGGGAATACTCGATGATAAAGCCCGGACCATTGAGTGAGCGTTTTGCCGAAACATTCTCAAGTGGAGTTTACAAGGAAATAACATTGACCCAAGACACCACATTTTTTAGAGGTGGTCAAAGTGGCACTGATTTGGGCCGATTTTTCAGTTACGAACGACCTTTAGGGGTACTACAAACGCGTGTCGATAAGGCTGTATTACCAAAATGGCCTGACGGCTCGGAATCCGTGATCGATAGTTTTTTGAGATAAAAATTCCTGCAGGGTCGAAGGTTTATGTCGGCGAAGTTGGCTACCAGTCTGATATTTTCCCGGGAGGTACTGAGCAGGTAGTAATCCCAGCGCCTTGGAATATTCCAGGCGTGGAGACGGTTAATTTTGGGGGATTGAAATGAAATCAGATATTCATGTGTTACTTAATGAAATCATTGAATTACTAGTTTCATGTAATGAAAGTGTTTGGTCGAAGAAACTCATTTACTTTCGCGAGAATCTTGATTCTGACTATGATCAGGCCTTGTTAAGCATCAGGTCTATTTTCGCAGGGGCAGGTTCTTTTAACGACTTAATATTGCAAAACAATGGCAAAATGCTGCGAGCAGAAAACAATGCTCTTAATAAGCTACAGGATGAGCTATACAGATTAACAAAAGCGGAGATCTCAGCACGTAATATTTAGCGTTCTCAGATCTTTTTTACGCCGGTAACGTAGCATCCTGCCAGTTATTGATCTTAACGAAACCGGTACGCGCTCACACAATTACAGTACATCCGATAAACGAGCTCCCATTCGCGCATGAAGGCCGGTTGGCTGTCGTCAGTGGCGTAACCGCACGCAGCCAGTCAAGGGCAGGGAAGTCATCATCCAATTCCTGACGGGTTGATGACTAAGCGCTTCGCCTGCATTAACAACCTGCCGATAGAGGCATCGGACCGCCTGTTCCATTGGCTGCAGATCATCGAGGGCTGCCGGACCTTGGCTTATGAAGAAAAAAAACCGCAGGTGACTTTGCGGTTTTTATATTTCAATCCAAAAAAATGTCGACAAATCAAAATTTAAAATATTTCAGCAATTAAGTTTTAATTAATAAATAGATTAACAATTAATGATTGCTTAATTGTTAATTTAAAACAAGAGCTATTTTTTTGTCTAATTTTGAATGAGATGACATTTATTCTGATAATAATTAACCACTTGAGATTTTTCTCTGGTTAAATTGGTTGTGTTTGTTATTGATGCTTTGTTTTCGTCATTAAGTGGTGTATTTCACTATGTAATTCATGGTGTGGCAAAATGAAATTCCGTATTATTAAAGTCAGTTGCGGGAAGTGATTGCACCACCCATATTTAAGAACGTTCTGATTGCCAGTTATTGCACTGGGCAAAATATAAAATATATCATAAGCAGCTTCTGCCAGATTGAAGTTGGCGGGGGTTTTGTTGACAAATCCGTATGGAAATAAATGGATCCCAGAAACCATTTCAAAATAGATGGGGCGAACTCCGAAAAGCCAAATGAGTAGGATGACTAATATCGAGGCAATATCATGTCGAATCAAGAGACTATTGTTGGTGGCTGGACCGCTTACCATACGTTGACCGAAAAAGATTGGCAGGTATTTAAAGAAGCCATGGCGGGATTTGTTGGTGTAACGTATGAGCCGCAGGCCGTCTCAACGCAGTTAGTGGCCGGGACAAATTATCGCTTCAAGTGCCTTGCTTCAATTCCGCCTGCTTTGGTGGTGTGGGAGTCTATTGTTGAAATCTTCCAGCCTTTGCAGGGTGCACCACATATTGTCGGAATCACCAGAATCTGAATTTTCAATTAATACTGTGTCAATGCGTGATTTAGGAAAACATTCCAGATCTTGACGGTCTTTTCTTAAATAAGTGTTTTTATTAATTTTGTTTTAATCCACTTATCGAAGGAAATCGTGAATTTAAAGCACGATTTCCTTGGTTTGAAATGACCTGATTGCTCACGGACAATATGTTTTATATTTAAAGAGTCCACTCCGATCTTAGTAACAGAAGGGGTATTTAATAATGCTAAATCATATTCTACAGGCTGGCACCAATCCGTCGATTAACAGTAATAACATGAAAGCGAGCGCTGATGCCTCAACCACGGCTGCCGTGATTATTCAAAACTATGTCGGCACCATTTTAACACAGGCCGATCTCTCTCTACCGGATATATTACCCGATCTACCGGAACATCAGGCAAAGGCAAGAGACCATGCCACATCCTGGCGTGATGTCATACAGCCGCAAATGATCTCAACCAATACGGATATTGTAAGCTTCTCTAACAATTTTGATTCCTACTATGATCCTTTGGTTAAGCTGGCGGTAAAAATACAGCAAAACCCTTCGGACACAGCATCAATTAATACTTTTAAACTGGGTGTTCAGCAACTTCAGGCGCTGGTCGCTCAAAAACAAAACGCTACGCATACCGTGGTTAATTCAGTGGGCGGTTTCCAGACCACGCTTGCCGAAGATGCCCGCAATTTCGCCAGTGATTTTACTACGGCAGAAGCGGCATTAGCCGGTAAAGACGGACAAATTGCCGCTCTGGGAAAACAAATCGACGCTATTAATTCCGCCATGAGTAAGGACTTAACTATGATTGCAGCGGGTTCAACCGCCGCAGTGGTAGGAGGATTAATGATTGCCGTGGGGGCACTGGCGGAAATTGCGACCGCAGGTGTCAGTACCGCACTGATTGTCGGTGGATTGGTGGTCGTCGGGGCCGGTGCTGGTGTTGCCATTGCAGGGGGGGTTGACTATGCCAAGCAAACCAGTGCGCTCAGCACGGCCATTACGACCAAAACAAAACTACAACAACAGTATTCTGCCACCAAAAACGTGAATACGATTGTTCAGAACCTTTCGGGCCAGGCATCCGCTGCGGTTCAGGCCGCGGGTTCTTTACTGGCAGGTTGGCAGACGCTTGAACAGGACTTTATTGTCTTCCAGTCGGCGCTGACCAGTGCGACCCCAGATTTAGGCTATTTCCTGATCGCACAACTCAATGCGGCGAAAGCGGACTGGGATGATGTTGGCAATCATGCCCGTAAGCTATTGGATTATGGTTCTTTACCGGTCAGCAACGCATCGGTCACCAGCAGTGGGATCCTGTTGCCTAACCCAACGGCGACGTTTGCACGGCTGGCTGCTGCATAGCGTTCATCAATCATCAATCAGACCCGTGAGGGTCTGATTGTTTCAACAGACAAACCGGACGCATCGTTTCACGATGATGCCAATAAGTGACCCGTGTCTAAGGTTCAGAGTATGCCAGCATTGAAAGTCAGCTTTACTCAGGCATTAACGGCTCAACAAAATGTGCGTCAACAGATGATGCAGGTCGCACAACAATTAGAACAGCTTCCGCCCATTAACGATCCGCAGATCTCCGATCTGAATGAAAATATCTTTTCCGTCCGCAATCACGCGAATTATTATCTGTCTGACATTGTGGTCAAAATGGATTCGTTGTATTCCGAGGTTATCAAGTTTGGAGGTGAGCTGGATTCTACGGTTGCCAACATCCGTTCTGAATTAAATGGTCCTGACGGACAGGAATATCTCACAAAAGCTCAGGGGCAAATTAAGCAGTTACTCGCCGACAGCGCGCCGCTATCCGCCTCTCTGAATGATTTCAATCAGGTTATTATTTCCTTTAATAATGACATTACGACGGACTCAAGGAACTTGCTAGCCGATCAGCAAAGGGCGCAACAGTTATTAGCTGCCGATCAGGCAAGGTTAGAGGCTCTTAACGCTCAGCTGAATGCGCTGAATGCTGAGCTTGAAAGTAAAAAGAGGATGGAAATTATCATCGGTATTTTTACTCTTGGGATTGGCGCCGCGATTATGGAATTGACAGGCTATGTGCAAAGCACGGAGCGGGCAATTGCGCAGGCGCAACAGGAAACGGGAATGCTTTATCAGGAAATAGGACAACTTGGTGCCACCAGTGATGCACTGAACGCATTGACCAAAGGAACCGCTATTTTGTGTGGCCTGACACAATCTCTTCAATATGGTTGGCAAACCGTGACGGCCGAGCTCTCGGAGGTCACTCAACAACAGGTGACTGCGGATTTTCTTATAGTCTCCGTTAATGCCGTGCAGGCGAACTGGCAGGAAGTGATGCGCACCGTTGAGCAATTGCAGTAAGCCAAAACCAATTAACGACTTTGAGGTTTTCATTATGATCATGCAAGCCATTGCAGCTGCGAAAAATGATACTGAATCATCATCAACCAATGCCTTAATGACAGGTATTCAGGGCATCGGTGCTTCATCGATTGCTCAACAGACTTATGCGAGCACTGTATTATGTCAACCCAACATTCATTTAGATATTTTACCTGATCTTCCTGCACAGCAGGCTATTGCGCGCGATCAGGCGCAGGAATGGTTGTCCTCGATTAATCCGGCGGCTATCTCTTCTCTGGTGAATGTGCGTAATTTTTCGAATCAGGTGGGGGCTTATGTCGATGCACTTCTTCCGGCGGCACAAAAATATGACATGGGGGATAAAAGCCAGCTTCCTTATATCCAGCAGGGCATCCAGCAACTGCTTTCTCTTGCTCAGAAAAACGTCACTTCCACGGGAGTGTTTGTCGATAACGTCCAGGTTTATGTGAATGGGATCAACAGCAGTCAGAGCACATTTAAAGCGGCTAAAGAAACCGTGCAGACGCAAATTACCGGTGATAAAGGGGAAATATCGGCACTCCGGCAGAAGCTAAACGATCTGAATAAACAGATGGATGCAGATATTGTGCAGATTTCGGCGGGAGCGGTGAGCGACATTATAGGGATTGGCATGATTGTCATTGCGGCCACAACAATTATCGAAACCGGTGGGGCAACACAGACGCTTCTGGCTGCGGGTATTACCCTGGTCGCGGGCGGAACGCTGGCGATGACCATAAGTTCTGCCGATATCGTCAAAGCGCAAAAAGAGTACAGCACAACGTTGACCAATCTCGTCGGGCTTGAATTGGAGGTGGCTGTTTTTGACACGGTTTATAACCAGTTGACGGCCAGTGAAAGACTTTCTCAGTCTGCCATTGATGCCGCTAAGTTGCTGGTCAACGGATGGCAGACCGTTGCTGATAACTACCAGCAAACGCTGGCCGACCTGCAGCAGAGTTCAAAAGGGTATCTGGCACTGAGGCTGAGCGCGATGAAACGCCAGTGGCAACAGCTAGGCGAGCAGGCGGGAAGCGTGATGCAGTTAGGGCCGCTGCCTTTCAATACTGTTCCCGCAAATGAACTGAAGTCGAGTGCATGACAAGCGAAGATTAATATTTGGTTGCTGCTGCCCGGTAACCGCCGGGCAGACAGGTGTTTTAGTGAACGAAATCGGGTTTTAATTATTCAATGTTTAACAGGCTCCCGTGCCCGGGAGTGGTGTAAAATTATGCTTACCGAAGCTAGGAAAGGGTAAAAGCATGGATATTACAATCGCATTCAGCCAGCATTGATCATGCGGCGATGCGCTTCGGCCATGGCCTCATGTGGGCCGGACTGACCGTTATTCATGAATTCATGGGCAACCGCTGCTCTTTTATGCTCATCCATCGCTGCGAAAGACGTTGACGAGATGGTCATGGATACAGTGTTATTTCCCATCATCTTCTGATGACTTTCCACCATTTTCTGGTGCGCATCCGCCGATCCGTTCGTCATGGTTTCATGAGCAATAATGGCCTGTTCATGCTGGTCCATACCGGTCATACGAGGAACAGTACCCTGGATCCCGACAGGAGCCGCGGCAGACTGCATCTGGTGAGCAGGAGCTTGCGCATTGTTGACGCGCTCATGGATATTCACGGTTTCAGTGGCCCAAGCCGAAGAAATTAAACCAAAGCCCAGCAAAGATGCTAATCCGATATTTTTCATGATAACTCTCCATTTCTAAATTAAGGATGTCCGGGGAAGTACAATCGGTGTCTTCAGTTCCATCACTGAAACATTATTTCTCCGGGAGAGGGCAGGATATTCATTTCCTGGCGTACTCTGATGCCAGGTGTTGATGAGGCAATCCAGCCTTCCTGATAAGTTGCACTAATTTTATCGAATGGCTTCTGTTTGCTGCATGACAGGCTAATGACATCTTTGTCATTTAAATCTTCATTCACAGTGTTGGGGATCCTGAATCATTTTCTCCAGTCTGGGTATGGATAAAATAAAACGCGTCGAGCGTACATCCGAATAGATTCTCCCGAATGTCAGGGTTTACATCGATAATATAGCAGAGCGTTCAGAAGTCATTATCGAGAAAATCTACCGGAACATGACCAGCTTCAGCATACCGCAGCGAAGACTGACTGAACCGTTCTGCCTGAAGCAGCCAGATAACGGAAATGCAAGCTGTCGTTTTTACCCATTTTCATCCCATGCTTTGAAAGATGAGAGGCAGAACAAACACGAGACAGGCGCTGAGGGCGTAAATGAACTGGCTTGTTGGATCACGTTGAGTGACTAAATCCTTCAGAAAGGAAACATGTTGATTTGTGGAGAAGCAGCTATCTAAGATGAAGTTATTGGGTGCTGTTGTGTATTTAACTTATGTTGGGTGAGTATCAAGTTTATAAGATGAATACACTATATCTATTTGTTTTAAATAACTTTTCCCAATATGTAGATCGATTCACTTCAAAATAACTTCATGAACTAACAGAAAATCCGCTTCTTATGGACATTTCCGGATTAAGGTAAAATCGGATCACATTATTTCAGGAATCGGAAAAACAGAATTCGCGTTCGTAGCAGGCGTCGCAACTTGGGGAACGGCAAATAAGCTCGCCAGCGGAATGCAGGCAGCGCTGACGATAAAAAAACTTTTTCCAGCGCATATTTTCACTGTTCATTTCTACCAGCAGAGGAAAACAGTCGCTCATTAATTCGCGTAACTCCTGACGCGAACTTAACCCCAAATCCTGCCACAGATGATTAAACGCCAGCGAAACACTGGCGATAATGTTGTGCATCGGTGCCGCACCCGGCGCCATATATCCCGCCAGCCACTGCGCCAGTTGTTGCTGTTCGTCGCTGCGGGTGGCATTAAGCTCGCTCATCAGCTTTTGCCGCAGTAAACAATCGGCGGGCATCGGCTGCGTAGGGGGATCGAATTGTGCCTGCAGGGCGTCCCATTCGGCTGCCCGCAAGCCCATCATCAGCGGATAACAGCCTTCGCCGTGTGCATAGAGCCACAGCAAACGCCGCAGCCAGTCGTGAACAGGCATCATGCCACCCCCCGTGACGCAGGATCGGGCTGCGCATTTTTTCGCCACTGCTGCCACCAGCCGGTCAGCGCCTCGTTAACTGGCTGCCAGGCGTGATCGACACAGGGTTGAATGCCGCGCGCTTCCAGCTTTTGCCACGGCGCGTAGCCGATACGGGCGCAAAATACTGCTTTCACATCGGCCAGCAGATCGAGAACTGCGGCCATCCGCGCCTCGCTGTCCTGCGGTTCACAATTGTCGCTTCCCTGACAAAATTTCGGCGTAAAACGCTCGTTCACCAGCACCGCGCCCGCTGCCGACAGGCTGTAAATGCGAAAGCGATCGGCATGACCAAAGTGGCAATCAATCGCATCGCCGCGCGTCGAGGCGACCGCCACCAGGCAGGCATCTGGCTCTTCCGATTCGCCGCGCGTGGCAATGCTGGCATGCAACTGAGCCCGGCGGTAAAGCGTTGGCAACCACGGCTGCGGCGACTCGTCAACCGGCGTCAGGGCAAACTGCTGGCTGCGATCTTCACCGAGCATGCCAATCGCGTCAGCGCGGCACTGCTGGCAGTGCGTCATCTGCGGCATCACCTCGCCGCAACGCTCGCGCACTTGGGCTACCATCTGCGCATCCGGCTCCGGCTGGCCGTTCAGGCCGAACACCGTACCGTGCTCCGGGCGGGCGATCAGCGGCATAATATTGTGAATAAAGGCGCCGCTGGCGCGCAGTTCACGGCTGACCTCGCTGAGGACGCCATCGTTGATGCCGGGGATCAATACCGAGTTGATCTTCACCAGCACGCCTTTCGCCGTCAGGCGACGCACGCCTTCAAGCTGGCGGGCAATCAGAATCTCACCGGCTTCACGCCCGCTGTAGCGTTCACCGTCGAGCCACAGCCAGGCGTAAATTTGCGCCGCGATATCGGCATCCAGCGTATTGATCGTCACCGTGACATGGTCAACGCCAACATTCACCAGCCGCTCTACCGCATCCGGTAACATCAGCCCGTTGGTTGAGAGGCAAAGTTTCAGGTCGGGGAGCTGTTCGCGCACCATTTCCAGGGTGGTGAATGTGCGTTGAATATTGGCCAGCGGGTCGCCAGGCCCGGCGATACCAACCACGGACAATTGCGGGATCGCCGCAGCCACATGGCGCACTTTGGCTACTGCCTGTTCCGGCGTCAGCAGAGATGACGAGACGCCGGGGCGTGATTCATTACTGCAATCAAATTTGCGGTTGCAATAGTTACATTGCAGGTTACAGGCAGGCGCGACCGGCAGATGCATACGGGCATAGCGGTGATGACCGTTTTGCGAGTAGCAGGGGTGCGACGCCACCTTACCGGCAACGACATCAGATAAAGGTTCGCGCTGCCCGGTGTGACAGCGTGAACCGCCAGCGGCGGATAAGCAGGAAGTCATGGGCGTACCTTGGTTGTGTGGTCATAACCTCCTGCTGCAAAACCTGTACCGCTTATCTTTACTGTAACTTGCTGAAAATTAATGTTTTAAATTCACCGTGTCGTCATCTGTTTGTCGAGTTTGTGGCGTTTGGCTGACAATGTGCCGAATGTCACAAAAACCTGCGCTACATTCTCGGCATGGTAATATCCATCGTCTGAATACGATAGGCCACCTGGCGCGGGGTCATTCCCAGCAGGCGTGCGGCTTTTGCCTGTACCCAACCGGCTTTCTCCAGTGCTGCGATCAATCTTTGTCGCTCATCGAGGTTCTGATCGAGCCAGCTCTCTTCGCGCGGTGCGCTGGGCTGCGGCGGTTTTGGCAGATTTTCCCTGTGGTGAAACAAAATCACGTCGCGATCGATGAGTCCGCTTTCCGACATCACCGCCGATCGCTCAAGGCAGTTTTCCAGTTCACGCACGTTTCCAGGCCAGCTATAGCTCATCAACAACCGGATCGCGCCATCGCTGATGCGCAGCGTGCGGTTCTGGTTTTGCGCGATTTTGCGCACCAGAAAATGCGCCAGCTCGGCAATGTCCTCCTGGCGCTCGCGGAGCGGGGGCAGGGAGATCGGCATCACATTGAGGCGGTAGTAGAGATCTTCGCGAAAATTCCCCAGCCGCACTTCCTCTTCCAGATTGCGGTTGGTGGCGGCAATGATCCGTACATTCACCTGCAGCGTTTCGTCGCCGCCGACGCGTTCCATTTCGCCTTCCTGCAAGATACGCAGCAATTTCGCCTGAAACGAGGCGCTACTTTCGCCGATCTCATCAAGAAATAGCGTACCGCCGTCCGCCAGTTCGAAGCGACCTTTGCGCTGACGCACCGCACCGGTAAACGCTCCTTTTTCATGGCCGAAGAGTTCACTCTCCAGCAGCGTATCGGGCAGCGCCGCGCAGTTGAATTTGACGAACGGCGCAGCGGCGCGCGGTGAATTGTGGTGGATAGCATTGGCTATCAGTTCTTTACCGGTTCCGCTTTCGCCACGCACCAGCACGGTGGTGTCCCAGCGCGAGACCTGGCGAATAATTTCCAGCGTCTGGCGCATGGCCGCGCTTTTACCGACCATGTTTTCAAAGCCAAACGCTCGCGACGGCGCACACCCGCGCTGGCTGGCGATCTGCGCGGCAGCAGCACGGGGTGAAGGCGCGACGCTGGGCGGCGTCATCAGGCGGACAGTTTGCGCCACCAGATTGGCGACAGTTTCGAGAAAACGCGTGCAGGCGGGCAGGCGTTCCTCGTAGCGGGCCATTGGCTGGGCGGCCAGCACGCCGATAGGCTGTGAGTTTGGTCCCATCAGCGGCACGGCGATAAATGGCAGGCTGTAATCATACAAGCCAAGGCGATCGAGAAAACGCTGATCGTCGGAGACACAGGGCAGCACCAGCGATTGTCCCTGCGACAGCACCGTGCCTACCAGCCCTTCACCCGGACGATAGCGAATCTGCGAACTGCCGGGAATAAGCTGCTGATCGGCCTCTTGCAAGGCTTCAATGTTAAGGATCGCTTGCTGGCTGTCGTACAGACAGATCATCCCGTGCTGCATAAAAGCATCGTTGTGCAGCACACACAGCACTTCCTGTAGCGTCTGCCCGACCTCTGTCGCCCGGCTTAACACCACGCTGATACGCTGCATGGCGGTAAACTGCTGGGAGAGGTCAAAGCGCCAGACGGTTGTACCCGACTCGGTTCGCTGAGTCATAGTGAGCCTCCGGTCAGTGAATGAAATAACGGGAAACGCAGGGTCAGGCAGGTGCCTCCCTGAGGACGGGAGGTCAGTTCTATTGCGCCGCGATGGTGGGCGACCAGCGTCTGGATCAGCCGCAGTTCCATGCCTTTACCGGGCGCATTGAGTGCATCGGGAGAATGGGTATAGCGCACCTGAATCAGCGGCACATTGTCATTTAAATAGAACGACAGCCAGCCGCTCTCTTCGCGGGCGTAAAGCTGAGTCTGAACCGTGAAATCACGTAGCTCAGCGGCAATATCCAGCGTTCTGTCGAGCCACAGGCTCAGGCAGGCAAGCAGTTGTGTTCGCTGGCCAAAGCCCACCAGATCGGGGGATTCCAGCTCAATTTGCAGGTTTTCGCCCTGGTTATAGCGGGTGTGATACAGGGCGCGCAGATCGTCAAGGAACGGCTGGAGCGGCCAGACCGCCGGGCTTTCCAGCTCTAGCGACGGACGACAGCGTTGCAGCCGCGCCATCGCTTCTTCACCTTCACGCCAGGCGGCATCCAGCGCCAGATTGCTGTGATCGTCGCCATTTAAACGACGCGCGGCGGCCAGCATATTGATCGGGCAATTGAGTTGCACCAGCGCGGCGTCCAGCGATTCGCGGATCGCCGCCAGCAATTTACCGCTGGTTATCTGCTGCTTCAGACGATCAAGGCGCCCCTGTTCCTGTTGTTGCTGCTGCTGGGTATTGTCGGTGATCACCACCAGCGTGCGCGGCACGGCGCTATCAATAAAGTAGCGGCCCGCTTCTTCACTGACGCCCGGCAGTGCCCAGCAAGTGACGGACAACCAGCGCACGGTGCCGCGCAGCGCTACCGGCAGCACCAGGCCCTGCGCCAGCTCCGCCTTATGGGCGGAAAAATTAAGTTCGGTGAGCAGCTCTTTACCGCCGCAATCGGCGCAAAAGGTTTTGTAGGCGAGGTTATCCATCACCACCCGATCGCGTTCATCCACCACCACAACCGCCGCCGGAATGTTATTCAAGACGGCTTCGGTCAGCGTCATATGATTGCGCAGCCGTTGTTCCAGCGCGTAGCTGGTGCTGATGTCGCGCTGCATGGCCAGGTAATGTTCGAGTTTGCCGAACGCATTAAACAGTGGGGTGATGTCGATTTCCACCAGAAACAGGCTGCCGTCGCGGCGACGGTTGATCAGTTGTCCGCGCCACGGACGGTGTTGCAGCAGGGTGTGCCACATATCCTGGTAGATTTCACGCGGGGTCTGCTTACTGGCAAGCAGGCGCGGGTTTTGCTGCAACAACTCTTCCAGTTCATACCCCGACTGGCGGCAAAACGCGGGGTTGGCGTAGAGAATGTGGGCATCGGCATCGGTCAGTGAAATCGCGACGGGAGCCTGTTCAACCATGGTGAAAAACAACCCGGGATGCTGTTGTGAGAGCGCCCCGGCGATCTCGGCGGGCGCGGCGGCGTCCATCATCATATTCAGGGTCATCACAAACTCCTGTGGTCAACATGGGAATGTCGCAGTTATGACAATTTGTGCCACCTGTCGACTTTCGTCCGAACATAAACGGACGCCTATTAACCATGCAAAGGGTGCGCCTTTGACCCTTGTTACTCGCCGTAAGATTGATCCAGATCCCTGTTTGCCGCCGATTTTTACCCTTTTGCCCTCTGGCTGTGCGCGGCGCCGTATAAACGGGTGGATAAAAAAGCGCCGCTCTGGTGCAGGACTGACCAATACGGTGCAGTTATTGCACGGCAAAAAAACTGGCACAGCCTTCGCAATATCTCCGGTGATAACCGCCTGTTCAGGGCGGATTCACACTTTTTCTCACAGGAGCACGCGATGGCTAACATTGGAATTTTTTTCGGTACCGATACGGGCAAAACCCGCAAGATTGCCAAAATGATCCACCAAAAACTGGGTGCGGCGGCCGATGCGCCGGTGAATATCAACCGTACCGATCTCGACACCTTTCTCTCTTATCCGGTTCTGCTGCTGGGAACGCCGACGCTTGGCGACGGGCAACTGCCGGGGCTGGATGCGGGCTGTGAGGAAGCGTCATGGGGAGAGTTTGTCGCTCAGCTTGATAGCAACAGCCTGAGCGGTAAAACCGTGGCGCTGTTTGGCCTTGGCGACCAGGTAGGCTACCCGGATAACTTCGTCAGCGGCCTGCGCCCGCTGTATGAGGCGCTGAAAAACAGCGGCGCACAGATTGTCGGCCACTGGCCGAATGAAGGTTATGAATTCAATGCTTCATCGGCGCTGGAAGCGGATAAATTTGTCGGCTTAGTGATCGATCAGGACAATCAGTATGACCTGACCGACGAGCGCCTGGATGCCTGGCTGGAAACGCTTAAACCGATATTTTTGTAAGTGATATAGCCGGGTAACGCGCTTTACCCGGCAACATCACCGGTTCGCCAGGTAGATCTGATAAGCGTTAGCGCCATCCGGCAACGATAACGATGAACGGTGAGCGCCGGATGGCGGCTGCACCTTATCCGGCTTGCGCGGGTACTAACAGGGGACAGGCCGGATAAACATCATCACCATCCGGCATTGCTGTACTAAAGGTGAAATTAATCTGCCATCACGCTGCGGGTTAACGCTGCCAGCCACTGGCGTTGGTACTGCTGCTGGTTTTTACGAACCAAATAGCTTCGTGCTTTTTCCAGCGCTTCCGCCTGCGGCATCGGCGCAGCGTCACGGATCGCTTCGCACCATAACAGATGCCAGCCGAGGCGGGTTTCGATAGGCGCGCTGAGGCCATTTTCCGCCAGCGCAAACAGCGCGGCGTCGAGTTCGGGATAGAGCAACCCCTGGCTTATCCAGCCCAGACGTCCGCCTTCCAGCGCGCTGGGGCAGTGGGAGTAGCGCTGCGTCAGCCGGGCAAAGTGCTGGCGCGAGACGCTAATATCCTGATGAAAACGGTGGATCTGGCGCTGCACTGCGGCATCGTCGTTATCGACCGTCAGCAGCAGGTGAGATGTCAGCCGCTGCGGCGGGCGCATAAACTGCGCCTGATGTTGTTGATACCAGGCCAGCACTTGCAAGTCGTCCGGCAGCGGGGCGCGCCCGGCAATCTCGGCGAACTGCCACTCCATGCGGGCATGATGGCGGATCACCATCTGCCGCTCATCAGCAGAAAAATGCCCCTCATCCAGCCAGCTTGCCAGCGAGGTTGCGACACTCTGCAACACGCTATCCGGCAGGGGGTCACCGGCAGTAACCTCTACCACCGCCTGTTCCAGTTGGCACTGGCGGGCGAAAGCGTCGTCGAATGCGGTTTGCTGATCGGCAGGAATGTGTTCCGGTTCGCACTGCCAGCGCGTTACCGCCAGCCGCCGCCGGGCGAAGCGTTGCCACGGTGTCATGCGTCGGCCTCCAGCAGGATCATGGCGCTGGCGGGAACCTGGAACCAGCGCCCGGAAAACGTGACGGTGTAACTCTCTCCGCCTTCGCCCTGGTCTGTTCCTTCAATACGGCCATGCTCTCCGGCGGCGATCACCACTTCGCCATTTACCGACAGCGCGTGGCGGCAGGCAACCCGATCGCCATACTGAAACTGCCCGGCGTGCCACGGCACGGAAAGCGGCAGCAGCTCCTGCTCGCGGCAGCCAACCACCAAATCATCATCGAGAAAATGTACCTGATAGATAATCTGATCCATCAAAATCGTGCCCCATTCGCGGACAAAACCGGTACTGCCGCGACGAACCAACAGGTCGCCGCGCGCAAAGCCGCGCATGGTGCCGTCATTGCGAATGGCGCGGGTAACGCGCACCTCTTCGCCAAAATCGAATTTTTGTCTCATGAGGTACGCTCCGGAAGGTAGTGCCGATAGCTCTCCGTCAGCAACCGGCGCGCCAGCAGCCACGGGGCGCGGGGCGCCTCTTCAAGCATATTGCGTAGCGGTACGTTTTGCCGCAGCCGCTGGTGAAACTCCCGCAGCACCGGCAAACAGCAGTGGCGCAGCACCCGTGGGTCATACGGCACGCTAAAGAATTCAAAAAAGGACTCGGCGGTATCGAGCTCATCCACGCCGGGGATTTGATAAAACCACTCCATCGTCAGCCCCTCGCAAAGTGTGCAGATTCCCCGCACAGCGCATCGTAAAGTGCCACCAGCTCATCCTCTTTCGGCGTGCGTTTCCAGCGCTCGGCAAAGCGGCGGATCGCCGGCAGCAGCAGATCGATTTGCAGAGTATCGAGGTGATACCCCATGCGGGCGAAGACGCCATCCACCGCCTGGCGACCGGAGTGTTTGCCCAGCACGAGCCGGTATTCTCGCCCCATCAGCGCCGGATCAATCGCCTGATAGCTTTCGCGATCGCGCAGCAGCGCGGCGACATGAACGCCGGATTCATGGGTGAACACCTGCGCACCGACCAGCGGTTGCTGCGGGTCAATGGCCCGTTGTGTCGCGTCGGCCACGGTCTGGCACAGGGACGGCAGGCGCGTAAAATCAACGCCGCAATCCCGTTGCAGGCAGCGGCTCAGGCTCAGCGCAACGGTTTCCAGCGCGGCATTGCCTGCGCGTTCGCCCAGCCCGAGCACGGTTGTGTTGACGCTGGTGGCTCCGGCGCGAACCGCCGCCAGCGTATTGGCGGTCGCCAGCCCCAAATCGTTGTGCGCGTGCATTTCGATTTCGCCCGGCCAGTATTCGCCAAGCGCCTGAATGCGGGTGGTGGTGGTAAAGGGATCGAGCAGGCCGAGGGTGTCGGCGAAACGCAGCCGTTTAGCGCCCGCTTCGCGGGCGATATCGGCAATCTGGTTCAGCGTCTGATCGCTGGCGCGCGAGGCATCTTCACAGCCGACACAAACCTGCATGCCCAGCGTCCGCGCTTGTGCAATCAGCGCGCCCAGTTTATCGAGCAACTGCGTCAGCGGTTCGCGAAGCTTATACTGGCGCAGCTTATCTGAAGCGGGCAGGGAGATATCCACCCAATCCATCCCGAGATCCGCGCTCTGGCGGATCTCGTCGCGGTTCATCCGGCACCAGGACATCAGCGTTGCGGTGGGCAAATGCTGGCGCACCTGCAAAATGCGCTGGCGCTCTTCGTCACCCATCGCGGGCGTGCCGACTTCAAGCGCGGTAATGCCCGCCGCAAACAGCGCCTCGGCGATGGCGATTTTCTCGCTGGCGAGAAACGCGACGCCCGGGCTCTGTTCGCCGTCGCGCAGGGTGGTGTCGTTGATAAGCACATTCATGCTCGCCGCCTTAGCCGTATAACGGCGCAAATGCCGATTCCGCCGCCCCGGGTTTTCCCTCCTGCCAGTAGGGCGAGAGCATCCGCAGGCGGGCAATAATCGTTGGCAGGGTATCGATCACATAGTCGATCTCTTTTTCACGCGTGTAGCGCGACAGCGAGAAACGAATACTGCCGTGCGCGGCGGTGTAAGGAATGTTCATCGCCCGCATAACATGCGAAGGTTCCAGCGAACCGGAGGTACAGGCGCTGCCGCTCGACGCTGCAATGCCCGCCTGGTTCAGCAGCAATAAAATGGCTTCCCCTTCGATAAACTCAAACGCCAGATTGGTGGTGCCCGGTACGCGTGGCTGGTTGCCGCCCATCACCATCACGGAAGGCACCTGCGCGATAAGCCCTTCCTGCAGTCGATCGCGCAGTTGCGCCAGCGAGGAGGCACCCGGCAGATGGATCTGCGCCAGTTCGCAGGCTGTGCCCATGCCGACGATCCCGGCGATATTTTCCGTCCCTGCGCGGCGTCCGCGCTCCTGATGGCCGCCGCGCAGCAGCGGACGAAAACGCGTTCCGCGCCGCAGATAGAGGCAGCCGACACCTTTCGGCCCGTGCAGTTTGTGCGCCGAGCAGGAGAGCATATCGATCTGCGTGCGGCCAATATCCAGCGGAATTTTGCCGACCACCTGTACCGCATCGCAGTGGAACAGCGCGCCGTACTCCTGCGCCATGGCCGCCATTTCAATCACCGGAAACAGCACGCCGGTTTCATTGTTCGCCCACATCACGCTGACCACCGCCACCCGAGAACTGAGCGCCTGGTGGTACTGCTCCATATCCAGCGCGCCGTCGCTATTCACACCAATGCGGTGGATCAGGTAACCCTGGCGCTCCAGGTGTTCGCAAACGGCGAGCGTGGCCGGGTGCTCCACCGCGGAGGTGATGATTTCCCGGCGCTCCGGCATCAATTCCACGCAGGCATGCAGCGCGGTTGACGTGGCTTCGGTCGCGCAGGAGGTGAAAATAATCTCGCTGGCATGATCGGCGCCAAGCAGGGTGGCAACCTGCTGGTGCGCGCGCTCAAGAGCCACACGGGAAGGTGTGCCGAAATCATGAATCGAAGAGGGGTTGCCATAATGCTCGGTCAGAAAGGGCATCATCGCTTCCAGCACCATCGGATCGATTCGCGTAGTGGCGTTGTTATCCAGATAAACCTGTTTCATCTTCTTCCCCCTCTGTTAATACGCTGCGGCTTCAGCGGCCACGACTTCCATAAAACAGCCGGTGCGTTCCATCAGTTTTTGCTGTAACCAGGCGAGCGTCATGTCGGTCATCATGCAGCCGCTACAACTGCCGGAGAGGCTGACCGTGACTTTGTGATTTGCCACGCTGAGCAGCGCCATATCGCCGCCATCGGCCTGAATATGCGGGCGCAGTTCGGTGATGGCATCAACCACTTCCTGCCAGTGCGGATCTTTGCTTGTCGCAACCGGCGCGGCGACCTGCGGGTGCTGCGCAAGAATATCGGCCAGCGCCAGTTCGATTTTTTCATGGCACGAAGTACAGCCGCCGCCCGCTTTGGTGTAGTTGATCACCTCTTCCAGCGTGGTCAGCCCGTTATTCAGCACCGCGCGGCGAATCTGTCCTTCATCCACGCCAAAGCACTTACAAATCAGCGCGCCTTCTTCGTGGTCATCTTCCAGCGTTTCGCCACGGTAGTTGGCGATGGCAGCGCGTAGAGCTTCCTGGCCCATAACCGAGCAGTGCATTTTTTGCGGTGGTAAGCCGTCAAGATAATCGGCAATCTGTTGGTTAGTGACCTGTTCGGCCTGCGCCAGCGTGCGGCCGATAATCAGTTCCGTTAAGGCGGAAGAAGAGGCAATCGCGCTGCCGCAGCCAAAGGTCTGAAACCCGGCCTCAAGAATGGTTTCATCTTGCGGATCCACTCGCAGCATCAGCCGTAACGCATCGCCACAGCTTAACGATCCCACATCACCCACGGCGTTGGCGTTTTCCACCACCCGGGCGTTACGGGGATTAAAAAAATGATCTTTCACTTTCTCGGAGTAATTCCACATGCTTTTGGCTCCCAGTATGTATGACGGAACGCGCCGGAGCGCATTACACCGCGTCAATCAACAGCGGGTAATATCGTTGAAGCAAAAGCAGTACCAGAAGATGAAATCGTTATATTTCAATGAGATGATTTTGATGCCTGACATAAAACCGCGAACTATGTCGCAGTTTTATGTTGGCTTTGTCACAGAGCTGACACAGAAAAGGCATCAGCGCTCATCCTCTTCCTGCCACTCATCTTCCGCCAGCAGCCCGGCAAAGCGATCGGGATTGCGGCTGCGCGCGCTTCTTCGCTGCTCTTTGTCGTACCAGTAGTGTTGGATTTCCTGCAACAGCCCGACAATCGTCGTCTCTGCCGGAACGCGCACCGCGCGCACGCCAACCTGCAAAAGCTGGCGAAACACCGCCTCGCCGATCGCCACGCAGTAGAGCGTTACGCAATCCTCCAGCGCGTTAATCCGGCTGGTCAGTTTCTCCTGCTGATGGCCGGGCAGTACCGAGAAATCCACCACCCGCAGCAGGGTGACGTCATCCTCTTTGACGCCGTACACCACCAGCCGCGGTGTCGCGCCGAAATGCTGATCGACATGGTGGTAATCGGAACTGGCAAAGGCCACTCTCATCGACCATTCACTGTCGCAGATGGTGCTGAATTGTCGGCTAACATGTTGCATAGTCACCTCCCGAAGATGCGGGTTCGTAAAAACGCTGGCGCAGCGGCGAGTGATAGGCGGCAAGATGATGGTGGCGATCGCGCAGCGCATTCGCCAGCTCAAACAAGGTGTCGCGCATCCCGGCGTAACCCTGGCGCACGCGGCGAAATTCGCCCAGACGGTCAAACAGGGGGAAACCGGCGCGCACCAGCGGAATGTTGAACTGGCTGGCCAAATCAACGGCATGAGAATTGGACACCAGCAGCGATGCAGGCGTATCGCACAACAGATCCTGCATATCCTCCAGATCGCCGATGATCACTTTTTCAACCGGCAGATCCTGCAACCCTTTCTGGCTCACCGGTGCCACCACCGGGCCGGGAACCATGCCCATATCGCGGGCGAAATCGCACCAGGCGGCGAGCAGATCGCCCTCGGCGGCCAGCGCGACAGGCGCGCCCTGCAACCACATATGACAATCGATCATCGCATCCTGCAATTGCCCGCGCTGGCGCTCGATCCACGCTGGCACATCGCGCCCGGAGAGGCGCTTCAGTTGGTGAATAAACGTATCGCACTGGCTCATGGTCATCAGGTGCGGCAACGTGACGACCTCTGCATGGCTGCGCTGCGCCAGCAACTGTGCGGCGCGGGAGAGGGAAACGCCAATGGCGAAGGTGCCGAGGCTCTGTCCCATCTGTTCAATCAGCCGCAGGCTGCTGCCGCCCTGGGTAATCGGCGAGAAATCCCCGCTGGCGAGATGGCCATCCAGCGATTGGGAGAGATCCGGCACAATCACCGGTTGCAGGCCAAATGCCTCGACATAGCTGCGCAACAACTCGACGTCGCCCGGCGTCAGCAAATGGCTGAGCAGCAGGTTCACGCGGCGATTGCGCACGCCCGGCTGCGGTTTTTCCGGCACCCATTGTTCAACCATGCTCTCCAGCACCGCGCTGTAGCCGTTTTCCAGGCTACCGTAAAAATCCGGTGTGTTAACGGTCAGCAGCGCCACCCCTTTATGGCGCGGGAATTCATCGCGGAACTGGCGCACCACGCGCGAAATATCGCTGCCCTGCGCCTCGGAAAGGCCGGTGCTCAGCAGAACAATCGCTTTCGGGTTGTTGCGTGAGCACAGCACATTCAGCGCGGTAAAGATGTTCTCATCGGCACCCATAATGGTGGATGTCGGGTCCATTGCCGTCGATTGCAGCGGGATCGGATCATGAAAATGCTGGATAAAAAAGACCTTCGCGAAGGCGCTGCACCCCTGAGCGCCATGAACCAGCGGAATGCTCTGTTCAAAGCCCATGCTCGCCAGAATCGCGCCCAGCGGCTGGCCGCTTTTTACCGGGCTGACGGCCAGCGGCTTTTTACTACGGATAATTTCTGCCATTGCGGGCTCCTTATTGCCACGGTGCACGGGAGTGGGTTTGCGGCCAGACCGGGCTCTCCATGGTCAGGCAAAGCTGTTCGGCCAGCGTGACAATGCCCCGGTAGCCAGCAAAGGCGTGCTCGCGCTCCTGATTGATATCAAGGAACGGCAGCCGCGCTTTGTAGGCGGTGTACATATTGCGTCCCCCGGCGATCATCATGTCCGCCTGGTAGCGGTAAACCACGTCCAGCAGCGAGCGGGCGTTGCCTTCATCAAGCATCAGCGCGTCGGCACCCATCAGTTCACGGATACGCTGTTTATCCTCTTCGGTGGATTTGCGCGTGCCGGTCGCCACCACTTCCATGCCCAGATCCTGAAGCGCCGAGACCACCGACCAGGATTTCACGCCGCCGGTGTAGAGCAGCGCTTTGCGCCCGCGCAGGCGCTCGCGCAGCGGGGCCAGCGCCTGTTCTGTTTGCTGTTCTTCGCGGGCAATGAGCTGTTCGGTGCGCTGCATCAGATCGCGATCTCCGGTCAGCGCCGCCAGTTGGCGCAGGGCGTCAGAGGTGGCGCGTACGCCATAAAAACTGCCTTCAAACCACGGCGTGCCGTAGCGTTGCTCCAGCGAGCGGGCAACGTTGATCAGCGCTCTGGAGCAGACCAGCATATTGACCTGCGCCCGGTGCAGCGTCTGGATTTCACTGAAGCGCCCGTCGCCGGAGAGGCTGCCGAGCACGCGAATACCCAGTTCATCGAGCAGCGGCTGAATGTGCCAGAACTCCCCGGCAATATTGAATTCGCCAATCAGCCCGATATCGTGGCGGTGCGCTGGGGCAAAAGGGGTATCTTCCGGCCACGGCGCGGGTTCACGCCCGCCAATCACCTTTTTCACCATCACTTCACCGGCCAGCCGGTTACCGAGATTTTTGCTGCCGTAAAATCCGGCGACATCAACGGCAATCACCGGTACACCGGTGGCGGTTTCTGCCGCCTGGCAGACGGCTTCGATATCGTCGCCCTCCATCGCGGGAACGCAGGTGTTATAGATAAAGACGGCGGCCGGATGGTAGCGGTTGACGATATGGCGCACGGCATGGAACAGGCGGCGCTCGCCGCGCCCCATGATCACATCCTGTTCGCTCAGATCGGTGGTAAAACCCAGCCGGTTGATCGTCGGGCCGGAACTGAAGCTGCCACGGTTATCCCATGAGCTACCGGTACAACCAATGGGGCCGTGCACCAGGTGAGCAACATCGGAGAGTGGCAGCAGGGTGATCTGCGCACCGTCAAAGGCGCAGCCGCCCGCCGTTGCGCCGGGTTTTGGCGCGCTGCAGCCGGATTTCTGTTTATGGTTGTGCTCGCAGGCAGGTTCATCGAGCAAAGCCAGGATCTCGTTCCCCTTCATCATCACCTCATCATCTGGTTGGGTTGTAGCAGAAGGTGCAATTCGCGAGCCAGTAATGAGTGATTGATTTTTAAGAGAAAAAAAGTGTCGGTTTTGCAACAATGCAGACAATTGGCGCAATGTTCACGCAAAAAAATCCCCCGAAGGGGATGAATTCAGAACACCCGTTCTTCCAGCGGGTTGGCGCGCTCAAGGCGTTTTGCCAGCCACGGCGGCAACTGCCCGTTGAGGAGCGTTTTGATGGCGTCGCACTGCGAGGTGATGGTCTGGCCGGGGGCGACTTTCATCGGATGGATATTGTGGCGGATCAGGCGGGCAGCGGCGGGGCCGCCAATCGCTTCGCAGAACAGCAGATGGCAATCGCCGAGCAGTTGCGCGCGGCTCTCGTTAGGTTCTTTGTCCTGCGGGCTGGCGGCGTAACGGCGTAAGTCATACAGCCAGCCGCCCTGGTCATCAAAGGCATAAATAAAAAACAGCCGCCCCTGGCCGAAATGGCCGTTAATTGCCAACCCATCCTGCGAGCAGAAGGCGGCAATCAACTGCGGGCGACGCGCCGCGTGGTCGATCACGCGCAAATGGGCGGGCAGATCGCCTTTCAGGCACGCTTTCACCCGCGCCCAGCGCCCGGCGGACATTAATGCGTCCTCATGAGGAAAGCGCTGCTCCAGATGGCGTTGATCCAGCGAGGCCAGCAGCTCTGGCGTCAGCGCCTCATCGCAGTCGCCGGTCAGCCACGCCATGATTTGCGCGGGTTGCAGTTCCGGCAGCGCCTGGAACAGCGCCAGCATCCGCCAGAAAAGAGTATCGTTGTCGGACATTGCGCATCTCCTTATACCAGGGCGTCGCGGGTGGCGCGCAGGCTAATGGGAAATGAGGGTCGTCCGGGTTGCAGATTGACGTAATAGCGGCGACCGCCCTCAAGAGAAATCGCACCGCCCCAGCGTTCCGGGGTGTCGTGCTCAACGTCCAGAATTTTCGCTTCCAGATCCTGTTTGGCGATATAGCAGTAGAGATCCGCGCCGCGCTGGCGAATAGTAACGACCGGCATAGTGCCTCCCTGAGCCCCGCGCAAGGCGGGGCTGTGATGGTTAACGGATAAGATCGAAGCTGTAGTCGGTTTTGCCGAGCTTGATGGTCTCTCTGTCGACTTTCTCCAGCACCGCATTAACCAGCGTGGTGAGGATACTTATGGCCCCTTCGTAACCCCAGGTGGTCTGGCGGTGCAGATGGTGGCGATCGAACAGTGGGAACCCAAGGCGGATCAGCGGCACTTCAAACTGTTCACCCTTCGCCAGCGTATCGCGCTGGATAAACTTGGCGTAGGAGTTACCGATCATAAAGTCCGGCTGACGGGTAAACATCAGCGAGCGGAAATGCCACAGATCGCAGTTGATAAAGACTTCGCTCTCTTTCCCGTACGGCGAGGCTTCAAGCATTTTCTTCATCGCTTTCTGCCAGCGCTTGGTGCCGTTATGGCACAGAATCACCGTCGGTTCGCAGCCCAGTTCCAGCAGGAAGCGGGTCAGCCCCATGACAAAATCCGGGTCGCCGAACAGGCCAAATTTCTTGCCGTGCAGCCAGGTGTGGGAGTCGAGCATCATGTCCACCAGCCGACCGCGCTCCAGCGCTAAGCTATCCGGAATGGCTTTGCCGGTTAACTGGCTTACCGCCATCAGCAGTTCGTCGGTTCCGGCCAGTCCCATCGGGATTTGCACCTCGGTCGCGGGCTGGTTCCAGCTTTCCTGCACCACTTTTTTGGTTTTCACCAGTTGCCAGGGTTGCAGCAGCAGGGTGTCGATAGCGTCAGGCGCTTCGCGCATCTCCTGCTGGGTCGTACCGCCGGCATACATGTGATAATGCCCGTCAGCCGGGTTATCCAGCACTTCGGAGGGATCGGAAAGCAGGCTGCACGGCACTTCCATTTGCTCCATCATGCGTTTCAGCACGCGGAAATTGCCGAGATAGGTTTCAAATCCGCTGACCAGGTTGATACGCGGTAACTTGCCCGGTTGCCCGCTGTAATCGGCGGTAAAGGTACGGGCAAAGCCCTCGAACATATTGTCCCAGCCGGTGATATGGCTGCCGATAAAGCTTGGCGTGTGCGCGTAAGGCACCGGGATCGCCGCGTCGATAAAGCCGTCTTTTTTGGCGTTAGCAATAAACGCCTGCAGATCGTCGCCGATGACCTCCGCCATACAGGTGGTGGAGACGGCAATGATTTCCGGCTTGTAAAGAGCGCTGGCGTTCTGCAACCCTGTGTTCAGGTTGTTGTTGCCGCCGAATACTGCCGCATCTTCCGTCATCGAGTCGGAAACACAGGCAATCGGCTCTTTAAAGTGACGGTTAAAATAGGTGCGGAAATAGGCCACGCACCCCTGGGAGCCGTGAACATACGGCAGGGTATTGGCAAAGCCCAGCGAGCACAGTACCGCGCCCAGCGGCTGGCAGGCTTTGGCCGGATCGATGGTCAGCGCTTCGCGTTGAAAGTTAAGCGCTTCATACTCTGCGGTGGTGGTCCATTGAAAGACCTCCTGCACGCGCACCGGATCGTGGGCCTCTTCCAGTTGCCGTTTATCTTTAAACAGCATCTGGTACGCATCCTGTTCAAACAGCGGATGACAGTTTTGAATTTTCTCAGCACTTTGGCTCATGGTGTTCTCCTCCCGCGCCACAAATCGGTGAACAGACGGGATAGCAGGATTAAAATCAGGCGGATTTCAGCCACGGCGCAGTCAACTGGCCCCACGCGGGGTTATTGAGCGTCATATCCATATCGCGGGCGAAGATGGCAAAGCCGTCATAACCGTGATAGGGGCCGGAGTAATCCCAGGAGTGCATCTGGCGAAACGGCACGCCCATTTTCTGGAAGATGTACTTCTCTTTAATACCGGAGCCGATCAGATCCGGCTTCAGCGCTTTGACAAAGGCTTCCAGTTCATAACTGCTGGCATCGTCGAACAGCAAGGTGCCTTCTTTCAGATCCGGCAGGGTGCGGTCATAGTCATCGTTGTGGGCGAATTCATAACCCGCAGCGATAATTTCCATCCCCAGATCTTCATAAGCGCCAATCACATGGCGAGGACGTAAACCGCCCATATACAGCAGCACTTTGCGGCCTTCCAGACGCGGACGGTATTTGGCGATGATGGCGTCGTTCTGCGCCTGATATTTGGCGATCACCGCTTCAGCGTTGGCGCGAATGGTGTCATCAAACATATCGGCGATTTTGCGCAACGATTCGGCGACTTTGGTCGGACCGAAGAAGTTGTACTCCATCCACGGAATACCGTGTTTCTCCTCCATATGGCGGGAGATGTAGTTCATTGAGCGGTAGCAGTGCACAAGGTTGAGTTTGACGAACGGCGTGTTCTCCATCTCAACCAGCGTGCCGTCGCCGGACCACTGCGCCACCACGCGCAGGCCCATCTCTTCGAGCAAAATGCGCGACGCCCAGGCATCGCCGCCGATGTTGTAATCGCCGATGATCGCCACATCATAAGGACCGGCCTCAAACGGCTTGCCTTCGCGGTTATCCAGTACCCAGTCGCGGATCACGTCGTTAGCAATGTGGTGGCCGAGCGACTGGGAAACGCCGCGAAAGCCTTCGCAGCGCACCGGAATGACCGGTTTATTGATGGCTTTGCGGCTGGCGTTGGCAACGGCTTCAATGTCGTCACCAATCAGGCCGACCGGGCATTCGGACTGAATGGAGATCCCTTTAGTCAGCGGGAACAGCGTCTCCATCTCTTCAATCAGTTTGGTCAGCTTTTTATCGCCGCCGAACACGATATCGCGCTCCTGAAAATCGGAGGTGAAGTTGAGCGTACCGAAGCTATCAACACCGCTGACGCCGGTGTAGTAGTTACGCCGTCCGGCGCGGGAGTACTGACCGCAGCCGATCGGGCCGTGGGAGATATGGGCCATATCTTTGATCGGCCCGAATACCACCCCTTTAGAACCGGCGTAAGAGCAACCGCGCACGGTCATCACGCCGGGCTGCGACTTACGGTTGGAGATGATGCATTTCCCGACGCTTTCCATCTCCGGGTCGCTCACCATCATGTGCTTTCTGCGTTCTTTGCGCGTTTTTTCCGGAAAGATCTCCAGTACTTCCTGGATGATCTCCAGATTACGTTCGCCTGTTGCATTGCTCATAGTCGTCTTCCTGTTGGCGGGCGTGCATCAAACCGCGTTTTCTTCTGCGGCGGTTTTACCGATAATGCTGGCGTCTTCCACATCCATAATGCCGAATTCCATCAACAGCTCTTCGAGTTCGTCCATAGTGATCGGCGTTGGCACCA
The DNA here is from genome assembly GCF_012241585.1 of Pantoea sp. LS15. NCBI lineage: Bacteria > Pseudomonadati > Pseudomonadota > Gammaproteobacteria > Enterobacterales > Erwiniaceae > Pantoea > Pantoea sp. LS15. The sequence goes on from NZ_JAAVXA010000001.1 coordinate 450,445, forward strand.
CCATTTTGGTGTTGTTGACGATCTTGTTCGCCAGCGAGCGGTATTCGTTGGCCTGGTTGCACTTCGGATCGTACTCAATCACCGTCATACGGCGGATTTCAGCGCGCTGTACAATGTTGTCGCGCGGCACGAAGTGGATCATCTGGGTGCCGAGTTTTTCCGCCAGCGCCATGATCAGCTCATCTTCGCGGTCGGTCTGACGGGAGTTACAGATCAGCCCGCCAAGGCGTACTTTGCCGGATTTGGCGTATTTCACGATGCCTTTAGAGATGTTGTTGGCGGCGTACATCGCCATCATTTCGCCGGAGCAGACGATGTAGATCTCCTGCGCTTTGTTTTCGCGAATTGGCATGGCGAACCCCCCGCACACCACGTCGCCCAGCACGTCATAAAAGACGAAATCGAGGTCGGGAACATAAGCGCCTTCTTCTTCCAGGAAGTTGATGGCGGTAATGACTCCGCGACCGGCACAGCCAACGCCGGGTTCCGGGCCGCCGGATTCTGCGCAACGCACATCGCCGTAACCAATTTGCAGCACATCTTCCAGTTCCAGGTCTTCCACGGAGCCGACTTCAGCCGCCATCTCCATAATGGTGTTCTGCGCTTTCGCATGCAGGATCAGACGGGTGGAGTCCGCTTTCGGGTCGCAGCCGACGATCATTACTTTCTTGCCCATCTCCGCCAGCGCGGCGACCAGGTTTTGCGTGGTAGTGGATTTACCGATTCCACCTTTGCCGTAAATGGCGCATTGACGCATGGTCATGGTGTTTCTCCTGTTGGTTGTGTGAGTGGCAATTGCCTCACTCTGTTGTGCAGGGAACATACCAGCCGTGCCATTTTATTTAATTTATTGATTTTAAAAGCATTGATGTTTTCGCTGTCGCAAGGGGAGGGACAAAGAGTAAACAATCGCCTTACCAATTGTGCGAAACAGAACAATTCCGCACACCGTTTCTGTACGTCGGGGTACAACTCACGGCGTGCGACACTTTGTCGGCAGTTCAACAGGATGTCGCGTCCACTGTCTTGTTTCATGCAACCGTTTTGTTGCAGTTGCCTTTAATACATTGTTTATAAAGGGATAAATGAGCTGGCACAGGCTGTGCAACGGCGACAGGGAGATGACCTCTTACAGTCGAGGAATGAGCAATGTCCGGAAAGATGAAAACAATGGATGGCAACGCGGCAGCGGCATGGATTTCGTATGCCTTTACTGATGTCGCCGCGATTTACCCCATTACCCCCTCAACGCCGATGGCGGAAAACGTCGATCAGTGGGCGGCAGACGGCAAGAAAAACCTGTTTGGCCAGCCGGTGCGTTTAATGGAGATGCAGTCAGAAGCGGGCGCGGCCGGTGCCGTACACGGCGCGTTGCAGGCCGGGGCGCTGACCACCACCTATACCGCTTCGCAGGGGCTGCTGTTAATGATCCCCAATCTGTACAAAATCGCCGGTGAGCTGCTGCCCGGCGTGTTTCACGTCAGCGCCCGCGCGCTGGCAACCAACTCGCTGAATATTTTCGGCGATCATCAGGATGTGATGGCAGTTCGCCAGAGCGGCTGCGCGATGCTGGCCGAGAGCAACGTTCAGCAGGTGATGGATCTCTCGGCGGTGGCGCACCTTTCTGCCATTAAAGGCCGCGTACCTTTTATTAACTTCTTTGATGGTTTTCGTACTTCTCACGAGATCCAGAAAATTGAAGTGCTGGAGTATGACGATCTGGCACCGTTGCTGGATACCGACGCGCTGAACCGCTTTCGCCGTAACGCCCTGAATCCGGATCATCCGGTGATTCGCGGTACCGCGCAAAACCCCGATATCTATTTTCAGGAACGGGAAGCTGCCAACCGCTACTACGATGCGCTGCCGGAGATCGTCGAAAACTATATGGCGGAGATCTATCGCCTGACCGGCCGCGAATACCACCTGTTTGATTACTACGGCGCAGACGATGCGGAACAGATCATCGTGGCGATGGGATCGGTATGCGACACCATTTCCGAAGTGGTGGACGCGCTGATCGACAGCGGTGAAAAAGTGGGCCTGGTGACGGTGCATCTGTTCCGGCCGTTTTCGCTGTCGCACTTCTTCGCCAAAATCCCGAAAAGCGTCAAACGCATCGCGGTGCTCGATCGCACTAAAGAGCCGGGCGCGCAGGCGGAACCGCTGTGCCTGGATGTGAAAAACGCGTTTTATCACCAGCATGACGCGCCGCTGATTGTAGGCGGGCGCTATGCGCTGGGCGGTAAAGATGTGCTGCCGGGGCATATTGTCTCGGTGTTTGAGAACCTGAAAAAACCGCTGCCGAAAGATGGTTTTACGGTGGGGATTTTCGACGACGTCACCCACACGTCGCTGCCGGTGCCTTCTCATGAGGTCCACGTTTCCCGCGAGGGGATCACCGCCTGTAAATTCTGGGGGCTGGGTTCCGACGGTACGGTCAGCGCCAACAAGAGCGCCATCAAGATCATCGGTGATAAAACGCCGATGTACGCACAAGCCTACTTTGCCTACGATTCGAAAAAATCTGGCGGCATTACCGTTTCGCACCTGCGTTTTGGCGAACGGCCAATTACCTCGCCGTATCTGATCCACCGTGCGGATTTTATCGCCTGCTCGCAGCAATCCTACGTCGATAAGTACGATCTGCTGGAAGGGCTGAACGCTGGCGGCACCTTCCTGCTGAACTGCACCTGGTTTGGCGAAGAGCTGGAGGCGCGGCTGCCAAACAGTATGAAGCGTTATATCGCCCGCGAAGGGATCCGTTTCTATACCCTCAACGCGGTGGATATCGCCCGCAAGCTGGGGCTGGGCGGGCGCTTTAACATGCTAATGCAGGCGGCATTCTTCAAACTGGCGGGGATTATTGATCCGCAAGCGGCATCTGATTACCTGAAGCAGGCGGTCGAGAAATCCTACGGCAGTAAAGGGCAAAAAGTGGTGGATATGAACAATGCCGCCATTGATCTGGGGATGGAAGCCATCCAGGAAGTGATGGTGCCGGAACGCTGGGCGACGCTGGAAGATGACGCGGCGGAAGAGACGCGGATGATGCCGGATTTTATCCGCGACATTCTCGAACCGATGAACCGGCAGAACGGCGACAAACTGCCGGTCAGCGCCTTTGTCGGTATGGAGGACGGGACATTCCCGACGGGAACCGCAGCGTGGGAGAAACGCGGCATTGCTTTACAGGTGCCGGTGTGGAACCCCGAAGGCTGTACTCAGTGCAATCAGTGCGCCTTTATCTGCCCGCATGCCGCCGTTCGCCCGGCGCTGCTGAATCAGGAAGAGCGCGATGCGGCGCCGATAGCGTTGCTGAGTAAAGCGGCGCAGGGGGCGAAGGATTACGACTATCATCTGGCCATTTCGCCGCTCGATTGTTCCGGCTGCGGCAACTGTGTCGATATCTGCCCGGCGAAGGGCAAAGCTCTTTCCATGCAGCCGCTGGAGAGCCAGTTAGCGATGCAACCCGTGTGGGATTATGCGCTGGCGCTGTCGCCGAAAAGCAATCCGTTCAACAAAACCACGGTCAAAGGCAGCCAGTTTGAAACCCCGCTGCTGGAGTTTTCCGGTGCCTGCGCGGGCTGCGGCGAAACCCCGTATGCGCGGCTGGTGACGCAGTTGTTTGGCGATCGCATGATGATCGCCAACGCCACGGGATGTTCGTCGATTTGGGGGGCCAGCGCGCCGTCAATTCCGTGGACCACCAACCATAAAGGGCAAGGCCCGGCGTGGGCTAACTCGTTGTTTGAAGATAACGCCGAGTTTGGCCTCGGGATGATGCTCGGCGGACGCGCGGTGCGTGAACAACTCGCCAGTGATGCGATGGATGCACTGGTCGCGCCGCACAGCGAGGCGTTACAGCAGGCGTTACGCCAGTGGCTGGAGAACAAAGATCGCGGTGAAGGTACGCGCGAGCGCGGTGAGCAACTGAGTGCGCTACTGGCGCAGGAGAAGGGCGACGATCCACTGCTGAACCGCATGTACCAGAACCGCGACTATTTCGCTAAACGCTCGCAGTGGATTTTTGGCGGTGACGGTTGGGCGTATGACATTGGTTTTGGCGGCCTCGATCATGTGCTGGCCTCCGGCGAGGATGTGAATATCCTGGTGTTTGATACCGAGGTGTACTCCAACACTGGCGGTCAGTCGTCGAAATCGACGCCGGTTGCGGCAATTGCCAAGTTTGCCGCCGAAGGCAAACGGACGCGCAAAAAGGATCTCGGCATGATGGCGGTGAGCTATGGCAATGTGTATGTCGCGCAGGTGGCGATGGGCGCGGATAAAGCCCAGACGCTGCGGGCCATTGCCGAAGCGGAGGCGTGGCCTGGCCCGTCGCTGGTCATCGCTTATGCGGCCTGTATCAACCACGGTCTGAAGGCCGGTATGGGATGCAGTATGCGCGAAGCAAAACGCGCGGTGGATTCCGGTTACTGGCATCTGTGGCGTTATAACCCGCAACTGATGGCGAAGGGCAAAAATCCGTTTATTCTCGACTCCGACGAACCCGAAGAGAGCTTCCGCGACTTCCTGATGGGCGAAGTGCGTTACGCCTCGCTGGGCCGCACTGCGCCGGAACTGGCGGATCAACTCTTCGAGCAAACCGAACAGGACGCGAAGCAGCGTTTCGCGCAGTATCAGCGAATGGCGGGGGAGTAAACGGTAAATTTTATCCGGTAATGCTGCGTTTACCGGGTATTCGGACAACGGAGAGACGCCATGTGTATTCGCGCATGGCTTTTGATTCAGCAAAAGAGGGAATATTGAAGGATGATGGTATTGTCCAGCGTCATGTGTTCCGTGATCCTCGAGGGTGGACTGACCCCGCCCCGGTAGACGCTCCTGCCCTATAGTTTGAGCATAGGAGGAGCGTATGGGCACACCACGATTTACACCTGAATTTAAGGAAGAAGCCGTCCGCCAGATAACGGAGCGCGGTTATTTTGTTGCCGAAGTATCAGACCGTCTGGGCGTTTCTGCGCACAACCTCTACAAGTGGCTACGGGCTATCAAGCCTGATAACAGCGAACATCTTACCTCGCCTCAATACCAATAACTCGCCGTACAGTTATTTAGGAAAACCTGTCGAGTACCGACAAATTCAACATTTATTAGTCTGCGTGGAGATGGTGGAGACGGTGGCGTTGAGGCATATTTCCGCTCACCGGACGGTGCCGTATTCGGTGTTCAGGCAAAATACTTTTTCCAGCTGTGAGAGCATGAGAGATAACAATGTCACGGCCACATCGGTTACAGATCTTTGCGTCGCTCTGTCATTCACCACAGCCGAAATAACGAATCTTAAGCGGAGCGATAGCCTTACGCAGCCGCTTAAGGAACAGAGTTACATCACGACGATCCAGAGTGGGAAAGCCATACTCAGTCCAGGGGAGATGTTCATCCGCATAGGTCAACGTCAACCAGCAGTTGGTTTCATGCATCTGGGCTTCATGAGTACAGCGAACAGCCCATTCACGAGAATGAGCCAGACGGCAAGAAATGCACTGGCCACAGGGAAGGGTTAGACGCTCAAACGTCCGTTCTTCACGCAGTGAGCAGTGAAAGACAATGTTACCAGAATGTGTACGCCAGGCTTTGAGAGGGCTTGTACACGGCATGAGAATAACTCTCCTAAAAAGAGAGAGTTACGCAACATCACCTATTTAACATAATATACATTATGCGCACCAGCGTGGATGCATGGTAAATCTGTGCTTTTACCATCCTCATTGCCCTGGACATTGATACCTCCGAAAGCACCTTATCAATCGCCGATTATGATTTTCCGCCATCAGGTGGCGTCGCTGGCGCGCTATACCAGTTCTCTTTTGGCACAACCACACTGTTTTCCGGTTGCAGTACAAAGTTTGGAGACATGATTTGCACGTTAAATTCATTGAAGACATCCTGAATATTGCTGTGCAGTTCGTTTCGGGCATCTGCCAGTGACACATTCGGAATCAGCCGTACCTGTAATTCGTAGGCAATATACCAATCCATCAGGCTCAACTGTCGCACCAAGGGTGGCTGTGCAAGATCGATTCCTTTGGCACGCTTGGCCGCCAGCTCTAACATTGCATGCACCTGACGCCATGGCGTGTCGTAACCAATGGTGACACTGACCGTCAGGTTAACGCCACCGTTCGTGCTTTGCGCACTCAAATTGGTAATTTTACCGCTTACTACGACGGCGTTCGGCACGGTAACCACGTAGTTTTCACGGGTGATAATTTTGGTCGCAAGCATACCAATTTCACTTACCAACCCTTCATTATCTGCCACCCGAATCATGTCTCCTTTGCGAAGAGCACGTGAATAAATCAAAACCAGACCACTCATTGCGTGATTCATCACCCCGGCAGAACCCAGCGTGAGCATCAGGCCAAAGAAGACACTGATGCCTTTAAAAGCCAGTGAATTTGCCCCGGGTAAGAAAGGATAAGCTGCCGAAAGTGCAAAGAGCCACACCACGACTGAAATCAGCTTGCGGGTTGCACCAACCGTTTCAGGATGGATGCCTGGCAGTTGCAAACGCCCTGCTTCCACTTGGTTGAGCACCATCTTTAACAATTTAAGAATAAAGGCGGTTATAAGGAAAATGATCAGGACAATCAACAGGCCAGGTAACGCTGAGACAATCGACAGCGCGATATCGCGTACCACGCGTACGGACCACTCTCCCAGAGACTCTCCCCAGACGCGCGTCCAGGGGAACAGACTGAAGGTCCAACTCAGCCAGACATAGAGTGCGACAATTCCCAATAAAATCATCAACAACGCATACAGGCGCGTTTCGATAGCACCGATAAACCGCCGCCAGCGCTGAGGTATCCAGCTTCGATTCTCAAAAATACGCCGGCGGAAAACACGTTTGATCCAGCGCCAGGAACGGTACGCGCCATACCAGAACAGCACCAGTCCCAGCAGTCCCGCCACGGTTTTCACCGCCGATAACGCCAGCATGGTGCTGTTATATTGAACGCTCAAGGCTGAACGTTGTGCTTCCATACGCGCCAGTACGCGTTGCGCCGCCTGGTCAAGGGTGAGATCGTCTCCCTCGTCGAGATCACCTGTTGTCAGGAGCATCACCGGTTTGCTGTTCATCACGATGAGCCTACCCGGCTGGTTATAACGGGTTACTGAAACAATCTTTAGCGGTTCGCGAACATCGGCTTCAGTGAAATTTCGCAGCGTATTGCGGATGCGTAACACCCGTTCTTCTGGCGTGGTAAGACCGAACTTTGCCTGTAGCATGACGATCGGTTGATGGAAAATATAAACCGTGCGGGCACGCTCCTTTTCAGTGGGCTCCTGGCGAGGTTCCGCTGCATGCGAATTAACAACCACAGAGAAGAGAAATCCCGTTAAAAGCGCGAGCACAATCCTGTTCATATTCGCCACCGAAAACGCGAGAATTATCGTTATTTTTCAAAATGCCCAATCAAGGCTGATCGCTTTTTTAGCATAGACCAGCCTTTCACTTACGCAATGACAGACACCCCTTTTTCCGATAATGCACGGATCCAGTCCTCATCTGTATTGCCATCGACAACGATGGTATTCGCCAGAGACACATCGCCAATCACAAACGATGACGCGGTGTTTATTTTTTCCGGTGAGGCCAGGACAATCGTCTCGGCGGCTCTGCCGGAAAATGCACGTTTGATGCACGCTTCTTCAAAATCACCGGTCGTCAGTCCCGCGTCAGGGTGAATGCCGGTCACTCCCATAAAGAACAGGTCTGCGTGAATATTTTCGATACCTTCAATGGCACCCGCGCCGACAGCAACAATGGAGTGTTTATACAGGCGGCCACCAATCAGAATCACTTCAACAGCAGGATGAGTTACCAGCCCCAGAGCGATACTCGGGCTGTGCGTTACCACGGTGATGTGTAAGTCAGGAGGTAAAAACGTAATCAGTTCGGCGGTTGTTGTCCCGCCGTCAATGATCACCACCTGCCCCGAAGAAATGAGCTGTGCGCCTTTTTGGGCCACCTTTTTTTTCGCATCCATCTTAACGAATTGACGCTCTGCAAACGGAGCAATAGCGGAAGATGACGGTAGTGCGCCACCATGAACGCGTTGCAAACGCCCTTCTGCCGCCAGCTCACGTAGATCACGCCGTATAGTATCTTCAGAGACATCAAAGAAAATGCTGAGTGCTTTAGACTGAACCTGCCCTTCGGTTTCGAGCTTTTCAATAATCAATTGTTTTCGCTGACTGGTGAGCATTAGGATTCCTGGTGTTGCATGTTTAATCTTGAAGTTGCACGATAATGCTGGTTATGATGATTACTCTACGTAAGGAGGAACAATCGTGCAATCAAAACGTGCAGATGTACGCATTATTGACAGTGAAACGCTGTCAAATAACTGGTATGTCCTTAAAAAATATACCTTTGACCTTCAGCGCCGTGATGGCGAATGGCAGCGGCAAAACCGCGAAGTTTATGACCGGGGTAACGGCGCGACAATCCTGCTCTACAATCGCGAGAAAAAGACGGTGATCCTGACTCGCCAGTTCCGTTTTCCTGTATTTATCAACGGCCATGAGAACGATTTGATCGAAGCCGCTGCCGGGTTGCTCGATAATATGGATCCGGAGAGCCGCATTAAAGCAGAAGCGGAAGAAGAAACCGGGTTTAGCGTTTCATGCGTGCAGAAAATCTTTGAAGCGTATATGAGCCCGGGCTCCGTTACGGAAAAACTCTATTTTTATCTTGCCGAGTACCATCCGAAAGACAAAACCAGCTCAGGCGGCGGGATCAAGGCTGAGGGCGAAGATATCGATGTACTCGAAATGACACTGAAAGAAGCATTACAGGGCATTGAAACGGGTAAGATCGTCGACGGGAAAACCATCATGCTGCTTTACCATATTGCACTGAAAGGCATTTTGTAATTTGCGTAACTCATGACACCTGCCACTGTGCAGGTGTCTGCCTGTGCTATTCTTGCAAAAACATGCAAAACGGAGATCTGACGATGGCTGACTGGAACCCTTCTCTTTACCTGCAATATGGTGCAGAACGAACGCGTCCTGCCGCTGAACTGCTCGCCAGAATTCCACTGGAAGAGGTCACCTCCATCGTTGATCTGGGCTGCGGGCCAGGCAACAGTACTGCCCTGTTAAAGCAACGCTGGCCCTCAGCACATATCACTGGAGTTGATAACTCACCTGCGATGCTGGAAGAAGCACGTAAGGCGTTACCTGATTGCCATTTTGTTGAGGCCGATATTCGCCAGTATAAGCCAGGGCAGCCGCTGAGTTTGATTTACGCAAACGCATCGCTGCAATGGATCCCCGACCATTACGATCTCCTGCCTCACCTTGCCTCTCTGCTTAAGTTAAATGGTGTGCTGGCGATCCAGATGCCTGACAACTGGCTCGAGCCCACTCATGTGGCGATGCGTGAAGTGGCGCTGGAGCAAGATTATCCTGATCGTGGTCGTGAACCGTTACCCGGCGTACATGCCTATTTTGATATTTTGTCAGAGGCTGGTTGCGATGTAGATATCTGGCGGACAACGTATTTTCATAAAATGAGCTCACACCAGGCCATTATTGACTGGGTCAGCGCCACAGGTTTACGCCCGTGGCTGCAGGAGCTAAATGAGAGCGAGCAGAAGCGTTTTCTGAAACGCTATCATGAACTACTGGAAGAGCAGTATCCGCTCCAGGAAAACGGGCAGATACTGCTGGCTTTTCCACGGTTGTTTATCGTTGCGAAACGTCAGCCCTGAAGGGTTATGATCTGGCTTCTTTGAGCAGCTGTTGAATGACCTTCTCTTGCTGTTCATAGTTGCCTTCGCCAAAAGAGGTGTAGCGTAACTGCCCTTTCGCATCAAAATAGTAATGTGCAGGCCAGTACTGGTTGCCGAAAGCATTCCAGATTTGATAGTTGTTATCCGTCACAACCCGATAGGGCAATTGCCACTTATTCACTGCATTTTTTACCGAGGAAAGCGGTTTTTCCCAGGGATACTCTGGCGTATGAACCCCAATCACCACCAGACCCTGTGACTGGTATTTTGTCGCCCAGTCACGAACATGCGGGAGCGTATGCTGGCAGTTGATACAGTCCCATGTCCAGAAATCGATCAGCACTACCTTACCGCGCAGCGACTCAGACGTGACGCTGTCACCATTTATCCACCCTGTTCCACCGCTTAACGAAGGTAACTGACTGCTGGGCTCAGTCAGCACGACTGGCTGGAGCTTCACAGGTGTAGTTGCCGGTTTTGCCAGATTCAGCAACGACGTTTCCAGATAGTCGGCGACGCCGTTAGCGCCTTTTAATATGGACGTTACGCCTGTTGCATTCAAAACCACAGCCGCAAGCATCACGCCCCCCGCGGCCTGGCGTAATCTCTCCATCAGCGCCGACTTTGCTCTCAGTGGTGCCACCAGTTTGCGTCCGCCGACAATAAGCAACCCCAGCATCAGCGCGCATCCGCTGCCATAGGCGGCCAGCAGAGCCCCCGTCGCAATGGCCGAATGTCCTGCAATGTTAATGCTGAAAATGGCGCCCAGAATCGGTCCGGCACAAGGAGACCAGAGCAACCCGACGGCTAGTCCAGCCAGAAAAGCCGATGCTATACCGCGCGTTTGCCCGCTTCGCGTGTTCAGGACATTTCCCACACTGACGGCAGGCCGTGCAATGCGCTGGGCGAAGGACGGGAAGATTAAGCTCAGTGCGGCGATAGCCAGAATGACAAGTGCGACCCAGCGCCCGATGAGGGTTGCCTCTGCAATCCACTCGCTGGCGACAGTGACGGCCATCGCTACCAGGGTGAACATCACGATCATCCCCACAAAGAGCGCCAGAATATGTCGTCGTTGCCCCTGAAAACCGGCGAACAGGAGTGGAATAACCGGGAGCGTACATGGACTGAGCAGGCTTATCATCCCGCCCAGGAAAGCAATTATCAGAAACATAGTGACCTCACATGACAGATGCTGCGACGCTGCAGTGAGGCTATTTCATCGTATCGATGTGTTCAGGATATGTGTAAAACAGGGGATTTTGTCTGGCTCTGTATCTGTCCGCCGGGAGATACAAAGCCGTACAATTAGCGACGAGGCAGTGCAATGGATACGTCAAGTCCACCCTCTGCGCGGTTCACCAGCTTCAGCTTTCCTTCGAGTTGCGCGGTGAGCTGCGCGGCAATAGCCAGACCAAGCCCGGTTCCGCCAGTGTCACGGTTACGTGATGTTTCAACCCGATAAAACGGCTGCAACACGGCCGTGAGCTCGGCCTCGGGTATTCCCGGCCCTGTGTCCATAATGTGAATGACAAGCTCCTGGGCAGATGAATCATCAATAGCGATGACGGCACATTCGCCAAATTTCAGCGCGTTATCCAGCAAATTAGTCATCACCCGGCGAAGCGCCTGCGGGCGCGTAACTATTGGTAAACGAGACTCGCTTGCCTGAAACTGCACGTTTTTACCAATGTCCTGATAATCGCAGGCTATGCTATTAACCCACGCGTTCAGCTCCAGTTTCAGCGACGTCTCTTCCAGTGATTCTGATGACCGGGCATATGCAATGCCCTCCCGCACCAGACGCGACATGTTATCAAGGTCATTTAATAGCTTGCCGCGAAGCTCAGGTTGTTCTGCCATTTCGACACGCAGTTTCATGCGTGTTATTGGGGTCTGGAGATCGTGAGAAATGGAGGCGAGGATTTGCGCGCGGTCCTTTATATAGGACTGGATGCGAGCCTGCATTGCATTGAAGGCATGCGCTGCTCGTTGTACTTCAACCGGTCCCTTCTCTTTCATGGGGGCATTTGCCGAAGGATCCAGCGTATCTACCGCATGGGTAAATTGTGAAAAAGGCCGTATCACCTGTCGCACCGCGATCCAGGAGCAGGCAGCAAGGAGCAACAGTTGCAGGATGAGAACAACAGGTAACCAGCTTGCGACCGGCGGCATTCGGGGGATCAGGTCAATGGTCAGCGGCGAGCCATCGCGCAATGTGAGATGCGCCTGAATATGGGAAACAGACCCCGGAACAGCGGTAAAACTGAGCGGATAGTGGGCCGCGAGGGTCTCTTTTAACGTACGGATGGCATCCTGCGAACGCTTATCCGTCGGCGCGGCGCCAGACTCACCTGCACCGAGGATATAACGATAGTTACCCCGTTCAAGTCGCGGAAGCCAGGCCGCGCGTTCACTGGCGGGTAACCGGTCTAAAATGGCCACGCTGGTTGCAACATCGTATTCCAGATTACCGAGCATCACCGTGCGGGCACTGTGCATTCGTTCAATCATGACCAGCGTCAGACTCAGGGCGTTGGCCAGCAAGAGACCCGCAAGCACAATGATCAGCAGTCGGGCAAGCAGTGAGCGTGGCCAAAGTGTCATTCATTAACCTCTTTGATTATCACGGGCATGGTAAAAACGTAGCCTTCACTGCGCACGGTTTTAATATAGGCAGGCGTGCGGGCGTCTTCATTTAAACGCTGGCGAACCCGGCTTACGAGCAAATCAATTGAACGTTCAAACAGTTCGGCGTCTCGCCCTTGCGTCAGGTTGAGCAACTGATCCCGGGTAAGAACGCGTTGAGGGTGGTCGAGGAATACGCGCAGCAGGCGATACTCCGCCCCGCTGAGCGCCACGATCACCCCTTCCGGGTCAATTAAGTGGCGGGCGACGGTATCCAGTTGCCATTCGCCAAACATCACCAGTCGTCCTGCCTCGGTCACCTGTAAATTAGGCGGCATTGTGCGAAACCGCCGTAAAATTGCTTTAATACGTGCCAATAGCTCACGGGCGACAAACGGCTTCACAACGTAATCGTCCGCCCCCATTTCCAGTCCCAGGATCCTGTCAGTCTCTTCGCTGCGCGCCGTCAGCATCAGAATGGGCAGATCTTTGTGTTTGCCGCTGCGAAGCTGTCGACACAGAGTGAGACCATCATCACCGGGCATCATGACATCCAGCACCACCAGGTCGATATGCTGTTTATCCAGCACGGCACGCATCTCTTTACCGTTTGCCGCACCGGTCGCGCGATAACCGGACTTAATGAGATAGTCGACAACCAGTTCACGAATATCCCTGTCGTCATCGACGACAAGGATGTGATCAATATGCTCCACCGAACTCTCCTGAATGAGGGGTAACGTATTGAAAATAGCACATATCACAGCTTATCCGCGTCGATAACCGCCTTGACGAAATCCTGCGGATCTTCCTGAGGCGGGTTGTGTCCCACGGTTGCCCCGAAGGTACGGTGCTCATATTTACCGGTAAATTTACCTGCATAGGCCTGTGGTGCCGGGTGTGGCGCGCCGTTGTTTCCGCCTTCAATGGTAATGGTCGGGACGGTAATATTCGGCAAAGCAGCCAGTTTTTGCTCGTAGCTGTCGTATTTACGCTCCCCTTTTTCCAGGCCTAAACGCCAGCGATAGTTGCTGAGGGTTACTGCAACATGATCCGGGTTATCAAGGGATTTGGCGCTGGCGTTAAAGGCTGCATCGCTAAATTTCCAGTCAGGCGATGCCTGTGACCAGATTAAGCGCGCGAAGTCATGCGTGTTTTTGGCATAACCTTCAGCACCACGCTCGGTAGCGAAATAGAATTGATACCACCACTGCTGTTCGGCTTTTGGTGGCAACGGTTGTTTGCCAATCTGCTGGCTGCTGATGAGATATCCACTCACCGATACCAGTGATTTCACGCGCTCAGGCCAAAGTGCCGCGACGATATCCGCCGTGCGGGCACCCCAGTCGTATCCCGCGAACACCGCCTGTTTGATATTCAAAGCGTCCATCAGGTTTACGATGTCTTTCGCCATCGCCGAAGGCTGGCCATTGCGCGGCGTTTCTGCTGACAGGAAACGCGTGGTGCCGTAGCCGCGCAGAGAAGGCACAATCACCCGGTAGCCTTTTGCCGCCAGCGCGGGTGCTACTTCGGCGTAGCTGTGAATATCGTATGGCCAGCCGTGTAATAGAATGACCGGTTGACCATTTTTGGGGCCGATGTCGATATAACCGACATTCAGATCGCCGGCGTTAATTTGCTGTGGATGATCGAAAGCTGACGCGAAGTTTGTGCCGGTGACTTCGGCCTGACAGGACATCACAGTGCCAAGAGAAACGGTCAGAGCGAGGGTTGAGTAAGCGAGTTTGCTGAACATGTTGGTATCTCCGGTTGAGTACATTTCACGGGGATATAACAACACCTCAATGTATAGCGGATATGTGCGAAAGCGGGTTTATTGCAAGCCTGTGTATGTATCCGGTGCGCTGATACAGTGTGATACAAACACAGGCGTTACAGATTTACAGGGAGAGGCGATAGCGGACGTAATCGTCAGCTTCACCATATTTATCATAGAGTTTACGCGCCGGATTGTTCTCCCGGGTGACCCAGTATAGTTTTGACCACCCTTCCCGCTTGCCTTCCCCTATCAGGGCATCAATGAGCGCTTTTCCAGCTCCCGCCCCGCGCTCGGTGGCATCAACAAACAGATCTTCCAGGTAACAAATGGGCGCTGTCGACCAGGTTCCTTCGTGCAGAATGCACATCGCGAAACCGATGACCTTTTCGTTCTTCTCTACCACGCGGCAGAACATCTGTGAACGATCTGATAACGCCCTTTCCCATGTCGATGCTGTGACGGATTCCTCTAGGTAGCAGTCATAAAAATGGGTATAGCCATCCCATAGCGGACGCCATTGAGAATAATCATCTGCGCGTAAAGCTCTTACCGTGACAGCCATGTATTTCCTCACATTACCAGGATATTGCCATTATCAAAAACCGACTTCGCTTTCCGTAACGTCATATCACCTATTTAACGGCTTTTTAGCCGAATTTCACGTGCCAGCCTGGCAAGACGCTGAGTACGACAATAGAGCGTAAACAGCACAAAACCAATGCTATTCATCACTACCCGACAAAGTAACAGTGCGGAGAATGCGATGACCAGTGGCCAAAGACTTCCGTCATGGGAAAGCAGACGATATAGCGTCTGAACGAGGGTTAGTACCAGCATAACTATGAACAGCGTCATAAACCCCAGTAATCCCGACGTTGCCCCTCGTGCCAGAAGCGCGCTTATAACAATAAGCGCGCCTGTCATTATTAATGATGGTACGAAAAAGCTCAGTGCATGATTTAATGGAGATAACCCCTGCATAGTATGGAGAAAAGGCAAAAGGTTAAACGCAAACACCACTAAAAACAGAGGGAACAACGTGGCTACCGGGTAAGGATTTTGACGCGGCAACTCGCTAAGGGGACGAGAAAAATACTGTTCCATCTCGGGAGTGGAATAGTTCAATAAACGGGGATCACGACGTGCAATAGACTCCTCTATCTCTTTGCCATGCTGCAGAAGATCGAGGAAAACCCGTCCGGTTAAAAGAGACAAAAATCCCATCAAAATTTCGCCATTAAAGAAATGTTGCCCATTTTTGGTAGTGAATAACCCCAGCATGGCTCAGAAGAATATGATAGACATGAAAATACCAGAACCCAAACAAAAGCATAACGCTTAAATATGGAGATCCGCGGATGACGATACCGACGCTCACGACAGAACGCCTATTGCTAAAACCGTTGGTTGCCGAAGATGCCGTCCAGATACAGAAGCTTTATCCGCGCTGGGAGATCGTCCGCTATATGGTCTCTTCTGTACCCTGGCCCTACCCGGAAAACGGCGCGGAAAACTATGTCAACAATGTGGCGCTGCCGGATATGGCGAAAGGGATTGCCTGGTTCTGGAGCATCCGCCATCGCGATGTTCCCGATGAACTGATGGGCATTATCTGTCTGTACGATGTGGAAGATAACAACCGAGGATTCTGGTTGGCCCCGGAGTTTCAGGGCCAGGGATATATGCGCGAGGCCAGCATTGCTGCGACGGATTATTGGTTTAATTCACTGAACAAGTCGGTATTGCGTGCGCCAAAAGCCGCTGCAAATAGCCGCTCCCGACGTATTTCGGACAGTAGCGGCATGCGGCTTATCAGGACAGAAAAGAAAGCGTACGTCAGCGGAATGCTGGACTCAGAACTGTGGGAGATCACCCGCGACGAGTGGAACGCCCGTCAGGTCAGCTGATAATATTTATCCGGCATCAGCCTGTCAGGAATAGTCTCTTCATCATTCATCTGCAGTAGATCGCGTTCCATCATGTTGCAGATGGCGTCCAGCGGAAGGTCATTATTTTCTGTACCAAACGGGTCTTCCAGCTCTTCCGCCAGAGCATCCAGCGAGATGAAGGTGTAAGAGATCAGCGCAGAGACAAATGGCGTCATGTAATGCAGGTCCACAACCAGCGCGAACGGCAGCATGATGCAAAACAGATATACGGTACGGTGAAGAATTAACGTGTACGCAAACGGCACTGGTGTCGTCGCAATACGTTCACAGCCAGACAGGACGATGGACATGTCGTTCAGACGGTTATTCAGACTGTGGAAAAGGATGTCTGATAGTTGTCCGTTACGACGCCGCACTGCCAGCCACTCCCCCATGATCAGTAAAATACGGTTCGCCGGCGAGTTGGCTTCCATCACTTTTTTTAAATCATCTGCGGCAAGATAGCGAGACAACTGCCCGGCGTTCATTTCCCGACGCAGGGTCATGCGCAAACAGTTGGCGAAGGCAATCTGCAGGCGGACAAATTCACCCAAATGCTTATCGTCAGGCAAGGTATTTTTTACCTCGCGAAACAGAGAGCGGGCCGCTATCATCAGTTGCCCCCAAAGCAGGCGAGCTTCAACGTAGCGCGAATAACAGGCGTTGTTTCTGAAACCTAAGAAGATAGCGATCGCCACGCCGAGAATGCTAAATGGCGCAACCGTAAATTTGATGCCGAGGGAGGTATACCACGGTAGCATCACGATCACGGTGATAGATAACAGGAAGTTGAGTAACAGTCGGGTGTAGATCTTAGGCAGTACTGAACCATGCCAGACAAAAATCATTTGCAGCCAGTGCTGCTTAGGACGAACAATCATAGTGAGTTTCAGAAAAGAAAAGAGCGTGGTTATTAAACGTGATCCCCCTCACGGTTGCAAGCATGTTAATAGAACATTGAATTTTTACACCTGTTTAGCTTTAACCGCACGGTGCTGCATCTGAATTTAAAACAAGAAATATAGTATGTTGTAACTAAAACGGATCGTTATTAAACCCGGCCGAAGCCGGGTAACGTCATTAGCAAAGCGGTTTTACCGCTGAGCGCATTCCCTTCAGCAAAATGGCGTCCAGATCCAGTGTCACCTGGTCTACGAGGCCGCTAATCTGAGTGAGATCCTGTTCCCAGTGCTCACTTAGGCTCAGAACAGCCTGTACCAGGTCACGAGTGCCAATCTGCTTATCATGGTGCTGTTCCCACAGCTGCTGATAACGTACGAGCCAGTGAGCGTCATCCTGCACCGGATAGCGCTCCCCGTTACGCTCAGCACGGTAGAAAGCAATCAGTGCGGCTAAGGCAAATGTCAGGCGTGCAGGTAATTTACCTTTCGCTTTCTGCCCTGCCAGCAGTTGCGGCAGTATACGAGTGCGATATTTGGTCATACCGTTGAGCGCAATAGAGAGCAACTGATGCCTGATGTAAGGATTACGGAACCGGCCTGTAACTGCACTGGCGAAAGATTCCAGTTCTTCACGTGGCAGGTCCAGAACAGGAATAATTTCCTGATAAATCGCTTTTTCGACGAAGGCGCACACATCGGTATCATTCATCGCCTCACCTACTGTATCCAGCCCCGCAAGGAATGCCACCGGCACCAGCGCCGTGTGTGCACCGTTCAGAATCGCGACTTTGCGCTCTTTGTAAGGCTTGATGTCATCAACAATCAGCACATTTAGCGGGTATTTATCCAGGCAAAGCTCACGGGCAAGGGATGTCGGTCCCTGAATGACAAACAGATAGAAATGCTCGGCCGTATCCAGGAACCCATCGTGATAACCCAGTTTGGCTTCCAGCGTAGCCACTTCCTCACGCGGATAACCGGTCACAATACGGTCGACCAGCGTCGAACAGAAGCTGTTGGCTTCGTTCAGCCACCGGGTAAAGGCAGCAGGCAGCGCCCACTCTTGTGCGTAGCGCAACACCAGCTCACGCAACGCATCACCGTTGTAGTCAATCAATTCACAGGGAATGATTATCCAGCCTTTGTCTGGTGCACCGTTGAAGTGACTGAAGCGCTCAAACAGCAGTCGCGTCAGCTTCGCCGGGTAACTCACTGCGGGGGTATCTTCAAATCTGTCACCGGCGTGATAACTAATACCGGCTTCGGTGGTATTTGAGAAAACAAAGCGCATATCCGGGTTGTGAGCCAGTTTCAGGAACTCATCATACTGGCTATAGACACTGATCTCGCGGTTAACGGAGCGGATAAGACGGGCATCACTCACCGCCTCACCCTGCGCATTCAGGCCACGAATGATCGTGGTATACAGGCCATCCTGAGTACTGAGCGACGGTGGGAAGTCGCTTTGAATAGGACGAACGATAACCACACCAGCGTTAAGATCGGTATGTTCGTTTAACAAATCGAGTTGCCAGTCGACGAACGCACGCAGGAAATTGCCTTCACCAAACTGAATGATACGTTCAGGATATTGCGCACCGGGAAAATCACGACGGTTGAGAGTGTCCACTTTGGGTTCCTTTATAATTAGTCATACAGCCTGATAAGATTGGTACGATAACTTATCAAAACCTAACGACCAGAAACCCTGTTTTGATCAATCCCCGGTGCGGTTGTGCAAAATAATTATAAGAATTTGTAGAACACAGACGTGGCCGTCATGGCGCCGTCCGGCATCAGAGCATAGCGCGGGATCTCGCCGACCTTTTGCCAGCCAGCGCGCTGGTAAAACGTCTCGGCACCGCTGCCTGTAGAGGTATCGAGCACCAGCACGGAAATCCCCCAGGCTCTGGCCTGAACTTCAAGCGCTTCCATGAGCGCCATCGCGGCTCCTTTCCGGCGCGCTTTCTCATGAACGAGCAGCTTTGCCACATCCGCTCGATGAGGCTGGTTTTCCGGCTGTTCGGTAATCAGTTGTACCGTGCCGATGACACCGTCGAGCGGATCGATACTGGCAAATACCAGCCGTTCATTACGACCTACGCTCTCAGCAATACCGCCCCAGTAAGAACGGGCTTTCTCAAGACTAAAGGGCAACATAAAACTGACAGATGCACCGCCGTTGACGCAGTTTTCGAGGATCCCGGCCAGGGCATCAAGATGGGTGAGAATGTCTTCACGGGTGAGGATTTTGATTTGCAGTGAGGTATTCATTGTTTTTCCTTAGGTTGAATACTCTCACTGTGCATTTAACATCTTGTTAACGCAAACAAAACCAACATAGGCTTTTGTTATGTCACCTTACATCTGACGCTTTTGTTTCATGGCATACATCTTTTCATCAGCATCTTTCAACCACTGTTGCGGGTCATTGCGGTTATGGTCGAATTCACTTAATCCCCAGGAGAACTGGAGCGACCAGGGGTGTAATTTGCGGGCGTTATAGTTTTCGACCTGCTCGACGAGATACTGCATAGCGATCCAGGCCCCCTGCTCATCCGTATCCGCGAACAACACAGCGAACTCATCTCCACCAAAACGCACCAGCAGATCCGCTTCACGGAAAGAAGCGCGCATCAGTTGTCCCATCACTTTCAGCGCCTTATCCCCTTCTTCATGACCAAAACGATCGTTAATCTCTTTAAAACGATCCAAATCCAGCCAGCCAAGGGTTAACGGCTCAGCTCTGCGTCGGGCAATGGAAAGGGTGAAACGCATAAGTTGATTAAAGCCCCGGCGGTTAAACAGCCCGGTCAATTCATCCGTCGTCGAAGCACTGATCGCGGCAAATTCATCTTCTGCCAAAGCGCCAAGATCACCCAGTACGGCGAGGTCCGCCGCTGAAAACTCGCGGGGCACGTAATCAACCAGACATAGCGAGCCTACGCTTGCGCCATCACGCAAACGCAGCGGGAAGCCCGCGTAGAAACGAACACCAGGTTCACCGGCCACCAGCGGATTATCCGCAAAACGATCGTCCTGAAGCATATCCCCCACCACCAGCGGAGCTTCGGTCAGGATCGTATGGCCACAAAATGAGATGTTACGTGGCACGGTGCCGGGTGCCTGCCCATCGGCTGACTTAACGATCAGCGCATGTTCATCAATAAGGTTGACCATCGCCAGCGGCACCTGGAAGAAGCGTTTTGCCAGTCGTGTTAAGCGGTCAAACGATGGGGAACTGTCAATCTCAAGCAAGCCAGACTCACGCAGTGAGTTAAGACGTTCCGTTTCATTTTCAGGGATTGCAGGTGCTTTCATAATGTCTCCTGACGTAAAGCGTTACTCAAAGCGTAGCTTAAACAGGAACGTTGTCAGTGTTCGAACATCCTGTTAAGTCGCTTACTATTCACGTCAATGCCTTATGACGATTAACGCAGCTATGTTTCACTTCCGGAGGTCGCGGCTATTTGCTCATCCGACACCCGGGCGCTGGTACGATTTCGACCCGCTTTTTTGGAACGATAGAGATGATCGTCCGCTTCGGCCATCAGTTTGTTGAAGACCTCAGTCAACTGCCATGACTCAGCCTTGCCACTCCCCAGGCCAATACTGACCGTTAGATAGAGCGTTTGCTGACGCCATGTAAAAGGGTGACTGGCAACGGTGGAGCGGATACACTCAGCCAGTTCAAAACCATTCTGCGCGTCGCCAGAGTTTACCACCACAGCAAACTCTTCTCCGCCCATTCGCGCCACCATCCCATCTTCACCAACAACCTCCTGAACCTGCCGGGCAAACGACGCCAGCACGCGGTCCCCGCACTCATGGCCGTAGTTATCATTAATGCTTTTGAAGTAATCAATATCCAGCAGCATGACGGTCAGAAAACGTGAATGGCGATACGTCTCTTCACGCTTCAACGCCTCATAAAGCCCGGAACGCGAGTAAACCTGCGTTAGAAAGTCATAATCCGCCCTGAGTGAAACCTGGTGAATCAGGGAATTAATCGCCGCCATACTGACGGATACCATCACCGGGCAAATCGCCATCGTGGCGATACCCAGCCGGGCTGAAAACATCATTGGCGTTGTAAACGGCGTCGCCACGGCAATATTAATAATCGAGTTGGCGACCAGAATGATTTCAGTAGCGCCCGTGATAAACGTCAGCAGACAGGTCGCAGGCAATGAGTAGCGAACCGCACACCAGATAAGCGCAGGCAGAGGAAATGAGAGACTCCCCGCCCCGCCAATCACTACCGACGCGACCACCGAGACGATCAAGGCAATTACCGGCAAGAGCTGTTCAAGACGTAACCTGAGATCACGCAGGGGCATACGTAACGTGAGCATACAAGGCACAACAAGCACACCGGTTGAGAACTGCTCGCTAAACCAGTCGGCAAACAGCGGCCAGAAGGTGTGGCTATCAATCCCCACCGACCCCACCGCACCGAGTAGCGCACAAAGCAGCGCGGCAATCAGGCAATAGTTAAACAGACGTAACGCGTTGAGCGGATCGGGGGTTTTCTTCATTAACCGTCTGTCGCGCTGAACCAACACGGCGACAACAACGATAAAGATCATGTTAGACAGATTAATCACCACTGAGGCCATTCCCCAGTTGGTGGTCACTGTGTCGTACGTCAGCATAGCAACATATGACACCGCGTAATAATGCAGGCGATTCAGATAGATATAACGGGCAAAGATCCCTGCCATGACGCCATTCAGCGGCCAAAACAGCGACAAAGCCTCAATCAGCCGTAATTCCGCCCCGACAAAATAGAACAAGGAGGTGAGAATAAAGATCGCCAACGCATTTCGCAGCGGCGTATCGGGTTGGAACAGCCTGAAAGCGGTAAGAGCAGAACGCATTAAATATCATTCCATATGTTGCTTATGGCAATTACTGCGGTCGTCAGCATGATCGGGACTAACTTAGGATGCATCTATAACACAATTACAACGGGATCATAACTCGTCAAATTTAGGTGTTCATCTGGAGTACCAGCCAGTGGTGGATCACGCTGACGATATAATGCTGTTGCTGCGCCGTAAGCTGAACACCCTGCGGAATGTTATGCCATTTTGCCAGACAACCCCGACAACAGGTGGCCGTAGCATGTTGGGCAATAAACACCGGGTGACCACGCATCGGTGTCTGTTTGCCATCATTTACCGGCAAGGCCGGAGCAAGGCGCTTTTCGACAAAATCAGCGGCATGCTGATCGATGGTTTCGGCGCCTTTGTCCCAGCAGTACTGTCTTTCCTTATCGCCTAAGCGAAAGCGCGAGCGAAAAGTCGATCGCGCCAGGCGGGAAAAGAGAGGCTCCAGGTCAGACATCAGTATACGGAACGCCCAAGACGCTGGGTCAGTTGCTCCAGAACCGCCACACCAGCAAGGGAGTTCCCCGTTTCATCCAGTTCCGGGCTCCAGACGGCAATCGCCATTTCATGAGGCACAATCGCCACCACACCGCCGCCAACGCCTGATTTGGCCGGGAGACCGACGCGCCAGGCAAACTCACCAGCGTTTTGATACATCCCGCTGGTTGCCATCAGCGCATTAACCTGACGCGCCTGCAGAGGTGAAACCACCTCCTGGTTAAGATGCGGAGCGTGCCCCTGGTGTGCCAGGAACAGGAACGTTTGAGCCAGCTCAACGCAGCTCATTTTAAGGGCGCAGTAATGGAAGTAATTTTGCAGAACGGTCGCCACGTCATTATGGAAATTGCCGAAGGATTTCATCAACCAGGCGATAGCGGCATTGCGTGCGGAGTGTTCAAATTCCGAGCGCGCCACCACTGGATCGTAGGCGATATCGTCTACGCCTGAAAGCTGGCGAACAATCTCAAGCATCCGCTGACGCGGCGCGCTGAGGCGACTTTGCAACATGTCGCAAACCACCAGCGCCCCGGCGTTGATAAAGGGATTTCGCGGTTTACCCTGTTCGATTTCAAGCTGAAGCAGTGAGTTAAAAGGCTGGCCGGAAGGATCTTTACCCACACGCTGCCAGATTTCGTTTTCTTCATACTGGCGCATGGCTGCAACCAGACTCAACACTTTTGAAATGGACTGAATGGAAAAACGTTCAGTTGCATCACCTGCCTGGTATCGCTGTCCGTCTATGGTACAGATAGCGACACCCAACTTATTCCCGCTGACCGAGGCAAGGGCCGGAATATAGTCGGCAACCTTCCCCTTTCCAATTAACGGACGAACCTGCGCCAGAATCTCGTCCAACATCTCATTATGGATGACCGCAGCCACACTTTGCTCCTTGCCCTCAGGCTAAAACGGGCTGCGAGTATAACAGAGGCTTATGTATTGCGTCAGGCGCTAAGACGAAAACGCGAAACCGCCTGCAATAAAAGATCGGATTGCTTCTGCAGCCGCAGAGAAGCATCCGAGGCGTCAGAGACCAGTAAATCCGTCTGACGAGAGACCTGATTAAGCGCCTGAAGTTGGCTTGTCATCTGATGAATACTCTCTCCCTGACTGAGCGTGGCGGCTGAGATCTCATTCAGCAAACTACTTAAATTCCCCACCAGACCGGTGACCTGCTGCAAGTTCTCCTCCATCAGGTTAACGGCGCGGGAACCGTCTTCAATCCCCTGTAATGAGCGATTGATAAGTTCCTGGATAGTCTGCGTCGAGTGGCTACTCTTTCTGGCCAGCAGTCCGACTTCCCTGGCGACAACGGCAAACCCGCGCCCCTGGTTCCCGGCATGAGCAGCCTCGATGGCGGCATTCAGCGCCAGGATATTGGTCTGAAACGCCACGCTGTCGATCATCGCCACGATCCCGCGCATCTCTGAGGATCGGTCGACGATCGCCTGCATCGAGGCATTAACGGTAGACATCATCTGGTCTCCGCCAACTGCCGCCTGCCTCGCTTCATCAGCACGTGAGCTGGCGAGTCTGGCGTAACCGGAGTTCCCTTCTACATGCGTTTCCAGTACCGCAATATGTGCCGTCACGTCCTCAAGCTCTTTCGCCTGACGTGCTGACTGCTGATACAACTTCTGGTTACCCTGCGCCAGAGAACCTATGTTCTCTACCATAGAGGTGGTGGCATTGCTGACCTGAGACACCAGTTGCTGTAACCCCTGTTGCATGGTGGTAATACTGTCGCTGAGCTGCCCTATTTCCCGGTTAAAACGCGTAACACCCGGTGGGGTGCCGGAGAGATCCCCGGCAGCCAGTCGGTTGATGTGCGTAATCAACTGACGCAACGGCGTAATCACCCATCTGGACATGCCAAACCAGACGGCAACGGCAATGGCGAGTAACAGAACCGGAGCAAAAAGGAACAACGTTTGCAGACCAGAAAGCTGTGCCATCAACGTCTGGCGGCCCTGAATGGCCTGCTTCTCGCTGGCTTGCTGATAGCGTGCGTAGTTGTCGTTAAAGTCTGTCTGAAATGCCTGAGCCGGTACGGTAAAAAACGCATCAATAGTGTTAGTTTTGACCAGAGCTTCAGCCTGCTCTTTGATCGCGCCGTAGAAAAGCTGATAGCTGTTCACCAGAGCATCATCTTTCGGCGGGTTAAGCGCCAGCCAGGCCTTCCACGCCTGCTGAGAAACCGTCAGCGCCTTTTGCGCGTCATCCATAAGACTGTGCCAGCTTCCGTCGGAGCCGGTCTCTTTATCCTGCATAAACCAGACGCCGGACCGGTTAAGCAGATCGCTTGCCGCCAGCAGGGAGACACGGGCCAGATCCAGCTTGCTCTGCTGCTGATACGCCAGCAGATTTTGCTGCTCGTTGCGCTGAGCTTCATTCAGGGAGGCGTTAAGCAGGAATGACGAGGAGAGCTGCAGCGCGGAGAACAGGCCAATAATGCAAAAGATACCCGTCAGCAGGCCAAAGTGACGAGGGGTGAGACGCTGCGCAATACGGCGAAAAATTTGCGTTAGGTTCATAATTATCTTCATTAACAATGCGTTAGACGCGTGCGAGTCTACGAAATGAAAATGACAGAACCATTGCAGAGAAATGACAACGGCCCTCGCGATGAGGGCCGAATACATTACACGCGATCCTTCCACACCGTCTGCACGTTGCAGAACTCGTGCAGCCCAAAGTGGGAAAGCTCGCGGCCAAAGCCACTCTTCTTCACGCCACCAAAGGCCACGCGCGCGTCGCTGGCGCTATAGCCATTGATAAACACCCCGCCGCATTCCAGCTCGCGAGAGAATGTATCCGCAAGCGCTTCGTCGGCGGTAAATACGGTGGCGGAGAGTCCAAAGTCACTGTCATTTGCCAGTTGCAGGGCATGTTCCGCGTCTTTAGCCACAATGATAGCCGCGACCGGACCAAACAGTTCCTGGCGGAACGCCGTCATCGATGGGGTAACGTTCGACAACACGGTTGGTGCGTAATAGTTACCCTCTCCGCTGATTTTCTCTCCCCCCAGCAGCAGCGTTGCCCCTTCAGCCAGGGTGGCCTGCACCTGCTGATGCAGTTCATCGCGCAGGTCATAACGCGCCATCGGGCCAATATAGTTCTCTTCCCGATCCGGAGCACCCACCTTCAGCGCAGAAACCGCATCGACAAAACGTTGGGTAAAGGTATCCGCAATACCCTCTTCCACAATGAAGCGTTTTGCCGCCGCACACACCTGTCCAGTGTTCTGGTAGCGACCCGCTACCGCCGCCTTCACGGCAAGATCCAGGTCAGCATCGTTGAGAACGATGAATGGGTCAGAGCCCCCCAGTTCAAGAACGCATTTTTTCAGCGCCGCCCCTGCCTGCGCGCCAATCGCCGCACCGGCACGCACGCTGCCGGTTACAGTAATCGCAGCAATGCGATGATCGTTAATCACCTGGCTCACACCATCATTAGTGGCATTCACCCAACCCAAAACACCTTCAGGAAACCCTGCGTCTGCAAAAATCTGCGCAATAAGATCGGCTGAACCGAGGACGTTTGGCGCATGCTTAAGCAGATAGCTGTTCCCGGCCAGCAGGATCGGTACCGCGCCACGCAGCACCTGCCAGAGCGGGAAGTTCCACGGCATCACCGCCAGAACCGGTCCCATTGGTCGGTATTCAATCACCGCCTTCTGGTTTTCCACCAGCGTGGGCTCCGTACGGAGCATCGCCGGGCCGTGCTCAGCATACCAGTCGCACAGGCCGGCAGATTTTGCCACTTCCGCCCGCGCCTGCAGAATGGGTTTTCCCATTTCCCGGGAGATCATCTGCGCCATCTCTTCCGCACGGTTGCGCAGTGCTGCGCCGAGATCGCGTAGTTTCTGCGCACGGTGTGAAACGCTTTCGCGTCGCCACTGACGAAAACCCGCGTCAGACTGTGAAATCGCGCGGTCCACCTCCTCCTGGGTTGCCCACGGCCAGGCTGCGAGCGTTTCCCCTGTCGTCGGGTTCACAGAGAGGGCATGTGTTGCAGGTGAATAAGTCATGATGTTCTCCACGTTAAAACGGTTGATTAATTGTGGCCCACTCTGCTATTTCTTAAAAATGAATAATACTAACCACCTTATTCACGAATCGAGAATGCTATGGATTTAACCCAGCTTGAAATGTTTAACGCCGTCGCACAGACGGGCAGTATCACCCAGGCGGCGCAGAAGGTGCATCGTGTTCCATCCAATCTGACGACCCGCATTCGCCAGCTGGAAGCTGACCTTGGCGTTGAGTTGTTTATTCGTGAGAACCAGCGTTTGCGTTTATCCCCCGCCGGGCATAACTTCCTGCGCTACAGCAAGCAGATCCTGGCGCTCGTGGATGAAGCGCGCATGGTCGTCGCGGGAGATGAACCCCAGGGGTTATTTGCCCTCGGGGCGCTGGAAAGTACCGCTGCGGTACGCATCCCTGAGACGCTGGCGCAGTTTAATCAGCGCTACCCACGTATCCAGTTTGCCCTTTCTACCGGGCCATCCGGGACGATGATTGATGGCGTACTGGAGGGAACCTTAAGCGCCGCCTTTGTCGACGGGCCACTTTCGCACCCTGAACTGGAGGGAATGCCCGTCTACCGCGAAGAAATGATGCTGGTCACCCCCGCCGGGCATGCGGAGGTCAAACGTGCCACGCAGGTGAGCGGTAGCGACGTCTACGCTTTTCGCGCGAACTGCTCGTACCGCCGACACCTGGAAAGCTGGTTTCATGCGGACAGAGCCACGCCTGGCCGCATTCATGAGATGGAGTCCTATCACGGCATGCTCGCCTGTGTTATCGCGGGTGCGGGCATTGCGCTGATGCCCCGCTCTATGCTGGAGAGTATGCCGGGGCACCATCAGATTGAAGCCTGGCCGCTGGCAGAAAACTGGCGCTGGCTGACCACCTGGCTGGTCTGGCGACGCGGCGCAATGACACGCCAACTGGAGGCCTTTATAGCGCTGCTAAACGAACGTCCACAACCAGCGCCGCACTGTTAGCGTAAATAGATACGCCCTTTCAGATACAAGGTCGCCTGACCGCCAATCAGCACCCGGTCACCCTTCAGTTCGCAGCGCAGATCCCCGCCACGGTACGACACCTGGCGGGCATTCAGTGAGGTTTTGCCTAACTTCTCGCTCCAGTAGGGGATCAGCATACTGTGAGCCGACCCGGTGACCGGATCTTCCGGCACCCCTTCACCCGGGCAGAAGAAGCGACTGACGAAGTCGTACTCATCACCCGGCGCCGTCACGCAAACCATTTTATCCAGCGGGAGCATCGCCGCGATGTCCGGCGTTAACGCTTCCACCGCCTGTTGGCTCTCCAGCACCACTATGTAATCTCGACCGACGCGCACCTCTTTCGCCTCTGTGATGCCCAGCGCACTAAACAGCCCCGCAGGTGGGTTGTCGACCACCTCCGTTGACCACGCAGGGAAATTCAGCGTCAGCCAGTCACCACTGCGCTTGACCGTCAGGTCACCGACAAAGCGTGTGGTGAAGGTAATTTCGGTATGCGGATAATCAAGGTATTCGAAAATAACGTGTGATGCCGCCAGCGTGGCATGGCCGCACAGGTTAATTTCATCCAGCGTGGTAAACCAGCGCAACTCAAACCCGCCGTCGGTTCGCACAAAAAAAGCTGTCTCAGACTGGTTATGCTGCTGCGCCATTTTGAGCAACGTCTCGTCCGGCAACCACTCTTCCAGAGGACACACTGCTGCGGCATTACCGCCAAACGTTTTGTCACTAAAGGCATCCACCAGATAAAATTCAATTTCCTGCATTGTCTCTTCCTCTCTTGTTATGGGTATTCAGCGCAGAAAAACTGTGCCTTTCAAATAGAGTGCTGCCTGGCCGCTCATCAGCACACGTGAATCTTTGAGTTCGCAACGGATATCCCCGCCACGCGCGGAAACCTGACGAGCAAGCATCGTCGTTTTACGCAGTTTTTCACCCCAGTAAGGAATGAGCATCGTGTGCGCAGAGCCGGTAACCGGATCTTCCGGGACGGACACGCCCGGCGAGAAGAAGCGGCTGACAAAATCATATTCACCGTCTCCCCGTGCCGTTACCGTCACTTTATGTTCGCCTGGCGTCATCGCCGGGATGTCTGGCGCGAGCGCTTCAACCTGCTGGCGATTTTCCAGCACGATGAGCCACGCCCGGCCTTTACGGGCTTCAACGTAGTGGCTGATACCCAGGGCCGAGAGCATCTCCGGCGTGGGCGTCTCTTCATGCGTTGGGCATGCCGGGAAATCCAGTGTCATCCAGTCACCTTCACGGCTTACCGTCAGACGGCCAGAAGCCGTATCAAAGTGGATCCGCGAGTCGGGATAATTCAGCTCATTAAACAGAACGTATGCGGCGGCCAGGGTAGCGTGACCGCAGAGATTGACTTCCGTAAGGGTGGTAAACCAGCGTAACTCAATGCCTCCTTTACTGCAGACGAAAAAAGCCGTTTCCGACTGATTATGCTCCTGCGCCATTCTCAGCAAAGTCTCATCGGGTAACCATGCTTTCAGCGGGCAAACCGCTGCCGGATTGCCGCCAAAAGTTTTGTCACTGAAGGCATCAACCAGATAAAAATCAATCTCCTGCATTGTCTTACCGCCTGTTTTTATTGTGTTGTTCTTTTATATTCAATGAAAAAGACGTTCCCGGCTACCGCTTTTATAAGGTAAATATTGAGATCTACATCACATAATGATTGAGTTTTCATCATTTAACGTTTTAAGATCGACCTCTCTTCTTTTCAGCAACGAATCTCCGACATCTCTATGACAACGAACACAGTTTCCCGCAGAGTTGCGTGGCTACGGGTGGTCACGCTGGCTATTGCCGCATTTATTTTTAACACCACAGAATTTGTTCCGGTTGGGCTGTTGTCTGATATCGCGGAAAGTTTCCAGATGGAAACGGCGCAAGTGGGCATTATGTTGACCATCTACGCCTGGGTGGTGGCGCTGATGTCCTTGCCGTTTATGCTCATGACCAGTCAGATGGAGCGGCGTAAGCTGTTAATCGGCCTGTTTGTGTTGTTCATAGCCAGCCACGTTTTGTCGTTTATGGCGTGGAGTTTTACCGTGCTGGTCATTAGCCGCGTCGGCATTGCCTTTGCCCACGCGGTGTTCTGGTCAATTACTGCGTCTCTGGCTATACGGCTGGCGCCGGCCGGTAAACGTGCCCAGGCGCTAAGCCTGATTGCAACCGGCACAGCACTGGCGATGGTATTGGGTCTGCCTATTGGCCGCATCGTGGGGCAATATTTCGGCTGGCGTACTACCTTCTTCGCCATCGGCATGGGTGCACTGATTACTCTGGTTTGCCTGATCAAACTGCTGCCGGCGCTACCTAGCGAACATTCCGGCTCCCTGAAAAGCCTGCCGCTGCTGATGCGTCGCCCTGCGTTACTGAGTATCTACCTGCTTACCGTCATTGTGGTAACGGCGCATTACACGGCGTATAGCTACATTGAGCCGTTTGTACAGGTTGTGGCGGGCTTTAGCGCCAACTTTGCCACCGTTTTACTGTTGATCCTCGGTGGAGCGGGCATTATTGGCAGCATTCTGTTTGGTAAGTTGGGTAACCAGCATGCCTCCTCTCTGGTGAGTAGTGCTATTGGCCTGCTGCTGGCCTGCCTGCTGTTACTGATGCCCGCTGCGGGAAGTGAAAACCATCTGGCGATCCTCAGTCTGTTCTGGGGCGTGGCGATCATGATTATCGGTCTGGGCATGCAGGTGAAAGTTCTGGCCCTGGCACCGGATGCGACGGACGTCGCAATGTCACTCTTCTCGGGGATTTTTAATCTGGGGATTGGCGCGGGCGCGCTGGTGGGAAATCAAATCAGCCTGCATGTGTCGATGTCAGCGATCGGCTATCTGGGTGCCATTCCTGCGCTGGTAGCGCTGATCTGGTCGGTGCTCATCTTCCGTAAATGGCCGGTGGCGCTGGAAGAACAGCGGCAACACGGGTGACGTTTGTTTGTGCCGGGTAGGCGAAGCCGCCACCCGGCAATGAACTTAATGGTACGTTTTAATAATTTCCAGCACGCCGTTAATAATAAACTGCACGCCCATACAAACCAGTAAGAAGCCCATCAGACGGGAAATCGCCTCGATACCGCCCTTGCCTACCCAGCGCATAATCGCACCAGAGCTGCGCAAAGACGCCCACACGATGATGCCGATCAACGCAAAAATCAGCGGCGGAGCAACGGCGACAACCCAGTCAGGAAACGTCGAGCCATCACGTACCGTGGAGGCAGAACTGATGATCATCGCAATCGTCCCCGGCCCCGCCGTACTCGGCATGGCTAAGGGCACAAAGGCGATATTCGCACTCGGTTCGGTTTCCAGCTCCTCGGATTTACTGGTCGCTTCCGGTGACTCATGCGCTTTTTGCGCCGGGAACAGCATACGGAAACCGATAAAGGCTACAATCAGCCCCCCGGCGATACGCAGGCCAGGGATAGAAATCCCAAAGGTGTTCATCACCAGTTGTCCGGCGTAGTAAGCCACCATCATGATGGCGAATACATACACGGAGGCCATCATCGACTGATGATTGCGCTCGGCGCTGTTCATGTTCCCCGCCAGCCCGAGGAAGAGCGCAACCGTCGTTAATGGGTTAGCCAACGGCAGCAATACCACCAGCCCAAGACCAATTGCTTTCATCAAATCCAACATAGTGCGTCGTTGTCCTTATCCATATTTAACACAGCAATTATAGGGGGAAAGTGTGACGTTCATCCATCTGCTCAACGTAACGATTATTTTCCTCCGTGAACAATTACTCCTGGTTATCTATCTGATTTGAAAGACCTCAAAAAACGTGTATGAAACGTTTTAGCAATTCGTGGCATCGGTTAATTCATTCAGTTGACTTATACTTGCCTGAGCAATAATATCTGCCGTGACTAAACTACTTGCCAGGGCAACCATTGTGAAAAGCACCAGTGATCTCTTCAACGACATTATTCCACTGGGTCGTCTTATTCATATGGTCAATCAGAAAAAAGATCGCCTGCTCAATGACTATCTGTCACCGCTGGATATCACCGCAACACAGTTCAAAGTGCTGTGTTCCATTCGCTGCGAAGTGTGTATCACGCCGGTTGAGCTGAAAAAGGTGCTCTCTGTCGATCTGGGCGCATTAACCCGCATGCTGGATCGTCTCGTCTGCAAAGGATGGATAGAACGAAGCCCTAACCCGAATGACAAACGCGGCGTACTGGTCAAACTGACCGACGATGGCGCAGCGATGTGCGAACAATGTCATCAATTAGTAGGACAAAAATTACATCAGGAACTCACAAAAAACTTAACGGCAGATGAAGTGGCAACCCTTGAGCTTTTGCTTAAGAAAATACTGCCGTAAACAGAATAAGAGGTATGACGATGTCCAGACGCAATACTGACGCTATCACCATTCATAGCATTTTGGACTGGATCGAGGATAACCTGGAATCACCGCTCTCCCTTGAAAAAGTGTCCGAGCGTTCAGGTTACTCCAAATGGCACCTGCAACGGATGTTCAAAAAAGAGACCGGCCATTCATTAGGTCAATATATTCGCAGCCGCAAGCTGACAGAAATTGCCCAGAAACTGAAAGAAAGCAATGAGCCGATCCTTTATCTGGCGGAGCGTTACGGATTTGAATCGCAACAAACCCTGACGCGTACGTTCAAGAACTACTTTGACGTGCCACCTCATAAGTACCGAATTACCAGCGTGCCGGGGGAATCCCGATACCTGTATCCATTAAAACATTGTAGTTAATCATCGCCTTTAAAGACGTAACCGAGGAAATCATGAAAGCTATCGCCTCCGCCGCCCTCGCCTTGCTGGTGCTGTTCTCCAGCCAGACCTTCGCGGAGCAAACCCCTCGTGCAACGCAGCAAAATAATCCTGATACGATGATTTTGCCGTCAGCACATGGCCAGTCACCTTATGATTTCAACCACATGGGTGCTGGTAGCGACAAGTCCGACGAATTAGGCGTGCCTTATTATAATCAGCACAGCCTCTGATTCGTTTTGCCCCGCAGATGCGGGGCTTTTTTTATGCCTTTCCACTGACCCGCGTCGTCCGACGCACGCGCAAACCAAAGACATTAATATACAACCCGGCCATGATCAGCACAGCGCCAAGCAGTTGCAGCGCGCTCAGCGTTTCATTCAGCAAGAGTGCTGCACTGGCAAGCCCCACCACCGGAACCAGCAGCGACAGCGGTGCGACGCGCCAGGTTTCATACTTGCCGAGCAGTGAGCCCCAGATCCCATAGCCGATAATGGTGGCCACAAAAGCCAGGTAGAGTAGCGACAAAATCGTGGTGAGATCGATTTCAACCAGGCTGTTCAGCATCACATCCGGACCATCCAGAATAAACGACGCCGCCAGAAACGGGATTATCGGGATCAGTGCACTCCAGACCACCAGCGACATAACCGCCGGGCGCGCCTCATGCTGCATGATCAATTTGTTGAAGATATTCCCGCAGGCCCAGCTCAGCCCCGCCGCCAGTGTCAGCATAAAGCCGAGTAGCGCCACATCCTGACCATTCAGACTGGCTTCAATCAGTACCAGCACGCCAAACACCGCGAGCGTGATCCCCGCCAGCTGCTTGCCCTGCAGACGCTCACCAAACACAAATGCGCCGAGAATAATGGTAAAGAACGCCTGCGCCTGTAACACCAGCGAAGCAAGACCGGCCGGCATTCCAAACTTGATGGCACAGAAGAGAAACGCGAACTGGCCAAAGCTGATGGTCAGGCCATAGCCCAGCAGCAGTTTCAACGGGATTTTAGGACGGGCGACGAAAAAGAGCGCCGGGAACGCCACCAGCATGAAACGTAAACCGGCCAGCATCAGCGGCGGCATGTTGTGCAACCCCAGCTTGATGACTACAAAATTGAGACCCCATACTACGACCACCAGCAACGCCAGCAGCCCGTCTTTACGCGTCATACCCTGCCCCTGAAATATTAATTATTTGTTAACACTTCAAGGTAACAGAAAAAAGCGCGCTGCGAGAAGATCATTAATTCTGGCAGTAAGACTAAGCACTTACGGATAAATTAGGTGCTATACAAGCCCCTTATGTCGTGATACTCCTTTTAGGACACCACAAAAAAAGCATAAGCAATTGTCGGGCAGGAATATGAAACCATCTCTCAGGCGCTCAACCGCAGCGCTGCTGGCATCATCATTGTTGTTAACAATCGGTCGGGGGGCAACGCTGCCGTTTATGACCATTTATCTCACGCGCGTCTATAGCATGAGCGTCGAGAATATTGGTTATGCCCTGACGATTGCACTGACTATCGGCGTGGTGTTCAGCCTGGGATTTGGCATTCTCGCCGATAAGTTTGATAAAAAACGCTACATGCTGATCGCGATCGTGGCCTTTATCGCAGGATTTATCGCGATCCCGCTGGTCAATAACGTCACGCTGGTGGTGCTGTTCTTTGCGCTGATCAACTGCGCCTATTCCGTCTTTTCGACGGTGCTGAAGGCCTGGTTCTCCGATGTGCTCACTGCAAGTCAGAAAGCGCGTGTCTTCTCGCTGAACTACAGCTTTCTGAATATTGGCTGGACGATCGGGCCGCCCATTGGCACCCTGCTGGTGATGTACAGCCTGCAGTTGCCGTTCTGGCTGGCCGCCTTCTGTGCCGCACTGCCGCTCGGATTTATCCATTTCTTCGTGCAAAAAAGCGTCGCGCTGGATACCACCGAGGAGAAAATGCCCTGGCAGCCTTCAGTGTTGCTGAAAGACCGCGCCCTGTTCTGGTACACACTTTCCGGCCTGCTCGCCTCCTACGTTGGCGGATCGTTCGCCAGCTGTATTTCGCAATATGTTCTGGCCGCGCATGCAGACAGTGATTTCGCTGAAAAAGTGGTCGCCGTGGTATTGCCCGTGAACGCCGCCGTGGTGGTGACGCTGCAATATGCGCTGGGCCGCAAGATCTCTGCCAGCAATATTCGTCCGCTGATGACCCTAGCGACCCTGTTTTTTATTGTGGGACTCGGCGGCTTCATGCTCTCCGGAGAGAACCTGATTTACTGGGGTATCGCTGCAGCCATCTTTACGCTCGGCGAAATCATCTATGCGCCGGGTGAATACATGTTGATCGACAATATCGCTCCACCCGGGATGAAAGCGAGCTACTTCTCCGCGCAGGCGTTGGGGTGGCTGGGGGCAGCAGCAAACCCGATGATCACCGGTATTATCCTGACCAACCTGCCGCACTGGTCGTTATTTGTGATTATGATGGTCGCCATTGTCATTGCCTGGCTGATGATCTTGCGCGGGATGAGCGTGAAGGCGTGGTGCGAAACACCCAACGTAGCGTAGCTCATGTAGGCCGGGTAAGGCGTAGCCACTACCCGGCCCTAAAGCATTAATGGTGTAACATCTCCTCCACCACCTGCTCTTTGTACATTTCATTCGGATAATAGGTCGGCCAGTTATCCATCTCTTTCAGCAGCGCCTCGTGAGAGGTACTACCCATAAAAATATGGAAATGCGAAGACGCTTTCGGCGCGATGATATGGTCGCTGAACTGGACAAACTTCGGTGCCTGACTGTTGGCATCTTTGCATTCAAACAGATAGCGAACCCCTTTTTTGCCGGATGTGTAGGTCAGGATTTTGTAGCCGCTGTAATCATAATGACAGCTGCTGACTTCTTTACCTTTATGGAATTCCATGACGTTATTTTCGATGCCGATGGCATCCACATCCGTCGCGTAACCCGTGCGGTAGTAGGCTTTCACCTCGTCGAAGGACTTGCTTTGATCCTTCTGGGCTTTTTGTTTAAAAACCGGATCCAGCGCGCCATCAAGCAGGAAAGGATATACGGACTGCCAGGTACCGTCCCAGTCGGACAACTTTCTGTCCCTGACGTCTTTATCTTCAAAGACGCCGTTCGCTGCCTTCTGTTCCGCTTCAGTCATCTGGTGTCCATGCGAGTGGGCAAACAGCTGGCCGTTGACCAGCATCGCCGCCAGAGTCATTGCAAATTTGCCAATATGTGTAGCCAAAACAAAACCCTCACTCCGTTTTATAAGAGCGAGAATGTTATAATATAACATCTCAAATCGCAACCAGGCCGCGCACGCCCTCCTGCTCCATGTTTTTTCCCCGTCCACGCTGAATGATGGTGCCGCGCGACATCAGCAGATAGCTGTCTGCCAGCTCGGCGGCAAAATCATAAAACTGCTCGACCAGCAGGATCGCCATATCTCCCCGGTCTGCCAGAGTGCGGATCACCTGGCCTATCTCTTTTATGACTGAAGGCTGTATACCTTCTGTGGGTTCATCGAGGATCAACAATTGCGGGCGGCTTGCCAGCGCTCGACCAATCGCCAGCTGTTGCTGTTGTCCTCCGGAGAGATCGCCCCCACGTCGCTGTTTCATCTCTTTAAGCACCGGGAACAACTGCCAGATCTCTTCCGGGACCTGCTTTGCATCGCGGGCAGAAAACCGCGACAGGCCCAGCAGCAGATTCTCTTCAACAGTTAAGCGCGGGAAAATTTCGCGCCCCTGCGGGACATACGCCACGCCTGATTGCACCCGCTGGTGCGGCTTGCTATGGGTGATCTTTTTCCCCTGCCAGATGACTTCTCCGGTTTTCGCCGGGATGAGACCCATGAGGCACTTCAGCAGCGTGGTTTTCCCGACGCCGTTACGCCCCAGCAAACAGGTGACTTCGCCAGTGATGGCTTCAAAGCTCACACCACGCAGAATATGGCTGCCGCCATAATATTGATTCAGTTCGTTAACCTGTAACATCACCGCTCCTTAGCGTCCCAGATAGACTTCAATCACCTGCTCATTGGCCTGAACCTCGCGAAGCGATCCCTCCGCCAGCACGCGCCCCTGGTGCAGTACCGTCACGTGATCGGCAATGGTTTCCACAAAGCCCATATCGTGCTCCACCACCATCAGAGAATGCTTGCCCGCAAGCGTTTTGAACAACTCAGCGGTATATTCGGTTTCTGCATCGGTCATCCCGGCCGCCGGCTCATCCAGCAGCAACAGATGCGGATCCTGGACCAGCAGCATGCCGATCTCGAGGAACTGTTTTTGCCCGTGCGAAAGTAGCCCGGCCAGGCGGTCACGTTCACTACTCAGCCGCAGCAAAACCAGCATCTCATCAATGCGATCGCGTTGCTCACCGTTGAGTTTTGCCCGCAGGCTCGCCCAGACGGATTTATCGGTTTTCATGGCAATCTCAAGGTTTTCCCACACCGTCAGCGCTTCAAATACCGTCGGTTTCTGGAATTTGCGCCCAATCCCCTGGCGGGCAATGGCGGCGGGCTCAAGCAGAGTCAGGTCAATGGACTGGTCGTAAATCGCTTTACCGCTTTTCGGCCGTGTTTTGCCAGTGATCACATCCATCAGCGTGGTTTTACCGGCGCCGTTCGGCCCAATTACGCAGCGTAACTCGCCCACGCCGATGTTCAACGTGAGATCCGTCAATGCCTGAAATCCATCAAAGTTAACGTTGATCTTATCCAGTTGCAGCACCGGGTCAGTCTGCTCGCGGTAGCGATCACCAGGTAACTGACGGGTGAATAATCCTTCGGCTGGCTGCATTATTTCTCTCCCTTACGAAACAGACCGTAGACGCCACGTGGCAAAAACAGGGTGACAGCGATAAAAATCATCCCGAGAAACAGTTGCCAGTATTCCGGCATCGCGACCGTGAAAACACTCTTTGCCCCATTCACCAGCGCAGCGCCTATCACCGGGCCCACCAACGTGCCACGTCCGCCGAGCGCTACCCAGATAGCCGCTTCTATCGAGTTTGTCGGCGACATCTCTCCTGGGTTGATAATGCCCACCTGCGGAACGTAGAGTGCCCCTGCCAGGCCACACAGCACCGCAGAAAGTGTCCACACCAGCAGCTTGAACCCGCGAGGATCGTACCCGCAAAACGTCAGGCGGTTTTCGGCATCCCGTACAGCAGTCAAAATGCGGCCAAACTTGCTCTTCGCCAGCGCAAATCCGGTGCCCAACGCCAGGAGTAGTAACAACACGGTTGCCAGAAACAGCGCAATACGCGTGGTCGTTTCCGTCACCGAAAACCCCAGCAACGTGGTGAAACCGGTAAAGCCGTTATTACCGCCAAAACCGGTTTCGTTGCGAAAGAACAGCAACATGCCCGCATAGGTCAGCGCCTGGGTCATAATCGAGAAGTAGACCCCTTTGATCTTCGAGCGGAAGGCAAACCAGCCAAACACCAGTGCCAGCAAGCCTGGCACCATGACAATCAGTACCAGCGTCCAGGCAAAGTACTGGGTTCCCCACCAGAACCACGGCATTTCGGTCCAGGAGAGAAACGACATAAACGCAGGCAAACCGTCACCTGCGGCCTGACGCATCAGGTACATGCCCATCGCATAGCCACCCAGCGCGAAGAAAATGCCGTGTCCCAGGGACAACATCCCGGCATAGCCCCACACCAGATCCAGCGCCACCGCAACGATGGCATAGCAGAGGATCTTACCGGTCAGCGTCAGCATCCAGGTCGAAAGCGCCAGCGGATGCGTCGCAGGCAGCAAGGCAAAAAACGGTAATATCAGCAGACACGCCACCAGCAGGCTGCCGACAATCTGAATGGTTCGTGGCGCTTTACGCGCCAGCGTTAAGGTGAGTGGCTGGCTCATCAGTCAATAACCCTCCCTTTCAGTGCAAACAACCCCTGCGGTCGTTTCTGAATAAACAGAATGATCGCCACCAGAATGAGAATCTTGCCCAGTACTGCCCCCATCTGCGGCTCAAGGATTTTATTAAAGATCCCAAGACCAAAGGCTGCGGCCACGCTGCCTGCCAGTTGGCCTACGCCACCGAGAACGACCACGAGGAAAGAGTCGATGATATAGCCCTGACCCAGCTCAGGCCCAACGT
The DNA here is from genome assembly GCF_012241585.1 of Pantoea sp. LS15. Lineage (NCBI taxonomy): Bacteria > Pseudomonadati > Pseudomonadota > Gammaproteobacteria > Enterobacterales > Erwiniaceae > Pantoea > Pantoea sp. LS15. The sequence goes on from NZ_JAAVXA010000001.1 coordinate 488,770, forward strand.
TCCCAAGCTGAGATAACGCCACGCCGCCTAACCCGGCAATGCCTGAACCAAGCCCGAACGCCAGCATATCAACACGCCCCGTCGGCACCCCACAACAGGCGGCCATGCTGCGGTTTTGTGTCACCGCACGCACGTTAAGTCCCAGACGGGTTTTATTCAGAATCAGCCAGGTGAAGAACAGCACCAGTAGCACGAACCCCAGCACCACTATGCGGTTCCACGGCAACGTCAGGTTAGCAAAGACCTGCACGCCGCCAGACAACCATGCCGGGTTTGCCACCTCCAGGTTCTGAGCGCCAAACGTCATGCGCACCAGCTGGATAAGCATCAGGCTGATCCCCCATGTCGCCAGCAGCGTTTCCAGTGGACGTCCGTACAAATGACGGATCACGGTACGCTCCAGCACCATCCCGATACCCGCCGTCAGGCAGAACGCCACCGGCAACGCGATAACCGGGTAGAGCGCCAGCCACTGGGGAGCAAACCCGGCCATCGCCTGCTGCACCATCCACGTGGCATACGCACCCAGCATCAGCATCTCGCCGTGGGCCATGTTAATAACACCCAGCAGGCCGTAGGTGATGGCGAGCCCAAGCGCCGCCAGCAGCAATACCGACCCCAGAGAGAGTCCCATAAACGCCTGACCCAGCAGATCGCCCCACATCAGGCGATGCTGGATCTGGCTAAGACTCTCTTCTGCGGCCGCGCGAACCCCGGCGTCAGGCTCGGTCTGCATCTGCGTAAACGGTGTTAGCCTGGACTGCACATCCGGATCGTCGGACTGACCTAACAGCTCGACGGCCTTGCGGCGCACCTCTGCCTGCGGGCTTGCCAACTGAAGATTCGCCACCGCCAGCAGCAGCGCCTGACGCGCCACATCATCGGTTTCACTCTCAACCCGCGTTTGCAGGAAACCGAGCATTCCGGGCTGAGCATCCCGCTGAAGCTGGCGAGCCGCAGCGCGCCTTTCCGTGACACTGTCACTCACAAGCTGATGTGTTGCAATGGCTGTTGCGGCAAGCACCCGCAGCCGGTTGGTCAGACGCACGGCTTTGGTTGGCCCCTCTGCAGTTTTGGTTTCCCCCAGCGGAATGATGTCGCCATTACGTTGTACAAACGCGTGCTTTTGACTGTCGGTGTAGAGGTTTTCATCTTGCAGAGCCTGAAGCAGCGGTAACCTTGCTGCATCCGGCGTTGCAGCCCACTGCGTCAACAGGTCAGCCTGCTGGCTGCGACTGGCGGCAACAAAACGATCGGCATCCGATGCCTGCGCCATCCCTGGCAGCAGACCGGCAAGCCACACAATAGCGATGATCGTGCGCATGACGTTCATGGATTATCTCCCTGCGGTAATGGCTTAGTTGCTGGCGGTTTTCATCGGCTGATCGGGCTTTTTGTCATTCCCGGCAATGAACGGACTCCACGGCTGGGCACGTACCGGCTGTTCAGTCTGCCACACCACGTTAAACTGACCGTTCCCTTCAATTTCACCGATCATGACCGGCTTATGCAGATGATGGTTGGTGGTATCCATGGTGAGCGTAAAGCCTGAAGGGGCTTTGAATGACTGGCCTGCCATCGCCGCACGCACTTTATCCACATCGGTGGTACCGGCTTTTTCCACCGCCTGTGCCCACATATGGATACCAACGTAAGTGGCTTCCATCGGATCATTCGTGACCACGGTGTCGGCATTCGGTAGTTTGTGTGCTTTCGCATAGGCTTTGTAGTCTGCTACGAATGCCTGGTTGGTTGGGTTATCCACGGACTCAAAGTAGTTCCACGCGGCCAGGTTGCCGACCAGCGGTTTGGTGTCGATCCCGCGCAGCTCTTCTTCGCCTACGGAGAATGCCACTACCGGCACGTCGGTCGCTTTCAGGCCCTGGTTGGCCAGCTCTTTGTAGAACGGTACGTTGGAGTCGCCGTTGATGGTCGATACCACGGCGGTTTTACCCCCTGCGGAGAATTTCTTGATGTTGGCGACAATGGTCTGGTAGTCGCTGTGACCAAACGGAGTGTAAACCTCTTCGATATCCTTATCCTCAACCCCTTTCGAATGCAGGAAGGCACGCAGGATCTTGTTGGTCGTACGGGGGTAAACGTAATCGGTACCTAACAGGAAGAAGCGTTTTGCCCCACCGCCGTCTTCACTCATCAGGTATTCCACCGCCGGGATCGCCTGCTGGTTCGGCGCCGCGCCGGTATAGAAGACATTCGGTGACATCTCCTCGCCTTCATATTGCACCGGATAGAACAGCAGGCCGTTCAGTTCTTCAAACACCGGCAGGACTGATTTACGCGACACCGATGTCCAGCAACCGAACACGACCGCGACTTTATCCTGGCTTAACAGCTGACGAGCTTTCTCAGCAAACAGCGGCCAGTTTGACGCCGGGTCAACCACTACCGGTTCCAGCTTTTTACCCAGTACGCCCCCTTTGGCGTTAATCTCATCAATCGTCATCAGCGCGACATCTTTCAGAGGCGTCTCGGAGATAGCCATCGTGCCGGACAGAGAATGCATAATGCCCACTTTGATGGTATCGGCCGCTTGCACGCCAAAACTCATTCCCATAGCAACAACAGAAGCTGACAACGCGAAGGCTTTCAATAAGGTACGACGATGCATATTTTCACTCCTGAAAAAGAACGCTGTGCGAAGACGTCCGTTACGGCGTGGACGCGGAAAAAAATGTGCCAGCTAACCAGGAGCAAAAAGGATGCCAGAATGGAAAAAGCGCGATTGCAGGGAAAGTGAAAGCAGGATGTAAAGAGAACGTCTCAGAATGATACAGCGCTGCACTTTTATAATGCAGCGCCGGGGATGAAGGGTTTACCAGACTTCGCAGGCGATCTGCGTCACCAGACGTGTCTTTATCCCTTCGGCAAACGAGACTCTTCCACGAAATTCATCTTCATAGCGCGGCAGCGGTTTCGCTGCTGGCAAAGGCGAACTTTTCATCTTCCCAGCCGGTGATCCCCCCGAGCATAATTTTGACCGGTAGCCCGAGTCGTGCCAGCTTAAGCGCCGCTCTGTCCGCGCCGTTACAGTGCGGCCCGGCGCAGTAAACAACGAAAAGCGTGCCTTCAGGCCATTGCGCCATGCGCTCAGCGGTAATCTGGCTACGCGGCAGATGTAATGCACCTGGCACATGACGGCGCGCAAACTGCTCCGGACTCCCTACTACGTGCAGCAGCACAAAGTCTTGTTCCTGGTTGACGATGGCATGATGCACATCAGCACAGTCGGTTTCGACGCTCAGGCGGCGCAGAAAATGGGTGACAGCTTCCTGCGGTTCCGCAGCCGGAAATTCAGTAACATAACTCATGATACTTCCTCATCTTTGGCGTTTGTGTTAACACTACTCTATCCACAAATTCAGCCCGTGAATGCCCACGCGTATGCCAGAAAACAGCAAAAAGATGACAAACTTAAGACAGATAACTCGGCCGCTGGTTGTTGTGCTGGCGTATGACGGTCTGTGTACCTTTGAGTTTGGCGTGGCGGTGGAGATCTTTGGTCTGCCCCGCCCTGAACTGGGGGAAGAATGGTATCGTTTTGCGGTGGCGGGTATTGATAGCGGTGAACTTCGGGCAACCGGTGGGATCCGTATCATAACCGATGGCGATTTAAGCCTGCTTGAATCTGCCGATCTGATCGTGGTTCCTGGCTGGAGAGGCCTGGATTCACCTGTCCCGGACACTCTTTGCGAGGCATTACGCCAGGCCAGCGCGCGAGGCTGCCAGCTGCTGTCCATCTGTTCGGGGGTCTTTGTGCTGGCAGCGTCGGGGTTGCTGAATGGACGTAAAGCCACGACGCACTGGCGCTATCTTGACGCGCTTAAAGCCCGTTACCCTGACATCCAGGTGGTCGAGGATGTACTCTATCAGGATGAGGGAGATATTCTTACCTCCGCAGGCAGTGCGGCAGGAATTGATCTCTGCCTGCACGTTGTACGACGGGATTATGGAATGGAAACGGCCAATAGCGTTGCGCGTCGGCTGGTCATTCCCCCTCACCGGGACGGGTCTTTACCGCAGCAACTGAGTCGCCCGGTAGCGCAGCTACGGGAGAGTCAGCGACTGGGCCAGTTATTCGATTTCCTGCACAATCACCTCACCGTTTCTCACAGCGTTGACTCGCTGGCGCGTCGCGTTGGTATGAGCCAGCGCACCTTTCTGCGCCGCTTTGAGGCAGCGACAGGCACCACACCTGCGCGTTGGCTGCTCAATGAACGACTCTTGCGGGCGAAAGATTATCTGGAAAGCAGCCGTTTAAGCATCGACAGCATTGCTGAGCAAACCGGATTTGGTCAGGCCGCCACCCTGCGCCACCATTTCCGTCAGCAGTTCGCGCTTTCCCCTGCCCAGTATCGTAAACAGTTTGCCCGGCCCGCGCGCTGACGGCCCGTTTACAGGCAAAAAAAACCGCCATTATCTGGCGGTAAATGCTTGCATGGATAGATTTGTATTTTCATGTCTACGTCCCGACACTCCATGGTCGGGCGGCGGATCAATGACAACCTAGCATGTCTGAACTCAACAAAAGCTAAACAGAGCCATTAACCCGCTTTGGTATTGATTTGCAAATAACGCATCAGCCCCTGTTCAGCACTCTCTTTTGCATCATCGTTGATTGCTTCCAGATAGAATGGGCGCGATACACCATAAGGCGCTCTGTCGGCTGAGAAAACAGCAAACTGGAATGTTTTACCTTTCGACGGATTGGTACACCCTAATTCCCAATGTTGGTCATCAATTTTCTTGCTATTACACGCTACGCGTCCGTAATCACTGGTTAAATATGAACCGACCCGTGCTTCTGCTGACTGGATATAATCCGGCTCGCCACTCCAGTTAACATTCATACCTACAACAGCCCCAACGGCAACGACCAGTAGCGCTATTGACATGACTTTTTTCATTGAATCAGATCCATTCCTTTGTCAGAGAAATCTTATTATATAAGATTAGTCCTTAAATCACTGCCATATTTTGATACCAAATTTTAGGATATGACAAAAATAATTCGCATTTTAGGATAAATCCGCACCACTACCCGGAAATAAATCCTGTCGAGGACGATGACATATTCTTTGCGCTAATTTGAAAAAGCCAATAATAACCCTACGAAACTACGTGCATGCTGGCGGGGAATATTTCTCTAAGGGTAAGTCAATGCTAAAAAAGGGGTTAACGCTCGTCATGCTGGTCTGCGCCCTTTTCTCCGGCCAGCTGATGGCGGGACATAAAGGCCATGAATATTTGTGGGTGAAAAATGTCGAACATCAACTTCGTCATGAGGCAGACAGTGATGAATTACGCAGTGCAGCAGAAGAATCAGCGGAAGGTTTGCGCGAACACCACCTGTGGCAGAAATCGCGCAAACCGGATACACACTTTCGTTAATTACCCTTGCGTTTAGGCAGGGTTTTCATAAGTTCGTCCGGGCTTACTGAGGCTACGACACTGCCCGGCGCTGGCATTTTGAAGATATGGTTTTTCATCTTGCCAATTACATGCATTTCACAAGGGCGGCAGTCAAATTTGAGGGTCAACACCTCGTCACCATTCACCAGTTGCATAGGTGTGGCCTTCCAGCTCTTGATGTTCCCTTTAGCCTGTTTTGGACACAGGTTAAAGGCAAAACGGAGGCAGTGCTTGGTGATCATCACCGGCACATCCCCCTTCTCTTCATGCGCTTCATAGGCCGCGTCGATCAACTGTACGCCATGACGATGATAGAATTCACGTGCTTTATGGTTGTAGACGTTAGCCAGGAACGATAAATGCGTATCCGGGTAAACAGGTGCAGGGACGGCTTCGGCTTTACGGCTACCACGCGGGTAGTGAGCCAGACGAGCCGCATCGAGCATTTCCGCCGTCTCACGACGGAACTGGTTAAGCAGACTGTTCGGCACGAAGAGTGCGTCCGGCAGATTTACCTCAATGTTACGCGCGTAGTAAATTGTCTGCCCCAGCTTCGCCACACCCTCTTTCAGATTGTTTAGCGCTTTTTCCGCATTGTTGGCGACCTCAAACTGGCCATCAAGTGTATGCGTCACGCTGATGCCGTCTTCACAGGTCATGGTTAAAATCAGCTGCTCTTCCCAGCCGCCCAGTTCAATATCCACCGCGATGCGACGCTCGCTGGATGTTTTCAGCAGTGCCTGCTGCCAGTTATGATCCAGGTTACGGTTAAGTGCTGCGTTCGGTCGCGCTTTATAGAGATCGGCTGGCATTTCATTCGGCCACACGCGATAGCGATTTTCTCCGGTTTTTTCGACCGTATTGGCACGGAAACCGACCACTTCGCGTTTGATCATTACGTTCAGACCATCGCCGTTCGCCAGCGGCTCCGTCACTTCCACGTCCAGATGATCCTTCGCCACTTTCAGTACTTCACCTACCGGCAAGCCGATAAATTTCGGCGAGTCAAACGCACCGATGTCACCTTTACGGGCATTCACGAAATAGTCGGTACTGCCACGGTGGAAGGTTTTATCCGTCGACGGAATAAAGAAATGCTCGGTACGACCGGCTGACGCGCGTGCCAGGTCGCCACGATCTTCAATAATGGCATCCAGCATCTGACGATAGTGCGCGGTGATGTTCTTCACGTAGCTCATATCTTTATACCGCCCTTCAATCTTGAAGGACCGCACGCCTGCATCAATCAGCGCACCAAGGTTGGCGGTCTGATCGTTATCCTTCATGGAAAGCAGGTGTTTTTCAAACGCCACCACGCGCCCCTGATCGTCTTTCAGAGTGTATGGCAGGCGACACGCCTGAGAGCAATCGCCACGGTTAGCGCTACGCCCGGTCTGGGCATGAGAAATGTTGCACTGGCCGGAATAGGCCACGCACAACGCGCCGTGGATAAAGAATTCAATCGTCGCGTCTGTCGCCTGGTGGATATCACGGATCTGGTTCAGGTTCAGTTCACGCGCCAGAACGATCTGCGAAAAGCCGACGTCGGAGAGGAATTTTGCCTTCTCAACGGTGCGGATATCACACTGGGTACTGGCGTGCAGTTCAATTGGTGGGATATCCAGCTCAAGAACGCCCATATCCTGAACAATCAGGGCATCAACCCCGGTCTGGTAGAGATCGGTGATCAGACGTTGCGCAGGTTCCAGCTCATCATCATGAAGAATGGTGTTCAGGGTAACGAACACTTTCGCCCCGAAACGGTGGGCGAACGGTACCAGTTCAGCAATATCGCGCAGACTGTTGCTGGCGTTATGGCGGGCACCGAAGCCAGGACCGCCAATGTAGACGGCATCTGCACCGTGAAGGATCGCTTCACGGGCAATGGCGGCGTCGCGGGCCGGGCTTAAAAGTTCAAGATGATGGGATTGCAGGCGCATACTTCGTCGTTATCCGTTATGGTCAAAATGGCGGCTATTGTAGTCAGAAGTATGCGACAGCGAAACAGTTTTGCGTAGTGTTAGCGGGGATAGTGGATCAGGGAGTGAAAATGCACCGCCCGGTCGCTGCTGTTACGGTACGCGTGGGGTTTGTCCCCGGCAAAACGGATGCCTGAATCGGCAGGAATTGTCTGCCACTCCCCCTCCAGTTGCATCTCCAGCTCGCCGCTTACCACCACCACATGTTCAATCACCCCCGCTTCATGCGGTGTGGACTCGCTCAGCGCGCCGGGAGCCAGGGTAATGGAGAAATGATCAAACTTCAGCGTCTCATCCCACGGGAACAGCGGTTTTACCACCATGGCCTGCTGCTGCGGGTCAAAAACAGCCTGCTTGTCCGCCTCTGGGGTGATAAAGGTGGAAAACGGTACGTTCAGTCCTGTGGCGATTTTCCACAATGTCGATACCGTCGGGCTGGATTCATTGCGCTCGATTTGCCCGAGCATCGCTTTTGAAACCCCTGTCTCTTCTGCCAGCTTCGACAAACTCCAGCCGCGATCCTGGCGCAGTGTTTTCAGTGTGGTTGCAAGATGTTGTGTGATGTCCATGTTCCCTCCTGGTGATGATGAGCATACCACTTGTACGCTATAACGCACAGTGTTACCTTATCTCAGACGTTATAACGCACAACGGAGTTTTCATGCGCGCCTCTTCAACACACTTTGTTCCAGCCGTTCTGGCGGGTTTTGTCGCCGTCCTGGTCGGCTACGCCAGTTCTGCTGCCATCATCTGGCAGGCCGCAGCGGCAGCCGGCGCAAATGCGCAACAGATTGCGGGCTGGATGACGGCACTCGGGATCGGCATGGGAGTCAGCACGCTGCTGCTTTCCTGGTGGTATAAAGCACCAGTGCTTACCGCCTGGTCAACGCCCGGTGCGGCGCTGCTCGCGACCAGCCTGCACGGTGTCACGCTGGCTGAAACAATCGGCGTGTTCATCTTTGCCAATGCGCTCATTTTACTTTGCGGCATCACCGGGTTATTCGCCCGGCTGATGAAGCTGATCCCCCATTCGCTTGCTGCTGCCATGCTGGCAGGGGTGCTTTTACAGTTTGGTCTGCATGCGTTTGCCCATCTGGAGGGGCACTTTCTGCTGTGCGGCAGCATGATTGCCGCGTGGCTAATGGCAAAAGCGCTGGCACCCCGCTATGCCATTGTGGTTACGCTTCTGGCAGGCGGCATCGTGGCCTGGGCGGGTGGTGACGTTGTCACGGATAAATTCACCCTTTCCCTCGTTATGCCAGAGTTTATTGCACCCTCCTTCACCTTCACTAGCCTGGTGAGCGTGGGTATCCCTTTCTTCCTGGTGACCATGGCCTCTCAAAATGCCCCCGGATTCGCCACGATGAAGGCCTCTGGCTACCCACTGGCGGTTTCGCCGCTCATTATCTTTACGGGCGGGCTGGCACTGCTGTTCTCGCCCTTTGGCGTCTTTTCCATCTGTATCGCGGCGATTACCGCCGCCATTTGTCAGAGCCCGGATGCGCACCCGGATGCCGCTAAACGCTGGCTGGCAGCCATCGCGGCCGGGGGATTTTATCTGTTAGCCGGTATTTTCGGTGGTTCTATTACTGCAATCATGACGGCGCTACCGCTCAGTTGGATCCAGACGCTGGCAGGTCTGGCGTTACTGGGGGCCATCAGCGGGAGTCTGTATCAGGCACTGAATCACGAAGCGGAACGTGACGCGGCGATAGTCACATTTCTGATGACTGCGAGCGGTGTGACACTCCTGGGCATTGGTTCGGCATTCTGGGGATTGGTTCTGGGAGGAGTATGCTACGCCCTGTTATCACGCACTCGCCGCACGTAGTTGTGAAGGCGTCATTCCCGTCACGCTGCGAAAGCGGTTACTGAAGTGGCTGGCGGAGTTAAACCCACAGGCGAGCGCAATGTCCGTCAGCGGCGTCGCAGTATGTTGTACCAGCGCTTTCGCCTTTTCCATTCTGCGCTGCATCACATACTGATGTGGCGCCAGCCCCGTCGACTGACGAAACATGCGGGCAAAATGGTATTCGCTGAGGGCGGCCTGCGCCGCCAGTTCTGCCAGCGTCAGGGGCTGCCCCAGGTTTTCTTCGATAAAGGCCAGCACATTGCGCAGAACGAACGGGGATAACCCGCCCGTGACGACCGGCAGTTTCCACTGAACATTAGAGTAATTTTGCAGCAAATGGGTTAACAGCAGCGTAGAGGCCGTGCTCAGAATAAGCTGGTTGGCGTGCTGCTGCCAGTCGCAGCCGAGTAAAAACTGGCGGTACAACGTAGTTATCTTCGGATCACTGCCGAATATACGCTCGTCCAGGGTCAGCGAAAGTGGCCGCTTGTCCCAGATTTTTTCCCCCACGTCGCGCAGATGTTCATCGGTGCAGTAGAGATGCACAAACGACAGGTCATCCCGGATATCCCACGTTGATTCGCTCTCTTTGGGCATCAAACAGAAACGATCCGGACCGCCACCGTTTTTCCAGCCGCCCGGCGTTTTTTGATAACTTTCGTAACCGTCAGCCACGTACAGACTAAGGGTATGATGATTGCTTTTTACCGTTATCGTATCGTGCTTGTTGTACCACGCGGCCAGTTGAATACCCGAGTTCAGCGAGACGGTTTCCCGCAGGACCGCATTCTGTTGGCACAGCGTTTCAAAGGTATCGTAAGCGTGAGACATAACCGTTAGCGCGTTATTGATCAGATAATCAGTCTAAGAATTGTTGCCGCCCGTTGCCAGTCCCCATAAAAGAAAAAAGCGCAAGATTTTGCAAGTCTACCGCAAGCCGGTGCAAGCCCCTTGCGGCTCAGCACACCATACTGCCCACTTCCGTGGTTTGAGAAGAGAAAAAGTATGAACGCATTATTATACGGACTGGTGGTAATTATCTGGGGAACTACCTGGATTGCAATTTTCCTGCAGCAAGGTCCTGTGGCATCGCCCGTATCCATTTTCTGGCGTTTCGCGGTTGCCAGCCTCACGATGATGGTGGTGTTACTCGTCCTGCGTCGACTGCGCAAACTGGCGCTGCGGGATCATCTGTTTTGCTTACTTCAGGGATGCTGCGTTTTTTGCTTTAACTTCTGGTGTTTTTATACCGCGGCCTCGCACATCAACACCGGGCTGGAATCTGTGATTTTCTCAATGGCGGTGCTCTATAACGCCATCAACAGCTTTATTTTCTTCGGGCAACGTCCGCCTGCGCGCTTCTGGACCGCAGCGGCTCTGGGGCTAATTGGTATTATCACCCTCTTCTGGGACGACCTTCTGGCCAGCGGCTGGAGCGCGTCACTCCTGACAGGTATTGGTCTTTCCGCACTCGGTACCTACGGCTTCTCGCTGGGCAATATGATCAGCATGCGTCATCAACGCAAAGGCCTTGAAACCATGACCACCAACGCCTGGGCGATGCTGTATGGCACACTGGTGATGGGCTGCATTGCCCTCTTCAGAGGCGACAGTTTCACCCCGGAATGGACGGTGAGCTACATTGGCGCGCTGCTCTATCTGGCCCTGTTTGGTTCGGTGATTGCTTTCGGCGCTTACTTTACGCTGGTAGGACGTATCGGCCCAGGTAAAGCGGCCTACAGTACGCTGCTCTTCCCACTGGTCGCCCTCTCCATCTCAACGGTTTATGAAGGTTACGTGTGGCATATAAACGGTATCGTCGGGTTATTGCTGATTCTGGGGGGGAATATGGTGATGTTTACTAAACCCGAAACCTGGTTCAGGCGCTTACGAACAGCGTAAATAAATAAGGCCTGCGCAATGCAGGCCTTTCCTGGTTATTTCATGGTCTTTTTCACATCAAACATGGTGGCATCGGTCGCCATGTCATCAACAACCTGTTTCAGAGTTGCAAAGCCCATTGGGGTATTTTCGTTAGCCAGCTCTTTGCCTTCGCCTTTACGAACGACTTTAATGACAGGCTTGCCGGTTTTCGCATCAATCAACTCACCTTCAAAATACAGGTGGGTATCCATGGTACGGTGACCGCTCGCCATTTGCGTACCTGCAACAACCAGTGCCACTGGCACCACTTCATAGAACTGCAAACCTTCTTGCTTAGAGGTTACACCGGTAATCGCACCACGGAAGATCAGGCTACGCGGCCCTGGTTTGGTAACGATCGGTTTACGCTGACCAATCGAGGTTTTCATTTTGTTATTGGTATAGCTCAGCAACTCATCCAGTGTTCTTTGACCAATCTGCGTGGTTGGTTTTGGAGCCGGATAATAAGTAATCGGGTTCCAGACAATATTGTCATAATTGGCTTCGTTATATGACGGATCAACCCAACGTAAGGTCGGTTTACCCGTTGCAGAAGTTGTTTCCTTTAAACCAGAATAGTCTTTTAAAAAGCCTGAGTATTGATCGGGAGCAGCCACTTTTGATGAACAACCCGCCAAAGCCAACAGACCAGTAAGCACTGCAACTTTTAAAAAAGTTTGAGTACGCATGATGGTTTTCCATGTTATCTGCAAGTATGCATTTGAAGTTATAGCAAAAGACTGGGGTGAGTGTTGTGACAAAAAATGATGTCGGGAGCACAAATTGCAAAAAGACTGCCCGGATGTGCACCGGGCAGTGAAAAATTACTGATGTATATCCAGTTGCCAGAACAGATGTTTACCAAACGGGTCAATTTCATAACCCGTCACCTCTTTGCGCACCGGTTCGAAAATCGTTGAATGCGCAATCATCACCGCTGGCATCTGGTCATGCATCATCTGCTGAGCCTCTTTATATAGCGCCACACGTTTATCGTGATCGGTTATTGATTTTGCCTCCGCAATAATTTTATCAAACGGCTTATAGCACCACTTCGCCGAATTCGAACCGCCATTTGCAGACGTGCAGGTAAATAGCGGACCAAAGAAGTTGTCCGGATCGCCCGTTGCGGTCGTCCAGCCCATCAGCGCAGCCTGATGTTCACCACCCTTCACGCGCTTGAGGTATTCCCCCCATTCATAGGTGACAATGTGAGTTTGTACGCCCACTTTCGCCCAGTCGGCCTGAATCATTTCGGCCATACGTTTCGCATTCGGGTTGTACGGACGTTGCACCGGCATTGCCCACAAATCAATGTTCACCCCGTTAGCAAAACCCGCTTCCTTCAGCAGCGCTTTTGCCTTTTCTGGATCGTAATCGTAATCCTTAAGTTCACTGTCGGCGCTCCATACGCCTGGCGGCAGCAGGTTCTTCGCGGCAGTCCCCGTGCCATGGAACACCGCGTCAATAATGGCTGATTTGTTGATGGCGATGGCCAGCGCCTGGCGAACCTTAACGTTATCCAGCGGTGGCTTTTGCGTATTAAACGCCAGAAAACCTGTGTTCAGGCCTGCCTTGCTCATCAGGTTGATGTCTTTGTTCGCCTTCATACGCGGTAAATCGGCTGGGTTCGGGAACGGCATCACCTGACATTCGTTCTTTTCGATTTTGGCAAAACGTACTGAAGCATCCGGCGTGATGGTAAACACCAGCCGATCGAGCTTCGATTTACCCTGCCAGTAGTCTGCAAACGCAGTGAAGAGAATGCGGGAGTCCTTCTGATACTGTGTGAGTTTAAACGGCCCGGTGCCAATCGGCTCCATATCCACCTTTTCAGGAGTCCCCGCTTTCAGCATCGCGTCGGCATACTCCGCAGAGAGGATCGAGGCAAAATACCAGGCCAGATCGGCGACAAATGGCGCTTCCGGGTGTGCCAGCGTAAAGCGCACGGTGTGGTCATCGACTTTATCAATGGCGGTGATCAGGCTGCCAAACTCCAGATTTTCAAAATTGGAATAGCTGCCATTAGAGACGTTATGGTAAGGATGATTCACATCTTTCTGCCGCATAAACGAGAAGATCACGTCATCAGCGTTAAAGTCCCGGGTCGGCGTGAACAATTTATTACTCTGGAATTTCACCCCCTTACGCAGATGGAAGGTATAGACTTTACCGTCGTCGCTCACCTCCCAACGCTCTGCCAGGCTGGGTACCAGCTCCGTGGTGCCAGGTTTGAAATCGACCAGCCGGTTATAAACAGGTACGGCACTGGCATCCACGCTGGTACCCGACGTGTATAACTGAGGATTGAAGTTTTCCGGTGATCCTTCGGAACAATACACCAGCGTTTTTGCGGCGACCGTGGAACTGACGGTGAGTGCAGCAAGAGCCAGCGTTAAGATTGTGAGTTTGCTTTTCATCATTTATTCCTGTCTTTTTAATTCGACGGCTAATTAATTCTTTTGCCATCTCATAAATAACATTAAAGTGAAGTGGCAAACACCTGAAAAATAAATAAGGAATAAATCACTATGGGCTCGTCACTTTCCAGACAATTAACGCACCGCTTTTTTCGCTATCTCTCCATCACCAGCCAGAGCGATGCCAAAGTAAAAACGCTGCCCTCTACGCCAGGCCAGCACGACATGGCGCGAGAACTGGCACAAGAGCTGGCGCAACTGGGGTTAGACGACATTGTGATTGATGAATTCGCCACGGTGACCGCGGTGAAAAAAGGCAACGTCGCCGGTGCGCCGCGCATTGGTTTTATTACCCATATTGATACCGTCGACGTGGGTTTATCGCCCGATATTCATCCGCAGATATTAACATTTACAGGTGAAGACCTCTGTCTGAATAAAGACAAAGACATCTGGTTACGCGTAAAAGAGCATCCTGAAATTCTGGCCTATCCGGATGAGGAGATTATTTTCAGCGACGGAACCAGCGTATTAGGCGCAGATAATAAATCAGCCGTTACCGTCGTTATGACCGTGCTGGAAAACCTGACGGCAGAGCATCAGCATGGCGACATTGTGGTTGCATTTGTCCCGGATGAAGAAATTGGCCTGTACGGCGCGAAGGCGCTCGATCTGAAACGCTTCGACGTTGATTTTGCCTGGACAATTGATTGCTGCGAGCTGGGGGAAATTGTCTATGAAAACTTTAACGCCGCGGCAGCGGAGATCCGCTTTACTGGCGTGACGGCACATCCCATGTCCGCCAAAGGCGTACTGGTGAACCCCCTGCTGATGGCGACCGACTACATCAACCATTTTGATCGTCAGCAAACCCCAGAGTGTACCGAAGGTCGTGAGGGGTATATCTGGTTTAACGGCATTCAGGCGGGACAAAACGAGGCCGTCCTCAAAGCGAATATCCGTGATTTTGATAAAACGCGTTTTGCCGCCCGTAAGCAGCAGATTGCCGACGTCGCAGCGCTGATTGCTGCTCAGTATCCAACGGCAAGCGTCGACTATCGCATTGAAGACACCTACAGCAATATCAGCAATGCGATTGGCGAAGACAGGCGTGCTATCGACCTGATGTTTGAGGCGATGGAATCACTCGGCATCACGCCTAAACCGACGCCAATGCGCGGCGGTACAGACGGCGCGGCACTCTCAGCAAAAGGACTGCTCACGCCGAACTTCTTCACCGGGGCGCATAACTTCCACTCGAGGTTTGAATTTCTGCCGCTGTCGTCGTTCGAGGCCTCTTACCAGACTGCCCTGCAACTCTGTCTGCTGGCCGCCCGTTAAGCAGGTTTGCGTGCCAGCAGGGTGGCAAAGCGCAACTTAATGCGGTTACCGTTTTCATCGGTGCGGTGCAGTTCGCCAACGTCTTCGTTGTATTTGAGCAACTCCCAGCCTTCATAGTAGTTGCTCAGTTCACCCGTTCTAAACGCAAACGGGAAGCCGACGGTACACGGATAATCAGTCGTATCCATGGCGGCGACAATCAGGTTGTGGCCGCCTGGTGTAGTGCAGCGCTGCATATTAGCGATAAGACCCGGGATGGTTTTTGCATCCAGGAACATCAGCACGACAGTGGACAAAATAAAATCATATTCACCGTCGAAACTCAGGGTGTTGAGATCTTTTATCGCCGTGTGGAGGTTGTCGATCCCTTCTTCAGCCTTGATGCGCTCGATATTATCAATGCTCATCGGGTTTTTATCCCAGGCTGTCACCTCGTGGCCGTTAGCGGCAAGGTAGAGACTGTTACGGCCATTGCCACAGCCCAGATCCAGGGTTTTACCCAGCTTAACGATATTAGCGCTGAACAGCACTTCTGAGTGCGTGCGGGTTAAGCCATATTTCCCTGTGAAGTAATTCTCATCGACGGTCATTATTTTTCCTGATCCTGCATAAGTTGAAAGTGCATTTTGAATGCCATTTTAAGTCGTTTACCGTCTGCTTGCCAACCGTTCGAAAATCGAAAAATTTGCTACGTTTAGTTAAGACGCCTATCAGAGACATCAAGATGAACAAATATCGCCTTAGCGATGATACACGCCTCTGGCAATGGAAAAACGGCGAGACAACACACTCGACCACGTTGCGACAGATTATCGCCACGACTGATTTTAACGACGTGACGGTCGGTACAAAAGGCGGATGGATTGACGATGAACGCGCCCTCGCACAAGACGGTGACTGTTGGATCTACGACGAAAACAGCGTGGTCTTTGCCGGTGCGATCGTGTCTGGCAACGCGCGGCTTACCCTGCCTTGCATCATCAGCCATGAAGCGCATATCGGCGACAATTGCTGGCTGGACGAGGCTGAAGTCAGCCATGGGGCTCGAATAAGTGACAACGTCACCATCCAACACTCCTGCGTGCGGGGTGAGTGTCATATTTATGGGGAGGCTCGCGTGCTTCATAACAGCGTGGTCATTGCCGCCAAAGGCCTGACTCCGGACAATGAACAGATCCTGCAAATCTACGATAACGCGACAGTCAGCCAGTCACGCATTGTGCATCAGGCGCAAATCTACGGTGATGCGATGGTGCATTATGCCTTTGTTGAGCACCGAGCCGAAATATTCGACAACGCTATCCTTGAAGGCAACGATGTGAATAACGTCTGGGTATGCGACTGCGCAAAGGTCTATGGCAACGCCCGCGTGATTGCCGGTTTTGGCGAGGATGCTATTCCTACCGTGCGCTACAGTTCTCAGGTCGCGGAGGATGCGGTGGTAGAAGGAAACTGCATCATTAAACACCACGTCCTGATTGGGGGTCAGGCATGGCTGCGCGGCGGGCCGATCATGCTGGATGATAAAGTGGTGATTCAGGGACGGGCGAGGATCAGCGGCGATGTGCTGATTGAGCATCGGGTTGAAATCACCGACGATGCGGTGATTGAAGCGTTTGCCGGTGAGAATATTCATCTGCGCGGCGAAAAGGTGATTAATGGCAACCAGCGCATTACCCGCACGCCCCTGCTGGGCGCGCTATAGCGTATAAATCTTGCCGTAGATGTTCACATCATCGAAATGACCATTCAGGAATTCCGCTTCACGCAGGCAACCTTCCAGCGTAAAACCGTTGCGCAGGGCAACTTTGTTGCTGTGCTGATTCGCGACCCGACACTTAATCACAAAACGACGGATTTCACCGCGTTCAGCGTAGTAACGCATAAAAGCCTGCAATGACTGAGAGAGGATCCCCTGCCCCTGATGCGCTTCATCCAGCCAGTAGCCGATGTACCCGGCTTTGTTGGCCGGTTCAATCGTGTTAAACGACAGCACGCCGATCAGCCCATCATCCTTAAAGATCAAAAACATTTTGGCGTAGCCGCGCTGGTGCAGCATCTGGTTACTCTGCACGTTACGGCGGGTATCTTCTTCGCTGCCCACGTGCTGCGCCCAGTCAAAGGCGGTTTGCAGAAAGGCTCTGTTTTTGACGACGAGGCTGTGCAGTTCGGCGGCATAACGCTCTTCGACGGCGCGAAGTTCGACAGTGTCAGACACCGGGATAATTTCGGATTGTGCTGCGGTCATGACCCCTCACCCTAACCCTCTCCCTTGGGGAGAGGGAATCGATCGTTAACGCATTACCCTGTCATCAACGTACTGACGTTTGTCCGGTGCTGGCGGGAAATACTGATACAGCCAGGTTTCACTGATCGCGTCGCCCTGGCAGCGAAGGAACAAACGCATGTCCACCGGATCTGTCGAATCGGATGTTGGATACCAGTCAAACAGAATGCGATAGCCGTCAAACGGTTCAACGTAAAGGATCTCAACCTGCTTCGCTTCACCGCTGGAGAGTGTAATGACCGGCTCGATGCCTTTTGGCGCAGCCGCTTTCAGGTCGCCACCGACGAAGTCGATAGCGAAGCGACGGGCCCACACTTTCGGGTAATTTTCGCCTGGTGCCCAGCCTTCCGGGAAGCCACCCATCCCGGTGCGGGTCGCGAAGACCGTTGCCAGCGGAGAACGCACTGGCGGCATGGCGCTCCAGTAAAGGCGATATTTGAAGTCCAGCTCGTCGCCTGCTTTGACGGCTTTTTCCGGCTGCCAGAAGCAAACCACGTTATCAAGCGTTTCACCCGTGGTCGGGATCTCCATCAGACCAACTGCACCTTTGCCCCAGTCATTGCGCGGTTCAACCCACAGGCTTGGGCGTTTGTTATACCAGCCCATCACGTCCTGATAGTGCGAGAAATCACGATCAAGTTGCAGCAGGCCGAACCCTTTCGGGTTTTTGTCCATATACGCATTGAACTGCAGCTTCTGCGGGTTGTTCAGCGGACGACAGATCCACTCCCCATTACCACGCCACATAGCCAGACGGTCGGAGTCATGAATTTGCGGGTGAATGGTGTCACACATGCGGCGTTCGTTATTACCACAGCTGAACATGCTGGTCATCGGCGCGATGCCGAGTTGCTTAATATCCTTACGCGCATAGAGATGGTTTTCCACCTCCATGATCACCTGGCTCTTTTCGCAGTGGATCACGAATTTATAAGCGCCGGTGATGCTTGGGCTGTCCAGCAGCGTGTAGACGGTAAAAGTGGTATCGCCCGGCTTAACGGTTTCAAACCAGAAGGAGGTGAAATCCGGGAACTCTTCCGGCGTGTCGGTGAAGGTATCCACCGCCAGACCACGAGCGGAAAGACCGTACTGGTAGGTGTCATCAACCGCACGGAAATAGCTCGCACCGAGGAAAGAGACGATATCGCGACGCGCCAGTTCAGGGGCTTTAAACGCACGGAAGCCCGCAAAGCCGAGATCGCTTTGACCTTCAAGCTGTTTGGTATCCACACCCGTTTCACCGTAGCTGAACAGCTCCGGACGGAAGTGGATCTCGCGCGCCATAGAAGTAGACTGGTCAAGCGAGAACATCCGCACGCGGCGACGGAATCCCATTCCCATATGGAAGAACTGTACGTCCAGTTGACGCCCTTCAATGTTATTCCACAGCGACTGTTTTTCATCGTAGCGGATGGCGTTGTACGCCTGCGGCGTCATGGTTGCCAGCGTGTCCGGCAGCGGGCGCGGCGCACCACCCCATGGGGTTTTCGCCAGGTCATGCGCCATGGATTGCAGTACGGAGAAGTCAAAACGACGGCTCTGACCGTCAGCAATGTCAGAGTCAGCAGCGTATGCCGCTTTGGAAAACAGGGAAGCAAGGCCAGATGTGCCGCTCAGGGCTGCCACTGCCAGCGAGCCTTTTAGAAAACGTCTGCGATTCATGCCTGGAAAAACGTCCTTATGGTCGTGTGAATGTGTTTCGCGCTCGGCGAAATGACGGCAAGAAAGAACGCACAGCCTAAACAAAAATGGTTAAGAATCCAATTGTTGGCCGGTGATTATATGAACAAAGTGTGAAATATTTTCTGTCGACCAGAACGGCCCGAAAGTGGTGTAAAGAAAACCAGGAAAATGTGTATAAAAATGCCCCGGTGCGACATCAATCACCGGGGCCAATGAGGCGGTTATTTTACGCTGACATCGATACCCGGGAAGTACTTATCAGCGAGTTTAGCGATCGTGCCGTCGGCACGTACTTTATCAATCGCGGTATCAAGTTGCTTTTTGGTGGCCTCATCCCCTTTACGCAACCCAAAACCGATCCCACTGCCGAGGATAGTGTCGTCAGACACCGGTTTGCCGATGAAGCCAAACCCTTTCCCCTGCGGCTTGCTGAGGAAACCTGCCTGCCCGGCCGCGGACATAACCAGCGAGGCGTCGATACGACCATTCAGCAGATCGCCCCATGCCATATTCTGATCTTTATAAGACACCACGGTGACACCCTGCTTTTCCCAGTGCTCTTTCGCATAGGTTTCCTGAATGGAGCCTTGCAGCACACCGATGGTTTTACCCTTCAGCCCTTCGGGTGTAGCCTCTACCGCTGTACCGGCCTTGCCGACCAACTGAGACGGAATGCGGTAGATCGGTTGGGTAAAATCAATGCTCTTGCGGCGCTGTTCGGTGATATTCATCGCCGAGTTGATCGCGTCGAATTTCTTCGCCACCAGCCCCGGAATCAACGCATCAAACGACGTTTCGACCCACGTGCACTTCAGCGCTGCGGCTTTACAAATAGCATTCCCCAGTTCAACGTCAAACCCTTCCAGTTCGCCCGACGCATTGCGGCTCTCAAACGGCGGATATTCCGCTTCCAGACCGTAACGCAGCTCGGTAGCCGCGAAGGAAGAAAAGGTACACAGCAATCCCATGCCGACAACTAACGCGCGTAATTTCATCCAATACTCCTCAGCGTGGTTTAACCCGACACAGGGCCTGGGCACCTGCCCGTAACGTCGCCTCATCTTTCGCAAAAGAGAGACGAATCAATTTATTATCCGTGCCGTCCGCATAAAACGCCGACAGCGGAATGGTGGCAACGCCATACTCAACGATGAGTCGTTTCACCAGCTCGCTGTCACGCTCTTCGCTAAACTGGCTGTAGTCCGCCAGCATGAAGAACGATCCGGCACTCGGCAACAAGGTAAATGGCGAATCTTCAAGCAGGCTCCGCAACAGATCGCGCTTACGCTGGTAAAACGCTGACAGCGACAGCCAGGTTTGCGGATCAACCATATGCTCAGCAAATGCGTGCTGCATTGGCGTATCGGCAGAGAACATTAAAAATTGATGGACTTTACAAATCTCGTCCATCAGTACCGCCGGGGCAACACAGTACCCCACTCGCCACCCGGTGACGTGATAGGTTTTTCCGAAAGATGAGATAATCACGCTACGCTCCGCCAGCTGCGGGTGGGTGGCCATCCCGTGGTGCGGTTCCCCATCAAAAACGACGTGTTCGTACACTTCGTCAGACAAAATAATGATATCGGTATTGCGCGTCAGCGCCGCCAGCTGCTGCAGGTCATTGGCTGAGAAAACCTGACCGCTCGGGTTGTGCGGGGTATTGATGATAATCATACGTGTACGCGGGGTGATCGCGGCACGCACTTCATCCCAGTTGACGGCAAAATCCGGCACCGTGAGTTTGATGGCGACTGGGGTTGCCCCCTGCAGCCGGACAATCGGGGCGTAACTGTCAAATGACGGTTCAAAGTAAATCACTTCATCGCCCGGGTGCACCAGCCCGCTGATTGCCGAATAAAGTCCTTCGCTGGCGCTGGCAGTGACCAGTACTTCGCTACCTGGGTCATACTGCGTGCCGTAGAGGGTGGCAATTTTATCCGCGATACGCTCTTTTAGCGGCTGCAGACCGGTCATCGCCGCATACTGGTTATGTCCCGCCTCCATCGCGCGGGTGACACCCGCAATCAGCTTCGGGTCGCAGGAAAAATTCGGTGCGCCCTGAGAAAGGTTAATCGCGTTATGCTGCGCCGAAAGCTGGCCAATAACGGTAAAAATGGTGGTACCCACATCAGGCAATTTAGAGCGTGTTTGCACCGGCGTTCGTAAAGTCATCCTCTTTCCCTTCTCATGGACATTGCATAACTATTCAAACAACAAGTGAGTTGTCGGGACAATCGAATTGTTGTCATAATAGCCATGAGAAAAATGCATAGCTGAGGTGTTTATATGTCGCGCCGTTCGCTCCCGCTCAATGCCATCGACGCATTTTTAGTCACCGCGCGTCACCTGAATCTCACCCACGCCGCCGCGGAGCTTTGCCTGACCCAGGGAGCCGTGAGCCGCAAAATCGCTTCCCTTGAAGCGTGGTTTGGCTTTCCGCTATTTGAGCGTCATGCGCGTGGGCTGCGGCTGTCACCGCAGGGAAGCGCCCTGCTTCCTGAACTGCAATCTTCTTTTGAGCAATTGCTGACGGTGGCAGATCAAGCCCGTAGCCAGCAAACCGTCATCCGCTTAAAAGCCCCCACCTGTGCAATGCGCTGGCTGGTACCCCGCCTGCTGGAAGTGGAGCGTGAACAGCCAGACCTGCAAATTGCATTGACTACCACCACCGATCACAACGTTAATTTCAAAACCGAATCTTACGACGCGGCCATTGTGTTCGGCACACACATGAGTGCTGGCGACCTGTTGTTTGAAGAGGCGTTAACCCCGGTGCTTAGCCCCATGCGTGCGAGCGCCGCACTGGGAACGCTGACATTTCTTCACCCGACGAGGGATAAGACAGACTGGTCATTGTGGCTGGCAAAACAGGAAGGCCCGGGTTTTGTTATGCACAAAAATCAACACTTCGACACAATGGATCTGGCTATTACGGCCGCCATTCAGGGGCTGGGTGTCGCCATTGCCGACGAAACACTGGTGGAAGAAGATGTCCGCGCCGGAAGGCTAACGCGGCCCTATGAGACAAGTATAAAAACCGGCGCGAGCTACCGACTGGTGCTGCGCGAAACGCCTGACGAGGGAAATGGGCTGGCGGCGTTTCGCGCTTGTTTGCTTAGTCGAGGCTGACGTGATGCTTCATCACCCGCTTGAAGAGACTCATGCGGGCGCGCATAAAGCGGTTTTCAAGCCTGAAACCTGCATGTTTATTCACTCCAATGCGTAACATAACGTCCCGCCCTTTGCGGCATGCGGGCCAGTGAGTGGGCCCTGGCAGGGTGTCGCGACGACCGGCGTCACGCGCGAAACTTACCCAGTAATCGGCAACGTGGGCAGCAAACTGGAGATCGCGTGTATTGACATACTGACGCGACGGTTCCACCTGACCAAGGGTATCAAACACATAGGGAACCTCGTTGCCATGCCATGCACCGTTGATATAGGTGGCATGTTCCGCTTCCGCAACGTAATCAAACCAGTAACGCCAGCACAATCCGCCGATGCGCTGCTGAGCCTGCATCACCACATATCCCATTGTCGTGAACGCCATGTCGCGGCACACCTGTCTGCCCAGCTCTTCGTCCCCTTTAACGCCCGGATAGAGCAATTTAATCAGCCCCAACCCAAAACGACGTTCGCGGCGCAGTTTCTGGATTTGCCCGGCGAGATCGATGCCAAACACTGCCATCACGCTGGCTTCATCGCTGTTTGAACCAATCATCACCGGCACAGGATGTTGTCGGGCGGCAAAGAAGACATCGAGCATCGCTTCCGGCAGAACGCAATCCCCGACGATGGGCGCCGGGGCGATGTTCAGCGGTGCGGTTAACGGCCAGAATGCATCGGGCGGGATAGCTCGTAGCTCCTCAGCTGTCGCATTCTCCAGGCCAAAATGGGCGGCCAGCGCTTCCCCTTTCTGCAATGCCTGCTCGCGCGGCGTGTCAGGTAAGGTATAACCGCTTTGTACAATCGCTTTATGGAACAACCCTTCTGCCAACGGAGAGGCCAGCAGTGAAAGCACACTGCGTGCGCCAGCAGATTCGCCAAACAGGGTCACATTGTTGGCATCGCCGCCAAACGCGGCAATGTTTTCTCGCACCCATTCGAGCGCAGCAATCTGGTCCAGCAGGGCAAAATTATGCACGACGCGATCTTCTTCGCCCTCCAGTGCAGGATGGGCGAAAAAGCCAAGATGACCGAGGCGGTAATTGATCGTCACCACTACCACACCGCGCGTTGCCAGCGCTTTACCGTTATAAGGCGGCAGACCACCAGCACCAATGGTAAACCCGCCGCCGTGCAGCCAGACCATCACCGGAAGCGGCTCCACGCGGTCAACGGGAGACCAGACATTGAGATAAAGACAATCTTCAGAGAACTGGCCCGGATCGCCGCCCCCTAACTCCTGACAATACTCGCTGCTTTGCCAGCTTGAGGCCGAAAAGGCGGTGGCTTCGCGAAGTCCATCCCACGATTCAGGCGGTCGCGGGGAGCGCCAGCGCCACTCGCCCACGGGCGGTGCGGCGTAGGGAATACCGCACCAGACATGGACATTTTCATCGGTTAAACCAGCCAGTGCGCCGCAGCGCGTTTCAACCACAGGGGCGGAAGGATTTTGCATAACGACCTTATATTTTCCATCACACCCCAGCAGAGTAACGATTTCAGAGCAAACCGCAACGCTGTTTGCTACGTACTTCAGCCTCCTGATAAAGCGTAAACTCGTCAAACACCGGGCAGCCCAGCGCCGCTTCAAAGGCATCACGGCTGGCATTACCGTGGCTGCGCGCCTGGGTTTCGTTCCCGAGATTGGACTGGAATATCCCTGCGGCGCTGACCGGCAGGAAATCTTCGTAAGTAATTGGCTGAGCGACCACCCACCCGCGTTCAATCAGCGGCTGCGGATCGTCTCCGGGACGAAACGCGTGGCGATGCGCTTCCCCCGCAGGCGTCAGACGGTAGCGGAAATAGGCCAGCTCCTGACGACGCATTAGCATTTCGCTGTCCGGGAAAGCGTTAAAGATCTCCCGCAAATGCAGCTGGTGGGTCAGGTTATCTTTACCGGTACCGGCCTGTGCGAGCAAGCTATCGTACAGTTCACGACCTTTCGGGGTCAGGGCTACGCCGCGCTGTTCAATCTCACCAAAGCGCGCGGTGTGGGTGCCTTTATGTTCACCGGCAAACAGCACCGGTTCTTCCAGCGCCTTAAAGCTGGTCTGACGCAATAAGACGGGAACCTCTCGACGAGGCGGACCTTCAATCAGAATTTTAGGTTCGATACCGTACTTCGGCATCAGCTCCTGCACCCGGTCGATATCCAGCGTGCGCGGCGTAAGGTGATTAATATGGCACCCCGGGAAGCAGACCACATCGGCAATAAGCCGGTGCTCGTTGTGCAGCGCCAAATAGGTTTCCTGATCGACCGTCGCATGACGATGCCAACGGAAGGTTTCCAGCGCTTCCTGCACAAATTCGTGCGCCTGTGCGTCAGTTAAGTGCCCTTCCGACTCATGGAGATCGATCAGTTCCAGACAGCGCGGGGTGAAGATGTTCCGATGTGACAGGATCTCCGCAGCACGTTCACGTAGCGCAACGTTTTCAATCAGTTCAAGACGCAGCAGTGAGGTAAAGATACGAAACGGATTACGGCACAGCGCCGCATCGTCTACCGGACGAAACGCTGTTGAGTGGACCGGCACCCCCGCCTGAGAGAGATCGTAATAGCTGACCGGGTACATACCCATAATGGCAAACATACGACGCAGGGTTGAAAGTTCTTGTGCCGTGCCGACGCGGATCGCCCCGTGGCGCTCCACGTTCAGGCGCGCCAGTTCATCGGCATTAGCCAGTTGTTCATGTAATAGCGGGTTATTTTCCAGAACCGCCAGGTTTACGTCCGCGACCAGTTCGAGCAAAGTGCCGTATTGCGGAACTTCCTGCTGGTACATCGCCGACATAGCCTGCGAAAAGCGTTCCCGAATGTCATCAGCCGTGATGGTGTTCGCCATGATGTCATGCCTCCAGTGAATATTACCTGGAGTGTAGAGAAACCCGTTCCTTCCGGGGGGAAGAATTTCTGAATTGTGATCTTAAGACGACAGTGGTCAAACCGTGTGCTATCAGGCCCCTGAACAGCGCCGAACGGAACCGCCCTTTCAAACTGAACGCTTTTATCCAGGATTTTCCTTATAATTATTTAGGGTTCCGCTTTCTATCTATAAAGGAGTATTTTTTGGCTGTCTCCTGAATGCAAATTAACCAATTCGAGTACGCCATTATTTTTATCCTCTCCTTTCAAATTTTTAGCTCGAAGTTAGGATTAATCTGAATGGTTGTTTACAAGTCCTTCCTGTCTATCCATATTTCATTTTTAAGCGAAGCGCAAATTTACAAACATTTAAAAATAACGCAACCGCAAATAGCAAAACGCATTTGACGGATGACGCACAGCGACTAGAGTTATTACTCGAACGACGAGTGATACGGAATATTTTCGTATCGTACTGACATAACCAATATATGACTATGAGGTTTAATATGGCAGAGCATCGTGGTGGTTCCGGTAATTTCGCTGAAGACCGTGAAAAAGCATCAGAAGCGGGCCGTAAAGGTGGCCAGCATAGCGGTGGGAACTTTAAAAACGATCCGCAACGGGCATCTGAAGCGGGTAAGAAAGGGGGACAGAACAGTCACGGCGGAGGCCGTAAATCTGATAACTCCTGATCTTATTTAATACTCTTTTAATAAACCCAGAGAGCATGCTGCGGGCTGAAAAGCTCGCAGTAACCTATATTTATTTTACTGGAGCATAATTATTATGAATATGAAAAGTGTCGAGGATGTCTTTATTCATCTTCTGTCGGATACCTACAGCGCAGAAAAGCAGCTTACCCGAGCGTTAAGCAAACTTGCCCGCGCCGCCTCCAGCGAGAAGCTGAGCGCCGCTTTTGCCACACACCTGGAAGAGACGCAGGGTCAGATCGAACGTATCGACCAGATCGTCGAGCAGGAAGACGGTATCAAGCTTAAGCGCATGAAATGCGTGGCGATGGAAGGCTTAATTGAAGAAGCTAACGAAGTCATCGAAAGTACGGAAAAAAATGAAGTACGTGATGCCGCACTTATTGCCGCCGCGCAAAAAGTCGAACATTACGAAATAGCCAGCTACGGTACCCTTGCAACACTAGCTGAACAACTGGGCTATAAAAAAGCCGTTAAGCTTCTTGCCGAAACGCTGGAAGAAGAAAAAGAGACCGACCTTAAACTCACCGACCTGGCCGTAGGAAATATTAACCAAAAAGCGCAGAAATGACGCAATAATACAGGTTAAATAAAATGAGCATCAGTCCCAGGACAATTAAACGGTGCCATTTAGCGGCAGCCATAATATGGTTCATTCTCGCTATCCCTTCCATAATATGGTGGAAGAACAGCGTGCTATGGGTTATTATCATCAGTATTTACGCCAATATTGTCGGCCATTTATCTGGCTACAGTGCCGCGCGTGCCGATCAGGCTGCTGAAAATGAGACCAAATAAGCGAACCACTAATGAGGATACAATGATGAATCACGTAGAACACTACCATGACTGGCTACGCGATGCCCATGCGATGGAAAAGCAAGCCGAATCTATGCTGGAATCCATGGCCAGCCGTATCGATAATTATCCTGATATTCGCGCCAGAATTGAGCAGCATATTAATGAGACAAAACGGCAAATTACATTGCTGGAAGAAATCCTCGACCGTAATGATATTTCTCGTTCGGTTTTAAAAGACTCGATGAGCAAAATGGCGGCGCTGGGGCAGTCCATCGGCGGCATGTTCCCTTCTGATGAGATCGTTAAGGGCTCAATCAGCGGCTATGTTTTCGAACAGTTTGAAATAGCCTGCTATACCTCCCTGCTCGCGGCGGCGAAAAAAGCGGGCGACACTGCCTCGATACCTGCTATTGAGACGATCCTCGCCGAAGAGCGCGAAATGGCCGACTGGCTGATTCGTCATATCCCGCAAACGACGGAACAGTTCCTGCTGCGTTCTGACGCGTCAGGGGTCGAAGCGAAAAAATAGCCCGGCGATGCGCGTGCCCCCATCGTTTCAGAGGTACGGACCATGTTCGCACTTGATGCATTCCATTTAGCAAGAATTCAGTTTGCTTTTACCGTCTCGTTCCACATCCTTTTTCCCGCGATCACCATCGGCCTCGCCAGCTATCTGGTGGTGCTGGAGGGGATGTGGCTGCGGACCAAAAAAGACGTCTGGCGTTCGCTGTACCATTTCTGGCTCAAGATATTTGCCGTTAACTTCGGGATGGGTGTCGTTTCCGGTCTGGTCATGGCGTACCAGTTTGGCACCAACTGGAGCGGGTTCTCACAGTTCGCGGGCAGTATTACCGGCCCACTCCTGACCTATGAGGTGTTAACCGCCTTCTTCCTGGAAGCCGGTTTCCTTGGCGTCATGATGTTCGGCTGGAATAAGGTCGGCCCGGGCCTGCACTTCTTTTCTACCTGCATGGTGGCGCTCGGCACGCTGATGTCGACCTTCTGGATCCTCGCCTCCAACAGCTGGATGCATACGCCGCAGGGCTTCACTATTGAAAACGGACAAGTTATTCCGCAGGACTGGCTGGCCATCGTCTTTAATCCCTCTTTCCCTTACCGCCTGATTCATATGGCTATCGCCGCGTTTCTGAGCAGCGCGCTGTTTGTCGGCGCGTCGGGCGCATGGCACCTGCTGCGCGGTAACGATACCCCCGCCGTCCGCACCATGTTTTCCATGGCGATGTGGATGGCGCTGCTGGTCGCCCCCATCCAGGCAGTGGTGGGAGATATGCACGGTCTGAACACGCTTGAGCATCAGCCTGCAAAAATCGCCGCCATTGAGGGGCACTGGGAAAATTCGCCCGGCGAGGCCACACCTCTGCTGCTGTTTGGTCTGCCGGATATGGACGAGGAGCGCACCAAATACGGTCTGGAGATCCCCGCTCTCGGGAGTCTTATCCTGACGCACAGTCTGGATAAGCAGGTTCCTGCGTTGAAAGATTTCCCGAAAGAAGATCGGCCAAACTCGACCATCGTTTTCTGGTCGTTCCGCGTCATGGTCGGGATGGGGCTACTGATGATTACTCTCGGTCTGCTCAGCGTCTGGCTGCGCTATCGTCATCGACTTTATCACTCTCGCCCGTTCCACTGGTTTGCCCTCTGTATGGGGCCTGCCGGGCTGCTGGCGCTGCTCGCCGGCTGGGTGACCACCGAAGTGGGCCGCCAACCGTGGGTGGTCTATGGCTATCTGCGTACTATCGACGCGGTATCGCTGCACAGCACCTTGCAGATGAGCATCAGCCTGCTGGCGTTCTTCGTCGTCTACTCGTCGGTGTTTGGGGTGGGCTATGTTTACCTCATCCGGCTGATTAAGAAAGGACCCCAGCCTGTCGGTACGCTGACGTCAAACACCTCGGGCACTCCCGCCCGTCCGCTGTCTGCCGCTGAGTCTGCTCCTGAACAGGAGAGAAACTGATGGGCGTCGATATCTCAGTTATCTGGTTTGCCATCATCGTCTTTGCCACGCTGATGTACATCATCATGGATGGTTTTGATTTGGGTATCGGCCTGCTGTTTAACTTTGTGGGTGATGCGAAAGAGCGCGATGTAATGGTCAACAGCGTGGCACCGGTCTGGGATGGAAACGAGACCTGGCTGGTTCTCGGCGGCGCGGGGCTCTTCGGTGCATTTCCGCTGGCCTATGCGGTCATTATTGATGCGCTCACCATTCCCCTCACCGCGATGCTGATCGGCCTCATCTTTCGCGGCGTCGCCTTTGAGTTCCGCTTCAAGGCCACACCGTCGCACCGCAAATTCTGGGACTACTCCTTTGCCAGCGGCTCTCTGCTCGCTACCTTCAGTCAGGGAGTGGTGGTGGGCGCTGTGATTAACGGCTTCGACGTTGAGGGGCGGCGTTTTGTCGGCTCCGCGCTTGACTGGCTCACCCCCTTTAACCTCTTCTGCGGTATCGGTCTGGTCGTCGCCTACACGCTGCTGGGCACCACCTGGCTCATTATGAAAAGTGAGGGCGCGCTTCAGGCCCGCATGCGCGAACTGACCCGTCACGTTCTGCTGGCGCTAGTGGTGGTTATCGCGGTAGTGAGCGTCTGGACGCCGCTCGGCTGGCAGTACGTCGCCGACCGCTGGTTTACCTTACCCAACTTCTTCTGGTTCCTGCCGGTTCCTCTGCTGGTTGGGATCTTCAGCGTGCTGATCTGGCGCCTGACCCGCAACCCGGCCAGCCACGCGCGCCCATTCCTGCTGACGCTGGGGCTTATTTTCCTCGGGTTTAGCGGGCTGGGTATCAGCCTGTGGCCGAATATCATTCCGCCGCACATCACCCTGTGGGAAGCCGCGGCACCGCCTGCCAGCCAGTTGTTTATGCTGGTAGGAACTTTACTGATTATTCCGGTGATCCTGGTGTACACCGCCTGGAGCTACTACGTCTTTCGGGGCAAAGTTTCGGATACTGAAGGCTATCACTGAGGAACGCTATGACGGACTGGCATACACGAGCCATTATTTATCAGATTGATACTGCGTTATTTTATGATTTGAACGGCGATGGCTGCGGAGACATCGCCGGGATAGCGGCCAAGCTGCGTTATATTCGCCGCATGGGGGCGACGGTCATCTGGATCACCCCGTTTTATCTGACCCCTTTTCTCGATGAAGGCTACGACGTCAGCGACCACCTCCAGGTGGATCCCCGCTTCGGGAAACTGGCCGATATCATCGCCTTTATCGAACAGGCCCGTGAGTTGGGTATGCAGGTCATTATCGAGCTACTGATCCAGCACACGTCGGACACGCATACGTGGTTCCAGCAGGCGCGCCGTAACCCGGCGTCTCCCTATCGTGATTACTACCTCTGGTCGGATAACGACGACGACGATACGCCCCCCATGTTTCCCGGCGTGGAAAAGAGCATCTGGAGCTGGGACGACGAGGCGGGACAATATTACCGGCACATGTTTTATCGCCACGAGCCGGATCTGAACCTCACCTCGCCCGCGGTGCTTAAAGAGATTGAGAACATCATCCTCTTCTGGCTCAAGCTGGGCGTGTCGGGATTTCGCCTCGATGCCGCGTCCCACCTCACCACCCAGGCAGGAAACGGTGATGAAAAAAAGGGTCTGTGGATCCTGGAACATATGCGGCGTCTTATCGAAGAGCGCAATCCGGACGCGATCCTGCTGGGTGAAGTTGACGTAGACGTTGAGGCCTATAGAGACTACTTCGGCAATAACGACCGCCTGAATCTGGTGCTGAATTTCTGGCTCAACAAGTATTTCTACGTCAGCCTGGCCAGGAAAAGCGCCCGCCCGCTGCGCAATGCGGTGAAGAAGATGATTGTCCCGCCTGATGCCTGCTGTTTTGCCAACTGGCTGCGCAACCACGACGAGTTAGATCTGGAAGGTATCAGTCAGAAAGACAAACAGTTTGTCCTCGACACGTTCGCCCCTGACGAAGAGATGAACGTCTATCAGCGCGGGATCCGCCGCCGCCTGGCCCCGATGCTCAACGGCGATCAAAAGCGGCTGGCGTTCTGCCACGCGGTGCTGTTTTCCCTGCCGGGTGTCCCGGTGATGCGCTACGGCGACGAGATCGGCATGGGTGACGACCTGGAGCTGGAGGAGCGCTACGCTGTCCGCACCCCGATGCAGTGGGCAGGATCGCAAGGAGGCGGTTTCTCTTCAGCCGACCCTGAACAATTTATCGCGCCGATTATCGATCGCGGTCCTTACCGCTATCAGAAGATCAACGTCGCCGATTCGCTGCTTCACCGCAACTCGCTCCTGCACCGAATCATTGATATTGCCAATACCCGCTCGGAATTCCCCGAAATTGCCGTTGCGCCCTTTCGCCTTATCACAATTGATGATGACGCGGTGCTGGGGATCTATTACGAGACCGATGAACGCAGTATCCTGACCTTCGTTAACTTTAGCGACCAGCCGGTGCAGTTCACCGCAAAAGGGATCCGCAACACCACCTGGACCGCCTGTCTCGCAGACAAACGCTACGATGACGCGCTGATTTGCGGCAAAACCGTTCAGCTCAGTCTTGGTGGCTACGGCTATCGCTGGTTCTGGACGCACCGTAGCGCGCTGCGCTGATTACGGTTTCCGCCGAGTTATCAGACGCGTCACCACTATCCCTGCCACCGCGAGAGCGCCTAACGCCACTTTACCAGGCATACCAGAGGTAACGGACGCTGCACGGTGTTTCGCTTCATCTGTAAAGCGGCCATGAATGTTGTGCAGGTCGCTAAGCGGTTGATCAAGATAATCCCGACGCTCAGGTGCATTCAAATCGTCGGTCATCTGACCTTCCCAGGCTTTTTTCACCATCAGCCGGTCAAGAAAACCGGGGAAGAAAAATTGCCCGACGATCGACTGAATGGTGCTGCTGCCTACCCACAGCTCCCGTACCGGTTTTTGCGCCACCCTGAAGATGGCGCTGGCGGCTACCTCAGGTTCAAAAACCGGTGGTACCGGACGCATCGCCCAGGCGAACTTATTTCTCGCCCATTCGAACTGTGGGGTATTCAGCCCCGGCATCTGGACCATCGAAAGTTGAACCCGGCTGTTCTCGTGCATCAGCTCGGTACGTACCGCATCGGTGAACCCGCGGATTGCCGCTTTGGCACCGCAGTAAGCTGACTGTAGCGGAATGGAACGGTAAGCCAGCGCGGAGCCCACCTGAATAATCACGCCCCTGTCGCGCGGAACCATGAGCTCGAGAGCGGCACGGGTGCCGTTCACGTAACCGAGATAAGTCACGTCATTCACGCGACGGAACTCATCTGGCGTGAGGGTACGAAACGGTGCCAGGACGGCCGCCATGGCGTTGTTTACCCAGACATCAATCGCACCGAGGCGATACTCAATCTCGTTAGCGGCATCCTCTACCGCCCGGGAGTCGGCGACATCCGCCTGCACGACGTGCGCATTTATACCAAAATGCTGTAGTTCTTCCTGGGTAGATTGCAAGCTTGCTTCATCGCGGGCGATGAGCCCAACATCGTAACCCGCCCTGGCAAAGTGCAGCGCCGTGGCTTTTCCCACGCCCGCCGTCCCGCCGGTAATCACTATGACAGCCATAGAACCTCCACGTGAGTTTAACCGTTATTCCCGTCAGACAATGTCGTCACCAGCTCGGCCAGCGCGTAATGCACCGCTTTTTCCACCACATCCTGGCAGTCACCGGAGAAAAGCACGGTGCGGGTCTTCGTTTCGCCCCGTATGTTCCACGCAAAGCAGACTGTTCCCGCCGCCGTACCATCGTCGCCCCCCTCCGGGCCTGCGTATCCGCTGATGGCGATGCTGATATCAGCCTGGGCAATGTCGCGGATACTGGTGGCCATCTCGCTTACCGTCTGTTCGCTCACAGCAGTAAACCGCGCTAGCGTCTCAGGACACACGCGGAGGATCCGCGCTTTGGCTTCATCGCTGAACACAACCAGGCCGACATCATAAAATTCGGCCGTGTTCTCTTCTGCGCAGAGCGCCACCGAGAGTTTTCCCCCCGTGCAGGATTCTGCCGTGGTTAAGCGAAGCCCGAGATCGGTTAATTTACTCGCCAGCTTCTTCGTCAGTTCACCCACTGTATTATTACTGTCGTGAAAAAGATTGCTCATTTTGCCGCCTCTTATTTCCCGAAAGGAATGATTGAAATATGTCCATTGCGCTCAAGTATGGCATATTTAATGTCGCTTATTTTTGTAATTCCATTATTTTGACGTGCTGACACCAGAATATCATCACAAGATACATCGACTTTTTCCAGTTTATCGATTAACGGCACACCGTTCTCGACCAGAATCACAGGCGTACCATCCAGAATATTCTCCACCGGGGAAAAATACTTCTTCATTAGACCAAATATAATATCCACCACCACCAGCGTAGTAATGGTAATCATCGCACCGGTGACGGAAAAATCCTGCCCGAGAAGCGCCTGCTGTGTGGCTTCGCTAATTATCAAGAGCAGAATGAGATCAAAGCTGGTCATCTGCAGCAGTGCGCGCCGCCCGGCCACTTTAAATACCACTACGAGGAACAGGTAAATAGCCAGCGCGCGAAAGACCATATCCATATCAGCCTCCTAGGGGTAAATAAATTGCCAGATGTTAATCTCCGGCTCGCTGTTTACGCGGATGACAGTGTTCCATTTACCGGCTCTGGTAGGCGTCGTGAAGAATAGCACAGAGAAGCGGTCTGACTTTTTCAGGTTGTTATAGACAAAAAAAAGGGTCCTGCCGTGGCTGAACATGGTGTCCGGCTGCGGCCAGATGCTGCCGGGTTCATAAACATCACTGGTATCGCTGGTCATGCTGAGGACATACTTCCCCTCGGTTTGCACCGGAAACACGAGCTGCATCCGCGTCTCTGTCTCCCGTCGGCCAAAGCGTTCATAATTTATGGTCAGTGACTTAGCGGAATTCGTTTTGACCTTGTCGCTGACCATCCCGCTTGAAAACAGACCGGCAATGGCCGCGACAATAACTCCCAAAAGAACAATAAAACCAACCTGACGAAACGCGTATTCAAACGTCAGCAAGCGATAATTCTCATCTATCCCGGGTAACTTTTCATTTTCACGCTTCATGGTCATCGTCACCGTTTCGCTTATTAACCGATAATTTTGATTTCTAACGCGAATGTTTTTAGGACTTATCACATTTGCCACATAAAGGAATAGCAACAATACTTAATAAGTCAAGAAATCAAAATAAAGGACATCCGATGAAATTATCACGTATTTCTGCTTTTTTGATATTTCTGGCTCCAGTCGCCTGGGCAGATAATAACGGCGGATTACAAAAAGGCGAAGCCCCGCCGCCACCGCATTCGCTTGATAGTGGATATCGAGGAACCGATGACGCGCGTATTATGACAATCACTCAGGCAAAACAAATGCATGATGGTGCGACAATTTCATTGCGCGGTAATCTTATTGATGGTAGCGGCGATAAGTTTGTATTTCAGGATAAAACCGGAAAAATCGACGTTATTATTCCCCAGGCAGTCTTCGACGGCAGAACGGTAAAACCCGACCAGATGATCAGTATCAACGGTTCGCTTGATAAAAAGTCATCGCCTGCCGTCGTCCGTGTTGATCGTTTGCAGAAATAATTCAGCGAAGCGTTAACGCTGCAGTTATCCATCAAATCTCACCCCTTGGCTTAAGGAGTCAGCTATGAGTGATACAAAACAACGTACGAACGCTTATCCGCAGCCCCCGTTCCCGGAACAGCCGCAAACGCCACCGGGACTGGCATCCGAAATGCAACCCGTCCCCGACCACGGGGAGAAAAGCTATAAAGGTCATGGTCGACTGGCCGGCAAAAAAGCACTGATTACTGGCGGAGACTCCGGTATTGGTCGCGCGGTGGCTATCGCCTATGCTCGTGAAGGGGCCGATGTTGCCATCAATTACCTGCCGGAAGAGAAGAAAGATGCAGTGGACGTTATCGAGCTGATTAAAGCTGAAGGTCGCACTGCCGTCGCGCTTCCGGGCGATATCCGGGACGAAACCTTCTGCCAGAATCTGGTCGATGAGGCCGTCGCCCAACTCGGTGGGTTGGACATTCTGGTGAATAACGCCGGTCGCCAACAGTTCCGGAAGTCGCTAGAAGAACTGACCACCGAAGATTTTGACGCCACATTTAAAACGAATGTGTATGCGCCTTTCTGGATCACAAAAGCCGCTCTGCGTCACTTGAAATCCCCAGGCGTCATTATTAATACCTCCTCCGTGCAGGCGGTGAAGCCCAGCCCCGTTCTGCTGGATTATGCCCAGACGAAAGCCTGTCTGGCGGTATTTACCAAAGCATTAGCCAAACAGCTGGGTCCGAAAGGCATTCGCGTCAACGCGGTCGCCCCTGGCCCTTACTGGACAGTACTGCAATCCAGCGGCGGGCAGCCGATGGAAAAAGTGAAGGAGTTCGGTGGCGACACCCCGCTGGGACGTCCGGGTCAACCCGTCGAGATTGCGCCGTTGTATGTCACGCTGGCATCGGATGAATGTTCATTTACATCCGGTCAGGTGTGGTGTTCTGACGGTGGTGACGGAGTGATTTAAACCGTTTAACGACCCTCCTTCAGAATGCGCAATAAAAGAACAAGGACGTTCGCTTTTGGGCACCTGCCGAAAAACATGTTGTAACTCAAACAGATCAGATGTTAAAAATATTTTGCTATCAAGTTATCAAAATTAAACAACTTAACTTGTCACCCGCATCGCTCTGTTTTTAACATCGCCTATGGAAAAAAATGGTCTGTTCAGTCAGCGCATACGCTTGCGCCATTTGCATACATTTGTGGCCGTCGCTCAACAGGGAACGCTGGGGCGTGCGGCTGAAACTCTTAACCTGAGCCAGCCTGCTCTCTCGAAAACGCTGAATGAGCTGGAACAACTTACCGGTACCCGTCTTTTTGACCGTGGTCGTCTGGGGGCGCAACTAACCCTGGTGGGCGAGCAATTCCTCACGCACGCCGTAAAAGTACTTGATGCCCTTAACACCGCGGGCCAGTCCCTGAATCGTAAAGAAGAACACTCCAGTGAAGTTGTGCGAGTGGGAGCCCTGCCTACTGCTGCGCTGGGTATTCTGCCCCCGGTCATTGGTCAGTTCCACAAACAGCAAAGACATACCACGATTCAGGTTGCCACCATGAATAACACCATGTTGCTCGCGGGGTTGAAATCAGGTGAACTGGATCTTGGCATCGGTCGAATGTCCGATCCTGAACTGATGGGTGGTCTGAATTACGAACTGTTGTTTCTGGAATCACTGAAGCTGGTGGTGCGTCCTGACCACCCTTTGTTGCAGGATACCGTGACCTTAAGCCGCGTCATGGAGTGGCCTGTTGTGGTTTGCCCTAAAGGGACAGTCCCGCGAGACACTGCCGAGACACTGCTGAAAATGCAGGGATGTTCGCTGCCTTCCGGTTGTATCGAAACGCTTTCGGCCTCGCTTTCACGCCAGCTTACCCTGGATTATGACTACGTCTGGTTCGTTCCCTCCGGCGCGGTAAAAGATGATTTACGCCAGGGTACGCTTACCGCACTGCCGGTGACGTCACCTGGAGCAGGTGAACCCATCGGTATTTTGACCAGGGTGGATTCCCCACTTTCCACAGGCGCACAAACATTGCTGAGCGCTATTCGCAAATCTATGCCGGTCTAGAAACTTTTCCCCTCACTCTAACCCTCTCACCAAAGGGGGCGAGGGGCAGTCCTGTGCTCTAATCAATTAATGCGAAATTATTCATTAACAATTGCGTAAAACAATTTAACAGTTTTATCATATCGCTGAATTCACCAAATGGTTCGTAAATAATTTTATAAACCCAAATTCACTCGCATTAATCATTATCTACCCTGCAATTATTACCCAACTGGTACATACCCGGCACAGCGGGGGGATCTAAAGGAGACAGAAATGGCATTTGGCAGCGCGCCGCGCGGGATACCTCGTATTCTGCAGTGGCTACTTGCCGGACTGATGATGCTCATCGGTCTGGCCGTCGGCGGGTTGGGCTTTAAGCTCGCCACCGTAGGTGGAAGTTGGTACTTCCTGATAATGGGCGTGGTGATGGTGATTGCCGCGATCCTGATTTTTACCAGTCGCACCAGTGGGATAGTGCTTTATAGCATAGCGTTTATCGCCTCACTGTTCTGGGCAGTAAGCGATGCGGGCTG
The DNA here is from genome assembly GCF_012241585.1 of Pantoea sp. LS15. Taxonomy (NCBI): domain Bacteria; kingdom Pseudomonadati; phylum Pseudomonadota; class Gammaproteobacteria; order Enterobacterales; family Erwiniaceae; genus Pantoea; species Pantoea sp. LS15. The sequence goes on from NZ_JAAVXA010000001.1 coordinate 525,439, forward strand.
GGATTTCTGGCCGCTCTTCTCGCGCCTCTTCACGTTTGCCGTACTGGCCTTCCTTTGCGCCATCGTGTGGCCTTTTCTGCGTGCAGCAAACCATAATGCCCCAAACAAAGCGTCCGCTTTCGGTATCGCGATCGTGCTTGCTGTGGCTATGCTGGTCAGCCTGGGCTGGATGTTTAAACCGCAAACCCTCGTGGCGGCTAACGAGCCCGTTCCGGTTAAACCCGTCGCCCCCGGTGAGCAACAAAAGAACTGGGAGCACTGGGGCAACACCACGCACGGCGACCGTTTCGCCGCGCTGGACCAGATTAACAAGCAGAATGTCAGTGACCTGAAAGTTGCCTGGGTTGCACACACGGGTGATATCCCGCAGAGCAATGGATCTGGCGCGGAAGATCAAAACACGCCATTGCAGATCGGCGACACGCTGTATGTCTGTACACCATACAGTAAAGTGCTGGCACTGGATGTCGACTCCGGTAAAGAGAAGTGGCGCTATGATTCCAAAGCCACGGCACCTAACTGGCAGCGTTGCCGTGGTCTGGGCTATTTTGCGGATCGCGCTTCAGTGACAACGTCACAGATTGAGACACAGCCTGCCGCGTGCCCTCGCCGCCTGTTCCTGCCCACTACCGATGCCCGCCTGATTGCCATCAACGCGGATACCGGTAAGGTCTGTGAAGACTTTGGCGACCATGGCACCGTTGACCTGAGCGTCGGTATGGGCGAGATCAAGCCCGGATATTATCAGCAGACATCCACGCCGCTGGTTGCCGGGAATGTCGTTGTCGTCGGCGGTCGCGTCGCGGATAACTACTCCACTGGCGAACCACCGGGCGTGGTGCGCGCGTATGACGTTCACACCGGTAAACTGGCGTGGGCGTGGGATCCGGGTAACCCGAACCTGACCGGCCTGCCGCCGGAAGGCCAGACCTACACGCGCGGTACGCCGAACGTCTGGTCGGCGATGTCTTACGACGCCAAACTGAACCTCATCTACCTGCCAACCGGTAATGCTACCCCTGATTTCTGGGCAGGTGAACGTACCGCGCTGGATGATAAATACAGCTCATCTATCGTGGCGGTTGATGCAGCCACCGGTCAGGTCCGCTGGCATTTCCAGACCACCCACCACGACCTGTGGGACTTTGACCTGCCTTCCCAGCCGCTGCTGTACGACCTTCCTGACGGCAAAGGTGGAACCACGCCTGTGCTGGTGCAAACCAGTAAGCAGGGCATGATCTTTATGCTCAACCGCGAAACCGGTAAGCCAGTGGCGAAGGTTGAGGAACGTCCTGTCCCGGCGGGTAACGTCGAAGGTGAGCGCTACTCTCCAACCCAGCCGTATTCCGTTGGCATGCCGATGATTGGCAACCAGACGCTGACCGAGTCCGACATGTGGGGGGCGACGCCTGTCGACCTGCTGCTGTGCCGTATTCAGTTCAAAGAGATGCGTCATCAGGGCGTCTTCACGCCACCAGGTCTCGACCGTTCCCTGCAGTTCCCTGGCTCGCTCGGCGGGATGAACTGGGGCAGCGTCTCTGTTGACCCAAACAACAGCCTGATGTTCGTCAACGATATGCGCCTGGGGCTGGCAAACTACATGGTGCCGCGTGCAAACGTGGCGAAAAACGCCAGCGGCATCGAGATGGGTATTGTACCGATGGACGGCACGCAGTTCGGCGCGATGCGCGAACGCTTCCTGTCGCCGCTGGGCATTCCATGCCAGAAGCCGCCGTTCGGAACCATGTCAGCTGTTGACCTGAAAACGGGCAAGCTGGTGTGGCAGGTCCCTGTCGGCACAGTGGAAGATACCGGCCCGCTGGGCATTCGCATGCACATGCCAATCCCAATCGGTATGCCAACACTGGGCGCGTCACTCTCTACTCAGTCTGGCCTGCTGTTCTTTGCCGGTACTCAGGATTTCTACCTGCGCGCGTTTGATACCGCCACCGGGAAAGAGATCTGGAAAGACCGTCTCCCCGTGGGCAGCCAGTCCGGCCCGATGACTTACGTGTCACCGAAAACCGGTAAACAGTACATCATCATTAACGCCGGGGGTGCCCGTCAGTCACCGGATCGTGGTGATTATGTTATCGCGTATGCGTTACCGGATAAGAAATAACAGATGAAAAAAGGGACCGAAAGGTCCCTTTTGTTGTCTGGTGGCGCAACTCAGAATGTTTCCCAGTTATCCCCGGAAACCGTCGCCGCAGGGCGTAGCGGCGTACTCTTCGTCACTGAGGCTGGTGTGGCCACTCGGCCTGGCTTCACGCTACTCAAACGAAACGCGCCAACCGCTTCGGTCAGGCGCGCGCCCTGTTCTTCCAGAGATGCCGCGGCTGCGGAGGCTTCTTCCACCAGCGAGGCGTTCTGCTGGGTGACTTTATCCATCTCAGAAATCGCCTGACTCACCTGCACAATGCCACGACTCTGCTCATCAGACGCTGCGGCAATCTCCAGCATGATGTCAGTCACACGTTTAACCGCTTCCACGATTTCATTCATGGTGTTACCCGCGGCGACAACTTCACCGGAACCCTGGTCGATCAGCGAGACCGACTCGTTGATCAGGCTTTCAATCTCTTTTGCGGCATTCGCACTACGGCTTGCCAGGGTACGTACTTCGCTTGCTACCACAGCAAAACCGCGGCCCTGCTCACCTGCACGCGCCGCTTCTACCGCTGCGTTAAGCGCCAGGATATTGGTCTGGAAGGCAATGCTGTTAATCACTGCGGTAATCTCAGAGATTTTTTTCGAACTGCTGGAGATGTTACCCATGGTTTTGACCACACCGGAAACCATCTGGCCGCCACGGCTGGCTTTACCGGAGGCATCTTCCGCCAGCTTACTGGCATGGTGAGCATTATCCGCGTTCTGTTTCACCGTTGCGGTCAGTTGTTCCATACTTGCGGCGGTCTGCTCAATGGCAGCAGCCTGCTGTTCAGTGCGCGAAGAGAGATCGGTGTTACCGGCAGAAATTTCACTGGTTCCACGGTAAATCTCCTCCGCCCCCTGGCGTACGGTGCCCACGGTGTTTTCAAGCGAGTGCTGCATGGTTTGCAGATCGCGTGTCAGGCGGCCAATTTCGCTTCGTCCAGCCACATCGTCCGGCATTGTCAGGTCGCCTTTGGCGATATTCTCGATACGTTTCGCTGCACGCTGCAGCGGATGGATCACCGTGCGGCGCAGCACAGTAAAGGTCAATGCCGTCAGCACCAGTGCGAGCGCGAACGCGCCGATCATAAACATAAGCCCCAGTTGTGTGCGGCTGTGTGCCTGTGCCGTCAGGGCATTGGCACGGTCGGTACGGATCTTAATCGCTTTCAGCAGTACGGTATTGTAAGCATCATCCAACGGACGCGCAGTTTCGTTTTCGTGGTTGATAATCGCTTCGAACATGCCGTTTTTGGCAAATTTGACCATTGGTTGCAGGCCCGCGATATAGGCGTCATAGCGTGCTTTCAGGTCAGCATCCAGCGCTTCGTCCGCTGAGGTACGCACAGAACGATTCATATAGGCAGTGAAGCTATCTTGAGACTGCTTGATACGTGTTTCTGCCTCGCTGATGTTCTGCTTCATCGCATCCATCTCCGCGATACGACTGGCGGCACCGGCATGGATCATATTGATACGTGCGGTTCGCAGATGGTTTGAGCTGTTCGACAGCCCCATACGCACCTGAATTTCGGATGTGACATCCTGCTGATCGTGATCAGCCTGTAGCAGGAAATAACCCGCCAGACCTGAGCTCAAGGCAAAAAGCAGAATAATGCCACCGAGAATGGAGGAAAACAGCGGAACCAGCCTGATGTGATGCAAGAAGCTCAGCTTGCGCTGTGCCGGCATCGAAGTAGTGTTGTCCATGACCGTCGACTCTCTTGTAGGTAAGATGCGTAAAAACACGCTTGTTAAATAGTCATCGGCACGGCAGAGATTTAGATTACGGCTAAAAACGCCGCACTGGTCACACTTTAGAGAAGATTATTAAAGAAATGCCAGCGGTGAAAAACCGCTGGCAGAAGAGTTACTTGTCGCCGAAATGAATAACGGTACGGATGGATTTCCCTTCGTGCATCAGATCGAACGCGTCGTTGATCTGCTCCAGTGGTAAACGATGGGTGATGAACGGATCGAGCTGGATTTTTCCGGCCATAGCATCTTCAACCATACCCGGGAGCTGAGTACGCCCTTTCACGCCGCCAAACGCGGACCCGCGCCATACGCGACCTGTCACCAGCTGGAATGGACGTGTTTTGATCTCCTGACCCGCGCCAGCCACACCGATGATGACGCTTTCGCCCCACCCTTTATGACAACATTCGAGCGCAGAACGCATTACATTCACGTTGCCAATACATTCGAAGCTGAAATCAACACCACCGTCAGTGAGTTCTACGATAACGTCCTGGACCGGCTTATCGTAATCTAGCGGGTTAACGAAATCGGTCGCGCCCATTTCACCCGCCAGTTTGAATTTCGCCGGATTGGTGTCGACTGCGATGATACGACCAGCCTTCGCCTGAACCGCACCCTGAATCACCGCCAGACCAATGCCACCGAGACCGAATACGGCCACGGTGTCGCCTTCTTTAACTTTTGCTGTGTTATGCACCGCGCCAATACCGGTGGTCACGCCGCAGCCCAGCAGGCAGACTTTATCCAGAGGTGCCTGTGGGTTCACTTTCGCCAGTGAGATCTCCGCACAAACGGTGTATTCGCTGAAAGTACTGGTACCCATGTAGTGATAGACAGGCTCGCCGTTATAAGAGAAACGGGTGGTACCGTCTGGCATCAACCCTTTCCCCTGAGTGGCGCGAACCGCCTGGCAGAGGTTGGTCTTACCGGATTTACAGAACTTACACTCGCCGCATTCCGCAGTGTACAGCGGGATCACGTGATCACCTGGCTTCAGGCTGGTCACGCCCTCGCCCACTTCCACCACAATCCCGCCACCTTCATGGCCCAGTACCGCCGGGAAGACGCCTTCCGGATCGTCCCCCGATAACGTAAATGCATCGGTATGACACACACCGGTGTGAGTGATTTTGATCAGCACTTCGCCTTTCTTTGGCGGTGCCACATCAATTTCAACGATTTTGAGCGGCTGGCCGGGGCCAAATGCAACTGCAGCGCGAGATTTCATCATGTCTTCCCTTTATGTCAGGTATGTGGGTTTATTTTAGATAAGAGCGCAGCAAATGGCCGACTTCTGCCATGCGTACAGCTCGCTGATCCGGCGTGGTTTCCCCCGCCACCAGCTCATCTTTGAGGTGAATTTCGACCATTTCGCCCATCAGGCCATTGGCAGCTCCGCGCACGGCGGCAATTTGCTGCAGGATGGCCAGACAGGGATCGCCCGACTCCAGCGCACGTTCAAGGGCATCAACCTGCCCACGAATGCGACGGACGCGGGTAAGGATACGTTTTTTGTCTTCGGGTGAATGCGGCATACGCCCTCCTGATACTATAGGGGGGTATGGTATTTCACTTATCTGGAGTTGTAAACCTTCCTGTCCTGGCGCAAGCGATACGCCGAGACTGCAGAACATTCTCTCCACTTAAAAACAGGAAATTACCGATAATTTATCAATTCCGGGCATTACCACAATAATCTGCCTGATACCCCCTGCTTCATTTGTCGGAAAATACTTTACCTGCGAAGCAGTTGCCATCAGCAGATTGATTGCCGTCATCGGTGACGACAATCACATAAAATGGTTTGTCCAGATGAATATTTGTGGGCATCTTTTTTCTTTATATTGCGATGTAAATTATGGATTTTAAACTAAAAAAACATAAAGAGATGGGAAAATAAAAATTTTGCAGACCGTTTTAAGCCAGGATAAGTATAGTGATGGAGTATCTTTCTGGTTTTTTTTGTATTGACGGTGTGCTTACTGGAGCATACCATCAAAATAAAAAACTGGTGATATATGAAATATTCAGGCTGTGATGTGTTTATTCTTGGCAGGGATGCTTTTATAAGGAATGGGCTCTATCATTTATGTCTTGATTGCTGCTTCTCTGATATTTTTATTTTCAACCGAATCAATGAAATGGAAGCTGCGATTTATCGTTCCTTGCTGGTGGATGACCACCACAAAAGACGAGTGATTATACTTTCTTTCGAATGTGGTGATGATGGACCAGTAGAGTCACCCTATCTTCTGGAACGGCTAGGCAGATGTAAAGACAGTATCGAGTTGTATTTATTGATACCACAACCAGCCTACCGGATTAAGCTTATTTATAAGTCTTGTAATAATCACGTTCGTTTTTTATGTAAAAAAGACAGTCTGGTAAATCTGAGGGGGAAGCTAAGTATCCCACCTCCTCCGGAGTTTACAGGCGATGTCGTTAAATTCTTTACGTTCAATGAAAAGGAGGTTTTTTTTAATTTTTTAAACAATCCACATCTTCCCTGTAATAACAGGGTGATGTATATGAGAGATTATGCCACGTTTTCCAGAATTGCGTGTAAGTTAGGGATGAAAAATCAAGAGCTAAGGGAATACCTTTGCCTGTTAAATCTTAAATACATATAAAAAGGCGATTGTATTTTATTTGCACTCAAACCATAACGCCAGCACCCTGTCTTTCACAACCTTTTGGGGAACGCATGAAATTTTTTTATGATAATAGATCATGTACCGTTCGTGTTTTTTATGAACCAGTTGTTTCAACATCAGGGAACCTGTATGCCATCGAATTGCTGAGTCGGATAATCTCCGAACCCGGCGGGGATACAATACCATCAGCGAATTTTTTCAAGGCTGCCAATAAAAAAACGGTCAGGGATATTTTTATCCTCCAGTTAAGAAAGTTAGCCGAAAACTTTACCTTCCTGGAGCATTCCGGGATAAGATGCTCAATCAATCTTACCTTTGATACGGCTGAGTATGTCCTGGCGAACCAGGGTGTTCAAAGGGTTATCGACTATCTGAAACCTTGCCTTTGCTTTGAAGTCTCTGAGATATTTTTTAAACATGCCGATACTGTTGTTATTGATAACATTTTATACAAACTGATGAGTCTGTGCCCTTTGTGGCTGGATGATTTTGGCTCAAAAGCATCAAATTATGATGCTTTAGGAACCGGATTCTTTTCGGCTGTAAAACTATCCGCAGAAACGTTTCATTCGTTAGCCAGCGATAGCGAGGGTCGGATTTTATTAAGTGCTCTCATTAGTTATATAGAATCCAGGGGAATGACCTCCATTATTGAAGGCATCGAAGATGAGTTGTTATTTTCTTTATTCATGAACACCAGGGCTACTGCAGCGCAGGGATACTTCTGGCCTGGAGATTATGAACTACATGATCTTGTTGAAAAATATACGCACAATAATTAGCTGACAGGTCACCTCCTCGTTTTCTGGCCTGCCTTCCCTCGTCAAGTGATGATTGCCAGAGAAATTGCGCAAGATCGGTCAGGATCTTCACTGTACGGTAAGGCAAAGTAAGTCATCAGGAGGATGCAATGAACGATACGATCACAACGGTGTACCGTGAGCGCTTCATGATGGTGTGCGACTATATCGCCCGCCATCTCGATGAGACGCTTACGCTGGAGAAACTCAGCGCCATGGCAAACTGTTCGCCTTATCATTTTCACCGGCAGTTTCTGGCGTTCAGCGGTCAGCCACTGTATCGCTATATCCAGTGGTTACGCCTTCGTCGTGCTTCCTGGCGACTGGCGTTTAATCCACAGGAAAAGGTGATTGATATTGCGCTCGACGCCGGATTTCAGAACCCCGAATCGTTCAGTCGCGCCTTCAGAGCCGCGTTTGGAAAAAGCCCACGTCAGTTCCGGCAGCAGCCGGACTGGTTGAACTGGCACCAGCGCGTACCGAAAATGGCCTTACAGGAGCAACAAACGATGGAAGTAAAGATAGTCGATTTCCCACAGACTAAAGTGGCGATACTGCATCACCGCGGCAGCCCCGATCTGGTGAATGAGAGCGCGGCGAAATTTATCGCCTGGCGCAAAAGTACGGGCTTATCGCCAGTACGCGAAAGCAGAACATTTGGCATCGCATGGGACGACCCTGCAACAACAGCAGCAGACGCCTTCCGCTTCGATATTTGTGGCAGCGTTTCTGAAGCCATTGCGGAGAATGAATTCGGTGTAACCAATGGTGAGATTGAAGGTGGACGATACGCCGTTGGGCGTCATACCGGAACGCTGGATAACATTTCCCAGACGGTCTGGGCGCTGTTCCGCAACTGGTTACCGGGCAGCGGCGAAACGCTACGCGATGCCCCGGTATTTTTCCACTACCTTAATTTAATTAATGAGGTGCCGGAATATGAGTTGCAAACGGATATCTATCTTCCACTGAAATAAATTCAGTCGAAACATTGTTGATGCATTTGTGCGTTCAGAGACAGTAAGTTGCACCACAAGTCTCTGGTTCACCACCAGCATGGAAATCATTAAAAGCCCTTCGGGGCTTTATTTTTATTTAACTAAAAATCCTAACCATGCGGTCTAATTCATCCTCTCTCACAGCGCGAGATAAATAATACCCCTGAAAGTTTTTGACGCCAATCGCAGCTAACTTCTCAAATTTTTCTTCGCTATCAACGCCCTCTGCGATGCAATCTGTTCCGGTCATATCGCTATAAAGTTGTATCGCTTTAATAAGGTGATAGTCATTGTCATTTGCTACGAAGTGCTCAACAATGTCCCTGTCCAGTTTGAGCCCATCAAAATGTACCTGTCGCACCGGGAACATGGTTTGATGGTTAGAGAAGCAGTCATCCAAAAACAATCGACACCCAGTGCTCCGTAAATGTCGCATGGTTTCAGGGATCCTGGTGTCCTTCGTGACATCAATATCCTCAGCGAATTCAAAGACTAAATTTTCGGCCCAACGCGGTTTGAGTAGCATATCGATAGCTTTCCTTGCCATATCAGGCAATGCATTCCCGGAAGCCAGACGAGGTGGAATATTAACTGAAAAATAATATTTACCGTTATATTTATTAATGCCTGACACTGCAGCATGGATGACTAGCGCCGTAATCTTTAGCCATATTTCATTATTTGAAATATCAGTCAAAAAACTGGCTGGCTTGACAATTTTACCATTTTTATTCCAGCGAATAAGAATTTCAAAACCGACACCTTTCTTGTCCCGATCGGTAATGATCTGGTACACAGGAAATATTTCCCGTTTAAGTAACGCATTATAAATCTCCGTCTCTTTAGCCGTAAACCCTGTTTTTTGACTTTTGCGCTTAATACTATCACCCACATTGAAATTATGCGGATCGTTTACCCATTGCTTGATCAAATGCAATTTCTGCATACCTTCCTTACGGTGGGTATAAACTGTTTTATTTGAAAGCCCCATTTTGTCGCACAATTCTTTAACAGACATACCTCGGTAGAAATTTAATAGAACATCAATTTCTCTTTTGGTTAGCCATTTTAAGTTCTCGTTAGAAGAAAAATCCAGATAGCGATCCCGTAATAAGCGTGAACCATCCTTAAATATATCATTGTGTATGTTGAAACAGGTCATTACATCAGAAATACGGGCGATGCGGATCAATGATAATTGACGGTTGCTATTTAAAAGGCTACCCAGGGTGCGATACAGCCAACTGTCCGGTATATCACCATACAGGGTGACACGTTGAATAACGGGTAGCGAATTAAGTACGGATGCCAGTCGTTTCAGACTCTCAAGGAGATTGACAATACCTTTCCCCAGGAACACCACAATGTGAGCACTCTGATTTATAAGAATATTTTTTCTGTCTCGTTGAGATATGTCATCCCCGTCAAAACGAATAAGCGATGCCTGTATACCGTATTTGTTCAGGATCAGACGATATCCCTGAAATGTGAAACCGCAGGCTGAGATGACAAATTTTTGTTCATCGCAAGCCCCATTTCTGAGAGGAATTTTGTGGGTCATAACCTGCTCCTGGGCACCAACGCGCCTTTTCCATATGTGAATGCATAAAATGTCATGCACCTGATGTGAATATTAATTTTACCGTACAACATCAAGGTAAGAAACAGTCCTTACTGGAACATCTTTGCGTTAATCACCTCACACCACACAACGTGCAAATATACTTTTCTTTTCAAATAACCACGGCAAATCCTTCATTCTCAGGGTATAATGAAAATTCCGAAAAAGAAGACTGGATACTTCATCTATCGGCTCATTCAAATACGAGAAATACGCTATGGATAATCACATCTCATCCAGGGCCTTGCTACATCGAAGGGATGTTATAAAGAACAATCCGCGATTCAGTGAGGCAATATTAGAGCACTACACAATTAATGACACCATCTACAAAAAACAACCTTTGTTCTACAAGACAATGCTCCAGGAATCACGATTCAACATTATTCTATCCATGTGTTGTTTCATTTTTGGAAATCAGGCCGAATCTGTTTCGGAAATAAAAGAGCTATGTTCTCGCTATAAAATAGCCAGCCCCAACAGCGTTATTGCGATCATCACGATACTCAGAACCACGGGGCGCATCAGCACCTGGCGCTGCACGGACGACAGACGCAAAACGCGAATTGCCCCAACCGAAAAGGGGTTGAATGAACTTAAGCGATACATGTCCGGTGCATTTTTACCGGTCAGCATTCTATATCCGACTTTTAATATTGATGTTAACCTGTTAGATAACGACATTCTGAGAAACAACTTTTTCCGTCGCGCGGCAGAATATCTCTTTCGGGGGTTAACGTTCAGAAAGGTTTTGCCTGAAGTGGGATTATTTATCGATAAAGATGGCGGTCGAATGATTATGCTCTATCTATACCTGCAGGCCATAAAAAACAAATCCGCCTATGGTGCGGTTATTGAATATTCAGCAAGCACACTCGCAAAAGAATTTTTTGTCTCACGTATTCACGTCAACCGAATTATCAAATCGGCACAAGAAGCAGGTTATCTGAAAGATCGGGGTGATGGGCGTATGTCGATATACCCGGCGTTTATCGAACTCGTCGAAAATTATGCCGGATTATATTTTGCATATGTCACCCATTACATCAACGTTGTTCCTAAAGATCGTCGCCACGCTCATCACTTGACATCAACTGTATAATTCAACAGGCGTTCGGTGTTCCGAACGCCATTCGCTTATCGTTCTCGCAGTGCCTCTTTTGCTTTATTCAATGGTTTCAACAGATAATCCACAATCGTTTTACTGCCCGTTTTAATGTCAACTGTGGCTATCATGCCCGGGAAGACCGGAAATTCTTTGCCTTGCTTGTTGGTCAGATGGTTATTGTCGGTACGGATGTAGACGCGGTAGTAGTAGACGTCTCTTTTCACCTCATCCTGTAAGGTATCCGGTGAAATCATGGTCACTTCCCCTTCCAGCCCACCATAAATGGAGTAGTCATAGGCCGTAATTTTTACCAGCGCTTTCTGGCCTGGATGGATAAACGCCACATCACGTGGTGAGATTTTCGCCTCAACCACCATCTGATCATCCAGCGGAACCAGGCTCATCAGTTTGCCGTTAGGGGGAATAACACCGCCAACGGTTGTGACGTCAATATCCTTAACGATCCCACGAACTGGCGCATTGAAGGTCAGCCTGGTCAGGGAATCCTCACGGCCCTTCATCACCGAACGCTGGGCTTCAATTTCCGCATTGGCTTTTGCCAGCTCTTCACGGGCGCGAACGTAGTACTGGTTTTTCATCTCGGTGATTTTATTCTCAAGCTCATTTTTTTGACGCTCAAGACGTAATACCTCAACCTTACTGGCCGCCCCCTGGGTCACCAGTGGTCGGGTTAACGACAGCTCTCGCTGCACCAGTTCAGCCCCCTGACGCAAACCCGCCAGCCCTTTTTCCAGACTCTCGCGACGGGACTGGTATAGCGCCGTTTCCTGTTTGACCAGCTCAACGTCGTCATCCAGTTCTTCAGGAAATGCGAGACCCGTATCGTTCACTTCGGCCTTCAGGCGTGCAGCCGTTGCCAGTGCGGCATTCAGGCGAGACTCACTCTCCAGGACGCTTGACTCGGTTTTGGTCCGGTCAAGCTGCGCAAGCTGCTGACCGCGTTCAACAATGTCACCTTCGCGTACCATCAGGCTGTGAATAATGCCTCCCTCCAGAGACTGAATCACCTGCTCATGCGATGAGGGTATAACTTTGCCGCTGCCGGTAGTGACTTCATCAAGCTGGAAAAGACTCGCCCAGATGATAAAAACCGCCAGCAGGGCGAACAGCGACCATGCCACCAGGGACGAACGCGGTAAGCGCGGCTCCTGCAGACGACTATTGAAACGTGAGAAATCATTCATGCCACGCTCTCCTCTGCCACCACCGCCGGTTTCATGGTCACGGTGCGCTGTGCCGCTTTTAGCGGTGCCATACCGTGCTGGTGCAGGATCGCGTCACGTGGACCGTCCATCACCACCTTACCGTTTTCCAGCACAATGATACGGTCGACCAGGTCCAGAATAGGCAAACGGTGAGTTGCCACAACCAACGTCCGGCGTTTACCCAGCCACTTGTGAAGATGTTGAATAAACTGCTTCTCACTCACTTCATCCAGCCAGGCGGTAGGCTCATCCAGCAGCAGAATATGCGGTGAGGTGATCAGGGCGCGCGCCAGCAACAACGCCTGGCGCTGGCCTCCCGATAGCCCCGTGCCTCCCTCGTTGATGATGGTGTTCAAACCCATTTTCTGTTTGCGCACAAACTCCAGCGCACCGCTGTTGACCAGCGCCTGATGAATTTCATCGTCAGTGGCGAGCGGGTTCCCCATCAGGATGTTGTCACGTACCGAGCCAAAGAACAGGCGCGCCTGCTGGCTGAGCAACTGCATATCACGACGCACGTCGGCCGGGTCAAGATGGTTCAGGGCAATATCGTCCAGCAAAATGCTCCCCTGTTGCGGCTCCTGCATACCCGCCAGAAGCTGTAACAGCGTGCTTTTACCGGAACCATTACGTCCCAGCACCGCAACCCGTTCTCCTGCACGGATCTGCAGTTTGTTGATATTCAGAACGGTGAGTTTCTCTTCTTCGTCGTAGTAAAACCCGACGTCCTCAAGCGTGTAGTCCCCGCGCAGGTGCGCTTTGTGCACCTTCTTACCGTGCTGCGGGTCGTCAATTGGGCGCTGCATCAGGTCATCCAGCCCCTTGCGGGCCACTTTGGCTGACTGCCAGCGCGAGAGCACGCCTGAAATCTGCGATAACGGCGCGATAGTGCGCGACGCCAGAATCGAGGTTCCCACCAATGCGCCGGTGGTCATGTCGCCGCTGATAACCAGGTAACAGCCCACCAGCAGCACCACCGCGTAGACTATCGACTGCACCTCCTGCGTCCAGGTCAACAGCAAGCCCGTAAGCCAGCGCTGTTTCATGCCGACGCTGGCAGCGACATCGTTGGTGTTATTCCACTGGTTCTGAAAACGCTGCTCGGCACGCATCAGCTTGATGTCTTCAATACCCTGCACCGCTTCCACCAGCGTGGCGTTACGAATGGCGGATTCACGCATCCCCTCGCTGGAGAGTTTCCCCAGCGGACGTTGCACCAGCAGGCCCGGAATGAGCAACAACGGTACGGCCAGAAGAACTACCAGTACCAGCGGACCACCAATCATCCACAGAATGAAAACGAACAGCAGGAAAAACGGTAGATCGGAGATAGCCGCAATGGTGGTGGAGGTGATCAGCTCGCGCACCGACTCCAGTTCGCGGATCTGAGCAATAAACGATCCGGTTGATTTAGAGCGCGCGCCGTTTTTAATCCGTAGCGCATGAGCAAAAACGCGTTCGGAGATGCGCAGATCGGCACGTTTCCCCACCACGTCAGAAATATGTACGCGCAGCATACGCATGATGAATTCGAACACGATGGCGATCATGACGCCACCAAACAGCACCCACAGCGTGGCTTCAGACTGCGACGGTACCACCCTGTCGTACACCTGCATGGAAAAGACCATCCCGGAGAGTGCCAGCACGTTGGCGACCAGTGCCACCAGCATGATGTCGCTGTAGCGTCGCCAGTCCTTTAGCGCCAGTTGCCAGAACCAGTTTTTTTCATACGGTTTGATGTAGTCATCCACGCGGGCATCCGGCGTGGATTCGAGCGGGCGCAGCACCATCAGTCCTGTTAACCGTGACCCGAGTTCTTCACGCGTTAGCGTTGTCTCCAGACCTCCGTCGCCACTGAACTGCAGACTGACATTGCCTTCACCGTCCATGCGAGTGATCACCGCGATTTGTCCGCCGGTGAATTCCGCCAGCAGTGGCAATCGCCACGGGTCAAGGGATACGGCATCTGCCGCGACCATACGCATCCCCAGCCCAAGCTGGCGCGCCATCTCCTCCAGCACCAGCTGACGCGGAGACTGACTTTCATGATTAATAGTGACCCGAACATGCTCCGCCGAAAAATCCAGCCGATAATGCTTCGCGATGATGAACATGCCCTGCAGCCAGGGTTCGTACTGTGGATGTGTCTTCATAATGCTACGTCCTGTCCAGTGCGATGATTACGCACTGAAATGATACCTTTGCGAGATGATTGAAAATCGAATCTTCTCTAAACGAGCCCGCAAAATAATCTTGTGAAATATAGGGTTATTGCTATTCCTGTAAAGAAACGCAAAAAGCCGCGAGGATCGCTCCCCGCGGCGTTGTTTTACGCAATTAACAGTTGATGATTCGCCAGCAGCGTCGCCAGATCCGTCTGTACGCCGTTGAGTGTCACCAGGGTGGTTGGCGTGAACTGACCGCCGGTACCGTCCAGATCCACCTGAATTTCGGTATTGCTGCCGTTCTGCACCACGCGGATGTAATCGGCGATATTACCCGCGCTGCTGTCCAGCGTGGCCACGCCGTTTACATAGCTCGCCGAGCCCGTGCCGGTATAGCCGCTGCCGGAAAGCAGATCGCGCAGGTCAATACGATCCGTGTCCGCGGTCCCTTCCCACGTCCCTACCGTAAAGCCGTTCACCACATCGTGACCGTTACCGCCCGTGGCATCCGACGCGTTGATCAACTTATAGAGCAACGTATCGTGACCGCCGCTGCCGATGTTGAAGGTGTCGTTTCCACCGCGGCCTTCGAACTGGTTATCACCGCTGTTACCGGTGATAACGTCGTCGTAGTCCGAGCCGTTAATCCCTTCAATATTGAGCAGTCGCGACGTACCGAACCCGGTGTCCTGGGCGGTTGAGAGGCGTAAGTCAACCGTAATCCCGGACGTTGCGTTGCGGTAATCCACCACGTCCATCCCGCCGGTATTGCTCCACGTGTCGTAGTCGGAATGGGTATTCCAGCCACCGGAACCGTTCCAGGTATAGGTACCATTCTCTGCAATAAAGGTGTCGTTATACCCGGTCCCGGTGATGGTCCCACTGTGGCCGCCGGTAGCGGCTTCGGCCGTCAGGACATAGCCCTCTTTGCCGTTGCCCGCTTCCAGGCCGCTCCAGGTGGCGTTGTCCGACACGCCGTTGGTGATCTTCACAATCTCCGCCGAGTAGGTCTCATTCGGATCCAGCCCGTAGAAGCTCACCAGTGCAGAGGTATCGTTCGAACCGATACCGGACTGGGCGTTGATGATCTGCGACGCCACCAGCACGCCCGCGGCGTTATACAGATTGACCGTGTTGCCGTAGTAGGCGTTGATGCCCTCGCTGTCGACAATGTGCAGATGCATCGCAGTGCCATCGGCAATGGTTTTGCTGTTTTGTACCAACACCACCTTGCCGTTCTGCTGGGACACCAGCAGATCCTGTGCGCCGTCCCAGTTGTAGTCCACAGCCGCCACGCCGGTGACGTTCGCCAGTCCTGACGCCAGCTGGCTTGAGGTCCAGGTTGAACCGTAACCGTTGTTGGTGAACAGAGTGGCTGTCTGTGACGCGCCATAGGTACTGAGCTTGATGATGTCCATCTGCCCATCGCCGTTCCAGTCCACCGCCACTGACAGATAACCTGCCGTGGCGTTAGAGGCTTCCACCGCGCTCTTAGTCGTGGAGAGCTTCCCGGTACCGTCGTTGTAGTAGATCACCCCACCGTTGTTGTTGTAGCTGCTGCCCAGGTACAGATCCATGTAGCCATCACCGTTGAAATCCGCCCACGTCATGGATGCCGCCGTGGTGGTATTCGAGGCGTTAGTCACAAACACGTTGGTCAGGTTCTGACCGATGGAGAGCGTGCCGTTACCGTTGTTGTTGATCACGGTTAACGAATTCGCGCCGCTGCGGTTGGTGTGCTGAACCACATCCACGGTGCCGTCATTGTTAATATCGACGCCGGAGATTTCACGCATGGTAGTGAATTGCCCCCAGAATCCCGCACCGCCGTAGGTACCATCTGGCGTGAGTACCCCATTGTTATTGATCAAATAGGTGATGGAGTCAGCTCCGGAGTCACCGTACGCCAGATCAAGATAGCCATCGCCGGTTTTGTCGTACGCAATCACACCGCCGTACCAGATGGTGGTCCCCACCGCCAGTTGGCTGGCGTTATAGGTGCTGCCATCGTAGGTCCACATCACCTGCGTAGAGCCTGAGTAGGTGTTCTCCGTCGCGAAAATATCCTGTGTGCCGTTACGGTCAAAGTCGGCGGCAGTCTGGCTCACCATGTAGTAATTCCGGGTGTTGGTCAGCGTATTTCCGGCATAGCTCGAATTATCACTGCTGGAATATGACTGTCCGTTAGCAATGATATTCCACAGCCCGCTGCTGTTCATGCCGAGGGTCATGGTCGAGTTGTTACTGTTCCCCGCCGTGGTCGCCCAGTCGGTATTCACCGAAGTGGTATCAATCACCAGGCTACCGGTCGCTGTACCCGTGGTATTGCCATTACCCGCGCTGCTCTTCACCTGCGCAGTCACGCTGTAGCTCGCCACGCTCAGGGCATCGCTGTCCGGGATCTGCAGATACCAGGTGTTGTGATCCGGGTCGACCACCACTGCGCCGCCGGTCTGGGAGGTGTAGGTTTTACCGTTCACCGTCACCACCAGGTATTCGCCGTTCACCAGGTCGGCAGAGACGGTACCGCTGACAATCGGCGTGGTATCCGATGTGGTCTGCGCGGTAATCGCCGCCGTGGTGGTCGGGATGCTGGTATCGACGTTCAGGATAACCCCGTCCGACTCCGTGTAGTTACCCGCTTTGTCGGTGACACGCACAATGTAAGTGTGGTTACCATCGCTCAGACCGTTGTCCTGGAAGGACCAACTGGCACTACCATTCATGGTCACCTGGCCGAGCAGAATACCATCGCGATAGAGCTGCACGATTTCACCGTCGTCCGGAGCGCGGTTAAGCGTCCCGTTGATCAACGGCGAGTTATCGTCAGTTGCCACAGCACTGCCAAAGGTGCCCTGACGCTCGCCTTCACCGTCGGTATAGCTCACTACCGTGCCTACCGTAGTTGGCGGTGTGGTGTCCACCGTCACCACCTGAGAGGCGGTGGAACCCACGTTGCCCGCCTGGTCAATAATCCGCACCTGGTAGGTATAGTCCCCGTCAGGCAGATCGCGGGTATCGGTGTAGCTCCAGCGCTGGTTGGTGACCGTGGTATCGAGCCAGGTATTTCCGCCGTCCAGACTGATCTGTACGCGCTCGTCATTTGCCAGCGCGCTGCCCAGCGAACCGTTGATCGTCAGCGTGGTGTCCATGGTGATGAAATCACTCCCGGACTGGCCGGTATCTTCGCTAATGCTGTCGATGGTGACGCCGTACTGCGGCGACTGCGTATCCACCGTCACGACCTGCGAGGTGGTTGCCCCAACGTTCCCCGCCTGGTCGACGACCCGCACCTGATAGTTATGGCTGCCGTCGGTCAGAGTACGCGTGTCGCTGTAGCTCCACTGCGTACCGCTTACGGTGGCGTACACCCAGGTATTGCCGCCGTCCATGCTCACCTGCACGAATTCACCCGCGCCAAGTTCTGCGCCGAGCGTTCCGTGCAGCGTGTACGAGGTCGAACTGGTCAGGAAGTCGTTATTGTCGAAGCCGGTATCCGCGGTGATGTTATCCACGGTCACCGTAATGGCCGCATCCGGGGCGACCGTATCGACAGTCACCTGCTGATGGGCGCTGGCCCCCACGTTACCGGCGGCATCTACCACGCGAACGTAGTAGTCATAGGTCTGGTTACCCAGCGTGCGGGCGTCCACGTAGTACCAGCTGTTGCCGGTGACAATCACGTTCTGCCAGGTCACACCGCCGTCGATGCTGATCTGGGCATACTCACCGTCCGCCAGCGTCGCGCCAAGCGAACCGTGCAACGTCAGGGACGTATCATTAGTGATAAAGTCGCTGCCGCTCAGGCCGGTATCGTCGCTGATGCTGTCGATGGCGATGGTTTTACTGGCGTCCGGTGCCACCGTATCAATCGTCACCACCTGGCTAGTGGTGGCGCTGATATTGCCCGCGTCGTCAATCACGCGCAGCTGGTAGTTGTAATCCCCGTCGGCCAGCGTACGGCCATCCACATAGGTCCAGCTCAGACCGCTGACGCTGACGTCGATCCAGGTAGCGCCACCATCAAGGCTGATCTGTGCGTGGTCGCCAGCGCCCAGCGCCGCGCCAAGCGTCCCTTTCAGGCTGATCTGGTTGTCGCTGGTGATAAAGTCGCTGCCGGACAGACCGGTATCCTGAGTGATGGAATCGACCGTGATCGTCGTGGCCACAGGCTTCGTCAGATCAATCACCACGTCCTGGCTGTCCGTAGCTCCCACGTTGCCCGCGTTATCAATCACGCGAACCTGATACTGATACGTACCGTCCGTCAGGGTGCGGCCATCGGTGTAGCGCCAGGTGGTGCCCGTCACCGTCAGGTCAATCCAGGTGGTGCCGCCGTCGAGGCTGATCTGCGCCTTCTCGTTATTGCCGAGCTGCGCGGTCAGCGAGCCATTCACCACTACCTGATTATCGTTAGTGATGAAATCACTCGCGCTCAGGCCGGTGTCGTTTTGCAGGGAATCAATGCTGATCCCCATCGACGGCGCGGTGAGATCCACCGTAACGGTATGATTGTCGCTGGCGCTGTTGCCGATGGTGTTGCTGACCTGCGCGTTAATCACGTACGAACCGCCGTCTGCCAGCGCGCTCACCTCTGCGCTGCCGATCGTGTAGCTCCAGGTGCCGTCATTCTGGACGGTTGCCGCGTAGCTTTTACCGTTCAGCGTGATGGTCACCGTCTGGCCTGCCGGGGCGTTGGTGGTGCCGCTAACAACCAGCGGCGTGCCGTGCTCGGCGGCGTTGACGATATCGTCCTGCGCAAAGGTGTTAATGGTGATGGTTGGGACGTCGCCGTTCAGCGTGACGTCGTGCGTGGTGCTGCCCGGGTTACCCGCCTTATCGTTCACCGAGGCGGTGATGATGTAATCTCCGTCGCTCAGGCCGAGGAAATCACGTCCCGGCACGAAGACCGACCACGATCCGTCCGCCCCGACGGTTGCCTGATAGCTGTGTCCGTTGAAGGAGACGGTCACCGTCTGACCCTGTTCCGCTGTGGTGGTGCCACGGATGGTCTGGCCAGCCAGCTGCTCTGCGTTGTTGACGATGTCGTCATCGGCCACGGTGCTGATGGTCACGGTTGGCGCGACGGTATCGACCGTTAACGTGTGCGTGGTCTGGCCGTGGTTACCGGCTTTGTCATTGACCGATGCGGTCAAGGTCAGAGCGCCCTGGCTCAACGCAGCCAGATCGGTTGCCGGCACGTCGAGCGTCCAGGTGCCATCGTTAGCTACGGTTGCAGTGTAGGTTTTCCCACCGAGCGTCACGGTGACGGTCTGACCCGCCTCTGCACTGGACGAACCGTGTACCGTCAGTGGCTGCTGCGCTTCTGCCGCGTTCAGCATGTCATCGCCCGACAGCGTCGCAATACTCACGACCGGCGCCGTGGTATCCACGCTGAGACTGTGCGTCGCCGACGCGCTGTTGCCCGCGCTGTCCTGCGCCGACACAGAGACCTGATAGGTTGTGCCATCGGCCAGTGCGCCCACGTCGGTGGCTGGTACGGTGGTGGTCCAACTGCCGTCGCTCTGGATGGTGGCCGTATAGACCTTACCGTTCAGAGTGACGGTGACTTCTGTCCCGCTGGCGAACTGAGCGCTGGAGCCGTTAATCACCAGTGACGAACCGGCTTCAGCCGCGTTGATCACATCATCCCCGCTGAGGGTGTTAACCGTCAGTGCCACAGACGCGGTGTTGACCACCACATCGTGTGTCTGGGTGCTGCTGTTGCCCGCGCTGTCGGTAATGGTCGCACTAAGAGTCACGGTGCCGTCGGTGAGCGCGGAAATCACGTTTGCCGGAACGCCCACGCTCCAGTTACCGCTGGCATCAACGGTGGTGGTGTACTGATTCGAACCGATGGTAATAACCAGCTTATCGCCAACGCTCGCACCGGTTGCCGTGCCGCTGACAATCTGTGCCTGTCCGTGCTCCACGCTGTTAATGACGTCATCGCCCGCGACAACGTTAAAGCTGACGGTTGGCGGCGTGGTATCAAGCGTAATCGCTTTACCCGCGCTGCCCGGGTTACCGGCAGCATCGTTCACGCTGACCTGCACGGTGTAGCCGTTATCCGCCAGGGCGGACAGGTCGGTGCCCGGCACGTTCACGCTCCAGATACCGCCCTGCTGCACCTGCGCGGTATAGCTCTTACCGCCCAGCGTCACGCTGACAGTCTGACCGACTTCCGCCGTGGTGGTGCCGGAAATGGCCACGCCCGCAGCCGCTTCGCTGCCGTTAATCACGTTATCGCCAGCGACCGTATCAATGGTCACGGTTGGCGCGGTGGCGTCCACGCTGTACTCGCGGCCCGCCGAGGCGCTGTTGCCGCGCGTGTTAGTGACGCTCACCTGCACGCTGGCATCGCCGTCTTTCAGGCCCGCAAGATCCGCGGAAGGCACGGTTGCCGTCCAGTTCCCATCTGCATCCACTTTCGCGGTGTACGTTTTACCCGCGAAGGTGATGGTGACGCTCTGGTTTTCCTCAACGTTTGAGGTACTACCGGCGAGCACCAGATCCGCGCCTTTCTCCGCCGCGTTAATCACGTCGTCGGTGGCAATTGCATCAATGCTGATAGCCACTGCCGCCAGATCGACAGTCACGTCATGACTGATCGTTACCGGGTTGCCCGCCGCGCTCTGGCCTGCAACGGTCACGGTGACCGTGCCTGCTGTCAGCGCCCCGACGTCTGCCGCCGGGATCGCCGCGCTCCAGCTGCCGTCTGCCAGCACCGAGGCCGCATAGGTTTTACCATTGACGGTCACGGT
Organism: Pantoea sp. LS15; assembly: GCF_012241585.1. Classification (NCBI taxonomy): domain Bacteria; kingdom Pseudomonadati; phylum Pseudomonadota; class Gammaproteobacteria; order Enterobacterales; family Erwiniaceae; genus Pantoea; species Pantoea sp. LS15. Next base: position 546,693 of record NZ_JAAVXA010000001.1, read on the forward strand.
CAGCGTGGTGCCTGCCGCCAGCCCGTCGCTGGAGCCGGTGACGATCAGGTTCTGCCCGTGTTCGATGCTGTTGATCACGTCGTCGCCCGCCACGGTGTCCACGCGCAGACCCGGCAGGTTGGCGTCTATAACGATTTCGCGCTCGCCTGTGCCGGTGTTGCCGTGGCTGTTGGTGACGGTCGTCGACACGGTCAACTCGCCGTTGCCCAGTGCCGTCAGGACGGATTCCGGCACGTTAACGGACCAGGTGAGATCGCTCTGCACGGTTGTCGTGTACGTGTTGCCGCCAATGGATACGGTGACGGTATTGCCCGCTTCCGCGTTCGCTACCTTGCCGCTAATGGTCTGCCCCGCGGCCACTTCTGCCGCGTTGATGACGTTATCACCCGCAATGGTGTTGAGGGTGACGGTTGGCAACGCGGTGTCGACCAGCAGGTTCGCGGTGTTGCTCACGCTGTTGCCCACGGCGTTGGTCGCTACCGCGCTCAGGGTGTAGTTGGCTTCTCCCAGCGCGGCCAGATCCGCTGCCGGAACCGTGAGGCTCCAGCTGCCATCCGCCGCCGTGGTGGCGGTGTAGTTTTTACCGTTAAGGGTCACGGAAACCACGGTGCCTTCCGTCAGGTTGGCGCTGGTTCCATTGACGCTCAGATCCTGACTTTTCTCCAATGCGTTCAGAATGTTATCGCCGCTGATGGCGTTGAAGGCCACCGATGGCAGACCGGTATCGACGGTCACGTTGTGGCTGCCGGTACCGGTATTGCCCGCCGCGTCGGTGACTGACGCAGTAACGGTTACGGTGCCGTCGCTGAGGCCGGAAATGACGCTGGCCGGTACGCCCACGCTCCAGTTACCCGCCGCATCCAGCACGGTGGTGTAAGTCTGTCCGCCAATCGTGACGGTCACCTTATCACCCGCTGCCGCGCCGGTGGCGGAGCCGCTGATGATCTGCGCCTGAGCGTGCTCAGCCACATTAATCACGTCGTCGCCAGCAATAGTGTTGATGGTCACCGCGGGCACGGTCACGTCCACCGTCAGCGTATGATCAACCGACGCCGGGTTACCCGCCTTGTCGCTGACGCTCGCCGTCACCGTGATGCTGCCGTCGCCGAGCGCGGCCAGATCCGCCGCCGGAACGCTCAGCGTCCAGCTGCCGTCCGCGCCCACGGTTGTGGTGTACTCTTTACCGTTCAGGCTCACGGTCACCGTCTGACCCGCTTCAGCGGTGCTGGTGCCGGACACGGTCAGGTCAGCCTGAGCTTCAGCGGCATTCAGGATGTCGTCCGTTGCCAGTGTGTTGATGGTCACGGACGGCGCGGTGGCATCCACGCTGTACTCACGACCCGCCGAGGCGCTGTTGCCGTTCACATTGGTGACGCTCACCTGCACGCTGGCGTCGCCATCCTTGAGGTGTACCAGATCCGCAGACGGCACGGTGTAAGTCCAGTTACCGCTGTCGTCTACTGTCGCGGTATAGATTTTGCCGTTCAGGCTCAGGGTCACGGTTTGCCCCGCCTCAACGTTGGTCGTAGTGCCTGACAGCACCAGATCGGCCCCTTTCTCCGCCGCGTTAATCACATCATCGGTGGCGATGGCATTGATGCTGATGGCAACGGTCGCCAGATCCACCGTCACATCGTGACTGATGGTAATCGGGTTGCCCGCTGAACTGTCGCCGGTAACGCTAATTTTAACTGTGCCTTCCGGCCACGCGCTCACGTCAGAGGACGGGATCGCCGCACTCCAGGTGCCGTCCGCCAGCACCGTGGCCGCATAGGTTTTACCATTGACGGTCACGGTCAGCGCCGTACCTGCCGCCAGCCCGTCGCTGGAGCCGGTGACGATCAGGTTTTGCGTATGTTCAATGCTGTTGATGACATCGTCACCCGCGACGGTATCCACGCGCAGACCAGGCAGGTTAGCGTCTATAACGATTTCGCGCTCGCTGGTTCCGGTGTTGCCATGCCCGTTGGTGATGGTCGCCGTTACGCTCAGGCTACCGTTGCCCAGCGAGGTCAGCACGTCAGACGGCACGTTCATGGACCAGGTCAGATCGCTCTGCACCGTTGCGGTGTAGCGGTTGCCGCCAATGGTGACGCTGACGGTATTGCCCGCTTCGGCATTTGCCACCGAACCGCTCAGGGTTTGACCTGCAGCCACTTCCGCCGCGTTGATGACGTTATCACCCGCCACGGTATTGATCGTGACGGTCGGCAGCGCAGTGTCCACCAGCAGGTTGGCGGTATTACTCACGCTATTGCCCACGGCGTTGGTCGCTACCGCGCTCAGGGTGTAGTTGGCTTCGCCCAGACCCGCCAGATCCGCCGCCGGAACGGTCAGGCTCCAGGTACCGTCCGCCGCCGTCGTGGCCGTGTAGTTTTTGCCGTTCAGGGTCACGGTCACCACGGTGCCTTCCTTGAGGTTGGCGCTGGTGCCGCTGACGCTCAGGTCCTGACCTTTTTCAACCGCGTTCAGCACGTTATCGTCGCTGATGGCGTTGAAGTTGACCGATGGCAGACCGGTATCGACGGTCACGTTATGGGTGCCGCTGCCCGTGTTCCCCGCTGCGTCGGTAACTGACGCCGTGACGGTCACGGTGCCGTCGCTGAGGCCGGAAATTACATTCGCCGGTACACCCACGCTCCAGTTACCCGCCGCATCCAGCACGGTGGTGTAAGTCTGTCCGCCAATCGTGACGGTCACCTTATCACCTGCTGCCGCGCCGGTGGCGGAGCCGCTGATGATCTGCGCCTGTGCGTGCTCAGCCACGTTAATCACGTCGTCGCCAGCGATGGTGTTGATGGTCACTGCAGGGACGGTGACGTCCACCGTCAGGTTGTGATCAACCGACACCGGGTTACCCGCTTTGTCGCTTACCGATGCGGTCACGGTCACACTGCCGTCCGTCAGCGCCGCAATATCCGCCGCCGGGACGTTCAGCGTCCAGCCGCCGTCGGCGCCCACGGCTGTGGTGTAGTCTTTGCCGTTCAGTGACACCGTTATCGTCTGACCCGCTTCGGCGGTGCTGGTGCCGGACACGGTCAGGTCAGCCTGTGCCTCTGTCGCATTCAGAATGTCGTCAGCCGCAAGCGTATTGATGGTCACGGACGGCGCGGTGGCATCCACGCTGTACTCGCGACCCGCCGATGCACTATTGCCGTTCACGTTAGCCACGCTCACCTGCACGCTGGCATCACCGTCTTTCAGGTTGCTCAGATCGGCAGCGGGCACCGTGGTGGTCCATTTGCCGTCAGCGCCAACGGTCGCGGTGTAGCTCTTGCCGCCGAAGGTGATGGTGACGGTCTGGTTTTCCTCCACGTTCGAAGTCGCACCGGAGAGCACCAGATCCGCGCCCTTTTCAGCCGCGTTGATCACATCGTCTGAGGCGATGGCGTCAATGCTGATGGCGACGTTTGCCAGATCCACTGTCACATCGTGGCTGATGGAGACCGGGTTACCGGCGCTGCTCTGGCCTGCAACAGTCACCGTGACCGTGCCTGCAGGCAGTCCCCCCACGTCTGCCGCCGGGATCGCCGCACTCCATGTACCGTCAGCCAGTACGATAGCCGGGTAGGTTTTGCCATTAACGGTCACGGTCAGCGCCGCGCCAGCCGCCAGCCCGTCGCTGGTGCCGGTGATAATCAGGTTCTGCCCGTGTTCGATGCTGTTGATCACGTCGTCACCTGCCACGGTATCCACGCGCAGGCCCGGCAGGTTAGCGTCGATAGCAATATCGCGCTCGCCCGTTCCGCTATTACCCACGCCGTTTGTGACGCTAGCGGTCACAGTCAGATCGCCGTTACCCAGCGCGGTCAGAACGTCGGACGGCAGGTTAACAGACCAGCTCAGGTCGCTCTGCACCGTTGCGGTGTAGCTGTTACCGCCAATCATCACGGTCACGGTGTTGCCTGCTTCGGCATTCACCACTTTGCCGCTGATGGTCTGGCCGGCTGCCAGTTCAGCAGCGTTGATCACGTCGTCGCCCGCAACGGTGTTGATAATCACGCCCGGCAATACGGACTCCACGCTCACGGTGTGCGACGTGCTGGTGCTGTTGCCGACGCTGTCCGTTGCCGATGCGGTAACGGTGTAAAGCGCCTCGCCAAGTTGCCCCACCTCGTTAGCCGGAACGGTCGTGGTCCATTTTCCGTTGCTATCAACCGTAGCGCTGTACGCTTTGCCGTTGAGCATCACGGTCACGGCCGCGCCTGCAGCCAGCCCGGACGCCGTACCGGAAAGGGTCAGATCCTGCGTTTTCTCGGTGCTATTGATCACATCGTCACCGGAAACGGTGTCAATGGTCAGCGCCGGTGCGGTCAGGTTGACTTCCACGCTGTGCGTGGCGCTGTTGCTGTTGCCCGCTTTATCCGTCAGCTCCGCGGTAATGGTGTAACCCCCGGCGGCCAGAGCCGTAACATCGGCTGCCGGCACGCCCACACTCCAGTTGCCAGCGGCGTCGATCGTGGCGGTGTAAGATTTGTTATTGATGGTGACGGTGACCACATCACCCGCCGCCGCGCCGGTCACAGAGCCGGTAACAATCAATGCCTGCGCATGCTCGGCGCTGTTGATCACATCATCGTCAGAAACGGTGTTAATGGTCAGCTGCGGGACGGTGGTATCGACCAACACATCGCGATCCGCTGAGGCCGGGTTACCCGCTTTATCAGACACGGTGGCGCTGACGGTATAGTTGCCGTCGGCAATCGCCCCCAGATCCACAGACGGTACGGTCACACTCCAGCTGCCGTTTGCCTGCACGGTGGTGGTGTAATTCGCGCCGTTCAGCGTGACGGTAACGGTCTGGCCCGCTTCGGCGTTGGTCACACCGTTAATCACAAGATCCTGCTGCGCTTCGGCCGCATTGATGATGTTGTTATCGCTGACAATTTCAATAGACACCGTCGGTGCGGTGGCGTCCACGCTGTACTCGCGGCCCGCCGACGCGCTGTTACCGTTCACATTGGTGACGCTTACCTGCACGCTGGCGTCGCCGTCTTTCAGGTTGCCCAAATCGGCAGACGGTACGGTCGCCGTCCAGTTGCCGTCGGCATCCACCGTCGCGGTGTAAGACTTACCGCCAAAGGAGATAGTTACGGTCTGGTTTTCTTCCACGTTAGTGGTGCTGCCGGACAGCACCAGGTCCGCACCTTTCTCCGCCGCGTTAATCACGTCGTCGGTGGCAATCGAGTCAATGCTGATGGCGACTGCCGCCAGATCCACTTTCACGTCATGGCTGATAGAAACCGGGTTACCCGCTGCGCTCTGGCCTTCAACGGTCACAGTGAGCGTGCCAGCAGTCAGCGCGCTGACGTCTGCCGCCGGAATGGCTGCCGCCCAGGTACCGTCAGCGAGCACCGTCGCCGCGTAGGTTTTGCCGTTGACGGTCACGGTTAACACTGCACCCGTTGCCAGGCCCTCGCTGGAGCCGGTGATAATCAGGTTCTGAGCGTGCTCGATGCTGTTAATCACATCGTCGCCGGCCACGGTATCAACGCGCAGGCCCGGCAGGTTGGCATCAATGGTGATGTCGCGCTCGGCTGTTCCGGTGTTGCCGTGGCCGTTGGTGACGCTGGCTGAAACCGTCAGATCGCCGTTACCGATGGCGGTTAAGATCGTAGACGGCACGTTGACCGACCAGCTCAGATCGTCCTGAACGGTCGCGGTATAGGTTTTGCCGCCGATTGAAATAGTGACAGTGTCACCACTCACTGCACCGCTCACTTTGCCACTCAGTGTCTGCCCGGCAGCCACTTCCGCTGCGTTGATGACATCGTCCGTGGCGACAGGGTTGATGGTGACCTGCGGCAGCGCGCTGTCGACCAGTACGCTGTGGCTGGTGCTCGCGCTATTGCCTGCGGCGTCAGTTACACTCGCCGCCACGACGTAGCTTGCTTCTCCCAGCGCAGAGACGTTTGCCGCCGGAACGGTGATGCTCCAGTTACCGCTGGCATCAGTGATGGCGCTGTAATTGATACCGTTCAGCGTCACCGTAATGGTGATTCCGTCCGGCTGGTTGCTGGTACCGGAAAGAAGCAGATCTTCACCTTTCTCTGCCGCATTGATCACATCGTCACCCGCCAGGGTATTGATGGCGATAACCGGTGCGGTCAGGGAGACGTCAAAATCATGCGTGGCAGTGGTGCTGTTGCCCGCTTTATCGGTGAGGGTCGCCGAGAGTGTCTGGTCACCGTTAGTCAGCGCGCCCACGTCCGCCGCCGGAACACCGACGCTCCAGCTTCCGGACGCATCCAGCATCGCGGTGTAGTCTTTACCGTTCAGGGTCACGGTGATCACATCGCCCGCCTGTGCGCCCATGACCTTACCGGAAACAATCAGCGCCTGGCCGTGTTCGGCAATATTTACGATGTCGTCGCCCGCAATGATGTTGAATGAAATCTGCGGAACGGTGGTGTCGACCAGCACCGAGGAGCCTGCGCTCGCCGGGTTGCCTGCCTTATCGGACACCGTCGCCGTTACCGCCGCATTGCCGTCGGTGATGTCTGCCATGTCCGCCGCCGGGACGTCCAGCGTCCAGCTACCGTCCGCCTGCACCTGCGCGGTATAGGTGTTGCCGTTGAAGGTCACGGTCACCGTCTGGCCTGCTTCGGCAGTAGACGTGCCGCTCAGGGTCAGATCCTGAGCCGCCTCGGCCGCGTTCAGCATATTGTCCTGGCTGATGGTGTTGATGGTCACCGTCGGCGCGGTGGTATCGACGCTGAATTCCTGCGCCGAAGACGCCGCGTTGCCGTTCACATTGGTGACGTTGACCTGCACGCTGGCGTCACCATCTTTCAGGCCGCTCAAATCGGCTGCCGGTACGGTGTACGTCCAGTCCCCGTTGGCATCCACCGTGGTGGTATACGTTTTACCCGCGAAGGTGATGGTCACGGTCTGGCCCGCTTCAACGTTGGATGAGGTGCCGGACAGCACCAGGTCCTGGCCTTTTTCCGCTGCGTTGAGCACGTTGTCGTCGGTCACGCTATTGATGCTGATGGCTACAGGCGCGAGATCGACATCAACGAAAGTCCCAATAGTTACCGGGTTGCCGGAAGTGTCCTGCGCGCTTGCTGCGATCTCCAGCGAACCGTCCGCCCACTGGGATACATCCGCCGCCGGTACCGCCGCCTGCCAGGAACCGTCCGCCAGCACAGTTGCAGGGTAAGTGTTGCCGTTAATGGTTACGGTGACGATGCTGCCCGCGGCCAGATCGGTACTGGTGCCGGACACAATCAGGTTCTGAGCGTGTTCGATAATGTTGATAACGTCATCGCCCGCCACGGTATCAATACGCAGTCCCGGAAGCTGGGCGTCGATGGTGAACTCGAGAGAAGAAGAGCCGGTATTACCGTGCGCGTTGGTCACGCTGGCGGATACGGTGAGGTCGCCGTTACCGAGCGCGGTGAACTGACTCTCGGTTAACGGCAGGTGCCAGGTCAGATCGTCCTGCACGGTAGCGGTGTATGTCTGACCGCCAAGGATGATAGTGACAGTGTCACCTGACGCCGCGTTTGTCACCTTACCGGTCAGGGTTTGCCCTGCCGCCACTTCCGCTGCGTTAACGATGTTGTCGCCCGCCAGCGTATTGATCGTGACAACCGGTAGCGAGCTGTCCACCAGCACATCGTGTGAAGTTGAGGCGCTGTTACCCACGCTGTCAGTGACGTCCGCCGTCACGGTGTAATGGGCTTCACCCAGCGTGCTCACCGCGGAAGCAGGCACGGTGACGCTCCAGTTTCCGCTGGCGTCAGTAGTGGCTGTGTAGTGAATGCCGTTCAGGGTCAGCGTAACGGTAGTGCCTTCCGGCTGGTTGCTGGTGCCGGAGAGCAGCAGATCTTCACCTTTCTCTGTCGCATTGATTACATCGTCCGCCGCCAGTGTGTTGATACCGATGACAGGCGTCACGGTATTCACTACCACATCCAGTGAATGGCTTCCGGTATTACCGGACTGGTCAGTCACGGAGACGTTAATCGTCCAGGTACCGTCAGCCAGACCTTGCACTACTGACGCCGGCAGGCCAAGGCTCCAGTTACCCGCCGCATCGACCACGGTGGTGTAATCCACGTTATTAATGGAGATTGTTACCCTGTCGCCCGCTGCCGCACCGGTGACGGAGCCGCTCAGGATCTGCGCCTGTGAATGGGCGATTTGGTTAACGGTGTTGGTAGGGGTGACAAAGTCGTTAATCGTCACCTGCGGCACGGTCGCGTCCACCAGCCCAATGCGATCGGCGCTGCTGGTGTTCCCCGCCACATCACTCACGGTTACCGTCACGGTCACAATGCCATCTGCCAGCGCGCCGACGTCTGCCGCTGGTACACTCAACTGCCAGGTACCGTCCGTCTGGACTGTGGTCTGATAGGTTTTACCGTTCATCGTCACAGTGACCACCTGACCTGCTTCAGCATTGCTGCTGCCACTCAACGCCAGATCCTGCTGCGCTTCTGCCGCATTGATGATGTTGTCGGTGGTCAGGTTATCGATCGTTATTGTCGGCGGCTGTGTATCTACGGTGACCACGCGCGACGCGTCGGCACTGTTACCGTTGATGTTAGTGACGCTGACGCTCACCTGCGCGCGACCGTCGATCAGTGTTTCCATGGCGCTGACGGGTACGGTCAGGCTCCAGGAGCCATCCTGCTGCACCTGCGCGGTAAAGGTCTGGTCGGCGAATTTCACTACCACGGTCTGGCCTGCTTCAACGCCCTGCGTCTGGCCGGACAGGGTTAAATCACTGCCTTTTTCAGCCGCATTCAGCAGGTCATCGCTGGATACCGTATCAATGGTGATCGCCACGGCGTTCAGATCGAGTTCGATCGGGTGTTCAGCCGCAACGGTGTTGCCCCAGGTATCTTCAGCGCTGACGCTGACCGTCATGCCCCCCGCCGTCCAGGCCTGCAGGTCCGCCGCGGGTACGCCGATCTGCCAGTTACCGCTGGCGTTAACCGCGGTGACATACTCGACGTTGTTAATGGTGACGACAATCTGCGTCCCCGCTGCCAGATGCGTACTGGAGCCGGTGACGCTCAGGTCCTGCTGCTGCTCGATGGCGTTGATCACGTCATCGCCGGAAATGGTGTTCACGCGCAGGCCCGGCAGCTCCGCGTTGATATTGATATCACGCTCGCCGGTGCCGGTATTGCCGTGCCCGTTGGTCACCGACGCGGTGAAGGTTAAATCACCGTCGCCGAACGCCTGAAGATCCGCTGACGGGATTTTCACGCTCCAGGTCAGATCACTGCCAACCGTTGCGGTATAGCTCTTGCCGCCTGCGGTAATGGTGACGGTATCGCCCGCCGCCGCGCTGGTGACGCGACCGCTGAGGGTTTGATCGACGCCCGCTTCGGCGTTATTGACCAGGTTGTCGCCCGCAAACGTATTGATAATGACCTGCGGAAGGACGGTATCCACCAGCAGATTCGCTTCTGCAGAACCGCTGTTACCCACGCTGTCGGTACCGCTAACGCTGACGGTATAAAGCGTGTTCGCCAGATTCAACACGTCAGAAACCGGCACCTGGACCGCCCAGATACCGTTTTCAACGGTGGCCTGATAGTTGACGTTGTTCAGCGTCACCGTGATAGCGCTGCCGTTCGGCAAATTGCTGGTACCGGTCAGGCTCAGCGACTGCATCGCCTCCTGAGCATTCAGAACATTGTCCTGACTGATGGCGTCAATCGTAAATTCTGGCGGGTGTCCGCTCAGCGTAATGCCGTGCGTGGCGCTGCCGGTGTTGCCTGCCGCGTCAGTCACGGAAACCGAAATCGTGTGGCTACCTTCACCCAGCGCGCCCAGCACGGACGCCGGAACGCCGACGCTCCAGCTACCGTCCGCAAGCACCACACCGGTGAAAGTCTGGCCGCCAAGGGTCACGGAGACCACATCGCCCGCAGTTGCACCGTTCGCCAGACCGGAAATAATCTGTGCCTGACCCTGCTCGCTGGTATTGAGAACATCGTCGCCCGCCACGGTATTGATGGTGACAACCGGTGCGGTGATATCAACCATGAAATCTGCGGTAACTGACGAGCCGTTGCCCGCTTTATCGCTGACGTTCACGGTCAGGGTGTGATTGCCCTCGCCGAGCGCCTGCACGTCGTTCGCCGCCAGCGTGACGGTCCAGGTACCGTCACCCGCCACGGTGGCATTGTAGTTTTTACCGTTCAGCGTCACGGTGACTATCTGACCGGCTTCCGCATTCGTTTTACCGGTCAGCGTCAGCGGCTGGTTGTGCTCAGCCGCATTGATGATGTTGTCCTGCGCGAGGGTATCAACAGACAGCGTTGGCGCGGTGGTATCGACACCTATCGTCTGGCTTCCGCTCACGGTGTTCCCCGCAGCGTCTTTACCGCTGACGTTGACCGTCCAGGTGCCGTCGCCCAACGTCTGCGCGTCTGCCGCAGGCACGTTAACATGCCACGCGCCGTCTGCGCCCACTTCAGCCGTGTAGGTTTTGCCGTTCAGCGTTACGGTGAGTTCAGTACCCTGCGCCAGGTTTTTGCTGGCACCGGAAAGCGTAAAGCCCGCGGATTGCTCGCTGGCGTTAAGCACGTTATCGCCCGCCGTGGTGGCCAGCGTAATAGAGGCATCGGCGGTAGAAACCGTCACGGTAATACTGCCCGCAGCGGTGGTTTTGCTGCCGTCGATCTGCACGACCGACCAGGTATGCTCCCCGTCGGGCTGGGTCGGTAATTTTACCGTCCAGGTACCGTCTTTGGCGACCATTGCACTGGCGATGGTACTGCCGCTGCTGTCTTTGATCTGGATGGTTGCGCCCGGTTGGCCGGTACCACTAAAGGTTGGAGTGTTATCGTCCGTGATCTCTTTTGCACTCAGCATCCCCTGCTTATCACCCGCTTTATCTGTCAGCAAAAAGGTCGGCGTAGCGCTTTCAACTTCTTTGGTATTATCAACAACCCTTGTTTTGGTTTCGCCGTCTCCCCCGTGAGCCAGCAGTGCTCCGATGGCACTACCGCCTAACGCAGCGCCCGCAATCCAGCCCCACGGCGCGTCGCTCAAGACACTTCCCTGCTCGAGGAAAGGCTCAATACTGCTAATCGGTGTGGCCTGCGCGGTTAATTCAGTTACTGCAACGCCTGACGCATCCCCGGCATCGGCAAAAGAAATATGAGTGAGTTCCTGACGATCGTTGAACACCAGCTCTGACTGATTATGCGTTTCAGGATCTTCAACAAAATAGTTATTGCAACGAATAACGCTGCCATCTTTCATATAAATGAGGAGGTCATTACCCTGGCGGACATAACGCACTACATCCTGAGCAGAGCCCTGGATTTCAATCACACTCGGCGATGAAATAGAGACCGACAGATTTCCTTCGCCAGTTAATTTCGTTTTCTCCGCCGTTTTGCGAATGATGACATCAACAACCTTTATGTTACTCATTTTCTTCTCCTTGCAGGTGTACGGATTCCTGTGGATATGTCCACCAGATGGATGTAGCTATCCCTGGGAAAAATCACCCATTATTTTCAGACTTATTTTTCGCAACAATATGCGTCTATTTTTAACTCAAATCGGGTAGTTTTGCGGCGGCGTTTTTCTCTACTCCAATAAGCGGCATTAAATTATCAACCGCGGCAGCATAATTAATTGCCGAACTCCAGCCATCATACTCAGCGATTATTTTCGCTGACGTGGCCTGCCAGACATCCTGTTCAACGCTGAGCAGATCGTTAATGCTCCGCTTGCTCAGGGTGTATTCATTTTTGTAAACATCACGGGCGCGCAGTGCATTTTCCAGTTGTTGCTTCCCGGCTTCCATTCTTCCCCGTGCGCCGGTCCAGTCCGCCTGCGCTACGGAAGCTTTTTGCAGAACATCGAAACGCGCCTGATCGACCTGAGAGGAAGCCATGGCTCGTGCCCCTTCCGCCTGCCGAACGCGAGCGGAAACCGCGCCCCCCTGATACAGTGGGGCATCAATGTTGAGCTGTATCTGGTCGTCCCAGTAAGAACGGTTGTCCGATTCATAACGGGTGCGTCCCCCTTTCAGACTTAACGTCGGCCAGTGCTGGGACTTTGCCGTTTCCACGCCATACTGAGCAGACCGTTCCATGTTCTGCGCAGCCATCACCGCCGGTATCAGCGTATAATCGATGCGGTTGAGCGAATCTGGTTCCACAACAAGATTCGCAGGCACCGGTGAATAGGCCTCTGCCTGCATTCCGGTTAATACCGCAAGCCTGGCGCGTGCGCTGTTCAGAGCGGCGTGATACTGAGCCACCGTCGCCTGCATGCCGGCAATACGCGTGCGGGTCTGGAGCTCATCGGATGTGGAACTCACACCTGCATCAGCGCGCAGTTTTGCCAGTTGTTCGACGTTTTTGAGCGCCTGTACATTCTCTTTTGCTGCCTGCAAAAGATCGGAATAGCGTTTGACTTCTACATAGCTCAGCGCCGTTTTTTCCGCTACATCCGAAAGCGTGCCCATCAGTTGGTAACGGTAGCTATCCCGCTGGGCGGAAGACTGATTGATGCTGTTATTGGTTTTGCCAAAATCGTACAGCAGTTGTGTCAGGCTCAGCCCCCAGGCGGCGGAATTCTTCAGTGACCCGCTGGAGTCAGTGGTCTGACTGTGTCCCGTACTCCCGTTCAACGATATTTGTGGCATCCAACCGCTGCGCGCTTCATCTATTTGTGCCTGACCGATACCTAATTGCGCGGCCTGCTGACTAATTGACGGATCGCGATCGATAGCAAAAAGAATACTTTCTTTTAAAGTTGTTGTTGAAACCTGGGCAATGCCCACCTGACCACTATTGGCACAAGCGGTATTTATGGCCACTGAAAATAGTGCCATCGCGGCTGCATATCGAAGTAACTTAGGTTTTCTCAATACCGTCATTTTATCTCCCTGACTCTGAGCGACACTCAAACAAATACCCAAAAAGAGGTATAGATAATTAGACAAATATCTTATTTGGCTTCCTCTCTGAATTTTAGGTAATACCTCCCATGCCCATTTCCATTGGAGATGAGATCTTTCTGCAACTTATTTCAATTAAGAATTTACTTATTTCTTAAACTGGTTAGCAGCATAACAAAATGCGGTATAGGCAACTACACCCACAATGTTAATGTGGTGTTACAAGTAAGAAAAAACATGGGGTTTCTGGACAAAACCTTGAAAATAGACTTTCAAATGAAACATATAAACCCCCTGTTATTTAAGGAAAATTCCTAATTCGCACTGTGTACATTTTTGCGTTAATTTCCTCGCGGGTCAGACACAAAGATTTTCAAAGAAGTGTCAATTTAAGTAGTGATAGCCTTTATGGCGGAACAATAGGTTATTAATAAACTATTTTAAGTGATTTTATTTTGATAAATTTATATTTCTCAAGATATTACACCACACAAACACACTCAGATAGTTACATAATCCAAATCATTAAATAAAACATAACAATAACAATGTGATTAACATTTAAAACCGTTTACTTATAACCACTTAATAAAATTTTAATAATCACCCACCTGAACCATTACCCCATTAGCGCACCTTCATGACAACATTGTGCTTCTCTCTGCGTTCAAATGCTGTATTATGCGAACTATTGCAGTATTTTGCAGGATTACCTCATGCACAAAACCGCTCGTCAACGATATGTACTTGATATTATTAGTGAGCAAGGCCAGGCCAGTATCACTGAACTGGCAGAAAAGCTTCAGGTTTCAGCAGACACCATCCGGCGTGATCTGACTGACCTTGAAAACCAGGGCCTTGCGCAGAAGAATCATGGCGGGGCTATTGCACTTAATCTTTCCGCCATGAATCGTCAGGGCCGTAATACGTTGCTGCCTGAAGCCAAACAGCGTCTTGGGAAGCAGGTCGCGCAGGCAGTTCCACCGGGCTCCACCCTGTTTCTGGATGCCGGAAGCACGGTGATGGCTGTTGCCACCTTTCTTCAGGGGCCGCTCACCGTTATCACCACCTCGCTGGATATCGCCCAGCATTTTAGCGACCGGGAAAATATTGACCTTATCCTGCTCGGTGGGAAATGGGACCAAAAGCAACGCCTGTTTGCCGGAAGCGCCACCCTGTCGCTACTGTCCCGTTATCGTGCGGATATCGCGATTCTCGGGGCGTGCGCGATTCATGCCGAACTCGGTCTGAGTGCCAGTACAGAAGCGGATGCGGAGGTCAAGCGCGCGATGCTTGCCGCCAGCCACGCACACTGGATCGTCGCCGACCACCTGAAAGTCAATCGCTGCGAACCGTATCTGGTTTCCGGGTTATCCAACATCCAACAACTGTTTATAGATCGTCCCTGGCCTGAGCTTGGGGACCATAGCGCATTGCAGGTCACGGTTTGCGCGAATTAATGTGGAGAAGGTCATGAGTAAAGTGAAAACAATCAACATTGCACTGATCGGGTATGGATTTGTCGGCAAAACCTTCCATGCTCCGCTGATCCAGTCTGTCGATGGACTTAAGCTGGCGGTCGTCTCTTCTCGTGATGAAGAGAAAGTAAAACGCGATCTTCCGGATGTTCAGGTGGTAGCAACACCGGAAGAGGCCATTCAGCATCCGGATGTCGATCTGGTAGTCATTGCCTCCCCTAACGCCACGCATGCCCCACTGGCGACCCTGGCCCTGAACTCAGGGAAACATGTGGTCGTTGATAAGCCCTTCACGCTCGATATGCAGGAAGCCCGGGATCTGATCGCCCTGGCGGATGAAAAGCAGCGTCTGCTCTCTGTATTCCACAACCGCCGCTGGGACAGTGATTTTCTCGGCATTAAGCAGATTATTGAGCAAGGTACGCTCGGCAAAATTAAACATCTGGAGTCGCATATTGACCGCTTCCGTCCTGAAGTGCGCGTACGCTGGCGCGAGCAGAACGTACCCGGGAGCGGTCTGTGGTTTGACCTGGGTCCGCACCTGATCGACCAGACGCTACAGCTCTTTGGTCTGCCGCAGTCAGTACAGGGGAATATCGCGACACTGCGCGACGGTGCTGAGGTTAATGACTGGGCGCACGTGGTCTTAAATTATCCGGAACATAAAGTCATTCTGCATGCCAGCATGCTGGTTGCCGGCGGAACTGCACGCTTTACGGTCCACGGGGACAAGGGCAGCGTGGTAAAAGCCAGAATCGATCAGCAGGAAGCGCAGCTACTCTCAGGGGTGATCCCCGGCAGTGAAACCTGGGGCGAAGACAGCGACAGTATGGTGTTCTTTGGCGCAGACAGTGCTCAGCAGACTATTGCGACCCCGAAAGGTGATCAGCGCCAGTATTACATCAATGTACGCGATGCGATTCTTGGGGAAATCACCAATCCTGTTCATCCTGTCGAGGCATTAGCGGTAATGGCTGTACTGGAAGCCGCGGTGAAATCGTCTGAAACCGGATCAACGCAAGCGCTGGCGTTAACTACTGAAGAACGTGCTCAACTGCGCTAAAAAAAAGCCGGGTGACGCTGCGCTTACCCGGCCTGTTTTCGTATTTATTGACGCTTTTTCGGCATCATGCGCAGAAGGGTATTATCTTTCCAGAAATAGTGGTGCATCAGTGCCGCCAGTGCGTGCAGGCCAATCATAAAATAGCCCAGATTTGCCAGCGTCTCGTGCCACTCTTTCAGCACGTCTACCAGATCAAAATTAGATTCCGCCGCATGCGGCATCACCATGCCAAAAGCAAACCAGTCGCTGCCCCGGTTGTACATCATCACAATACCAATCAGCGGTAACGCAATGAACAGCATGTACACCACCAGGTGCCCCAGATGAGACATCCCCGTCACCATCGCTTTTGGCTTCGGTTGAATCGGTGGCGCGCGGAATTTGAGACGAACCAGCAGACGCGTCACCATCAGAACCAGAATGGTGATACCGCATGAGACGTGGATCATATTGATCAATGGCCGAGCGGTACGCGGGAAGAAACCTTTAAACTCCATCGCGCAATAAGCCACGATGATTAACAGAAACACCAGCCAGTGAATAGCGATTTGCAGGCTTGTATATTTAGTGCGCATGGGATTTCCTGAAAAAAACAGATATCGCGTCAACATAATCCCCTTTCCTTAAAAATTCATTAATTTTTCTGTATGGTTTTTCAAATACTTCCTCGCGCATGAAGCATCTTCAATTGCCGCCCTGCCCGTCATGGTCTAAGCCTGGATGAGTTCAAACTGTCGTATCGACACGTTCACAGGAGAACACTATGAGTAAAATTGGCATTAACGGATTTGGACGCATTGGACGCCTTGTACTGCGCCGCCTTCTTGAAACCCAGGACAGCAACACCGTCGTCGCCATCAACGACCTCACCTCTCCCAAAGTATTGGCCTATCTGCTCAGGCATGATTCCAACTACGGAGGTTTCCCGTGGAGCGTGGATTTCACCGAAGATGCGCTGATTGTTGACGGTAAAACCATTGCGGTATATGCCGAAAAAGAGGCGAAGCATATTCCATGGAAAGCCGCAGGTGTGGATATCGTTGTGGAGTGCACCGGCTTTTACACCTCCGAAGAAAAATCACGAGCGCATCTGGATGCAGGCGCGAAGAAAGTGCTTATCTCTGCCCCTGCCGGAGAGATGAAAACCATCGTTTATAATGTGAACGATGATACCATTGACGCCAGCGATACCATCATTTCCGTCGCCTCCTGCACCACCAACTGCCTCGCCCCACTGGCAAAAGCTCTGCATGATGCCTTTGAAATCAAAGTCGGTACCATGACGACTATTCACGCCTATACCGGTACCCAGGCGCTGGTAGATGGGCCACGCGGGAAAGATCTTCGAGCCTCACGCGCGGCGGCAGAAAATATCATTCCGCATACCACCGGTGCGGCGAAAGCCATCGGTCTGGTTATCCCCGCCTTAAGTGGCAAACTGAAAGGCCACGCGCAGCGCGTACCGGTTAAAACCGGCTCCGTCACCGAACTTGTCGCCATTCTGGGTAAAAAGGTCACGGTTGAGGAGATCAATACCGCGTTGAAAAAGGCGACACAGGGAAATAAATCGTTCGGTTATACCGATGAAGAGATTGTGTCGTCAGATGTGATCGGTTCGCACTTTGGTTCGGTATTTGATGCAACGCAGACCGAGGTAACGGAAGCGGGTGATCTGCAACTGGTGAAAGCCGTCGCCTGGTATGACAACGAATATGGTTTTGTGACGCAGCTGGTGCGCACCCTGGATAAGTACGCCGCACTGTAATGCCTTCCCCCTCTTCGCGGAGGGGGAAAAGCAGGATGCTCAGAGAAGCGAGCGCCGGGATAAGGCGTTTTTCAGAATCGGATCCTGCTGTAACAATGCCCATGCTTCAGTCACGGCATCAGGAAAATCAACGTGAGCGATAAAATCACGTCCGGCAGGACCATAGCCGTTAACGTCATCATACAGTCGCGGCAGTTCCCCCAGTACCAGTGACAGGTAGCGGTCAACGGGCCACAGTCCGGTGTTGCCCTCGCTAAATTCCACCCCATCTTTGCCGTTCTGCAGTGTCGGCGTAACACCCGGGTGGCTTATCCACTGAGGTGCAACGGGTTCATCCCGGCACACGCGGGCAAACGTCGCCATGGTACGTCGCTGCATCGTCGGATCCTGCACCACCAGCACCCGTCCGGTAGCTCGCTGATGTTGTTTCAGTATGTTCCAGCTAAAACGCGCGTTTTCACCACAGTTGGTGGATTGATCTTCGATCCACAGACGTCCCTCAGGGATCTGCCAGAACTCGCGTGCAATGTCGGCCAGAATACCGGCTTCCGCCCGCCCCGTGACCGGTATCGTGTGATAACGCGGGTGACTGCCAATGGCCGCATATAGAAACGCGGTCGAATGACCGATACCGCCGCTAATCAGCAACGGGATCTCGTTTTGCGCGGCGATACGGCAGGCCGCATCAATGGTCGGAATGACCGCGTTTCCTGCCAGAATCACCCTGTCGACATCCGGGTTCTGACGGGAACCGCTCAGATCATCCTGCGCCAGCCATGTGCCGAGAGTATTAATCGCCGCCAGCGTGGCATCAGGAAGAATGGGTAAATGATCCATGTTGAACTCTCCTCTGAGTCTCTTCAGGGTAACGGCTACGCCTTACCGGACACGGTTTTAACCGGAAATCTGCTCCATTGTCTGCAAAATACGTTTATCCGAAATCGGATACGGCGTACCGAGCTGCTGGGCAAAGAAGCTGACACGCAACTCTTCGATCATCCAGCGGACTGCCTGAACGTCTTCATCGTCGCGACGTGCCGGAGGAAGTTTGTTCAGCCACTGCTGCCACGCCTGCTGCACGCTCTCCACTTTCAACATCTGGGCACGATCACGGTGTGGATCGATAGCCATTTTCTCAAGCCGTTTTTCAATCGCCTGCAGATAACGCAACGTATCACCGAGTCGCTTAAAGCCGTTCCCGGTGACAAACCCACGGTACACCAGCCCGGCCATCTGTGCTTTTACATCTGATAGCCCCAGAGCCATGGTCATATCCACACGCCCTTTCAGACGTTTGTTGATATTGAAAACGGTGGTGAGGATTTGCTCGACCTGTTTGGCAATATCTACCACCGTGTCGTTCAGCTCCGCGCGCACCTTTTCATGAAGCTGAGCAAAACCTGCTTCGGTCCAGACCGGACCACCCGCCTCGTGGATCAGTTTGTCCACGCCGCAGGAGATACAGTCGTCGATCAGATCCAGCACTTTACCGTATGGGTTAAAGTAGAGTCCCAGTTTGGCTTTGTTCGGTAACTTCTCGTGCAGATACTTAATCGGCGACGGAATATTCAACAGCAGCAAGCGGCGCAGACCGCGCCACATCATCTGTTGCTGTTCCTGCGGGTTATCAAACAGCTTGATCGCCACACTGTCGCGCTCATCGACCAGCGCAGGCCAGGCCTTCACCTTATAGTTACCGCGCTTCTGCTCATAGCTTTCCGGAAGCTGACCAAAACTCCAGATGTGCAATCCGCTCTGCTCGATACCATCATCCGCAACCGCAGATAGCGTCTCCTGGACTTTGCCTTTCAACGCCTCTTTCAGTTCGGTCAGGGAACGTCCTTCCTGCAGCTTTTTGTTTTTATCGTCCACCACGCGGAAACTGATTTTCAGGTGATCGGGCACCTGATCCCAGTTCCAGTCATCACGGTCGATGGTCGTGCCGGTCATGCGTCTGAACTCTCGCTCCAGAGCATCCAGCAGCGGCAGTTCCAGCGGTGTGACGCGGGCTAAAAACGCTTCAGCATAGTTTGGTGCTGGCACAAAGTTGCGACGCACCGGTTTAGGTAACGATTTGATTAATGCAATGATCAGTTCGCGACGCAGGCCAGGAATTTGCCACTCGAACCCGCTCTCTTCCACCTGGTTTAACAGTGGTAGCGGAATGTGTACGGTCACCCCATCCGCGTCTGCACCTGGTTCAAACTGATAGGTCAAACGCAGCTTGAGGTTACCCTGATGCCAGAAGTTCGGGTAATCAAGTTTGCTGACTGACTCCGCCCCTTCCTTAATCAACATGCTCTTCTCAAAGTTGAGCAGGTCTGGCGTCTCTTTACTGGCCTTCTTCCACCAGCTGTCGAAGTGACGGGCAGAGATCACATCGTGGCTGATGCGCTGATCGTAAAATTCAAACAATGCGTCATCATCCACCAGTATGTCGCGGCGACGGGATTTGTGTTCAAGCTCTTCCACCTCGGCGCGCAGCTTAAGGTTTTCGCGGAAGAAGGCGTGGCGCGTCTGCCAGTCCCCCTCCACCAGCGCATGGCGGATAAACAGCTCGCGGCACAACGCCGGATCAATCTGGCTGTAGTTAACCTTACGTGCGGCAACAACTGGCAGACCGTAGACGGTCACCTTCTCCGTTGCCATTACCGCGCCCTGCGCACGCTCCCAGTGTGGCTCACTGTACGAGCGTTTCAGAAGATGTTGCGCCACAGGCTCAACCCATTCCGGATCGATACGCGCCGCAATGCGCCCCCACAGACGGCTGGTTTCCACCAGTTCCGCCACCATGGTCCATTTCGGCGGTTTTTTGAATAAGCCGGAACCGGGGAAGATGGAGAAGCGCGCATTACGTGCACCGGTATACTCCTGCTTCTCGGCGTCTTTCATCCCGATATGCGACAACAAACCGGTCAGCAGCGCGATATGCACCTCCCGGTATTCCGCCGGTTCGCTGTTGACCGGTATACCCAGCTCTTTCACTACCTGGCGGAGCTGGGTGTAGATATCCTGCCACTCGCGTACGCGCAGGTAGTTGAGGAAATCCACGCGACACTGGCGACGGAACTGGTTCGAGGAGAGTGCTTTCTGCTGCTCGCCGAGATAGTTCCACAGGTTCACAAAGGCGAGGAAATCAGACTCTTTATCGTGGAAGCGGCGGTGTTTTTCATCAGAAGCCTGCTGTTTGTCCATCGGACGTTCACGCGGATCCTGAATGGAGAGCGCCGAGGTGATGATCATCGCTTCACGCACGCAGCCGTGTTTTTGCGCTTCCAGCACCATACGCGCCAGACGCGGGTCGACCGGCAGTTGACTGAGCTGGCGGCCCAGCGGTGTCAGCTTATAGGCCGTTGCCTGTTCATCGGTGGTAATGGCACCAAGCTCTTCCAGCAGGCGTACGCCGTCCTGAATGTTGCGTTTGTCCGGTGCTTCCACGAACGGAAACGCCGCGATGTCACCCAACCCCAGGGCGGTCATCTGCAGGATAACGGACGCCAGGTTGGTACGCAGAATTTCCGGATCAGTAAATTCCGGACGCGACAGGAAATCGTCCTCAGAGTAAAGACGAATACAGATCCCTTCTGACACACGACCACAGCGGCCCTTACGTTGATTCGCCGAGGCCTGGGAAACCGGCTCAATCGGCAGGCGCTGAACTTTAGTACGGTAGCTATAACGACTGATACGCGCCGTGCCCGGGTCGATAACGTATTTGATCCCTGGTACGGTCAGCGAGGTTTCCGCCACGTTGGTCGCCAGCACGATACGTCGCCCGCTGTGCGCCTGGAACACGCGGTTCTGTTCGCTGTTTGACAGACGGGCGTAAAGCGGCAGGATCTCCGTGTGGCGCAGGTCGCGCTTGCTGAGCGCATCTGCCGTATCACGGATCTCACGCTCGCCGCTCATAAAGATCAGGATATCGCCCGCGCTTTCGTTACCCAGCTCGTCAACGGCATCAAAAATGGCCTGCAGCTGGTCACGCTCGGTATCATCCGCCTCTTCCACAATCGGACGATAGCGCACTTCTACCGGATAGGTGCGTCCTGATACCTCTATAATCGGCGCATTGTTGAAATGCTTCGAGAAGCGTTCCGGGTCGATAGTTGCGGAAGTGATGATGATTTTCAGATCCGGGCGACGCGGCAGCAGCTCTTTCAGATAGCCGAGCAGGAAGTCGATGTTCAGGCTGCGTTCGTGCGCTTCGTCAATAATGATGGTGTCGTACTGCATCAGCAGGCGATCCTGCTGGATTTCCGCCAGCAGAATACCGTCGGTCATCAGTTTGACCATGGTGTTATCGCTGACGTGGTCGCTGAATCGCACCTTGTAACCGATGCAGCCGCCCGGCTCCGTTTGCAGCTCCTCGGCAATACGGTTCGCGACGGTACGGGCCGCCAGACGACGCGGCTGGGTGTGGCCAATCAGCCCTTTTACTCCGCGCCCCAGCTCCATACAGATTTTCGGCAACTGGGTGGTTTTCCCCGAACCGGTTTCGCCGGCGACAATCACCACCTGGTGGTCACGGATGGCTTCGAGAATATCCTGTTTTTTCTGACTGACGGGCAGGTTATCCGGGTAATTGATCGCCGGACGCGCAGCTTCACGCAGCACAACTTTCCCTGCCGCCTGTTCAATCTCTTTTGCCATCTCCTGGTAAATGGCCTGTTGTGCATCAGGATTTTTAACCTTCTTCACGCCGTGCAGACGGCGGGCAAAGCGCTGTTTATCACGCAGAGTCAGCGAATCAAGCTGTTGCATGAGCATCGCGAAGGTGAGTTTTTGTTGTTCTGTCATAGCGTTAACGGGCAGTGCACTGCCAGGTAAAATCTCTTTTTAATGATTGCTATAGAGTACCACATTGGTGCTTTCAGCGCCTTATTCAAAAAATTCGAACATAGGCTTCGATATATTGCGCTATCTCTATGGCAGGATTGTGAATAGAGTGTCAACAAGCAACGGGGCAACCCCCTTCAATCAAATGCAATAACAGGAATCACCCATGAGCAAAGTATTAGTTTTGAAATCCAGTATTCTGGCAGGGTACTCTCAGTCTGGTCAGCTGTCTGATTACTTCGTTGAACAGTGGCGTGAACAGCATTCTGCTGACGAAATCACCGTGCGTGACCTGGCTGCAAACCCAATTCCTGTGCTGGATGGAGAACTGGTTGGCGCGCTGCGTCCAGGCGATGCACCACTGAGCCCACGTCAACAGGAAGCTCTGGCCCTGTCCGACGAACTGATTGCTGAGCTGCAGGCGCACGACGTTATCGTCATCAACGCCCCAATGTACAACTTCAACATCCCAACCCAGTTGAAAAACTACTTCGACCTGGTGGCGCGTGCTGGTGTAACCTTCCGTTACACTGAAAATGGCCCGGAAGGTCTGGTGAAAGGTAAGCGCGCGATCGTGCTGACCAGCCGTGGCGGTATCCACAAAGACACCCCAACCGACCTGGTTGCACCATACCTGACCGTTTTCCTGGGCTTCATCGGTATCACTGATGTGAACTTCGTGTTCGCTGAAGGTATTGCCTACGGTCCTGAAATGGCGACCAAAGCCCAGACCGATGCGAAATCCGCTATCGACAGTTTCGTAGCCGCTTAAGATATTCCCCTCTCACCGCCCGGTGGGAGGGTTTTTCTTTTCTCCGCATTTCGTTATCATCCGCTCCCACTCTCCAGCCGGGCGGCCTGATGTCTGCGATTATCGATTCTTTTATTGCCCCACCGTGTCACGACGACATCGAGATCCTCTGGCAGGATGAACATCTGCTGCTGATCAATAAGCCTTCCGGTCTGCTCAGCCTCTCAGGCAAAAATCCGCAAAACCTCGATTCAGTCCATTATCGTCTGGTCCAGACGTTTCCTGGCTGCACGCTGGTGCACCGTCTTGACTTCGGTACCTCCGGGTTGATGGTAATTGCGCGCAATAAAGCCATCAATGCGGCACTGTGCCAACAGTTCAGCCAGCGCAACGTAGAGAAAGTCTACAGCGCCCTGCTTTGCGGACATGTTGAAAATGACGAGGGAATAATAGACGCGCCAATTGCCAAAGACCCGGCGCTGTTTCCGCTGATGTCGATCTGCACCATCAACGGCAAGCCCGCACGTTCACGCTATCAGGTGGTGGCACGTTTTTATCAGGATTCAGGGCTGCCGTTAACGCGGGTGAAACTCACACCGGAAACCGGGCGAACCCATCAGCTGCGTATTCACTGCCAGCAACTGGGGCACCCTATTCTGGGCTGCGATCTGTATGGCGGTCTTGAAGTGCCGGGAGCTCAAGGAACATCCCGGCTGATGCTGCATGCAAGCGAACTGAATTTTATTCATCCTGTGAGCGGAGAGCCGGTTAACGCCCGTCACCCCGCCCCGTTCTGAATCTGATTTACCACATCAAGTCGTCAGGGATTTTGAAGTCCGCGTATGGATCGTCTTCATCCTGCTCTTCCTGACTCAGAGAGCTGTTTAAGACGATACTGTCGGCATCGCGCTGGGCAATTTTATCGGCCACCACTGCCGGGATTATCGCGTATTCGCAGTCACCATTAGCATTAATCACCAGACGCGCAATCGCCAGACGACCGTTGATCAGCTGAGTCTGGGTCTGCTTATCAACCTCGATTTTTTTGATCAGATTGCCATCGGTAAAGTTAAAGGTGATGTTGCCTTTCGCCACGGTGATGCGGTTCATCTCAATCAACTGTTTCACCTGGGCTTTAAACTCTTTCGCCAACACCGCCTGTTTTTGCTGCTCGCTCAGCAGCTTATCGCGCTCGATCTGTGCTTTCTTGTTCTCTTCTACCGCTTCCCGCGCTTCACGTGCCTGAACGCGTGATTTCTTTGCTGTGCGCTGCACTTTCGCCGCTTTCTTGCTGCTGACCAGGCCTGCTTTCAGCATCTGCTCTTGTAAGGTGAGTTTTGTCATGATTCTTTCTAAACCGATGGGAAATTTTGGGGATTATAACGGGAATTGCGGAGCGTGTGCCAGAGAAGTAGGCATGGCGTTTTGTTGCCTGAGCCTTGTTTATTATTTATTCAGTGTTTACTAACCTTACAGCCGCAAGAGTGATTAAAAAATGTCAGGTCATTTTCTTAAAAAGAAATCAGCAGCGCAGAAATATGATGTGAGTTGAATATCTGTACCCACAGCAGGCGTAGGCTGCTTTTCTCTTATTAAAATACTAAGGAGAAAATATGGCCTTAAAAGGAACAATGCTGCTTAACGGTGCTGACTATGCGCCTTTTAACCTGCACGGCGTTGGTGTGTTTATGGCGCATTCCGGGCAGGGAATTTACAGAAACAATGGACTATGTGGTGCAGTCAAAGGATCGGGTCCAATTCCCCCAGGTAAATACTGGATTGTTGACAGAGGGACTGGAGGTTTCTTTTCAGGATTAAAAGCGAAGGTTCAGGATCGGTGGAACAAGGTGAGATCTGGTGCAGAATTTGGCCGCGATGAGTGGTTTGCTTTATACAAGGATGACTGGGGAATCGATGATGGTACCTGGATTGATAACGTCTACCGGGGTTTGTTTCGGCTGCATCCGGGTACGGTATCTGAGGGATGTATCACGATTGCCCATAATTCTGATTACGCATTGATCCGGAATGCTCTCATGAGTACAGAGCTTATTGAAGTTCCCTGTATGCGTTCGCTGATGGCACGCGGCTGGGTTGAGGTGAGTGAAAGTGGCTATACCAGCACTTGCCCGTAAATGGGGTATCAGGCTATTGAAAACGGCCTGGTTTATATGCATCAGCATTATAGTAGGCCTCACATTGGGGCCCGCTGAACGCTATCTAAACCACGACGTCGCCTCATCTATTTGTGATTTTATTTATGGCGATGTGAATGCTGAAACAATATATGACACATATACCAATATCGATATTTTAATTGTACTGACCCTCACCACGGTTATTTATCGCTTAACAACTCTGCTATTCAATAAAATAAGGAAATAACGAATGCCAATTCCTCCCTACATGTGGCTAAAAGACGACGGTGGAGCACATATTAAAGGTTCCGTTGATGTTCAGGACCGTGAAGGCAGCATTGAGATCATAGGGCTGAGCCATGGCATCAACCTCCCGGTAGACAGCGCTAACGGCAAGATCACCGGCACGCGTCAACACTCATCCATGCGGATTGAAAAGGAAGTTGATAGCTCCACGCCCTATCTCTACAAAGCAGCATCTACCGGTCAGGCGCTTAAAAGCGCTGAAATCAAGTTCTATCATATTAATGATGCCGGACAGGAAGTCTGTTATTACTCCGTACTAATGGAGAACGTAAAGGTTACTGGTGTTAACTGCAGCGTGCCAAACGTGAAGATCGCTGCCAACGATAAAATGAACCACGTTGAAAGCGTAAGCCTGCAGTACGAAAAAATTACCTGGCGCATCGTCGATGGGAACATCATGCACAGCGACGCCTGGAACGAACGGCCTACAGCCTAACGCTAAGGGGCGCGATGCCCCTTCCTCTTCCACTTCACTCTCCAGCCTGTGCGCAATCCTGTTAATGAATTTCCCTCATGTTGCAGTGAAATTAAGTCACTTCCCCTGCGCCACGGGCTCAGGCATAAATTATGCATCGGTAACTTCTTGGCAACATGAACTTAGGATGCATAACCACAATGAGTAAAGCTTTTACATATACCCTTAAGCGCAGTTGCTTCGATGAGAATTACAACCCGTCAGAAAATACGCGTACCACCACCAATTTTGCCAATCTGGCGCGTGGGGAAAAACGTCAGGAAAACCTGCGAAACACGCTGGTGATGATCAATAACCGTTTTAACGCCCTGGCGCGCTGGGATAACCCAAACGCCGATCGCTATGCGGTCGAACTTGAAATCATTTCAGTTGAGATGAACATCGGTGCTGAGAAAGCATTCCCGGCCATTGAGATACTGCAGACCACTATTGTCGACAAGAAAAACAACCAGCGTATCCCTGGCATTGTCGGGAATAACTTCTCGTCGTATGTGCGGGATTATGATTTCAGCGTACTGCTGCTTGAGCACAACAAGAACCAACAACACTTCAGCATTCCAGAAAAGTTTGGCGAGCTGCATGGCAATATCTTCCGCCATTTTATGAGCTCCTCTGAGTACAGAGAGAACTTCAAAAAGGCACCTGTAATTTGCCTGAGCGTCTCCAGCAAAGATACCTACCGCCGTACGGGAAACGAGCACCCTGTGCTCGGCATCGAGTATCAGCCAGATGGCGAGTCTTTAACAGAACAGTACTTCGCGAAGATGGGCCTGAACGTACGCTATTTCATGCCTGAAAACAGCGTCGCACCTTTTGCGTTCTTTTTTACCGGCGATTTGCTGAGTGATTACACCGATCTGGAACTGATCGGCACCATCAGCACGATGGAAACGTTCCAGAAAATCTATCGACCGGAAATTTATAACGCTAACTCGGCGGCGGGACTTTTCTATCGACCGGACCTGAACCAGCAGGATCACTCATTAACAAAAATTGTTTATGACCGCGAAGAGCGAAGCCGTCTGGCGATTGAACAGGGGCGATTTACTGAAACGTACTTCATTAAGCCTTACCAACACATTCTTGAGCAGTGGTCTGATAACTACACGCTTTAATTCATCAAAAAAGGTCTTTTATTATGAAAACATTGCTCCCGACTTCTACGGCTGGCAGCCTGCCTAAGCCGACCTGGCTTGCTCAACCTGAAACACTGTGGTCACCCTGGAAATTACAGGATCAGGAATTGCTCGCGGGGAAACAGGACGCACTTCGTTTGTCTCTGGATGAGCAGATCCGCGCGGGTATTGATATTGTCAGCGACGGTGAACAAACCCGCCAGCACTTCGTCACCACCTTTATTGAACACCTGAGCGGCGTTGATTTTGAGAACCGCCAGACCGTGCGCATTCGTAACCGCTATGACGCCAGCGTGCCGACCGTGGTCTCTGCCGTTGCGCGCCAGAAACCGGTATTCGTGGACGATGCAAAATACTTACGCCAGCTGACGGACAAGCCGATCAAATGGGCCCTGCCCGGGCCGATGACTATGATTGATACCCTCTACGACGCGCACTATAAAAGCCGTGAAAAGCTGGCCTGGGAGTTCGCCAAAATCCTGAATCAGGAAGCGAGAGAATTAGAAGCAGCTGGCGTCGATATTATTCAGTTTGATGAGCCAGCGTTTAATGTGTTTTTTGATGAGGTGAACGACTGGGGCATCGCCGCGCTGGAACGCGCCATTGAAGGGCTGAAATGTGAAACGGCGGTACATATCTGCTACGGATACGGTATTAAAGCCAATACTGACTGGAAAAAGACGCTCGGATCGGAGTGGCGACAGTATGAAGAAGCGTTTCCGAAGCTGCAGACGTCAAACATCGACATTATCTCCCTGGAGTGCCACAACTCCCGCGTACCGATGGATCTGCTGGAGCTGATCCGCGGTAAAAAAGTGATGGTTGGTGCAATTGATGTCGCCACAAACAGTATCGAAACGCCAGAAGAAGTGGCCAATACGCTGCGTAAAGCGCTGCAGTTTGTTGATGCCGATAAGCTTTACCCGTCAACAAACTGCGGTATGGCTCCACTTTCCCGTCAGGTTGCCAACGGTAAGCTGAAAGCCCTGAGCGCCGGGGCGGATATTATTCGCAAAGAGCTCGCATAACGGCGCATCACTCGCCCTTCCGGGTAAAGAACAGCGTCACCGTGGCAACGGTGACGCCCAGTTTCTTCATCTCGGTTTTATTGAACAGATGTGTCTCATCCTGCAGGTACATCCAGTCGTCAAACTTGAGCAGCCAGGTACTGCCGTTCGCCTTCACATTCATGCTGTAATGCCAGTTAAAGGCGTTGCCTGCTGCCTGCCCGGTGGCGACCCCTTCAATGTCCCCTGCCGTTCCCTCGTAGCGATCGTTACCCACCCGGCGTATATGCCAGACCCGCTGCTGCTTTTCACCGTCGTCATAAACAAAGTGTTCATTGAGCGTTAGCGTATCGCCGATAACATCCCCGGCAATCTCAACGTGGAAACGACGGATCTGTTTGCCGCTGCGATCCTGCACCATCCCCCACGCTTCGGTTTTGCCCTGGAAGTAGTGGAAGATATCGAGCCGCGGCTGCTGCTGGCGATACTCGGTCACGTCTGTGCTACAGCCGGCCAGCAGCATCAAGAATGCCAGCGTCATCATCAGGATACGTTTCATTTTTGGCCTCCGATTAACTGCTGACGCAGGTCTGGATACTGCGTGCGTGGGCCAAGCCAGATCGCCAGAAAGCGAGTACTGAATGCTTCTGACTGGCGTGGTCCCAGGGGAATAAAACTTTTCTGGGGAGTGGGTTCGCGATACCAGAACTGCCCCTGCTTATCATTGAGGACAAACGCCAGTTGCGCGCCCGGTGTGACGTCTGGCCACAGCGACTGAAGCATACGAAGCCAGGCTTCGCTTTGAGGCTCCTGCGCCAGGATCCCCTGAGCCTTCCACTGGTCGCGGGTCGCTTCAACCAGCTCATCGCGATCGATATCGCGCGCATAGGTAATAATTAGCGCCTGATCCTGATTTTCCCGGCTGTATCGACCATCCGGAGTACACAGCTGTGAGGTATAGACGGTAAACGGTCCCCAGGTCAGCGTGGCATCCCCCACCTTATGCCAGGCCAGCCAGTCGGCCGCCTGGACAAGAGGGGGCATGGTCATCAGCCAGATCAGCAAAACGGCAGACCTCATTTTTGTCTCCCCAATAGCAGGTGAAAAAACAGCATCAACACCAGCCAGCCCGGCACCATCCAACTGACAACGATAAAGGTCGGCTCCAGAAACGTGATGGCACCTAGTCGCTCGCCAATCAGGTAGGCCACCGGCCCTCCTGCGGCTGCCAGCAGAGTCAGCAGCCAGCCGGGTAAGGTAGTAGTGAGCGTAAGCTGCGTCCAGACAGTGGCGAACATCAGCCACAATGCCACCATCCAGAGCGGTATCAGGGACTCGCTCGTGAAGGAAATCAGCCCCGTTAACGCCCAGAGCGCATCCAGCAGGCAACCCGCTGCGGCCAGACCGATTGCGTACAGACGGTATGCTGACGGCAACAACAGACAGGCAAGGATCGCCAGCACGAGCCAGATAATCAGGCCCTGTTCTCGAAAGAGCACCACCAGCGCCCAGTAAAGATCAAACGCGACGGCCAGCAGGAAGACCTGAAGGTATCGTTTCATACGCGCTCAGCGGTCAACTGCACCACGCTAATGGTGCGGGCGTTAAACCCGGCTTCGCAGTAGCCAAAGTAGTAAAGCCACATCCGGCGAAAACGCTCATCGAACCCGAGTTTTTCAATCTCCTGCCAGGTATGGATAAAGCGCTGCCGCCAGTGGGCCAGCGTGCGGGCGTAGTCAGGCCCCATGTCGAAGAGATTACGCACCACAAAATCGGTGTGGCGTGTCATCAGCTCATTCATCGCGGTAATGCTTGGCAAGAAGCCGCCGGGAAAAATATAGCGCTGGATAAAATCGACGCTTTTGCTGTAGTCACGATAGCGCTGGTCCTGAATGGTAATGGCCTGAATTGCCATGCGACCTCCCGGACGCAGCCGCGCCTGGCAGGTACGGAAGAACACTGGCAAGTAGCGCTGCCCTACGGCTTCAATCATCTCTATTGAGACCAGCTTGTCATACTGCCCGGTAAGGTCACGGTAATCGCAAAGCAGTACCTCGACGCGATCCTGTAATCCGGCGCGGGCGATACGCTCCGTCGCCCAGAGATATTGCTCTTTCGACAGCGTGGTAGTGGTTACCTGACAGCCGTAGTGACGAGCGGCGTATTCCGCCATCGCGCCCCATCCAGTGCCAATTTCCAGCAGGTGATCGGTCTTATTCAGAGCCAACTGTTCGCACAAACGCGCCATTTTTGCCTGCTGCGCTGCCGTAAGATCCTGCTCGTCCGCGGTAAACAGCGCGCTGGAATAGAGCAGTTCCTTATCCAGAAAATGGGCATAAAAGGTGTTGCCCAGATCGTAATGGGCGGCAATATTTTCACGTGCCTGCGCGCGGGAGTTACGCCGCGTCCAGTGACGGAGCCGCTCCAGCGGTCGGCCGAGCAGCCGAAACCCTTTTTCCAGACGGCCAAGTACCTCGCCGTTAAGCGCCAACAGCTCCAGAAGCGGCGTGAGTTGCGTGGTTTCCCATTCACCGTCCATCCAGGCTTCTGCCGCAGCAAGGCTGCCGCCCGTTAAGACACGCCAGTAGACGCCGGGAGAAAGGATTTGCACATCCGCATGCAGCGTGGAGGATGTCTCGCCAAAATGGAAAGTTTGTGCCCCTTCGCGCAGCGTGAGCGAGCCGCCGCGAATACCGCTTAGCAAACGAAAAAGCAGCCAGCGCGCGATACGGACGTTGCGCGGGATATCGGGTTCAAGCGCAAAGACAGGATCGGTCATGAGCGTTCACTCCTGCTGAGGGGATGGTTATACAGCGGCAGGCGCTTCAGCCACAGGTGCAGCGCCTGCCAGTAAATGGCGAAAACGGTTTTCAGGGTCATGAGCGGGATGCGCAGCAACAGCGAGCGCAGCGCGGGGGGCGTCAACGGCTCACGACGCAACGCGAGCGTGGCGTCAAAAACTTTCGTTTCCTGATGATTTTCAATGTGCATATGCAGCGTGTTATGCGGGTCGTTAAAGCGCCAGTGATAGACCATGTCCATCGGGTTGAAGGGGGAAACGTGAAACGCTTTTTCCGTGGGCTGCGCATTTTGTCCGTTAACGGCATAGTAATGACGTTCATTCCACGGCGTATTGCGGACTTCCGCCAGGATCCAGCGCAGCGTTTTGTCCCGGTCATAGCAGTAGTAGAAATTAACCGGGTTGAAATGAAAGCCGAAATAGCGCAGCTGAGTCAGAAGCATCACCCGCCCGTCAGGACGTTCTCCGGTCAAGCTCTCCAGCCTGCTCAGCACGTTCTCTTTGAGCGGCGAGCCGAGCGGATAGTCCGCGTCGTAAAACGAGGCGGCGGCAAAGCGATTGCGCCGCACGCCGACAGATGCCAGCAGCGGCAATTCATCCAGATCCAACCAGGCCATAAAGACGCTATAGCGAAACTCATGGGTTTTCGGCTGAAGGCGACGGTGGCGCAGTACGCCATGATAGAGGCAGCTGTTCATCTCAGTTCCTCTCTCCGGCCGCTATCGCATTGACCACGTCCAGCGCGCTGCGCACGCCATCCTCATGAAAACCGTTGTACCAGTAGGCCCCGCAAAACCAGCTTCTCTGGTGGCCGTTGATCTCGCCTCGCCGCGCCTGTGCCCGCCAACTTTTCGGGTTAAACAGCGGATGTTCATAAACAAAACGTTGCAGAACGAAGCGTTCATCCACCGGCGTATCCGGGTTCAGGGTGACGCAGAACAACGGGCTACCCACAGGCAACCCTTGCAAAATATTCATGTTGTAGGTAACACAGGCGCTGGCCTGCTCGTGTTCGCTCAGGCGGTAGTTCCAGCTGGCCCATGCCCGCTGCCGCAGCGGCAGCCAGCGCGGATCGCTGTGTAAAACGACCTCGTTGCGCTGCCAACCAATATCGCCCAGCACCTCGCGCTCTGCGGGCGTTGGGTCATCAAGCATCGCCAGGGCACTTTCGGAGTGGCAGGCAAAAATGACCTGGTCGAAGGTATGGCTGCCGTTTTCAAGCTGAAGCGTGACCCTGTGCTCCTGGCGGCTCACCCGCTGCACCGGTGCATTGAGGTGCAGCGTCAGACGCTCGCCCAATTTGTCCAGCATGGCGCGGATATACTCTCGCGAGCCGCCGGGTACCACGTACCACTGCGGGCGATGGGTGATATCCAGCAGGCCATGATGGTGAAAGAAGCGTAAAAATAGCAGCAGCGGGAAACGCTTCATTTCCTGCAGCGACGATGACCAGATGGCGGCCCCCATCGGCAGAATGTAGTGGCGCGCAAAAAATGGTGTGAAGCCATGCTGATCAAGAAACGTTTGTAGCGTGGCGTTCGGGTTCACCTCCCCAGCCAGCGTCTCTTTCGCCAGCCGATTGAAGCAGACGATCTCCCCGAGCAGCCGCCAGAACGTCGGATTCACCAGATTTCGACGCTGGGCAAACAGCGATGTCAGGGTGTTTCCGTTGTACTCCAGCCCCGTCGCGGGATTGTGCACCGAAAAGCTCATCTGCGTTTTTTGTCCGCTGATGCCCAGCTCGCTGAGTAGCCCCATAAACCGCGGGTAGGTGCGATCGTTGTAGACGATAAACCCGGTATCGATCGCGTATGTGCCCTGAGGTGTCGTAACATCAACCGTTGCGGTATGACCGCCGGGCGTGGCTCCCGCTTCAAACAGCGTCACCTGATGGTGCCCGGCCAGGCGCCAGGCGCAGGTCAGGCCGGCGATGCCGCTGCCGATAATCGCAATGTTCATGAGCGCACCATCCTGCGCAGCAGTGCGCGCTGAAGAAACGCAGGCAGTCCGGAGAGTAATCGCATAATCAGGCCGAAACCGTCAGGAAACGCGATATGCATTTTTCCTGCCGCCAGCCCGGTGCGGATCGCCTTAACCGCGTCGTCGACAGTCACCCGACCAGGCATGCCAAAATCATTTTTGCGCGTCAGAGGCGTGTCAACAAAACCTGGAGAAACAACCGTGACAGCAATCCCTTTTGGCTCCCAGTCAAGGCGCAAGCTCTCGGCAAACCAGCTCAGCGCCGCTTTGGACGCGCCGTAGGCCTCCGCGCGTGGAAATGGAAGCCAGTGGGCCATTGAGCTCACCAGCACCACACGGTTGCCGACAGCCAGCTGCGACTGCAGCACCTCAAGGCAATTCACCGGACCGAGGAAGTTTGTCGCCATAACGCGTTCCACCAGCGCCGCATCTACCTCGCCATGATCGAGGTATTCGCAGGTACCGGCGCAAAGAATAATCAAATCGGCATAGCTGCCGGCCAGGGCCTGGCGACAGGCGTCCCTGTCTGTCATATCGAACAGGCGAACGGTAAGATTGGGGCAACTCTGGTGCAGAGCCTCAAGACGCGCCGGGTCGCGCCCGCAGGCAATCACGTGGTAGCCATCAGCGGCAAATGATTTCGCCAACCCGGCACCAATACCCGAGCTTGCGCCAGTAATGAGTACCGTCTTCATGATTTCACCCTCCGCTTCACGCCGCGTACCGCCCAGCCAAGCAGAGGAAGGTGTTCGTAGAGCATCTCTCCCGCATCGTAGTAATCACGTTGACGCGTGATGAGATGGTTTTCCGTCTCCACTATCGAACACCCCGGCAGTTCGAGCGGCTCTCCACCCGCAATGCGCGGGTGCGACCAGTGCATTACCCAGGTGACAGCAAAGCGACTTTCGCTGCACAGCGGAGGATCGATAGTGAAACGGCAATCTTCGACATTGCCCAGCAGATGGGTGAAATAGCGCTGAAGCGCAAAAATCCCCTGATGTTCGCCGAACGGATCGATAAGCGTGGCATTTGAATGATAAAGCTCCGCCAGCGCAGAGGGTGGCTGGCTATCCAGTGCGGTGTAGTATTTCACAAAACGACTCACGACAGTGTGCAACGTGCTCATGGGTCACATCCCGGCTGTATATAACGTGGCGTAATCGCATAATTAAAACTTACACAAATCATGTTATTTGTCCAAGTTTGTGGTGAGGTATTTTTTATTTTAAATAAATATCAATTAGTTAATTACGGACAAAAAGTGACTTTTGTAGGTCGAATCAGGCTTCGCGTCCCGGCTTTCACTTTCAGGATATCCTTAAGGCAAATTCACCGTTCTTCTTCCAGGCTTATCCTTTTTATTCACAAGGATGCCCGCATGAAACGTCTCTTTCTCTCCCTATTCTCAAGCCCGGAATCTTTACTGCAGGTGATGAGCCAGCAGGAAATTATTGAAGCCGTCGAAGATGGCGACCGCATCATTATCGACCAGGACGGGAACGCCTCGGTGAACGACAAAAGCAACGAGGTGCGGCAGGATTTTATGCGTCACGTCAACGCCCTGAAGAGGGCCTGATATGGGAACGGCGATATTTATGGTGCTAATGGTATGCGGGTACTGGTACACCAGTCGCGATCTGTCGACCCGCTTTAAAATCAAGCGCTCCTTCGGCTGGGACGTCTATTTTCTTGTGGCGCTATACGGCTGCATTTTCGTTCTGCAGGGCGTGATTGCCACCGGTCTGCTCTGGCTGCTCCTGCTCGCCCTATCCGCCGCCAATAACGCTTTTCACTTTGCCTCACCGAAATACACCGACTGGCAAATCGACTTTATGAACTGGAGTTTTTTAGGCATTCAGGCACCGGTTGTCGTGATGCTGGCGTTTGCCATCCTGTTTTGCCTCTACCGCTCTAACTGGGCAGGAAGCGCCAGGCTGGACGGTGAAAGCCGGAAAACGCTCTACAAACGTCTGGCGCAGGCGAGCGGGATTGAACAACTTCTGTACCAGTGCATGGAGCAAGGCGAACTGGCACAGGTCACGCTCCGGTCGAAGCGGATCTACGTCGGCATGATCCACGCCGCAACGCTGGAATATGAAAAAACGGCCAATATCGTGCTGATCCCGATGTTGAGCGGGTACCGAGACGCGAAGACCATGAATCTACGCATCGAGAATAATTACAGCAGGTGGTATGCGGAGCATGACATTACGCTCGACTCTGAACCCCGCAGCGCCATGTCATTTCGCAAGGTGATTTTACTCAATCAGATTGAGAGCATCTCACTGTTCGACCCCGCAAGCGCAAGCGCGCTGTCGCTGGCACAGCATGACACGCTTTCTAAAGAGGCATCCCCATAATCCTGAGTATGCTCTGCTGTGAGGCGGTTTCGAAAAGGACGCTCTTAACGCAGAGCATGCCCTGCTTCTGGTAGAACCGGTACGCTCCCGCGTTCTGCTCAAGCACCTCCAGCCAGAGATAGTCTTTCCCCCTGCTCCGGGCCATGTCTGTGATGTTGTTGAACATCACCTGACCATAGTTCTTGCCGGTTTCGGCGGGATCAAGGTAGAACTTATTGAGGAGAACACCCTTCTTGTCCGTTTCTGGAAGCATGGCTTCCCAGGTCACTTTCATGAATCCCACTGGCCGATCGGTCTCTGCAACATACCAGGAAACCGCGTTTTCTTTCAGGCTCTGTTCAACTACAGGAAGCGCGTACTCTCCATGCAGAAAATCCTTCATCTCTGCCTCTGACACCCACAGATGCTGAAAATGGGCGGGATAGATGCGATATCCCAGCTCGCTTAACAGCGTTGAATCGGCCCCGGTGGCCTGTCGAATTCGAAGAGACATGGAGGGTATCCTTACTAACCGCTTTAGGTGTGATGCCGTGCGAAACGAGAAAGACAAAAACAGTTACATTCTTGCCGCATATATTATTGCGGTGAACGACGTTAAGTACAGCCCGCGTGTTATGGATCTCGCCCGATACACCAAAACGGGTGGGTGAAAACCCTCACCAGATCGCGCTAGTCTGCCTGTGTTGAATGGATGACCAGGACTAGCGATTAGAACGTATGGAAATTATTTTGATGCGGCATGGAGAACCCCATTATAGGGGGGCGCCAAGGGTCTCGTGCAGGGAAATGACCGAATGGATCGACAGCTATAACCGCTCTTCAACGGGCAGCGACAGACCTTCGGAAATGGCTCAAATACTCGCATACCGCGCGCTCACGTTTCTCAGCAGCCCTCTCCCGCGAGCCCTCTCATCGTTGAAAACGCTGGGGTGTGAACCTGGCTTAATTGATGAGGTTTTTCGGGAAGCAGAACTGCCGGTGTTCAGTATTCCTGGGTTACGGCTATCGCCTTTTTACTGGGCGACGCTGTTTCGCGTTCTTTGGCTCTGCGGCCTGTCGGGAGAGGTAGAGTGCGTAAGAATGGCAAAAAGTCGTGCTGTTAAGGCGGCAGAGTTCCTCGTGACGGCGGCTAAGGGCTCCGACGGACCCGTCTTACTCATGGGACACGGGATCATGAATAGGTTTATTGCAAAAGAACTGATCGCATCAGGCTGGAAAGAACAGACTCGCCCGGGTAAGGGATACTGGGGAGCCGGCGTTTACAGGTTTGAGTAAGGATAAATACTGAGCTTGCTGCGTGGAGAGCTAAGGGGCCCCCATTAGCCCCCGATTAAGCCTGCTAATGCCCTCTTCAACGGAGGGATGACATCATCCGTATCCATGCCCATTTGTGCATGAATAATTGCGCCGTCAATGAGCAACATGATTTCGTTGACGACGCGCTCATCCGCGATCTTCGTCAGCAATGCGATAATTTTCTTTGTTTCGATTTTATGATCGCGGCATATCTCTTTTATTTCGCTTTCAATATCTTCCGATTTTGCCTCTGCGCTGGCATTAATAAACGCACAGCCGTGGAACTCAGGCGAAATAAACCATTCATAAAGCGTTTCAGATATCGCATCAGAAGGTATTTTACCTTCGACGAGATGTCGACACAGCGTGGAATCAAACCAGCTAATCCATATTTCATGCCGATAGTGCAAATAGGCAAGAATTAGTAAACTTTTACTCGGAAAATGGCGATAGAAAGTCACCTTTGTCACTTTCGACGCTTTAATCAGCGTATCCACGCCCGTCGCTCTGAAGCCTGTAGAATAAAACAGATCATGCGCCGTCAGTAATATCTTATCCCTGACGCTGATTTTTTTATCGTTGCTTACGGGTTCTGTTTTCACTTTTCGGTAGCCTCAAAACGGATGTTGACAACGTTATTTCACAGGCATAGATTACCTCAAGTAGACAGATCTGTCTACATAATATAACCATGAGGTAATCGCCATGAACACACGTCCTCCTTTACCGCCCTTCACGCGTGAAAGTGCTATCGAAAAAGTCAGACTGGCTGAAGATGGCTGGAACAGTCGCGACCCGGCGAAAATCGCTCTGGCCTATTCACTTGATACCCAATGGCGCAACCGCGCCGAATTCGCTACCAATCGTGAAGAAGCCCAGGCGTTTCTGGAGCGGAAATGGAAAAAAGAGCTGGATTATCGTCTGATTAAAGAGCTCTGGGCATTTACGGAAAACCGGATCGCGGTTCGCTATGCCTATGAATGGCATGATGATTCAGGCAACTGGTTCCGTTCGTACGGCAACGAAAACTGGGAGTTTGAGCCAGATGGGCTCATGAAGCACCGTTTTGCCTGTATCAACGATATGCCGATCAAGGAATCAGAGCGACTGTTCCACTGGCCGCTGGGCAGACGCCCGGACGATCATCCCTCTTTAAGCGATCTGGGTTTATAGGTTTTCGTATCACTCCGGGCAGACCCCGGAGTGATGAATTTACAACGCACCCAGCTGTTTCATCAGCGTCAGGTTGTCCTCAATATGCCAGTTAGCCACAATTTTGCCGTCACTGATTTCATAAATATCCGTGGCGATAAA
The DNA here is from genome assembly GCF_012241585.1 of Pantoea sp. LS15. NCBI lineage: Bacteria > Pseudomonadati > Pseudomonadota > Gammaproteobacteria > Enterobacterales > Erwiniaceae > Pantoea > Pantoea sp. LS15. The sequence goes on from NZ_JAAVXA010000001.1 coordinate 584,284, forward strand.
ATCTATTTTCTGCCCCTTTCCTTTTAGCTTGCCAAATGTCCCGGTGAATGTGCCGTGAAAATGTAAATGAGATACGGCACGGTTACCCGAAATAATCATTTGCTCAACGTCACAGCGTAAATCAGGCACAGCGGTACGAAATGCCCGGGAGGCTAAAATCGCGCCTTCAGGACCTTGCTTACGACCCTCAGGGGGTGTTTTATCAATGAAATTAATCGCCAGGGCATTACGGGCCAGGGACTCTTCCCCCGTATTCCAGAACGTTGCATACTCTCTGGCAACATATTCATTCGCCGCTAATTGCGTCTGCGTCAGACTTTTATCGACAATAAGATGTTCCGGTTTCACCAGTTCAATCTGGGCCGAAAATGCGGTTCCCGTGGTACCAGCAAGAATAAGCGCCATTATGCCTGGGGCAAAAAATGTTGAATATTTCATAATCTCTCTCGACACGTTATTTAGATAACTGCAGATCATTCTCTTGCAGGTTGTATATTGGATAATCGGTATATCCCGTCGCATTGCCACCAAACAATGTGGCAGGGTCACGCACCTGAGCCAGAGGCAACTGGTGCGCCAGCCGGTGAGGTAAATCCGGGTTGGCGATAAACGGCCGTCCGAACGCAATCAAATCGGCATAACCAGCAGCAAGTATTTTTTCTGCTTTATCAAGGTCATAGTTTCCTGCGACGATAATTGTTCCGCTAAACGCCTCGCGAAGCGATTGACGGAAATGCTCAGGCACCTGAGGCGCATCGTCCCAGTCAGCTTCCGCCAGGTGGATGAACGCGATCCCTTTTTGTTCAGACCAGGCCGCGAGAGCGAGTATGGCTTCCGTCACCTGCGGATCGTTCATCCCACGTTGGGTAATAAACGGCGAAAGCCGGATGCCCGTACGCTCGGAACCAATAGCCTCCGCAATCGCGTTCAACACTTCCTGGGCAAAGCGGATCCGGTTAGCAAGCGTGCCGCCATACTCATCCGTGCGTTTGTTGGAAGTTTGGCGCAGGAACTGGTCAATTAAATAACCGTTTCCACCGTGGACTTCCACGCCGTCAAACCCGGCCTGAATGGCATTCAGTGCCGCCTGACGATAGTCCGCAATGATACTGTGAATGTCCTTTCGCGTGAGCGTTCTCGGCTGTGGGCAGTCAACCATTTGACCTTCCCCCTGTTCATTCACCACCCACACTTTGGCGTCCGGCGCCAGTGCTGAAGGGGCGACGGGCTGGCCATCCTGATGAAAGCTGGCGTGCGACATCCGGCCGACGTGCCAGAGTTGAGAAAAAATCACCCCGCCCGCCTGATGCACGGCGCCCGTCGTGAGTTGCCATCCTGAAACCTGCTCCGGCGAATGGATGCCGGGTGTCCATGAATATCCCTGGCCCTGAGGCGAGATCTGCGTGGCTTCCGTGATGATCAATCCCGCGCTGGCACGCTGTCGATAATACTCAGCCATCAGTGAGGTCGGAATATTTCCTGGCTGAAAGGAACGCGCACGGGTCATCGGCGCCATAACGATACGATTTTTGAGGTTTTGCTCACCTAACCTGTAACGTTCAAAAAGTGAAGTACGGTTCATGATTTCATCTCGAGTGGTTTGGATGAAATCACTTTACAGCTCACATCTTCTTTTGATAATTACAGCAAAAACAGATGCACTTTTCGGAAAATATGAATAATGGGCAAACTTGAAGACATGGCATTACTGGTTGAAGTTGCCGAGGCGGGTAGTCTTTCCGCCGCCGGACGACGCCTGTCACTTTCACCAGCTACTATGACGGCCAGGTTAAAAGCGATTGAAGAGCGTTACCAGACACGTCTGTTCCATCGTTCTACGCGCGCCATTACGCTAACCCGTGCAGGCGAAGAGTTTTACCATGCCGCGCTTCGTGTACTGGAAGAGATGCATCACGCCGAGTCGTTACTGACGCAAAAAGAAGGTGTACTCAGCGGCAACATTCGCCTTTCTGCACCCTCTGACTTTGGCAGACAGTATCTTAGCCCCGCCGTTCTTGAATTTTCGCGATGCCATCCTGAAGTGAAATTTTTCATCTACTTAAGAGAGCATGTTGAGGATCTTGTCGCTAGCCGGCTGGATATGAGCATTCGCTTCGGCAACCTGCCAGACAGCAGCCTTGTCGTCAGAAATATCCGTCCGAATCATCGGGTTCTGGTCGCCTCCGGGGCGTATCTTAGCGATCGTGGTACCCCCTCCACCTTTGCCGATTTAGCCCAGCACCGATGCCTGGCACTCGAGTCTCAGGGCGTGGTGATGAACGAATGGCGTTTTGAAAGTGAGGGAGAAGAAACCATCGTTCGTATAGAACCTGCCATGGTGTGCGACGACGGAGCATTGCTTCGTCAGTGGGCTCTGAGCGGGGCTGGCATCGCGGGGAAATCGTGGTGGGACGTCAAAGACGATGTTGAGAGCGGTAAACTTACGGTGCTATTTGCCGACAGTTTCACCGGATTTAGCCGTTACGACCGCAAAGACGTCGGGCTGCAGTTTGTTTACCCACAACGCAAATTACAGCCGCTTCAGGTCACGGCATTTAGTCAGTTTTTTCTCGACTGGCTAAAAAACCATTAACGTAATAAACAGTGATATACTCGCCCGTAACAACTCATTATCCCGTCTGAACGACTTATGACTTCAAATATCGCATTTTTTGACTTCGATGGAACGATAACGTTTTCCGACACCTTCACTCCGTTTATTTATCGGTCTGTTGATAAAAAAACGCTACGGTGCGGGAAACTGCGCCTTCTTCCCTACATCCTCGCCTATAAAATGGGTGCGTTATCGGGATCGGTTTTACGGAAAAAAGTGGTAAGAATCGCGTTATCAGGCAAGTCTGAAACTGAATTAAAAAAGGCCGGACTTTTCTACAGTAAAACAGAAATTCCTGCCCTGTTGCGGGAGGATGCCATGAAGAAAATCAGCTGGCATAAATCTCAAGGGGATACGGTGGTGGTGGTTTCAGCCTCGCTTGATTTATACCTTAAACCCTGGTGTGAGCAGAATGGGCTGGAACTCTTATGCAGTGAAGTGGCATTTTCAGGTGGAAAAGCAACCGGAAAATACAAGAAGGGTGACTGTAGCGCCCGCTTAAAAAAAACGAAGATAATTGATAATTATGATTTATCTACCTACAAAGACGTCTATGCCTATGGCGATACGAAGGAAGATTTAGACATGCTGTCTCTAGCCTCGAAAAAATTTTATCAGTGGAAAGAAATGGCGTGATCTCGCCATGACATAGCGTAAAAAATCAAAATTCATCGACACAAGGTTCGCCAACCTTATTAATGGCGTTAGTTATCCTGGCTCTGAGTTCAATTAACGCCGCTTCTTTCTCTTCCAGCTGCTGCAACTTGCGCTGTAAAGAGGCGCGTTTTTGCTCAGCGGTGAATTTGTCATCGACCCAGACAGCTAAAACGTCTGATATTTCGGCTAAGGTAAAGCCAAGCATTTTGGCATGCTTGATCATTTTCAATCGCTGTAAATCAACCGCGGAATACACTTTGTAGTTATTGCTACGATTAGGTTGCGGGATATTCTCTAACAACCCCTGCCTTTCATAATAACGCACTGTCTCTTTTGACAATCCCGTTTTCGCACACAGTTCACCAATTCGCATCACGCCGCCCTCACCTTATAAAAATCACGCTTGACCGTGTACCTAAGTGCACGGTTTATCCTGTGTTGCACCTATCAGGGATACGGGATTTAAAATATGAATTCTTTTGATTATACAGGAAAAACAGCGTTGATTACCGGGGCTTCATCGGGAATTGGTCGTGATTTCGCCCGGCAACTTGCGCACCGCGGCGTGTCATTGATTCTGATCGCCCGCTCCGAGAAAAAGCTACAGGCGCTTGCTACAGAGCTAGTCAAAACGCATGGGGTGTCAATCGCTATTATTGTCCAGGACTTAGTGGAACCCGATGCCATTTCTAACATTACAGAACGGCTGGAAAAATTAAGACGTTACCCCGACATTCTGATCAATTGCGCCGGGTTCGCCACCTATGGTTCCTTCGAAAAACTGTCCATCGATCGTCAGCGTGACGAGATAAACGTGAACTGCCTGGTCCCCGTGGAACTTACTCACGCGATACTACCAGGAATGCTCAAGAAAGGGTCTGGAGTGGTCATCAATGTGGCTTCAACCGCAGCCCTACAACCGGACCCCTATATGGCGATTTATGGCGCAACAAAAGCATTTTTGCTCTCCTTCTCAAGTGCGCTTTGGGCAGAATACCGCTCACAGGGTATACGCATTTTGGCGCTATGCCCCGGCGCAACGGACACGGCCTTTTTTGATGTGGTGAATGCCGAGGAAGCCTCGGTGGGTAAAAGGATGCCAGCGGATAAAGTCGTTACCCAGGCATTAAGGGCTGTCGATGCTAACCGTAGCTATCTGATTACCGGGTGTGGCAACTGGCTACTGGGGCAGTTACACCGATTCGTAACACGCAAACGTCTGTTGCTCATCGTTGAAAAAATATTACGTCCACGCTCTCCTTAAACAAAAGACTCTCGTTTCAGTGCAAGAGAATTGCACTGAAACCCTCACATATCGCCAAAGATAGATGCCATCGCGCGCAAAAAACAGTGATACACTTACCTCATCTGGTTGATCGTCCCGTCTGAATGGCTTATGACAAAACAGCAGGTAACCAAAGTATAAAATGGTCACTCGTTGTCAATCAAAGCCTGTCACGCTAAGCTTAAATAATGACTAAAAATATGAACGCCCCATCAACACGTGGTCCCCTTGACCACTCTGTCAGAGAGCAAATCGTCGAAGCGGCTTTTGAGCACTTCGGTCACTATGGCTATGAAAAAACCACCGTGGCCGAACTGGCTAAATCCATCGGCTTTTCAAAGTCCTACATTTATAAGTTTTTCGATTCCAAGCAGGCTATCGGCGAGGTGATTTGCGCTAACCGTCTGGAGTTGATTATGGCGGCAGTGCTTTCCGCCATCCATGATGCACCGTCAGCAAGCGAAAAATTACGCCGTCTTTTCAGGGCGCTTACCGAAGCGGGAAGCGAACTGTTTTTCCACGACCGTAAGCTTTACGACATTGCCGCCGTCGCCGCACGCGAGCAGTGGCCTTCGACAGAAAGGTACGCGGAAAGCCTGATGAAGCTGATCGAGAGCATCATTATTGAAGGCAGGCAGACCGGCGAGTTCGAAAGAAAAACACCACTGGATGAAGTCACCCATGCCATACACATGGTGATGTGCCCTTTCATTAACCCCATTCAGTTGCAGTACAACCTCGAAATGGCTCCCACTGCGGCGGTACTTCTCTCCTCACTGATTTTAAGAAGCCTGGCCCCCTGATTTGTGACCATTGACAATATTGGTCACTAGTCAGAGAATGCGGATACCGTCCTGTTATTTCAAAAAGGTTTCCCATGCTCAGGCTCACTTCTGCCCGTGTTGCCGTTTGTCTCCTGCCGTTTGCCCTTGTGGCGTGCGGCGATATTTCCGCGAGTGGCGACCCACGCACCAGGTCACCGCTTGTCAGATCGGCCTCCGTTGAGCTTGCGAACAAGTCTGTCCACGCTTTTACGGGTGTGGTGGTCGCAAGAACACAAAGCGATTTAGGTTTCAGGGTTCAGGGAAAAATCCTCGAGCGCCTGGTTGATACGGGGCAGACTGTCAAACAGGGCCAACCCTTACTGCGCCTGGATCCGGTTGACCTGAGATTACAGGCCCAGGCCCAACAACGCGTGGTAGACGCGGCCCAGGCACGTGCGAGAAAAGCGTCCAGCGATGAAGCGCGTTATCGCGGTCTGGTGGCCTCCGGTGCCGTGTCTGCCTCGGAGTATGACCAGATCAAAGCGGCGGCCGATACGGCCAGGGCTGATCTCAGCGCCGCCCGGGCACAAGCCAACGTAGCGCAAAACGCCACGGGCTATGCTGTCCTGCTGGCCGATTCAGACGGAGTGGTGATGGAGACGCTCGCCGAGCCGGGTCAGGTCGTCAGCGCCGGGCAGGTCGTGATCAGGCTCGCCAGGTCAGGACAGCGTGAAGCGCTCGTGCAGCTTCCGGAAACGTTGCGCCCTGCCGTCGGCAGCGCAGCGCAAGCCACACTTTATGGCAATGAAAAACACCCGGTCACCGCAACACTGCGCCTGTTGTCAGATTCAGCCGACGCCACAACCCGCACTTTTGAAGCACGGTACGTACTGGAAGGTGCAATGGCGAATGCCCCGCTGGGAGCTACTGTCTCGCTGAACATTCAGGATAATAAAGCGGAAGGTCAGATCATGCAGGTCCCGCTGGCATCCCTCTATGATGCAGGTAAAGGTCCCGGCGTCTGGCGCATTTCCACCCAACCGGCAAAGGTCGCATGGACGCCCGTCAGAGTACTGAGCGTGGGTGAAGATGCGGCGCAGGTTACAGGTGGTGTGAAACCCGGCGAGAAGATTGTTGCATTAGGTGCCCATCTTCTGCATGAAGGTGAAATCGTCAGGCTCGCCGTAGAGCGTAATGCGGCCCCGGCGGAGAGCACGCCATGAGCGAAAATCGCTTCAATCTGTCAGCGCTGGCCGTCCGCGAGCGCTCCATCACGCTGTTCCTGATCGTTCTTGTGACGATTGCCGGTATTTACGCCTTTTTTGGGCTCGGACGCGCGGAAGATCCGCCTTTCACGGTGAAACAAATGACGGTTATAGCCGTCTGGCCGGGTGCGACCGCACAAGAAATCCAGGATCAGGTTGCCGAACCGCTGGAAAAGCGGCTGCAGGAACTCAAGTGGTATGACCGTACGGAAACCTATACCCGTCCAGGCATGGCGTTTATCACGCTATCATTGCAGGACAAGACCCCGCCTCCTGAGGTGCAGGAGGAGTTCTATCAAGCGCGTAAGAAACTTGGGGATGAATCCCAACATCTCCCGACGGGTGTCCTTGGCCCGATGTTCAATGACGAATTCTCGGATGTCACCTTTGCCCTCTTTGCCCTGAAAGCGAAAGGCGAGCCACAGCGGCAACTGGTACGTGATGCCGAAGGCCTGCGCCAGCAGCTTCTGCACGTACCTGGCGTAAAGAAAGTGAACATTATTGGTGAACAGGCCGAACGGATTTATATCTCCTTCTCTCATGACCGTCTGGCGACAATGGGGCTCTCGCCACAGGATATTTTCAATGCACTCAACAGCCAGAACGCGTTAACCGCTGCGGGTTCCATTGAAACCCGAGGCGCACAGATTTTTATCCGCCTGGACGGGGCATTCAATGAGTTGCAGAAGATCCGCAATACACCTTTTGTGGCTCAGGGCAAAACGCTCAGGCTGTCCGATGTGGCAACGGTTGAACGCGGCTATGAAGATCCCCCAACGATGCTGATTCGTAATCAGCATGAACCCGCTCTTCTGCTGGGCATTGTGATGCGTGAAGGCTGGAACGGTCTGGCGCTGGGTAAAGCGCTGGATGCGGAAACGGTAAAAATAAATGATAGCCTGCCGCTTGGCATGTCCCTGAGCAAAGTCACCGACCAGTCCGTGAATATTCGCTCGTCGGTCGATGAATTCATGATCAAATTCTTCGTCGCCCTGCTTGTGGTCATGGTGGTCTGTTTTGTCAGCATGGGCTGGCGCGTGGGGGTGGTCGTTGCGGCGGCGGTACCGCTAACGCTGGCAGTCGTCTTCGTGGTGATGGAAGCCGCGGGAATAAACTTTGACCGCGTCACCCTGGGCTCCCTGATCCTCGCCCTCGGTCTGCTGGTTGACGATGCCATTATCGCCATCGAAATGATGGTTGTGAAGATGGAGGAAGGTTACGACAGAATCAAAGCTTCTGCCTACGCCTGGAGCCATACCGCCGCGCCGATGCTGGCCGGTACGCTGGTAACGGCCATTGGCTTTATGCCGAATGGTTTTGCCCAGTCGACAGCCGGGGAATACACCAGCAATATGTTCTGGATTGTTGGCCTTGCACTGATTGCGTCGTGGTTTGTCGCCGTGGTGTTCACACCGTATCTGGGTGTGAAGATCCTGCCAAATATCCCCAAAGTGGAAGGGGGTCATGCCGCCATCTATAACACGCCCCGCTATAACCGTTTTCGCCAGCTACTTGGCCGCGTTATCGCCAGAAAATGGCAGGTGGCCGGTTCTGTGGTCGCCATTTTCATGCTGGCCGTGCTCGGCATGGGGCTGGTAAAAAAACAGTTCTTCCCGACCTCCGATCGCCCGGAAGTGCTGGTTGAGGTACAGATGCCTTACGGCACCTCAATTGCGCAAACCAGCGCCGCAACGGCAAAAATTGAAGCGTGGCTCGGCCAGCAGCCGGAAGCCAAAATTGTCACTGCCTATATTGGTCAGGGCTCGCCCCGTTTTTATCTGGCGATGGCCCCCGAGTTGCCCGACCCTTCATTTGCGAAAATCGTGATCCTCACGGACGGTGAAACGTCGCGCGAGGCACTCAAGTTGCGGCTCAGGGACGCCGTCGCCAACGGACTTGCGCCCGAAGCGCGCGTGAGGGTGACGCAGCTGGTGTTTGGTCCGTACTCGCCCTTCCCGGTTGCCTGGCGAGTCTCAGGGCCGAACGTCGATAAAGTACGTGACATTGCTGATCAGGTGCAAGCCGTGCTCCAGGCCAGCCCAATGATGAGAACCGTCAATACCGACTGGGGGGCACGCGTGCCGGTGTTACATTTCACCCTCGATCAGAACCGCCTGCAGGCCACCGGTTTAACCTCCAGCGCCGTCGCTCAGCAGCTGCAGTTCCTGTTATCCGGTGTGCCGATTACTTCCGTGCGGGAAGATATTCGCTCGGTCGAGGTCATTGGCCGTGCCGCGGGTGATATCCGTCTTGACCCGGCAAAAATCGAGGGTTTCACTCTTGTCGGCAACGCGGGACAGCGCATTCCGCTGTCTCAAATCGGCAAAATTGAGATTGGCATGGAAGACCCAATACTGCGCCGACGCGATCGTACCCCCACGATTACCGTGCGGGGCGATATCGCCGACAATCTTCAGCCACCGGATGTGTCTGTCGCCATCATGAAACAGCTCAAGCCGATTGTTGACGCCCTACCGCCTGGATACGGTATCGAGATGGCAGGTTCAATTGAGGAATCGGGGAAAGCGACAAAAGCCATGCTACCGCTGTTCCCGATCATGATTGCCCTGACGCTTCTCATCATCATTCTCCAGGTGCGTTCACTCTCGGCCATGGTGATGGTGTTTTTAACCGCTCCGCTGGGGCTTATTGGTGTGGTACCTGTACTGCTGGTTTTCAATCAGCCGTTTGGCATCAATGCGCTGGTCGGATTGATCGCCCTTTCAGGCATTCTTATGCGCAATACGTTGATCCTGATTGGGCAAATCGACCATAACCAGAAAGAAGGTCTCGACCCGTTCCTGGCGGTAGTCGAGGCGACGGTCCAGAGGGCGCGACCGGTATTATTGACCGCAATGGCTGCTGTGCTGGCATTCATTCCCCTGACGCATTCGGTCTTCTGGGGGACGCTGGCCTATACGCTAATCGGCGGAACGTTAGGGGGAACCATCGTTACGCTCGTGTTCCTGCCTGCAATGTATGCGATCTGGTTCAGGATCCGCCCGGTTGAACAACGCGTGCCGCGTCTCACCGAAAACGTGTAAACTACCTTCAGTAGATAACTGACCCGAGGAAAGCATGGTAGTTAAGCGTTTAAGAAAAGAGGATCGCCGCGTGCAACTGCTGGAGGTTGCGCGTGGTATTGTCCGCCAGCAAGGCACGGAGGCACTGACGCTGGGTTATCTGGCTGAACGGGCCAATGTGACAAAACCTATCCCCTATGACCACTTTGGTGATCGTGAAGGGCTGCTGATGGCGTTGTACCAGGATTATAGCGATCGGCAACTGGCGAAATTCCGTGAGACGCTTGCGGTCGACAGCAAAACGCTGGAAAGGACGATCCGCTTTTTCAGCGCTGCCTATATCGACTGCGCCATTACCGCCGGGCCTGAAACCGGGCCGATCGCCGCGGCACTGTCCGGCTCCCGCGCGTTGCAAACGTTTCGGGAAGCCTGCGTGGCCGAATGTGCCGACTGTCTACGTACCGCGCTTTCCCCTTTTATCGTTCTGAAAGGTGTCCAGGGTGAAGCGGTACTGACGGCCATCATTGGTGCAGCAGATGCTCTCAGCACAGCCGCAGGTAACGGCTCACTCGCCCGAAATATTGCAGAAGATATGCTCAGCGGTGCCATGTCTGGCGTGCTGGAGACCTACGTGAATAGCACAAAATGATCGCTCGGGGTGGATTGACGCCTAAGTTACCAATGGTAACATGGGTGTCAATTCTCACCCATTCGAGGTCGCTATGTCTGCTACAAATGCCATTAATAACGCACTGATCGTGACGGCTCACCCTGTCGACAATTCGTTATCCCATTCGCTGGCAACCCATATTGCCGGGAAATTACGCGAGCAAGGTACGCAGGTTGAAATTGCCGATCTGCATGCCGAAGGGTTTAATCCGGCCATGTCTCGTCCCGATCTTGATTTGTACCACGGCGATCCCAGCGCCCTTCCCGACGATATTCTGCGCGAGCAGCAGCGTGTCGAGCGAGCGGATAGGCTGGTGTTTGTCTTCCCGGTGTACTGGTGGTCAGTCCCCGGTCTGTTAAAAGGCTGGTTTGATCGCGTTTTGACACTGGACTGGGCATATAAGGTGGCTGAAGATGGCCGGATTGTGGGGAATTTACGTGACGTTCCCGTTCACCTTGTGGCAACAGCGGGCACCGATCTCAGCGGATTCGACAAGCATGGTTACTCAACGGCGATTCAGACGCAGATAATCGAGGGTATTTTCGGTTTCTGCGGATTGAAGAACGTCACGCTCGATATTCTTTACCAGGCAGATACAGCGACACCTGCTCAGGTTGAAGATTTCCTGCAAGGACTCGAGAGTATTAAATAATAGAGCACAATGCTAACGGCACACCTACTCAAATTAGTGAATTGAAGGACATATTTCACCCGCGCTATAACTGAATGGACTTCTTCGCTGAGCGCGAAATAAATAACTCAAGGTCATTATATGTATCAGCCAGTTCAGCCAACATTCACGCTCACCACCACCGACACCCTCGGCGGTGTGAGCGTATCTGTAGTGAACTACTGACAAACAGATCCTCGTTCCCCGCCACACTGGACGGGGAAATCTCTCTCCGTTCATGACGTTATAAATGGAGAAAGAAAATGATTTCCTCTGACAATGCACTCTTAGTTATCGACATGCAGCAGGGCCTCTTCCGGGGCCCGGTTCCCCCCTGGTCCGCCAACGCCGTTCTGGCAAATATCCATTTGTTGATAGCTAAAGCGCGGCAAGCGCAGGTGCCCGTCTTTTTTGCCCGCCATGTCGGGCCTGATAACACACCGTTTTCTGAGGAGAGTCCGTTAACAAGCCTGCTGCCCGAACTGGAGGTGAAAGGTGAGCAGGATATTGTTTTCACAAAGCGCTATCCCAATTGTTTCCGGGATACAGGGTTGTTGCGTGAGCTTAATCAGAGAGGCATCAAACAGCTGGTCATCGCCGGAATGAAAACAGAGTTTTGTGTCGACACCACATGCCGGGCAGCACCAGAGCTGGGTTTCAGGACAATATTGATTTCAGATGCGCATACCACAATGGATAATGAACATTTATCTGCCAGTGACATTATTGCTCATCACAACAGCACGCTGTCGGGTCCGTTTGTAGCGCTCTCAACCGCAGAGAACTGGCATTTTGATCAGGTCAGATAAATCAGTTGAGATCCTGTACCGCCTACCCGGCTCTCCTTTCGGTGGGCCGGGGCTGAAGTTTTATATAAACCTTTGGGAGTGTAGTTAGCCTACGGCAACCTGATTGCCGCAGCACGTGATGGGTAAAATGTGATGATGAGTAAAACTCACATTGAGTCTTACTATTTGTCGTTTTTGAATTTAACCGTACTGAAATATCATCCTTTCAACCTGCTAGATTGCTAAGCGATGAAATAAACATCGAGATGCAACTATAAATAATAATGAGAGTTGATGAGGCACCTATGACGCTGGATATTTTGCATCATTTAATGAAAATAGTATCGCCACATAAAAGCACTACGACTGAAAATTTACATGCCTTTATAAAAGTACTTTCGGCTGAAAAAAACCAATCTGAAGCACTTTCGCAATTTATACATCGCCTGCATCTGCTCTCTTTCGCCCATAGCGATCCTGGCAAAGCCGAGGAATTGCTTTCTGCGTATTTACCCACAGACGACGCAACCCTCCCCCTGCCTGACTTCGCTGACTGGTCCCGGGTGCGTAACATCGCGTCAGATGAAATGCAGGCACCTGAAGCAGTGGACTATTTTCATAAAATGACAGCGGCTGCCAACGTATTACGCACTGCACTGATCGATGCCGAGCGGGCAAAGGGAACGCCTGCCCTCTACATTCTGGATAAATTACTTAACCTGAACAGTGCATTGCCGGAAAGATATAAGAAAATGGCTAACATCCCCTACGCATAAATAACACTGGCACGCAGGATATTCCGCAGGGAATATCCTTTTTCATTACGGACGTTTATCATTGTAATCAAGACACACAATATCCAGAGAGGGAACAACCGGAGTATTAAGGTTAAGCCAGTCCTGCAGACGTTCGATACTTTGCTTTCTGAGCGAATTTTTTGGCCAGACAATATAGTAGCCATCTCCTGTTGCGATAGCTTCCCGGAAGGGAGGGACGAGAAGGCCCCCCTTCAGAGCTTCTGCCGAGAGACGAAGATCGGCCATCGCGATACCATGACCACTCATGGCTGCAAGACTTCCCTGTTCAAGAGTGTCAAAGACGATCCCGCCACTTACATCGAGCCCGGGAAATTTCCCCGTCCTTTTTAGCCACCGTCTCCAGTCTCGTCTGTCGGGTGAGGGATGGATAAGATCGCACTGAGGAAGATGATCCCGGGCAGATTCCAGCAAAGAAGGAGCACACACGGGGATAAGCCATTCACTGAAAAGCAACCGGCTCTCTGTAGATTCGCCAAAATAGCCATTTCCGAGAAGGATCGCGCAATCATAGGGTTCACGAGTGAAATCAACGGTATCAATGTCCATCCAGACACTGGCTATTTCAACTTTGGGTTTCTCATGGTTCTCGCGAAAGGTTCTCAGGACATCGAGCAACCACCGCATGGTAAGCGAGCTGGGGGCTTTGAGGCGCAGGAGGTGATGTTCACTTCTGAATGCGCGACAGGCCCACTCCATGCTGGAGAAACTTTCGCTAAGTTGCCCGGCCAGAATACGCCCGGCCTCGCTCACCTCAACTCTTGGGCCTTGCCGTTTGAAAAGCTCACAGTCGAACCACAGCTCAAGCGTTCGGACATGCCTGCTGACCGCACCCGGTGTAATATTCAGCGTTTCAGCGGCTTTACTGAATGAGTTCAACCGCGCGGCGACTTCAAACGCGCGCAGGGCATACAGTGGTGGTAATGACATCTTTCCCCTTATTTTTTATTCCCGGTATACAGGCCAGTGTTCTGTCATTTACCACCTGACTCCTCCGGAGGAAATGTCAGCAGTAAATCCCTCAGCAGTGATTCAAGCTGCCTGTGTTGTTCGCCTGATAACGGTCTCAGTAGTGCATTCTGAGTTTCTGTATGAACGATCAACGCGCGTTCAATACACTCCTGCCCGTGAGGTGTCAGGCTGACGAGGGTACTGCGTTTGTCTTCCGGGTCAGCAATCCGCCTGATAAGCCCTTGTTGTTCCAGGTGATTGAGCCGGTTAGTCATCGCCCCTGAGGTGATCAACAGCGATTTATACAACTGTGTGGGCGAAAGGCAATAGGGCTCACCGGCGCGACGTAACGTGGCGAGCACATCAAATTCGCCCTCGCGAAAACCGAACGCCTCCATGGCCTGAGCACGCTTTTTTGCAAGATGCTTCATCAACCTGAGCATTCGGCCAAAAATTTTCATCGATGAGACATCCAGTTCCGGCATGGCACTGCCCCATTGATCAACAACAAAGTCTACGTGGTCTTTCATTTTCACCCCTGATAATGCGGGAATTTATCCTGTTGTGCGGTACACCTTACACAAAAAAGGATTTTATCTTAACGTTAAGATAAATGCTTGTGGTGTTTTGCCCTGGCTGCTTACTACCGAAAAGGATCTCATGTTGAAACGTACATCGCCTTTACTCTTCGCCGTTATCGCTTTTATCGTCGGGTTGAACCTGCGCCCTATTCTGGCTTCTGTCGGACCGTTGTTTTCAGTACTCCAGCGCGAAGTGGGGTTATCAGCCACGGAATTCAGTCTGCTAACCACGCTACCTGTCGCCATGATGGGGCTGGCGGCATTAAGCGGCCCGTGGCTTTTAGCCAGAGTGGGTGCCGTCCGGGGGATTATGATCGGACTTTTCATCCTGCTCCTGGCCTGTTTATTCCGCGGGGTTAGTGCTTCACTGACGGGCCTGATGACAACAGCATTAATGGGCGGGGCCAGTATAGGCATGATCCAGGCGTTAATGCCTGCGCTGATAAAAAGGGAGTATACGCAGACGGCCAGCACGGTGATGTCCCTGTTCAGCACGGGCATTATGGCCGGGGCCGCATTAGCTGCCGCCAGTGCTGAGCCGTTATTTTCGTGGCTGGAGCTGAAGCCCGCGCTGGCAATGGCAGGCGCGTTAACACTGCTTGCACTGGTACTGTGGCTGACATTGGTTAAGCATCATCACGGGGAAGCACCAGCGCAGGCAACCGTGACACTCTCCTCTTCCCGTACCGGGCTATTGCTGCTCTTTTTCGGTGTGGGGACGGGAGCCTACACGCTGGTTCTGGCGTGGCTGCCACCGCTCTATATTCAGGCGGGATGGAGCGCACGCAGCAGCGGTTATATGCTGGCCTGGCTAACTTTAACCGAAGTTGTCGCAGGGTTTGTTGTTTCTGCACTGATTGGTAAATTCCCCGACCGTCGCGTTCCGCTGATCACTGTTCTGTTGTTGCTGCTGTCGGGGTTAATGTGTCTGGTATTTTCGCCGGGAACCACGCCTGTATTATCAACGTTGCTGCTTGGCACAGGTATCGGCGCCCTGTTCCCGCTGTCGCTCATCGTCACATTCGATCACGCACGAACACCTGCCCAGGCCGGGAAATTGCTCTCTAAAGTGCAAGGTGGTGGGTATATGATTGCGGCACTCATGCCATTAATTGCGGGGATCGTTCGCGACAATGCGGTTTCACTGACCAGCGCCTGGCTGGTAATGAGTGCGGGGGTCGTGCTGTTGATCGTCATCGCCCTTAAATTTAAACCCCTGGCGGCGAGCCCGATACAGTGAAAGAGATACCAGAATTAAGGGGCGTGTTTGACCCAGCACAGTGCGTGGCAAAACCGGGAGCGTAGGATTTTTAAGCTTGCTCCTGAGCAATAAATCAGGGCTTCAGATGGGAGCCCTTGATAGTTTTGCTGCTGCGTTTTGCTACCAGCCTGGTGGATATGTTGATGGTTAAACATGCGAAAAATCAAATACACCTTTATAGAAAACCCACTTTATCTGGTCATTTTTATCTATAGACTATGAGAATAACAGGAATGTAGTCGCGCATTAAAAATGTGCTTTATTACAGAGTCGTCGATAAGAATACGGAGATAAAATGAATTTATTTTTTGCAATGTTTTTGTTCTCCCTCACCATGTCCATTTCACCAGGACCAGTCAATATGGTCATTATATCATCAGGCGCGAACCATGGCTTTAGAAGAACTATCCCATTCGTCTCAGGTGCAACAATAGGATTTACTCTATTACTGATAATAATGGGTTTTGGGCTCTATGCTGCCATTGATAAACACCCACTCTTTTTCAAATACCTCAACGTGGCTGGCTCAGTGTTTATAATATACGTAGGTTATAAGATAGCCTCATCCCAGCCTGAGTTATCATTAACAAAATCAGAGGCACCTGGCTTCATTCAGGGCTTTTTACTTCAATGGCTCAACCCTAAAGCCTGGATTGCCTGCGCATCTGGAGTAGTATTATTTTCTGAACCGTCAAACAATATCCCATTGATAGTTTTCATAACAATCTATTTTTTAGTATGTTACCTTTCATTAGCCGCATGGGCTGTTCTTGGGAAGAATATTTCAGCATTACTTAATAGCATTGGACGCATCCGCGCCTTTAATTTATGTATGGGCGGAACACTGATCATCACTGCCTCCTACATGCTTCTCGCCCAATGAAAAACTCTTTCACACACTGACTGCATTTAATCCACTAAGTTATCACACCTTTAAATCAATCATAATGACTGGGATTCAAAAGAGTTGTAAATATTATTAATCAACGTGTACGCGATACTGCTGGTAGATATATTTGAAGGCCAAACCGCATAGACTTTTAGTGGCTCAAGTGACCAGTCCGGGAGAACCAACTGCATGTCTTCTCGCTTAATATCCTCCTTGCTGAGATAGCAAGGAGGAGCAGCGATTCCAACCTGATGCTTTGCAAGAGTATAGGCAGCTTCGACATTATCAACGTAAACCGTTGGCGTATACTTTATTACAGCTACCTCGCCATTTTTGTGCCTGAACTCTCGACTGCTCTGCAGCATGCTCAGACCAATCCAGGGCATTTTTTCTAAATCATCAGGATGGTTAACAGGCGGGTAATTGCTCAGCAATTTCTTTGACGCAACAACGTGTCGGGGCAATACAAAAAGATGCCGTGCCTTGAGTGCGCTGTCTGGTAGTTCGCCAATTCGAAATGCAACATCAATACTATCGGCAATGATATCTTTGCGCGTGTCGCAATAAGAAATATTCAGGCAAACGTCCGGGTATTCCTTTATAAATTCTGCAAGATGGCGTGTGAATACACTATTTATAAAAACTGCAGGAATAGAAAGGTTCAGCTTATTGCTTGTTGAAATAGAACGTTGTTTAAACTCGATAAACCCCTTTTCATAGAGTTCCAACATAGCGTTAGCGGTTTCGAGCAAACTTGCACCATCATGTGTCAGGGATAATTTGCGCGTATTTCTGTATAGCAAAGCACTTCCCAGATTTTTCTCCAGCTTAGAAAGATGCGTGCTTGCTGTCGCGGTAGTAAGCCCTAAAGCGTCTGCGCCACCTGAAATCGATCCAGCTTGTACAATTTTTGCAAAAACTATCAGGTAACGGATATCATCGATCATTTATATTCCTGAGTTCACTCATTAACTTAAAGCGTGAGGGTTGTTCTATCAACCGTAAAGCTATCATGTTTTTATTCACCACCAAAAGTCATTTCTTTTTTATAGAAGGTTCTTGAGTGTACGTCAGGTAGCTTCCGTATCTGGATTAGCTTGTGTTACTCAGGATTTTTGCTCAATTTCTGCTGCATGAAATCAATGAGCGCTCGTGTTTTAGCGGGCAAAAAGCGTCGTTCTGAATAAAGTGCAAACAATTGCAATGGCGCTGGCGATTGTTCAAACTCAACTTCGATTAACTGTCCATTGTTAATGTATGGCTGACAGGCTTGTTTCGATAGAATGGCAAAACCGACACCTGCGACCGCCGCTCGCCCTGCCATTTCTCCGCTGTTTACCCGGTAATGACCTTTAACCTTAATGGTTTCAAATCCCCCTTTTTTATTAACAAACTGCCAGGGAGCACCTCTAAGTGCACTTACCGTTGTAATACAGGGTAACTCTTCAAATTGCTGTATCCGAGAAGGTGTACCATAACGCTGAATAACGGAGGGGGCTGCAACAATAGTGCAAGGGATAGTCACCAGATGACGGGCTATGTAGTCACAGTCATCCATTTGACCACGGCTAACGATAACAGCTAAATCAAGATCATCTCGCAGGGATTCAAAACCAGACAAATTTGTGACGCAGCTTATTTCCAACTCGGGATATTGGCAAGCGAAATCGGCAACAACAGAGCCCAGCAATGCAGGACCTATTTCATTCGGAATACAAATGCGTAATGGACCCTTGAGTTGCATTTGCCGTAACGTTAATTCTGTTTCAGTTTGCTCAAGCGCCTCCAGTAGTGGCTTAGCCCGGGCATAGAGTAAGTGCCCCGCCTGAGTAAGTTTCATATGTCGGGTGCTGCGCTCAATAAGCTGAAGATTCAGTTTGTCTTCTAACTGAGAAATACAACGACTTACATTAGATGTAGGCATTTCAAGGAACTTAGAGGCCCCAATAAAACTTTCTCTTTCAACCACAGCCGTGAACACTTTAAGGGTATTAAAATCAAGAGCCGAACGCATCAACTATCCCAAAAATGATAATAATAAGTGCCATTTTTACCATCTAATGAACTGCATTGATAGTAGTTAAACTCGGGTATCTTTCATCCACAGGTTGCTTGCTATGCCACTGATCACCACAATGTTTAATCATAAAGCCCTTATACGAATAGCGATTGTAATGGCTTTCATCCAGTTCACTAATGCACTGGAATATATGATGTTCAACCCTGTTTTTACTTTTATGGCCGCTGATTTCGCAGTCCCCGTATCATACTCTGGCTATGTATCCGGCATGTACACAGCTGGAGCCGTGCTGTCTGGAATTATCGCTTTTTACTGGATAGGTCACTTCAACAGGAAACGTTTTTTAATTGCCAATATGGCATTACTAGGCCTGGTGACACTTTTGACTACATTCACCTCCAATTTTAGCCTTCTGCTTATATTACGATTCTGCGCAGGATTAGTCGGAGGAACGACAATGGGAGTGGGTATCAGTATATTGATAAACCACGCACCAACTAACTTGCGGGGGAAAATGTTGGCGACGGTGATTGCATCATTTTCGATAGTCAGCATTGCAGGAATGCCCACGATATTATTTTTGTGTACCCATTATGGCTGGCATATCGCTTTGTGGTTAATCAGTACACTGTGTTTGTTGGCATTGCCGCTGATTGTTTCCATCATCCCTCAGGATCCCGTCTCTTTCGAGACACCCCACACACTCCCTCTCGACGTTGATACTTTACTGTTTGCTTCCAGTAATGCGCTTGTACAGTTTAGTTCGATGTTGGTCATTCCCGTTCTGGTACCGGTAATGACACAGCAATTGAGCGCTTCGCAGGATCTGTTACCCTGGCTGTTCTTCGTTGGAGGGGTGAGTGGGTATCTGTCTACAAAAATGACTGGTGCGTTAGCTTCCCGAATATCTGCTTTGATTTTGGCCTCAGGGTCAACCATCGTCTTTATCCTGAGTTTACTCATACCCATCCTGGGTTATCCGCATCCGGCACTGTTTATTACTTTATTCCTTGGCGCATCTTACAGCCGTCTGGTTTCGACTTCGGTGGTGACGATTCAGTTTCCTGATGACAAACAACGAGCCGGGTTCGCTTCATTACAGACATCAATAATGTATTTGACTACAACAGTCGCATTTTTCCTCTCTGCTTACCTGTTACCGGGGCACGTCATGGCACCACGAAATATCAACACGTTGCTGGCAGCATCTGCGATTTTCGCATCAGTTTCCCCAATTATTATTGTTATTCTGCAAAAGAAACTGGCTAAACGTCTTATCCAGGTTGACCACCCCATCACTGACTAGCATTTCATCCGTTTTTATCTGTGTACTGAAACTGGATGCAACATTTTGATTGGCTCTTAAGTAACTTGCATTTTGATAGTTACTATGTCAATTTGCTTGCGAAAGCCACCTATTCATCCAGGTCAGCCCATGAAAAATGAACTGCTTTGCCACGCTCCCTGCCCCATCGCCCGTAGTCTTGGTCGTATTGGTGACAGCTGGAGCATCATGATCCTGCGCGACGCCGCCTCGGGTTTTACCCGCTTTGACGAGTTCCAGAAAAGCAGTAACGTCGCGCCCAATATTCTTTCGCGCCGTCTTAAGTCGCTGGTAGATGACGGTTTGCTGGAGAAGATTTGCTACAGCAGTTCACCACCGCGCTACGAATATCACCTCACACAAAGCGGACGCGATTTTCGCATGGTTCTGCTGGCGATGGCGGAATGGGGTAGCCGCCACTTTTCACCCGAAGGCCGTCAGATGCAATTGGTGGAAAGTGAAACTCAGAGAACTGTGGAACCGATCCTGGTCGATAAAGCAACCGGTGAAGAGATTTTAACGGGTAAATACACCATGGTACCGGGACCCGCAGCCTCACCGATGATGAAATACCGCCACGAATATCTTCTGCGCAAACGCGAAGGCGATAGCGCGCAAAAATTCCAACCCGAACCTTACAGAGATGCCAGCCATGAATCCGACCTGATTTAGCGAGAGGAACGAAGCAAGGCATTTTCCGATGAAAATTACTTCATCATGATCGGTTTTTTGATTGTCGCGCTGCTGGTTTCATTGATGAAAAAGTCGCCGACACATTACTCATACAGGAGAGTTGTTTATGGGCGTTTCAGCTAAACGCATTGTTGTAACCGGGATGGGGATTGTCAGCCCCCTGGGCTGCGGTGTACAACACGTCTGGCAGTCGCTGCTGGCAGGAAAGTCAGGTATTACAAAACTTAGCGAGACGTTAGTCGAAGATATTCCCTGCAAAGTTGCCGGACAGGTTCCGTCCATTGAGAACGACCCGTTGCACGGCTTCGATCCGCTGGCAACCATCCCGGCCAAAGAACGTAAAAAGATGGATCGCTTTATCGAATTTGCGCTGGTCGCCGCGCGTGAAGCGCTGACCCAGGCCGGGTGGTCGCCTGCATCAACGACAGAACAAGATCGTACTGCAACCGTCATCGCCACTGGGATCGGCGGGTTCGGCGAGATCGCCAATGCGGTACATACGACGGATGAGCGCGGACCGCGTCGCCTGTCTCCGTTCACCATCCCCTCTTTTCTTGCCAATCTCGCCGCCGGACATGTGTCTATTGCCCATGGTTTTCGTGGGCCCATCGGTGCGCCAGTCACCGCTTGTGCGGCAGGTGCGCAGGCCATTGGCGATGCTGCGCGGATGATCCGCAGTGGCGAGGCCGATATCGCCCTCTGTGGCGGTTCAGAAGCGGCGATTCATCGCGTTAGCCTTGCCGGGTTTGCCGCAGCAAGAGCACTCTCCACCGCATCCAATGACCAGCCGGAAGCGGCCTCTCGCCCCTTTGACCGTGACCGCGATGGTTTTGTGATGGGGGAAGGTGCCGGGCTTATCGTGATTGAGTCGCTGGAGCATGCACTGGCGCGTGGTGCCACGCCGCTGGCAGAGTTGGTCGGCTACGGCACCAGTGCAGATGCGTATCACCTGACAGCTGGCCCGGAAGATGGTAACGGCGCACGTCGTGCCATGGAAATGGCCATTCGTCAGGCAGGAGTCTCAACTGAAGAGATTGACCATATCAATGCCCACGCCACCTCGACTCAGGTAGGAGACAAAGGTGAACTGGCAGCGATTAAAAGCCTGTTTGGCACGCATCCCGTTGCTATTACGTCGACGAAATCAGCAACCGGTCATCTGTTAGGTGCAGCCGGTGGAATTGAGGCCATCTTCACTATTCAGGCGTTGCGTGACCAGATAGTGCCGCCGACGCTGAACCTGTCTCACCCCGATGAAGACGCGGAAGGCATGAACCTGGTGGCGCGGGTGGCTCGTCCGCAGAAGATGAATTACGCGCTTTCTAACGGTTTTGGCTTTGGTGGCGTCAACGCTAGCCTGCTGTTGAAACGCTGGGAGTAAGGATTCAGTTCCCCCGCTGGCAAAGGCCGGCGGGTTTGACCCGATAACCGCCCCGCTGATTCCCCCCAACGCCATTTGCACAGAGTCGGACGTAGGTTTTACCTCCCGGTTCACGACTGAGACGAGCAAACATAATCTGCATTTAGCCCCTCATTTTGATTCTAATCAAAAGCTCACTCGATAATGCAATGAATTAACAAACAATTCTTGAATATTGCTAAAACGCTGGGATAGTAGCGCTGATTATTAGACGATCGGTCAATATTTTAATTATACTGCTGTTTACGGGTAGCCATACAACCAAACATACGAGGTAAAAATGTTTAACTCATTATTAATCAACAAGAAAGACGACCATTACTCTGCGCAATTTGTTGAGACAGCTGAAAGCGATCTGCCTGACGGGGATGTCACTGTCGAGATTGACTACTCTTCCATCAATTACAAAGATGCTCTGGCTATCACCGGGCGAGGCCCCATCGTCCGACAGTTCCCGATGGTGCCGGGCATCGATTTTGCTGGCACTGTATTTGCCAGTTCGCATCCGGAATATCAGGTCGGTGATAAGGTTCTCCTCACCGGCTGGGGTGTAGGGGAAAAACACTGGGGCGGGTTGTCCGAAAAGGCACGGGTAAAAGGCGACTGGCTGACGCCGCTTCCGGCTGGCGCAAACAGTAAACACGTCATGGCCATCGGAACTGCAGGCTTTACCGCGATGCTGTGTGTTGACGCCCTGCTGAACCATGGTGTTAAGCCTGAAGATGGGCCGGTACTTGTTACCGGCGCCAGCGGAGGCGTCGGAAGTATTGCGGCCATGATCCTTGCGTCAATGGGCTTTCAGGTCACCGCGTCTACCGGTCGCCCGCAAGAATCCGAGTGGCTTTATAAAACGGTCGGTGTGAATGAGATTATTAATCGCACTGAGCTTTCCAGCCCAGGTAAACCGTTACAGAAAGAACGCTGGGCTGCCGCTATTGATACGGTCGGCAGTCACACGCTCTGTAATGCCTGCGCCGGAGTGCGCTATGGCAGTATTGTTGCAGCCTGCGGTATGGCCCAGGGTATGGATATGATGGGTAATGTTGCCCCGTTTATTCTGCGTGGCGTTACGCTGAAAGGAATTGACAGTGTGATGTTCCCGAAAGAGAAAAGAGCGGCGATCTGGCAGCAAGCAATTAAGTATTTACCAGAATCCAGACTGGATAGCCTGACCAGCGAATATCCGCTCAGTGAGGCCATCTCGGTGGCTGAAGCACTTCTTAGTGGCGGCATTCGTGGCCGAGCAGTGATTAAATGTAGCTAAAGCGACAGGATTAACGTTCTCTTGAGGGGCTGCTGTCAGCCCCTCTCTTTTTACTGTTCAGGTGCCGCAACCTGCGATGGCTGATAGCGTACAGACGTTTTGAAGTAGCTCCAGAAGTCGTACACAGGTTGGGTGGAACAATAAAGTTTGGCACGCATTACAGCCCCCTCCCAACCACTCCAGAAAATAGCGGCCAGTTGTTTGTCATTCATATCAGAGCATATTTCACCGGAAGATAATGCATCGGACAAACAGGTCGCCACAAGCGCTTGCCAGTTTTCAAGAATATCCTGTAGCTGTTTAATAAAGGATGGAGGAAGCCCCGGGCTTTCCTGCATCATATTTCCAACCAGGCAGCCCCGGGTAAAATTGTACTTTTTAATCCCGTCGCAGGCATCGTGAATAAAATTTTCCAGACGTAACATTGGTGCGCAGGATGGCACATGCAGATGTTTTTTTAGTTTGTGCTCGAAGAAACTGTCGTAAGCACTCAGCACGGTCTGGGCGTATTCTTCTTTGCTCTTGAAGTAATAATAAAATGAGCCTTTTGGAACACTGGCATTTTTGACAATGGCATCGACTCCCGTCGCAAGAAATCCATTCTGCGTCAGGAGTTCAAGTCCGCTGCGGATCAGATCATTACGGGTATCTGCATAGGTGCTTTCTGTTTTTCGTGGTCTTCCCCGCCCGCGCGTTTCGCCGGTCATGACGCATCTCCTGCATGTTTAAACGGCAAAGAATAAGTGATTATACGCGACGGCTTCAATCAGTTTATCCCTGGTGGTTTTGAAGGCGCCCCCTGCCAATTGGCGGTCATACTACCTTCCGTTTGCTGAAAGTACGTGAAAAGTGAATGTTTCGAATAACAGAAACACTCAGATCTTGAGTGCAGCAAGGATAGCGGCTTCCATTTTCTCCGGCGTCGTGAACGGTGCAAAACGCTTAAGCGGTGTACCGTCGCGACCTATCAGGAACTTCGTGAAATTCCACTTGATCCGTCCCCCCAGCACGCCGGGCAATTCGTTTTTCAGGTAACGAAACACCGGGTGCGCGGCATTGCCGTTGACCTCTACTTTCTCGAATATCGGGAAGCTCACACCGTAGTTGATATGACAGGTCTGCTCGATTTCTTCAGCACCGCCGGGTTCCTGCTTACCAAACTGGTTGCAGGGGAAACCCAGCACCACAAACCCATGGCCAGCATACTTCTTGTAGAGCGCTTCAAGGCCAGAGTATTGTGGCGTGAATCCACACTGACTGGCAGTGTTCACCACCAAAACCAGTTTGCCAGCATAGTCAGCCATTGAGATAACCTGGCCGCGCAGACTGGTGGCAGAAAATTGATAAAAGGTGGTCATATCGGGCTCCTGAGAGTAACAACGATCAATGCCGGCACAGCCTGGAATCATTTTAAAGCAAAAATTTTATTTAGAAGCGTGCCATCATTACGTAGGTAAGATCAATATCCGGAGAATAACGTGTTCGGAAAATTTTTATTAAACTACATGCCAGGGCTACAAAATTTATTAGCCTACGATAAAAGCTGGCTAAAACATGATGTTAAAGCCGGGTTATCCGTTGCGGCTGTAGCACTACCCGTAGCGATTGCTTATGCTGAGTTGGCGGGGGTTGGGGCTATCGTCGGGCTGTATTCATGCGTTTTACCGATGATAGCTTATGCGCTGTTTGGTTCTTCACGTCAGCTTATTGTTGGTCCTGATGCCACGACCTGTGCGGTGATTGCCGCCGTCGTGTTTCCTCTTTCTGCCGGAAATCCCGAACTGCACTGGCAACTGACGATCGTCATGACATTGATGATGGGCGGATGGTGTCTGCTTGCCAGTAAATTTCGCCTGGGCGCCCTTGCTGATCTGCTTTCTCACCCTATTCTGACTGGTCTGCTTAATGGCGTAGCCGTGACGATTATTGTCGGGCAATTAGGTAAGGTTTTGGGGATCAAGCTTGATGAAGCGCAGGTTATTGAGAAAATTATTGCCTTGCCAGGCCGAATTTCAGACAGCCATTTATTAACCTTCGGAATATCCATTTTAACGTTAGCTATTTTAATGGCTATTAAAACGTTTCGCAGTCACTGGCCGACCCCTTTGATTGCCATAGTGATAACGACGTTTCTGGTATGGGGGACATCTGCACAACAATATGGTATTGCCACTATTGGGGGCGAAGGTTTCCAGCCTGGATTACCCGTCGTTAACTGGGGGGCGTTCCAGCCGGGTCCGATGCGTGATTTAGTCATCCCGGCGCTAAACCTGGCTTTGGTCAGTTTTGTCAGTCTGATGCTGACCGCTCGCAGTTTTGCCGCAAAAAATGGCTATGAAATCAATGCAGATGCAGAGTTCAGAGCGCTGGGTATTGCGAATATCATGTCGGGGTTATCTCAGGGGTTTGCTATCAGTGGGGCCGATTCCCGGACCGCGGTTAATGATTCCACTGGGGGAAAAAGTCAGCTGGTATCCATTGTTGCAGCCTTACTCATTGGAGTCGTACTACTCTTTTTCACTCAACCCTTACAATTTATTCCGGTATCTGCATTAGGTATTGTTCTAATGTATGCGTCGTGGTCATTGATTGATTTACGTGGACTATGGAGCCTCAGACGAAGAAATAAACAGGCATTTCGCCTGGCCTTTTTCACGTTTGGCTGTGTTTTAATTATCGGCGTTATTCAGGGTATCGGCCTTGCGGTGCTACTTGGCCTGTTACAGTTCCTGCGCACAGTCTTTCGTCCCTCTGAGCACTTACTGGGAACTGACGAAAATGGCATGATCCACTCATTAGGGAATACAACCGATATTAAAATGGTTCCGGGCGTGCTGATGTATCGTTTTAACTCGCCGTTGACCTATTTTAATGTGGCTTATTTTAAACGCCGCGTGTTGAACTTAGTTGAAGGTGCAGCAGTACAACCTAAATGGGTGGTCATTGATGCCGTGGCTTGTTTCACCTATTCAGATATCAGTGTCCTGGCAACCATTAATGAGCTAAAGCGTGACCTGAAGGGTCGACAGATTAAATTAATCCTGGCCGGCAGGAAAACGGAATTAACACGCTGGTTTAAAGAAAGTCGGCCAACAATGAATGATGATGACATGATTCTGGCGCCAGACCTCTATCTGGCACTCCGCTTCATTCAAAGCAAAGAGAGTGTGAGCGAGGATGAATCAGGTGATGTTGTATAAACCCCATCCTGGTTAAAGGCGAGTAAACTCCGCTTTTTACAGGGCTGCTGTTGCAGCCCTGACACCGACGGTCATTGTTCTGTGAATCGCTGGACTTCCAGAGCCATGAGTACGCCCCGAGTGGTTATCACAGATTTTACCTGTCTGCCCCGTCTACCGAATGAACGTCTTTTTAACCCGAACGGAGGTGCGGAAGTATGGGATCCAGATACAAGCGTATATCACATGCATAATAATAGGCATTATCTGAGCCATATTCAGGGAGATCTGCGGAAAGATGTAAGACGTGGCGACCCTGTCAATTAGCATCAGCGCGATACCCGAAACAAGCAACGCACAATAAGCCAGAGGTAACTCTTTCTTTTTCCGCAAAAACAGAGAAACAATATAAATGATAAAGAGCAGGAAAACTAAGTTAATCCCACTAGCAACAAAGAGATAGGTCGTCTGGGAGACCGGAAGACGCCCTACCGTTTCCATCCCTGCACTTAACGTTACTGCCATAGAGTTGAAGTAGGCGTAAGCGATAAGCAGCATATTGACAAATGGCAGATATAACAAACCACCTATTTTGCGATATCGTTTTTCTTCGCACTCAGAGCAATATTCAAGATGCTGCGGGATCTCTTTATCACATTTAATGCACGTCCATTGAAACGTTGAATTGGTCATTTTATGTCCTTATTTCATAATGGCTCGGTTAGGTCTGATTATTGATTATCGTGTCACACTCACATTTTCCAGCGTCACCAACCTTTCAGGCTTATCACCCAGTTGCTGAGCAACAGGGACGAAGATATTGAGGTCCTGCAGCCAGGCTAATTTGCTTCTGCTATCTGGTTGCCCCGCATTACTTTCATGACACTCAACTAACAAATATTTCCCAGTAAACTCAGGTGCAATACGCTGCGCATCCCCTTCCCCCGTCACTTCACAGCGTATCGCTGACGATGAGACTTTCTTATCCGCATCAATATTTTCCAGTTGCGCCTGATATTTTTGACCCTGTACTAATGGGAAATGCAGATCGGTCTGCAATGTGTTGAGCAACATGGCACCGCTACTGATGGACATAGCGAATTTCAGTTGCAACAGATTAGTCAGCGTTAAACGTTGAACCTTCCAGATGCCATAATCTTCAAGCTTACGTATATAACCATCCGATTGCGCGTCCAGCTGGATTTTAATCTTACCGAGCGCGCTGACCTCCGTATACCGAACCTGTTTAAAACGCGGCATCGCCCAGGATTTGATCAGTGCCTGCGCCTGGTGATCAATAGCAGCAGAAAGGGGGTATTTGCTCAACCATTGCGGATTATTATTGCTCAGATCGGGCATTGAGGGCCCCATCAACGTAGATGCTGACTTGTTCACCGCAGGTATAAAGCGCCCTTCAGCGGTGAATGTTTTGCCTGCAGGTAGCTGGCAGAGTTGCTCAAAGTGTTGAGCCTTTTGAGCATCAATCTTGAAGCTACTTTTGCGACGAACAATATCAGCCGTGATGAGTGAGTCCGTTACGTGACCCTGGCCATCGAAATTCATTGCAGCGACAGCGTCGCCCTGATGGGTTTTACAGTTATAGAAATAGTGCTCAATCTTCAATTCAAGCGGCGCGTCATAAGGCGGTTCCCAGATAATATCTGCAAAATCATATCCCATACGTACCGTTAAAATGTCGCCAACGCGATGAATGCTGTTAACATCGACAAGATCGGTAATGCCCGTTGCAGAGGTGGCAGATAATCTTTCCCACAGGGGTTCTTTTACCGGTAGCTGGCAGATCTTACGGATATCCTCTGCCGTCATCAGCTTATCATCCTGTGCAGGTGCATACCGCAGGTAGCTGTCGCCGTAAAAACGGACTTTGGTTAACCCTTCATCATCCAGTAAATCCTTGTACAGAAGCTGTGACTTGCCCTGTTTACAATCTACTGAACGCCATTGTTGCGCTGTTTTGCCGTTATTGAAGTTTAACGACACCATGTAACTCACACGATCGTGGATGCGGGTAACAGACAAGGGGTTAATACCGCCGCCAATAAGTTCAGGCTTTTCAGCGGCCTGCGCAAAAGAAAACGGCAACAGAGAAAGTAAAAACAGAGGGCGTATTAAAGGCCGTGCGTAATGCATACATGTTCCTTCATATATAACCAGAGAAAAACATTATCGGCAGCAGGGATTAAATAATTAGCCTCATTTAATTGCAACTGAACAGATAACCGCAGCATGGGTCGGTTCCATCCGCCCCTGCTTCAACACCTCACCTTACACCGCCGACTTCGGCCTTAAATTCTCATCAAACGTCAGCCGTTTCCGCCCAGGCTCTACTTCACGTAGCGGTTCTACCTGGTGCATAGTCAGCTTGCAGCGCTCCACCAGCACCTGATATTCCCTTGTACCTTGTTTTTTCCACGCCAGTTCTTGCTCGCTCAACTCGCGAATCGCTTTGGCCGGGCTGCCAATAATCAAATGCCCTGCTGGCATTTCCGCTTTCGCCTTCACGAATGCCGCCGCGCCGACGATGCTGTTTTCACCGATCACTGCGCCGTCCATCACCACAGCATTCATTCCCACCAGTGCGTTCCGGCGGATAACACAGCCATGCAGAATAGCGCTGTGGCCGATATGTCCGTCCTCTTCCACCACCGTGTCCTGTTCAGGGAAACCATGCATCACGCAGTTATCCTGAATGTTTGCACCATCTTTCACCACGATACGGCCAAAATCTCCGCGCAGGCTGGCATTCGGGCCGACATAAACACCTTTCCCCAGAATCACATCACCAATGAGTACCGCTGTCGGGTGAACATAGCTCTCGTCAGGCACGACCGGCGTCAGACCATCAATTTGATAAACAGGCATCCTCACTCCTTATGCGCTTGTAAGACCACCAAAGCGTTGATAGTAGAGCGTGCCAGGCACGGGCAATTCGCCGACGGAGGTTTCGCCTTTCTCACTGACAAAAGCCAGCGCCCCCGGTGCTACACGCTGATAGATATTGATGCAGAGCTGTCGGGCACTTTGCCCGGCCCAGTGCGCTGGCAGTAACTCTTCCGGCAGCAGCGGGTCTTTCAGCACCACGCGACGATAAAAATGGATCAGCAACAGTTGGATCTGGAAGCAACGTTCTGGCGTCAGTTCCTCTGGTGTCGCCTCTTTCAGCAGAGGAAGCAGCGGCCGGAACGAGCTAATAAACGTTTCGTACATCGTGTTTTGTTCGGTTAACTGCCAGCACTCTTCCACCCGCGAACGCAGCGCGGCGCGGGACAACGCCAGCGGCGAATGCGCTTCAAAGAAGATGACGTTTTCCGCCACGCCAGCATCATGAAGCAGGGACTGCACATCTGCCAGATGCTGCGATGGTGAAGCCATCAGGCTCGGCGCAAGCGTGCCAAACCCCTGCCAGATCAGCTGTTTTTTGACATCAGCAAGCGTAGTTTTGTCCAGACCTTCAGAGAGCAGCAATAACCATTTTCCGTCCCAGGCGGGCAACTCCGCGCGATAGATCTTATTTTCCGCGCGGCGGGTTAAACGTAGCCCTTTGTCGCTCAGGCGGTAAAAGCTGCGGCGTCCAATGCGCGAGACATCCAGCCAACCCTCTTTGTTGAGGCGGAACAACGCAGTGCGCACGAACCGTTCACCGAACCCCATTCCCTCCAGTAATGCCGCCAGGCTCCCAAGCCAAATCTCGCCCCCGCGATGGGAAAGCGCGTCACCGTATAACGAGGAGATAAGGGATGTCCCGCTGATCGGAACGGAGCTGACTGCGTGCTGGATAAAGGCGTCGAGTTTCATGTGATTCATTCTGTTGTAATTTTTGTCCCGGATGAATCATAGCATAGTTCTGCACTCCCTCTCTCCGAAGGAGAGAGGGAAGAAGAAACTCAGCTGTTGGCCGCGATTTTACGCAAATCAAACACCCGGCAGGCTTTCCCCTCTGAGCGCGGGATACTGCCGCAGTTAACGATCATCACGTCGGTTGAAATCCCGACCATGGATTTAATGCGGTGGCGCAACTGATGACACACCTGGCAACGCTGTTCGTGCGTCAGCGTCAGGCTGCTCTCTTTCAGCTCCACCTTCACGGAAAGTGAATCAAGATGTCCGCGACGGTTCACCTCCAGCTGGTAATGCGGCGAGAGATGTTCGAACTTCACAATTTCCTCTTCCAGCTGTGACGGGAAGACGTTAACGCCACGGATGATCAGCATATCGTCACTGCGACCGCTGATCCGGTCCATACGACGCATACTGCGCGCGGTTGCTGGCAGCAGGCGTGTCAGGTCGCGGGTACGGTAGCGGATCACCGGCAGCGCCTCTTTGGTCAGCGTGGTAAACAGCAGTTCGCCCTGCTCGCCGTCATTAAGCGGCGTACCGTCGTTCGGGTTGACGATCTCCGGATAGAAATGATCTTCCCAGATTGTCGGACCATCGGCGGTTTCGATACACTCCATCGCCACGCCGGGGCCCATCACTTCGGAGAGGCCATAAATATCCAGCGCCGTGATCCCTAAACGTTTTTCAATCTCGTGGCGCATGGCCTGCGTCCACGGCTCGGCACCGAACACGCCCACACGAAGAGAACAGGTACTGGCATCGCCGCCCATCTGGCGCTCCAGTTCTTCAATCAGGTTAAGGCAGTAGGATGGCGTCACCATGATCATATCTGGCTGGAAATCCCGGATAAGCTGCGCCTGTTTCTCCGTCTGACCACCCGACATCGGGATCACCGTTGCGCCTAAACGTTCCGCACCGTAATGCGCGCCCAGACCGCCGGTAAACAACCCGTAACCATAGGCCACGTGAATTTTGTCTTTTGCACTGCCGCCCGCGGCACGCAGGGAGCGTGCCACCAGATTGGCCCAGTTGTCGATGTCGCCTTGCGTGTAGCCGACGACGGTCGGTTTGCCGGTGGTGCCGGAGGATGCGTGAATACGTACCACCTGCTCCATTGGCACGGCAAAGGTATCAAATGGATAGTTATCCCGCAGGTCCTGCTTGGTCGTGCACGGGAATTTACGAATATCCGCCAGCTCTTTGAAATCGTCAGGGTGAACGCCCGCTGCATCGAACTTGCGTTTATACATCGGTACGTTGTTATAGGCATGGTGCAGCGTCCATTTCAGACGCTCGGTCTGCAACGCCTGTAATTCGTCAAGGGATGCTGTTTCGATCGGGTCAAGCTTTGTTGTATTTGTCATTGTAGGGTACTCACATTGTTATTCGCTCAAACACGCTCAAGGATCATGGCAATGCCCTGACCCACACCGATGCACATCGTACACAGCGCGTAGCGCCCGTTGCGTCGATGCAATTCATTGCTTGCAGCCAGCGCCAGTCTGGCACCACTCATCCCCAGCGGGTGGCCTATCGCGATGGCTCCCCCGTTTGGGTTCACGTGAGCGGCATCATCGGGTAACCCTAACTGACGCAGCACACCCAGTGCCTGCGAAGCAAAAGCTTCGTTAAGCTCGATGACGTCCATATCGTTGATACTAAGTCCGGCTCGCTCCAGCACTTTTCGGGTGGCAGGCACCGGGCCTAAGCCCATCAGACGGGGCTCCACGCCTGCCGTCGCCATCGCCACAATACGCGTGCGCGGGACTAATCCCTGCGCGAGTGCCATCTGTTCACTGGCGATGATCAGCGCCGCTGCGCCGTCATTCACGCCAGAGGCATTCCCAGCCGTAACCACCCCATTTTTACGAAACGGTGTTTTCAGTCCGGCAAGTTGTTCAAGTGTCGTATCCGCTCGTGGATGTTCATCCACGCTAAATTCCGTTACCGCGCCTTTTTTACCCGGCACCAGCACCGGCACAATCTCCTGCGCCAGAATACCGTTCTTCTGCGCCCCGGCGGTTCGCTGCTGACTGCGCAGCGCAAAAGCGTCCTGATCGGCACGGCTGATATTTAACAATTCAGCTACATTCTCTGCCGTTTCCGGCATACTGTCAGTTCCGAAGTGCTGATGCATGAGCGGATTCACAAAACGCCAGCCGATAGTGGTATCGAAAATCTCCGCCTGACGCTGAAACGCGGCAGTGGCTTTCCCCATCACAAATGGCGCGCGGGACATGGACTCCACACCGCCCGCCAGCAACAGATCGCCATCGCCTGCTTTAATAGCGCGGGCTGCAAAGCCAATTGCGTCCAGCCCCGAACCGCACAGGCGGTTAATGGTGGTTCCGGATACCGTCTGCGGCAATCCCGCCAGCAAGGCCGACATGCGCGCCACGTTGCGATTGTCTTCCCCCGCCTGGTTGGCGCAACCGAGGATCACATCATCAATCCGCTCCAGATCGAGCTGCGGGTAACGTGCCAGCAGCGCACGCAGCGGAACGGCCCCCAGATCGTCAGCGCGAACAGCGGAAAGTGCGCCGCCGTAACGCCCCACCGGGGTTCGTACGCCATCACAAATAAATGCATCACGCATCAGGCTTCTCCTGTCACACTGCCGCCAATGCGGTGCGATTTTCCGCGAAAAAGGGCGACGGTTTTCTGTTGTTGATTCTGAATTTCAATGTCATACACGCCGGTGAGTTTGCCCTGATGCTTTACCCGCGCGGTGGCGGTCAACGTATCCCCGGCAAAGCCCGGACGCAGAAACTCAATCGAGCAACCGGAGGCGAGCGCCGCCAGCCCCTGGCTGTTGCAGGCGTAAGCAAAGGCGGTGTCCGCCAGCGAGAAAAGTTGTCCACCGTGACAGGTTTTGTGGCCGTTAAGCATCTGTGGGGTGATGGTCATCGTCACCACCGCATAACCTTCGTCCATTTCAATGATGTCGATTCCCAGTGCCTGCGCGCAGGCATCCCGTTCGTACATCGTGCGGGCGTTATGCCAGGCGTTATGACTCATAGCTACTCTCCAGAAGCGCACGCTGGCGCAGCAGTGAACAGGGACGATAACGTTCTTCGCCGTAATGACGTTGCAGGTTCTCCAGTAGCGTCAGCAGACGTTGCCAGCCCAGACGCTCCCCCCAGGCAATCGGACCGCTCGGGTAGTTCACGCCGAGGCGCATGGCGGTATCGATATCCTTCTCGCTGGCCACCCCTTTTTGCAGAGCATCCAGCGCTTCGTTGGCGATCATTGCCAGCGTGCGCCAGATCAGCATTCCCGGATAATCGGCAATTTGTATTACCCGTTTGCCCTGCTGTTGCAGGTACCAGATGGCTTTCAGCGTCGCGGTCTGCGGGTTGCTGGCTGCCGCCGCAATCACCGCCACATCACGCTCAATACGGTCAACCATTACCACCGGACAGTTAAGACGCAAAGCCAGCGCCTGAGCGGTTTCACCCTGCGTTTCCATCAGATGCACACCGTCAATTTCCGTGACACCGTCACTTCTTTTCTCCATGTGCATCGGACGATAACTGTCATCCACGGGCTCAACCCACTGCACATCAGGTTTATCACCCTGCCAGTCGTAAACGCCCTTCCCGCTTTTTTTGCCCAGTCGCCCCGCCAGCACCAGCTCCTGCTGGACCAGAGAAGGCAGAAAACGGCGCTCCTGCCAAAAGGCATTAAAGACTGAGCAGGTCACGGCGAAGTTAACGTCCTGACCAATCAAGTCAGTGAGTTCCAGCGGCCCCATCGGAAAACCGCCACCTTCGCGCAGTGCGGCGTCAATCACCTCCGGCGCGGCCACCTGTTCTTCCAGTGCGCGCCAGGCTTCAGAGTAGAACGGACGCGCAACGCGGTTCACGATGAACCCCGGCGTTGACTGACAGCGAACGGGTTGTTTACCCCAGTTCAGCGCCAGCTCACACAGCGCATCAGCCACTTCCGGAGAGGTCGCCAGCCCGCTGACCACTTCTACCAGCTTCATCACCGGTGCCGGATTAAAGAAATGCAGCCCCGCCACGCGCTCCGGATGGTGCACGTCGGCCGCAATCGCGGTAACTGAAATAGACGAGGTGTTACTGGTCAGCACCGTCTGTGCCGGGCAGATCGCGGCCAGCTGTGCAAACAGCGCTTTTTTCACCTCAAGACGTTCTGAGGCCGCTTCAATCACAAGATCTGCCGCCGAGAGTGCCTCGATATCGGTCACCGGCAGCAGTCTGGCCAGGATTTGGCTACCAGCATCTGCGGAGAGTTTTCCTCGCGTCACCCGGGAAGCCAGACGCTGGCGAATGCCGTCAATGGCGCGCGAGATCGCATCTGCGGAGATGTCGTAGATCAGAACAGGGTGCCCATGGCTGGCCGCAACTTCGGCAATTCCGGCCCCCATCGTGCCGCTGCCAATCACGGCGACAGTACGTATGCTCAACATCTTATTTCCCCGTAAAGTTCGGCGTGCGCTTTGCCAGGAAGGCGCTGACGCCCTCGCGGTAGTCATCGCTGCGCCCAGCCAGGCGTTGATAGTCGCGCTCGAGATCAAGTTGCGCATCCAGGGTGTTGGTTTCCGCCGCGTTGATGGCCTGCTTGATCAGCCCCAAACCAAACGTCGGCTGTGAGGCAAAATGCAGCGCCATCTGTTGTGCCGTGGCGGAAAGCTGCTCGTCGTCCACCACCTGCCAGATCATCCCCCAGGCCTGCGCTTGTTCGGCGCTGAGTTTGTCCCCCAGCAGCGCCAGCCCCATGGCGCGAGCGCGTCCGGCAACGCGCGGCAGCAACCAGGTGCCACCGCAGTCCGGGACTAACCCGAGCTTACTGAAGGCCATCACAAAGTTGGCGGAACGCGCCGCTATGACCATATCGCACCCGAGCGCCAGCGTCGCCCCGGCACCAGCGGCCACGCCGTTGACCGCACAAATGACCGGCTTCGGCAGTTTTGCCAGTCGGCGCACCAGCGGGTTGTAAAACGTCTCAACGGACATGCCCAGATCCGGCGCCGGGCCGTTGGGGTCGACATTGCGGTCATTCAGATCCTGACCGGCACAGAAACCGCGTCCTGCCCCGGTAATCAACAGACAGCGGATGGTGTCATCACGCTCTGCCTGTTTCAGGCACTCCGAAAGCTGCTGATGCATCACGTCGTTAAAGCTGTTCAGACGCTCCGGGCGGTTCAGCGTAATGGTCATCACGCCTTGCTCTACGTTACTCAGAATAAATTCCACAATTAGCGTCCTTTAAAATCGGGGGTACGTTTCTGTAAGAAGGCGTTGATACCTTCCCGGCGGTCTTCGGTCGCGGAAAGCAGTGTAAAAAGCTGACGTTCCTGTGCCAACCCAGCCTGCAATGGCACTTCCTGAGACTGACGCAGCGCCTGTTTCGCGGCCTGCAATGCCAGCGGCGAATGACGCGCCATCAATGCCGCCTGCTTCAGGGCATACTCCAGCGTCAGGGAGGCCGGGAAGACATCGCTGACCAGACCAGCACTCAGCGCCTGTTGTGCGGAGAGACTTTCTCCGGTCAGCACCATTTTGCTGGCGAGGGATTTACCCACGCTGCGAATGAGACGCTGCGTGCCGCCCGCGCCTGGCATAATCCCGAGGGTGATTTCCGGCAGACCGAAACGCGCGTTATCCCCGGCAATCACCACGTCGCAGAGCAGTGCCAGCTCGCAGCCCGCTCCCAGGGCGAAACCGTTCACGGCGGCGATCAACGGTTTGTTAAATGCGTCTATCCGCTTCCACAACTGGGGACGGATATCGTTCAATGTGGCCGGTAAGTCTTTCTCTGCCATTTCGTTGAGATCTGCCCCGGCCGCGAAGCAGCGCTCGTTGCCATAAATGACGCAGACAGAAATGTCGCTATCACAGGCCGCCGCCTCAAGTTGCTCCGCAATCTGCGTCAGCAGCGCATTATTGAGAGCATTGCGTGCCGCCGGACGGTTCAGTGTCAGCTGCAACACGCGGCCATGGCGGGTGACAATCAGTTCGCTCATGCCATCCCCTTTGCGTCGAAATCGACGATCACGTCAGCGGTTAACGGCAGCGACTGACAGCTCAGCACATACCCGGCGGCCAGCTCGTCCGGCTCCAGGCTGTAGTTGGTCACCATGTCCACTTTGCCGCGCAGCACTTTACATTTACAGGTGGCGCACACACCGCCTTTACAGGCATACGGCAGATCCGCCCCCTGGCGCAGGGCGGCATCAAGAATACTTTCATCGTCCGCCGTCAGGGTGATTTCACGGTCACGGCCGTCCTGACGAACGGTGACTTTCTGCCCCTCCGCCTGCACGCTAACCGTGCGTTTAGCTGCTGAACCCGGCGTATTGAAACGTTCCAGATGGATGGCTTTTTCCGGCATCCCCAGCGCTTTTAATGTGCTTTCGGCATCATCCATCATCGCCGACGGACCGCAGATAAACGCTTCGTCGTACTGGCGGAAGTTGATCAGTGTTTTCGCCAGCGCCTGCAGTTTTTCCCCGTCAATACGACCATGGAGAAGATCGCTGTCCAGACGCTCCTGGCTGAAGATGGAAACCAGCTGCAGCCGCTGCGGGTATTTGTCTTTCAGGTCCGCCAGCGCCTGGCGGAACATCATGCTCTGGCTGCTGCGGTTGCCGTAAATCAGGGTGAAATGACTGTTCGGTTCGGTGGCAAGCGTTGCGGATAAAATCGCCAGCATCGGGGTGATCCCGGAGCCTGCGGCAATCGCCAGATAGTGTCCTTCACGTTCCGCCTGCGGCTGGTAGCCAAACTGGCCCTGAGGAACCATCACCTCCAGCGCCATACCCTGTTTAATCTCATCCCGGGCATAGCGGGAAAATCGTCCGCCCTCGATGGCTTTGACCGCCACGCTGATCTCACCCGGTGCGCTACTCCGGCAGATGGAGTAACAGCGGCGCAGTTCATCCCCGCCCAGTTTCGTTTTCAGGGTCAGGTGCTGACCCGGACGGAAGCGGTACGCGTCCTGTAATTCCTGCGGCACCGCGAAGGTGATCGTTACCGCATCACGGGTTTCGGGTTCCACTTTTGCCACTGTTAATGAATGAAACGTTGTCATGGCAGCCTCAAATACATTTGAAATAGTCGAAAGGCTCACGGCAGGTGTTGCAGCGATAGAGCGCTTTGCAGGCCGTTGAACCAAATTCACTGATAAGTGAGGTATCGGTGCTCGCACAGCGCGGACACGTCACCTCTGCGGGCGCATGGGCATGGCAGCTGTGGCCGACCGGCGGGCTGATGCCATATTCACGCAGACGCTCGCGGGCATCAGCAGTCATCCAGTCGGTGGTCCAGGCGGGTTCAAGCTGGAGCACAATATGAACCGGCGTAAACCCGTGTGCGGTCATCGTTTCGCGGATAGCGCCCAGCAGGTGTTCCGTCGCCGGGCAACCTGAGTAGGTCGGCGTGAAACCAATGACCCAGCCTTCACCTTGCGGTGCGACGCTGCGCACCATGCCCAGATCGGTGATGGTTAACACGGGCACTTCCGGGTCCGGGATCTGGCTTAACAGCGACCAGATCTGCGGGATCTCCGCAGGTGCAATCTCAGCAAAACGCTGCATCATGACCTCCGCTATTACCACTGTTGACCCGGGTACGCGCGCTGGAGATATTGCATTTCCGCCAGCATCGGGCCCAGATGTTCGGTATGTAGCCCTTTCTTGCCCCCGGTGCGATACGCCACTTCGTCGGGAACCTTCAGGTTGGCTTCTGCCAGACCGGCTAACACCTCACTTTCCCACGCCTGGCGCAAGGTGCGCGGGTCAACAGCCACGCCGGTGGCAATCAGTTCCAGCTCAACGTCATCGGCGTCAAACAGCTCCGCCGTAAAACGCCACAGGTTGTCGATGGCCTGCTGCATTTTTTGCGCGGAGGTTTCGGTGCCATCGCCCAGACGCACCAGCCAGCCGCGGCTAAAGCGCAGGTGATAGCGCACCTCTTTAATGGCTTTTGCGGCAATGGCGGCAAGCTGACTGTCGCTGCTGTGCGCCAGATGTTCATACAGCGCCACATTCCAGGCATCCATCAGGTACTGACGGGCAATCGTGTCGGCGAAGTTGCCGTTCGGCTGCTCCACCAGCAGTAAATTGCGGAACTGACGCTCATCACGCCCAAATGCCAGCGTGTCTTCATCGCCCTGGCCTTCCAGCTCCGCGGCATAGGTCAGGAAATTGCGCGCCTGGCCCAGCAGGTCGAGACCGATATTGGCCAGCGCGAGGTCGATCTCCAGCTCCGGCGCGTGACCGCACCAGGCACCGAGACGCTGCGAAAGCACCAGACCGTTGTCGCCCAGACGCAGGGCATATGCAGTGACTGTTTTCATCCCCAACCTCACATGTGCTCGATGCCATCAGGGATGGTGTAAAACGTCGGGTGGCGGTAGACCTTGCTTTCCGCCGGGTCGAAGAACTCACCACTCTCTTCCGGCTGGGAGGCGATAATCTCGCTCGCCTTGACCACCCAGATAGAGCAGCCTTCACTGCGGCGGGTATAAGCATCACGCGCATTTTCCAGCGCCATGCGATCGTCGGCGGCATGCAGGCTTCCCACATGACGGTGGGACAAACCTTGTTTGCTACGTACGAAGACTTCGTACAGCGGCCAGTAGACATTGCTCATCGTGATTCCTCTCAAGCCACTTTGCGGGCATGTTGTTTTTCTGCGTGCGCCAGTGCAGCTTCACGCACCCACGCCCCCTCTTCCCAGGCTTTGCGTTTGGCGGCCAGACGTTCGTGGTTACAGATGCCACGCCCGTTAATCACCTCGTCAAATTCCTGCCAGTCGATCTCGCCGAAACAGTAGTGACCGCTCTCGTCGTCAAAACGCAGGTCGGGATCGGGCACTGTCATGCCCAGCATCTCCACCTGAGGAATGGTGTTGTCGACAAAACGCTGGCGAAGTTCGTCATTACCGAAGCGTTTGATTTTCCAGGCCAGGCTACGGGCGCTGTTCGGCGAGTTGTCGTCGTTCGGCCCGAACATCATCAGCGCCGGCCACCAGAAACGGTTGATGGCGTCCTGCAACATGTGACGCTGAGCGTCACTTCCCTGCGCCAGCGCCATACAGGCTTCAAAGCCCTGACGCTGGTGGAAACTCTCTTCTTTACAGATTTTCACCATTGCCCTGGCATACGGCCCGTAAGAGGTACGGCACAGCGCCACCTGGTTAACGATGGCAGCACCGTCCACCAGCCAGCCGATCACGCCAATGTCGGCCCAGCTCAGGGTTGGGTAGTTGAAGATGGAGGAGTATTTCATTTTGCCGTCAAGCATCTTCTGATAGATGTCTTCCCGCGCGCAGCCCAGCGTTTCTGCCGCGCTATAGAGGTACAAACCGTGTCCGGCTTCGTCCTGTACTTTCGCCAGCAGGATCGCTTTACGACGCAACGTCGGTGCGCGGGTGATCCAGTTACCTTCGGGTAGCATGCCGACAATTTCGGAGTGCGCATGCTGACCAATCTGGCGGATCAACGTCTTGCGGTAGGCCTCAGGCATCCAGTCCTGGGGCTCTATCGCCGTCTCCTGCGCTATGCGCTGCTCAAACCGTTGTTCTTGCGTCACGTCATCACCTTTTATGATTCGTTAGTTTGCAATCTAAAGCGAAATGTTGAATCACTTTGTTTTTTAAAAGTTACACAAAGGTTAAATATAACCCCAAGAATTGTTTCCTTGTTTTGTGATGTCGCTCGCAAGGCTTTTGCAGCGCACCAGACATCCCGAGCGTTTGCCTACTGCACTTCATCAGACTGGATCACAATGTTAACAATTCATTAAAACTCAGCTTGATTTTTATGATTCATGATCAAACTATTAATAGTGATTTTTCGTAACATTTGGAGATAAGCGATGCAGCAGTTAGCCAGCTTCTTGTCCGGTACCTGGCAGTCTGGCCGGGGCCGCGAACGCACTATTCATCACGCCATCAGTGGCGAAGCGCTGTGGAGCGTGACCAGCGAAGGGCTGGATATGGCGGCCGCCCGTCGCTATGCCATTGAGCGTGGCGGCGAAGCACTTCACAACATGACCTTTATCGAACGTGCTGCCATGCTGAAGGCGGTGGCGAAACATCTGCTTAGTCAGAAAGAGACGTTTTATGTCCTGTCTGCCCAGACCGGGGCGACAAAGGCTGACAGTTGGGTGGATATTGAAGGCGGTATCGGTACCCTCTTCACCTATGCCAGTCTGGGCAGCCGCGAACTGCCGGATGACACATTGTGGCCTGAGGATGAGTTGATCCCTCTGTCGAAGGAAGGTGGTTTTGCCGCACGCCATGTCCTGACGTCAAAATCAGGCGTGGCGGTCCATATCAACGCTTTTAACTTCCCGTGCTGGGGCATGCTGGAAAAACTGGCACCCACCTGGCTCGCCGGGATGCCTGCCATCATCAAACCCGCTACCGCCACAGCGCAGGTAACCCAGGCGATGGTGAAATCCATCATTGACAGCGGCCTGGTGCCGGACGGTGCCATCAGTCTGATCTGCGGTGGCGCAGGGGATCTGCTGAATCATCTGGACAGCCAGGACGTGGTGACATTTACCGGCTCCGCCAGTACCGGTCAAAGCCTGCGTGTGCACCCGAATATTGTGGCGAATTCCATTCCGTTCACCATGGAAGCTGACTCACTGAACTGCTGCGTGCTGGGGGAAGACGTCACCCCGGAACAGCCAGAATTTGCCCTGTTCATTCGGGAAGTCGTCCGTGAAATGACCACCAAAGCCGGACAGAAATGTACGGCCATTCGCCGGATTATCGTCCCGCAAAGCCAGCTCGATGCCGTCAGTCAGGCACTGATTGCGCGTCTTGAAAAAGTCGTGGTGGGTGACCCGGCGCAGGAAGGGGTGAAAATGGGTGCGCTGGTGAACAGCGAACAACGTGCAGACGTTCAGGAGAAAGTGGATCAGCTGGTTGCCGCAGGCTGTGAGATCCGTCTGGGTGGCAAAGCGGATTTGCAGGCTGCTGGCGCCTTCTTCCCGCCGACCCTGCTGTTCTGTCCGCAGCCGGATGAAACACCGGCGGTCCACGCGACTGAAGCCTTTGGCCCGGTTGCGACGCTGATGCCGTATCGCAATGCAGACCACGCGATGCAGCTTGCCCGCGCAGGCGGTGGAAGCCTGGCCGGGACGCTGGTCACTGCGGATCTGGCAACCGCCCGTCAGTTTATTGCCGGCGCGGCACGCGCTCATGGACGTATTCAGGTCCTCAATGAGGAGTCCTCGAAAGAGTCCACCGGCCACGGTTCTCCGCTTCCTCAACTGGTCCACGGTGGCCCGGGTCGTGCTGGTGGCGGTGAAGAGCTGGGCGGTCTGCGCGCAGTGAAACACTATCTGCAGCGTACCGCTATTCAGGGCAGTCCATCCATGCTGGCTGCGATTGGCAAACAGTGGGTACGCGGTGCTGACGTGCAGGAAGATCGCGTTCATCCGTTCCGTAAATACTTCGAGGAGTTGCAGCCGGGCGACAGCCTGCTGACGCCGCGTCGTACACTCACAGAAGCAGATATCGTGAATTTTGCCTGCCTGAGCGGCGACCACTTCTACGCGCACATGGACAAGATCGGCGCGGCAGAGTCAATCTTTGGCGAACGCGTGGTCCACGGTTATTTCCTGATTTCCGCCGCAGCGGGATTGTTCGTTGATGCGGGGGTCGGGCCAGTGATTGCCAACTACGGCATGGAAAACCTGCGCTTTATCGAGCCGGTTAAACCGGGCGATACCATTCAGGTTCGTCTGACCTGCAAACGTAAAACGCTGAAGAAACAACGCACCGCCGAAGAAAAACCGACGGGCGTGGTGGAGTGGGCCGTTGAGATTTTTAACCAGCATCAACAGGCCGTGGCGCTCTACTCCATTCTGACGCTGGTGGCGCGCCAGCAGGGTGACGCCTGACACTTTCCTCTCTCGCACGTTGACCGGGGTGTGATGCCACCCCGGTCTTTTTTTAACCTGGCAAGACTGACAAATAATATGGCAGATGCAGGCAAACGCTTTTCTCAGGCGCCTGTCAGGATAAGGCTGTCACCACACAATAAACACAACAAGATGAGGTCTACGATGGGAAGCAATTCTTCTTTTTCTGCCCGTAGAACGGCACTGGCTATGGCTGTTGCGCTGTGTTGCGCCTGGCAATCCCCTGTTTTCGCCCACGGCAGTGAGGCGCATATGGTCCCGATGGACAAAACGCTGCAGGACTTTGGCGCGGATGTCCAGTGGGATGATTACGCACAAATGTTCACCATTGCGAAAGACGGTGCCTTTGTGAAGGTCAAACCGGGGGCGAAAACCGCTATCGTCAACGGTAAAAACCTCAAGTTGCAGGTACCGGTGGTGATGAAAGGCAAAAAGGCCTTTATCTCTGACACCTTCATCAACGACGTTTTCCAGTCAGGCCTCGACCAGACCTTCCAGGTTGAAAAACGCCCTCACCCGTTAAATGCGCTAACGGCTGACGAAATCAAACAAGCCGTAGAGATCGTCAAAACCTCTGCGGATTTCAAACCGAATACCCGTTTTACCCAGATAGCCCTTGCTGAGCCAGATAAGACCAAAGTGTGGGACTTTGTGCTTAATGGTACGGTAGTGGATTCTCCCCGCCAGGCGAA
This sequence comes from Pantoea sp. LS15, assembly GCF_012241585.1. NCBI lineage: Bacteria > Pseudomonadati > Pseudomonadota > Gammaproteobacteria > Enterobacterales > Erwiniaceae > Pantoea > Pantoea sp. LS15. The sequence goes on from NZ_JAAVXA010000001.1 coordinate 626,872, forward strand.
CGTGGTTATGCTCGACGGGAAGCACGTCATCGAAAGCCGGGTGGATCTGAAGGACAAAAAGATCCTGAGCTGGGAACCGGTAAAAGACGCTCACGGCATGGTACTGCTGGATGACTTCACTGCGGTTCAGCAGATCATCAACGAGAGCACTGAGTTTGCAGAGGTGCTTAAAAAACACGGTATCACCGATACGAAGAAAGTGATTACCACGCCGCTGACTGTCGGCTATTTCGACGGGAAAGACGGCCTGAAGCAGGAAGATCGCCTGCTGAAAGTGGTCAGCTACCTGGACGTCGGTGACGGCAACTATTGGGCACACCCGATTGAGAACCTGGTGGCTGTGGTCGATCTTGAGAAGAAAAAAATTCAGAAAATTGAAGAAGGCGCTGTTATTCCTGTTCCCATGGCTCCGCGTCCGTATGACGGCCGTGACCGTATCGAAACACCGAAAAAGCCCCTCGAGATCATTGAGCCAGAAGGCAAGAACTACACCATTACCGGCGATATGGTGCACTGGCAGAACTGGGATTTCCACCTGAGCCTGGATTCCCGCGTTGGCCCGATGATTTCGACTGTGACGTACAACGATAACGGCAAAAAGCGCCAGGTTATGTATCAGGGCTCCTTAGGTGGCATGATCGTCCCTTACGGCGACCCGGACGTGGGCTGGTATTTCAAAGCCTATCTGGATTCCGGCGACTATGGCATGGGCACCCTGACCTCTCCGCTGGTGCGGGGTAAAGACGTGCCGTCTAACGCCGTGATGCTCAATGAAACGATCCCGGATTACACCGGTGCACCAATGGAGATCCCGCGCGCAATCGCCATTTTCGAACGCTACGCCGGGCCGGAATACAAGCATCAGGAAATGGGACAGCCAAACGTCAGCACCGAGCGTCGTGAACTGGTGGTGCGTTGGGTGAGTACTGTCGGTAACTACGATTACATCTTCGACTGGGTATTCCATGAAAATGGCACCATTGGGATTGATGCCGGTGCGACGGGTATTGAAGCAGTGAAAGGCGTACAGGCGAAAACCATGCATGACGCCACCGCCAAAGACGATACCAAATACGGCACTCTTATCGATCACAACATCGTGGGCACCACTCACCAGCATATCTATAACTTCCGTCTTGATATGGATGTGGATGGCATCAACAACAAACTGGTGGCGATGGATCCGGAAGTGAAACCGAATACCGCAGGTGGCCCGCGCACCAGTACCATGCAGATCAATCAGTACGATATTGATACCGAGCAGCAGGCGGCACAGAAATTCGACCCGGGCACCATTCGCTTGTTGAGCAATACCAGCAAAGAGAACCGCATGGGCAACCCGGTCTCGTACCAGATTATCCCGTACGCGGGCGGTACACACCCGGTAGCGACTGGTGCAAAATTTGCTCCGGACGAGTGGATTTACCACCGACTGAGCTTTATGGATAAACAGCTGTGGGTCACCCGTTATCACCCGGAAGAACTCTACCCGGAAGGCAAATTCCCTAACCGCTCAATCCACGATACGGGCCTGGGGCAATACAGCAAAGATAACGAGTCGCTGAACAACCAGGATGATGTCGTGTGGATGACCACCGGGACGACCCACGTCGCTCGCGCGGAAGAGTGGCCGATCATGCCGACGGAATGGGTACATACTCTGCTCAAACCGTGGAACTTCTTTGACGAGACGCCGACGCTTGGCAAGAAGAAAGACGAACAGAAATAATCACCACCCGGGCGTAATGCCCGGTTTTTTTTGCCTTTCATTTTGATGATTCATCCAGCCTGCTTATAGTTAATGATATCTCACCTTCACGCCCCCGGACGGGTAAACAACCTTTATGGAAAAAAGAAAAAATTACACACCCGAACTAGCCACCTGGCCAACACGTCAGGCCATGGTGCGCCACGGCCTGGCAATGAACCTGCCGTGGCTGGCTTTTGTGAACCTGAGCTTTGCGCTGATGATCCTGCTGCGCAACGTTTTGTTCGGAAACATCGATGGCCTGACAGGTACCTCAAAACAGCTTTCGCTGATGGTTGATGCGTCAATGTTGGGTGTCATTATCCTTTCATCAACGTTGATTATTATGGCCTGGCGGCGTATCGCAGGTATCAGTGTGGTGCTGTTCACCTGTAGCCTCCTCTGGTCGATGTGTGGCTACTGGCTCATAAGCGACGTGCAAATTCCGCACGCATGGCCAATTTTCGTTATTCTGATCCTGGCGGGAATGACCGCGCTCTATTTTCACCCGTCCGGGTTGTTATCTTTTGTGTCCCCTCTCTGGATAGCGCTTCCTGTATCCAGTTTTATACTCAATCAAGGAATTAACATTCGCTTCGCAGTGCTCTGGGCTGTCTTTACGCTGATCCTCATCTGCGGACGTTTTATCCTCCTGAGCTGGTTTGAAGAAGCCTGGCGACGTAACCAACAGAATCAGCGACTCATTCTGCGGCTGGACGCGCTGGCGCATCTGGATGCGTTAACCCAGACGGCAAACCGCCGGGCGATGGAGACCGTGCTGGAAAACGCGGTTGATCAGAAAAAAGCCTTCTCACTGATTATGCTGGATGTCGATTATTTCAAACTCTACAACGACACTTATGGCCACCAGGCGGGTGACGACTGTCTGGCGCAGGTGGCACAGGTGCTGAAAAAGTCAGTGCGTACACCTCACGACGTTGTTTCTCGCTACGGTGGTGAAGAGTTTGTGGTGATCCTGTTTGACTGCCCTGAGAACATGGCAGAACAGGTTGCTTTACGCATTCAGGAAGAGCTGCATTCCGCCGCGATACCGCACAGTGGCTCGAAGATTAGCGGGGTTGTCACCGCCAGTATGGGGATTGCGGGGATGGAAGACGGTCTGGCTGGTCCCGAGATCATCGCCCGGGCTGACGCGGCGTTGTATCGGGCGAAAGAGGCCGGGCGGGATCGATGGTCACGATAATAAAGCCGGGTGAGGCGTAGCCGCCACCCGGCTTGTTTTTTAATACCGCACACACACCGACTTCGTTTCGCACCAACCGTCCAGCCAGTCCGGGCCAAAGTCACGTCCGGTGCCGGACTGTTTCATCCCGCCAAACGGCAGGTTGGCGTCGATCAGGGTATGGCTGTTTACCCAGACAGTGCCTGCCTGCAGCCTGTCGGTATATTCCAGCGCCTTGCTGATATTCTGCGTCCAGACGCTGGCCGTCAGGCCATACTCAGTGTCGTTTGCCAGCTGTAGGGCTTCTTCTCCATCGGCCACTCGCACCAGGTTGACCACCGGGCCAAAGACCTCTTCACGGGTGAGCCGCAGCGCGGCATCCGGGTTCACCACCAGCGTTGGTGAAACATAATAGCCTTTACCTTCCGGGCCACGGTTACCGGTGATCAGTTCCGCATGACGGGACTTCGCTTCATCGAGGAAAGTCTGCACCTTATCGCAATGCGCACGCGAAACCAGCGGGTTAATAAAGGATTCCGGCGACATGCCCGGCCCCACGCTCAGTGATTTCACCGCCTGTTCAAACCCGCTGACCAGCGTGTCAAACAGCGGCGCTTCAATATAGATGCGGGAGCTCGCCGCACAGACCTGTCCCTGGTTCAGGAAGCTGCCAGTCATCAGGCCTTCGATCACCCATGCAGGGTCGGCATCTTTCAGCACGATGGCCGGGTTTTTCCCGCCGAGTTCCAGAGTCACCCCGGTTAACGTGTCCGCCGCTGTGCGGGCAATTTGCTTACCCGTTGCCGTTGAACCGGTAAAACTCACTTTCGCAATGTGCGGATGCGAGGTCAACGCTGCGCCACACACCGCGCCGCTCCCGGTAACCACGTTGAACACCCCGTCCGGGATGCCCGCTTCGCTGGCCAGTTCCGCCACACGCAGCATGGTCAGCGGCGTGGTTTCTGACGGTTTAATCACAATGGAACAGCCCGCTGCCAGCGCAGGCATCACTTTCCACATCCCGATCATCAGCGGGAAGTTCCACGGTACAATTCCGGCTACCACGCCAACGGGCTCTTTGCGTGTCCAGGCCTGATAGCGTGCCCCCTGTGGCAATGGGATGGAGAGGTCCAGCGTTTTGCCCGCGATTTTGGTGGTCAACCCTGCGGTATAGCGCATCCAGTTCAGGGTGCAGCCAACTTCAAAAGCGCGGGAAATGTTAATGGATTTGCCCTGCTCCAGCGTTTCAAGCTGAGCCAACTCCTCACTGTGTTGCTCAACCAGATCGGCAAAATGGAGCAGGATCCGCTCGCGTTCCGCCGGTAATTTTCCGGCCCAACTGCGGGCAACAAACGCACGCCAACCGGACATCACAGCCCGGTCAACATCGTCAACGCTGGCATCGGCAGTCGAGGCAATCACCTCGCCCGTAGCCGGGTTGTAGACATTCAGCCGCTTTTCACTGTCTGACGCGGCCTGACGCCCTTCAATCCACAGGCCATGATGTCGGTCTAAAAACTGCTGCACAGCAGGTTGGATTGCCACCAGTGATTCAGACATAGGGTACTCCTTCGTTATTATTCGTCGGGTGTTAATCCAGTCTAAGAGGGGTTTCGCATTCTCGCTTTTGTCTGTGTGACATTCGCTTTGCCACCTGTGACAGGCTCCGCAAATCGTGATAATTCCGCCTTATATCGCTGTTCCCGGTGAGTGTTCTTTCCTATAGTCAGCCTCATAGCTCTGACAAAATGCAACACAAATGCAACAATGCAAAAACGTTGACGGCGCAGTGAGAGAAACGATGGCGTGTGCAAGTGAGCAGGAACAGTATCAGCAGTGGCTGGCGCAAATTAACCAGGTTTGCGGACGCTTTAACGCGCGTCCTCTGGAGGGAAAATTCTTCGGGGAACTGGAAACCAGCTACGCGCGCAGCCTGAAGCTCAGTACCGTTACCGCAGGCGGCGTTAACCTGTTCCGCTCCCGCCATGAAATCACACAGAGTAATGATGCCTGGTTCTATACCGTGTTCCAGCTTGAAGGCAGCGCGGAAATCGAACAGGATGACCGGCGCTCTGTGCTTAAAACCGGTGATATCACGCTGCTTGACGCATCACGTCCCTGCTCAATCAACTGGCAGGAAAAATCCCGCCAGATTTCACTACTGGTACCCCGTCAGATTATTGAACAGCAGTGTCGGTTTCAGGAGATCAGCTGCGCGCTTACCCTTTCCCGTTCGTTGCCAACAGTACAGCTGAGTCATCGTCTGTTGATGGAAAGTATGAACAATGCTGATCTGAGTGACAGGGAAAGTGAAGCAGCACTCGAAGCGATGGTCTGCCTGTTGCGCCCCGCTTTCCAGCAGCGAGAGTTGATTCAGCCGCGTAAAGAACGTCAGTTCCAGCATGTGGTGGCGCTGATTGACGAGCATATTCAGTCTGAATCTCTGCGCCCGGAATGGATTGCCGCCGAAAGCGGTATGTCCGTGCGCAGCCTCTACCGCATGTTTGCCGAGAAAGGACTGGTGGTGGCACAGTACATTAAAAACCGTCGTCTGGATCTGTGCGCGCAGGTGCTACGCTCTACCAGTGATGACGAAAAGCTGGCGGGGATTGGCTACAGCTGGGGATTTACCGACCATAGCCATTTTTCCACGGCGTTTAAGCAGCGTTTTGGCGTCTCGCCAGGTGAATACCGCAAGCGCTACCGCTAACTATTTTTTCAGCCATTTTCCGTTAATGCCCTTCACATACTCGCCGGGTTGAGCACGGGCAACCAGTTTTTGTCCCGCCATTTTCGCCACTTCATCGACCGGTAAATTATTGCTGTCAGCCAGCTTCTGGTAGTTTTCCGTGCGCGCGGCATTGATACGGTTAACCAGCGCCAGCGTTTCCGCATCCTGTTGGATCGGGGCAAGATACCCGCTCAGGGTTTCCCCTACACGCCCCTGCGCCCGGGCATCATTTAAGGTGAGCGCAGCCGCCTGCACGTTCATCCCCAGTGCCAGTAAAATCAGAGCTAATCGTTTCATGGCGTCCTCAGAACAGATCGCTGCGCGATTTCAGCAGAGTTTCAACGTCTTTATCGACCTTAATGTGGATCTCATGTTCGATTTTGACATTCATATTGATGGTAATCGGCTCTTTCGGTGCCGCGACTTCAATGCGCGGCGTACAGCCACTCAGTAGCGCGGCAACGGCAACGGTGAGTACACCAGCCATCTTTTTCATTGTTGTTCCTCACTTTCCTTGCCAGTCGAACTGCGGGGACCGGGTATCGCCGCGTGCTGCTCAAACCAGGTTTGCAGGTTGTCTCCAAAACGCAGGCTGCGCCAGAGGGTAAAGAGATTCTCGTCATGGGTATAGTTCAGGTTGACGGTGCTGCTTTTGCCATCGACACGGCTGGTCCCCTTGATGGTGGCCTGCATGGTTAATTGCCCCAGGTTATCTAAATTGATTCTCGTCCACGAACGCGAAATTTCCATATAGCGGAGCCAGTTAATCGCGGCACCCGCGACCATATTATCGTTCACAATGGCATCAGCAGTATCTTTGTCGATACGCAGCGTCATGGGCCCTGGGTTGCTGAGCCAGCCATCTTTGATGATCCATTTTTCATTGTCCAGCCAGAACGGTAGCGCCCCGCTTACCGGGCCTGACATGGCAAACTGTTTCGGATTGACGGCGCTAATCAGTTCGCTGGAAGAGATATTGTCTACGCGCAGCAAGGCCGGATCGTGTTGCGGCATCCTCAGTTGCTGCATGGTGATTTTCCCGCCGAGGGTTTCCACCTTCACGTTGGTGAGCAGGAGTGGGTTTTCCTCGGTCCAGGGGTAGTCCCCCTGGAGATCCGCCGTGATATTTCGTGCGGTGACCAGGTTTTCCACTTCATCTATGCGCAACGTTACCGGACCGCGCGTGCCCAGGGACCAGGTCCCTTCGCTGAAACGAAATGGCAGCACAAAATCGACGCCATTGATCTGGTTATCCGGCATCCAGACACTACCAGACTTCAGCACGCCGTGCCCACCGGCTTCAAAACCCTGATCGGCCGCCGCTGAGAAAGCGACCTGCGCATAGAGTTCCCCGTCACGCAGCGTCATTTTCCAGTCTGGCGGGATCAGCGGCTGAAATACGGTAAGCGACTGTTTTGGCCACCAGGCCTGCCCGCGAAGACGCTGACCATCCCACCGACCATTCACCTGTACCGGGCCAATTTTGTCTGCATGGAGGTCGCCCTTGAACTGGAAAATCGTTGGGTCTGTCCCGTCGACGCTAAAGGTCAGTACCGACGGCGGTAACACGCTTCCACCGGAGAAACGGGTTTGCCCTGCGTTGAGCGATAGCGCGCCGCTGAAGGACGGTTTATCGGGGTCACGGTACCAGCGTACCGGATTATCCAATACCAGACGTGGTTTGCTGACCTCCATGGTGCCGTACTGAAGTTTGTCAAAACCGGTAGAGAGCGCCGTCAGCTCAATGAGTTTGTCACGCCATTCACCTTTCCCGGCGACATCCCAGCGCGCATTCATCGGCGTAAAACCCCCTTTCCCCCAGTAGCGCCACTGCCACAGACCGTTATCGGGTAAAAAGTCGTTAGCCTGACCATCCAGGTGAAGTTCGAAATCACCCATCTCGTTTTCATGCGCCCGCAGGATGGCCTGTAAACGTCCATCGACACCTTTTGGCGTGAGCTTGACGCCTGCCAGTGGCCAGCGGATTTCGTCGATATCCAGCGAATCAATGATGCGACCGCGCGAGCGCAGTAACGCTCCCGGCTCAAAGGCGAGTTGAGGATCGTTCAGGCCGCCGGTTAGTCTGGCCGGGAGTTTGGCGTAAAGCACCAGGTCGTCCTGTTTGGCTTCCCCGCTCAGATGAAGCGGCATGTCGCTGTTTTCCAGGCTGAGCCTGCCCGGTCCAAGATTTAGCACGGCGTTACCCTTCCCGGCATCACCGTGAGTCAGGACATTGAGGCGTCCGGTAAAGGTGGCTTTTTCCAGCCCCTGCTGCCAGTTATCCACGCGAAGACCGACGCGACCACTCATCGGCATACCGGAAAGGTTCCAGTTCCAGCGCCCGTCGCTGATGTTCAGCTGTTGTGCCGTGATTTGCCAGGGTAAATCAAGTAGCGGATCGGGGTTATCACGCGCCATTACCAGCAATTGCCCCTGATTTTCTTCCCAGTCCAGATCGGCATCGACCAGCGAGGTAAGCTGTGGCACGTTAAAGGTCGCGACCGCGTGGCCTTTCACTGGCACGCCATCGGGAACCAGCGGCAGAGTGAACTCGCCCACCAGTTTTATGGGTTGAGGCTGATCGGGAAGCTGCACATCGAACTGGCTGACTGAAAGCATCTGTCCACGTAGTTTCCCCTTAATACTGACCTGCTCGCCTTTATAGGTTATCTCCTGGATGGCTGGCGTCAGCGAGGCATGAAGCTCACCTTGCCATTGTTGCCAGGGCGATAGCGTCAGACGATGAACGGTGATCCAGGTCTTTGGCAAAACCGCCTGCCACTGGGCCAGCGTTTTGGGGGCAACCGTTGATGGCGCAGACTGAGGAATTTTGCTGAAACACACGGAATTAAGCTCAAGCGCGCTGATATCCAGTTTCCAGCGGCTTGGACGTGACAGCGTCACGTTATCGACCCGGGCGATCTCACAGTCTTCAACCAGATAGCTAACATCGGGAATGACCAGCGCGTGGCGGGTGATTTTGGGGCTTTGTTCAAAAGCGATACGTGTCCCGACAGGCAGCCAGATACCGGCAAGTGTCGGAACCCACTGGGCGAGCGTCATCAGCAGCGTCAGCGGCAAGAGAATGAATAGAAGTAAAAGCGCAATTGCGGCTTTGTATTTACCCTTCATGGGCAGTTAATATCCTGATTTAGCGAAAGAATTAAGCCGACATTGCCGATCATTGTCGCATGTTTCGCGCTTGAGTTGAAGTTAACGACAATTTAAGGATAGATGCTATAACGTTATGCTGTAGAATTTTTATTATGCGTAATCTAAAGAAGCTATTTGATATTCAACAGGTTACGCATAAATTCAGGTGTAAACAGGAAGTTGCGAAGCTAATACCTGTTCCGGGGCATCGCCAGCAGGTAAAGCATGGCAAAAACTAAGGATCCCCAATACACCAGGTCATATCGCCAGGGGTCAAAATCAATATGTAAAAAACCATTCACAAAATCATGACCGTTAGCAAAAATGTTAATCTGAATGGCCGCAATTGCTATCACGAACAATGAATATGCAATGAAGAGAGGGTATTTGCGTAACTTATTCACCTTTAACTTGCCCAGGTACAATAAGAAGAAAATCGCAATAGATACTGCAAAGTAGTAAATTGCGGGCCAAATGGGAGGGGTCAATGACAATTCAAACTGTTGCGACATAATCAATTCTCTTTAGCAATCTGGTACATCTGCCAACCCGTAACGCTTCCACTGGTCAAGTCCAGAGCCATTGCGGTTTTTGAGGCCTCTTGCCAGCCTCTAATATAATCGGATTCGATGTTGCGAAACAGACTCCATGATTTCTCTCTGGGCGTCAGAACTCGCCTACCCGCACCGTATGCCGATAATGAAATATCAACGACACCATAGGCCATATCAGCTTCATTATTTCCGTATCCAAGCTTTGCAGCCGCATAACGATACGCATCTCTTAGAGTCCCTGTTCGATCTTCACGATAAAGAAGATAGTATCCATTCTCGTACATGTTATTAAGCCCATGAGCAATCATAGGTGTACCATATGCAGCGCAAGCAAGACCCAAAGAACCGACACATAAACTGGCTCCTCCATAAACCTGAACTCCGCCGGCAACAAAACCTATTTGTTTAAGCGCTAAGGTCGTTGTTGTTGTCCGATTGTTTTCAACGATAATGAAAGCCTTAGCTCTATTGAAGGTAAGCAAATCATCTTGCTCTTTGAGATGATGGATCTGTTCTTCAAGAATTTGAGTGCCACCTGACCATGTAAGGCAACGCGATTCAATTTCCCTTCTGACTTGGCCAACAAGTTGTTGTATCTCAAAAAACATGCCAGCGGTGCCATAAAGTAAATGCTTTGTGGCAATTCGCTGTGCAAGATTATCAATCTCCTGCGCTTTCTTCTCGAACTGATTTTTATCCCGGTTATGGTTGTACACAAGACCTCCCTGCCTTTTTTAAACGATAATAATATTAACTTCGATACGGAGACATTCAAAGAACTCCATCATATCAACAGCTAAGCTGCCATCACATTTTCATGCCTTGTTAAACCGTTTACACAAACACAATCACTTTTGGTGACTTAAGCTCCGATCATCGCCCCCTACGTTAGGACTAACAGGCATACCCAAGGTAAAACGCCCACTTAATGAAGTGTTGAATATGAATATCATGGAGTTAGGGTGTGTGTATGTTCTAGAATAATTGATAGAACTTATTGAATTAAATAATATTTTATAAATTGTAAGATAATTTTAATCATGCTAACGTGAATGCAAAATCACTGGAGAAAGTCTTATGAAACTCGCGGTATATAGCACAAAGCAGTACGACAAAAAGTATCTGCAACATGTTAACGAGGCTTACGGGTTTGAGCTTGAATTTTTCGACTTTCTGCTGTCCGAAAAAACCGCTAAAACGGCGCACGGCTGTGAAGGCGTCTGCATTTTTGTAAATGATGACGGTAGTCGTCCGGTGCTGGAAGAGTTGAAAAAACAGGGTGTGAAATACATCGCCCTGCGCTGCGCGGGCTTCAACAATGTGGATCTCGACGCGGCGAAAGAGTTAGGGCTGAAGGTGGTACGCGTCCCGGCTTACTCTCCGGAAGCGGTCGCAGAGCATGCTATTGGCATGATGATGTCCCTGAACCGTCGTATTCATCGCGCTTATCAGCGTACCCGTGATGCCAACTTCTCGCTAGAAGGGCTGACTGGCTTTACCATGTATGGCAAAACCGCTGGCGTGATCGGAACAGGTAAAATTGGCGTGGCTGCCCTGCGTATTCTGAAAGGTTTTGGCATGCGTCTGCTGGCGTTTGATCCCTACCCAAGCGCTGCTGCGCTGGAACTGGGCGTCGAATATGTTGACCTGTCGACCCTGTTATCACAGTCTGACGTGATCTCCCTGCACTGCCCGCTGACACCGGAAAACTACCACCTGCTCAACCAGGCGGCATTTGACCAGATGAAAGATGGCGTGATGATCATCAACACCAGCCGCGGCGGGTTGATTGACTCTCAGGCCGCCATCGAAGCGCTAAAAACGCAGAAAATTGGTGCGCTGGGGATGGACGTGTATGAAAACGAACGCGATCTGTTCTTTGAAGACAAGTCTAATGATGTGATTCAGGACGACGTCTTCCGTCGCCTTTCCGCATGCCATAACGTTCTGTTCACTGGACACCAGGCGTTTCTGACTGCCGAAGCGTTGATCAGCATTTCGGAAACCACGCTGGGGAATTTGCAGCAGCTGGAAGAGGGTGAAGACTGCCCTAACGCGATAGTGTAAACCACCTGTGCCGGGTGGGCGACGCCCTGCCCGGCCAAAAACCTACACGCTGTCTGGTGCGCGGTCAGTTTCCCATGACCGATGAGCAAAGCGCCACCAGAGCAGGACGGCCATCAGTGCAATCGCGCTCAGTACGCTGAATGCCGTCGCAAAAGAGTAATGACCGGCAATCATGCCAGTTAACGCTGGACTCATGGATGCCCCAATCCCCTGCATCAGCATCACCACACTCTGTCCGGCATTGACGTGACCACTCCCGCGCAACAGCACCACAATAAACGACGGTACCGCGACACCCAGGATCCCGGCTGCCAGTCCGTCGAGAATTTGTACCGGGATCATCATTAACGGCGCATCGGTGGATGCCGCCAGCGCCGCGCGTACTGGCATAACCAGCAGCGCCAGCATAATTAAGCGCCAGTAACCGTAGCGCTCTGTTCGGTGTGCAACCCAGATGGCGACGGGAATCATCACGGCCTGAGAGATGATGACGGTGCCAGCCGCGAACAAACCGGGATTGATTGAGGCAGGTGCTGCGGCAACCCTCATACTCAGCATTGGCAGCAGTGCCGCGTTCGCCAGATGGAACAGCAGAAGCGTAAGCCCGGTAACAAAAAGCACTCGCTTTTTAAGCAGCACTGCAAAACCGGGAACCGGTTGCTTCACTGAAGATGGCAACCCCCGCGCGGCGTTGTTATCAATATCCTTATTGCGAATGATAAACAGCGCGCAGAGCGTGAGCAGCGTCGTGCAGGTCATCAGCAGGAAAATCCCGCCGACGCCCCAGTACCAGGCGATACCGCCAGCTATCAGGGCGGTCATAAAGTTACCCGCATGATTAAACGCCTCATTTTTGCCCATCTGCGCACTGAACCCGCTCTGGCCGGTCAACCCAAGCGTTATCCCGGCGATCAGCGGCCCCACAAACGCCGCACAGATACCGCTGACAATTTGCGAAACGGCAACAACCCCGCTCTGCTGGCTAAACCAGAGCAGGAGCGTACTGAGGGTGATGAGCAGGCACACCAGTGCCAGCACGGACCGCTTACTGCGCGAGGTATCGGTGATGAATCCCGCCGGCAACGTGGCCAGTAATCCAGCCAATCCTCCGGCCGTCATCAATATGCCGATATCATCGGGGGTCCAGTGGCGTTCGGTCAGAAAAATACCGAGAAAAGGGCCGAGTCCATCGCGGACATCTGCAATGAAAAAACTTGTCAGGCATAGCGCCCGCAGTGAACGAAGAGACATACTGCTTTCCTTTGCATGATACATGCCTGTTAAAATCACAATGGAGTATACCGGGTATCGGTGAAAATGAGATGACATCAAAAAAATCTTTTCCCCGAACTTAAACAATTCATAACGAACGTTGTTTTTTCGCTTTACTCATTATCAAGCCTTATTATACTGGCGATAAATTTACACAGGAGTCCTTCGTTGGAAAGTCACTTTATATATGATACGAAGGTAAGCTAGCGCGAATTCCCGCTGCTTGCCTGAACGGTGGGCAGCAATCTCTTCAACGCGATTGCATCCCGGCACATTAAGAACCGCTATAAATGTGGGTAATCGCTATGTTCATGTTTACACATTCACTCTTCCCGCCACCATCGCTCTGAAAATACGTAGTATTTAAATGACGTCATATTGTGCTTTAGCACTGACGTTTAGTATTTAATAACGTAAACAGGCGACAGGCTGATGTTCCCTTATATCTCACATCTGCTCGCAGCAATGCTGCTGGGCGCAATTATTGGCGCAGAAAGACAATGGCGCCAGCGTATGGCCGGGCTTCGTACCAATGCACTGGTTGCTACAGGCGCGGCAGTGTTTATTTTAAGTTCCGTATCGACGTCACCCGATAGCCCCGGGCGCATCGCGGCACAGATCGTCTCCGGGATTGGATTTCTCGGCGCGGGTGTCATTATGCGTGAAGGGATGAATATTCGGGGTCTGAATACCGCTGCAACGCTGTGGTGCTCTGCCGGCATTGGGGTGCTATGTGGATTAGGTCAATTCTGGAATGCCGCGATGGCAAGTTTAATTATCCTTTGCGCTAACATATTGCTTCGCGAAGCCGCACAGCGGATTAATCAACTCCCCGCGCTTCATGAAGGTGAAAAATGCTATGTTCTCAAAGTTACCTGCAATGATGAGCATGAAGATGCAGTACGGCAGAATGTCGTCAATATGGCGCAAGAGCTGACGTTAAGCCTGAAAGCCATTTATTCAACGACTGCGAAAACAGAAGGAACCACCGAAATTCGGGCTGAAGTAATTACACGGGAGGAATACCGGAAATTACTCGATTTGATTATGGGTAATATGGGTGGGAATAAAATTATCGCTTCCGTAAGCTGTCATGCAATATAAAACAAACCGGGCCGTGCGCCCGGTTATCATTTCACTTACTGGCTCAGACATCCAGACTGCGATGTTTCAGCATCGGCTCAATCTTTGGATCGTGCCCACGCCAGTTACGATATAGTTCAGCTAAATCCGTACTATTCCCACGAGATAAAATCGCATCACGGAATTTTTGCCCGTTTTCACGGGTTAAACTGATCTCCTCAGAGGACATAATCAGTATGTCGGAAGATCTCTAAAAGTGAATGGTTCGTTTTGCAGTGACATATCGGTTTTCATCCAGCACCAGAAAATCAAATGACGATTGACAACCCATGGAAATAATAACCCTGCGAGATATATCTCCCGCAGGGTAAGGTTTTATGGTGTAACGATATTGAACCAGAAATCAAATTTATCCATATACCCGAGCATAGCGTCGAGTTTCGCACCATCACCAGAAATTTTCACATCTCCGCTGTCCTGGGCTTGCTTGAGCGTAACCTCTTTCAGGATAATTTTGTTAAGCGTGTCGCGGTTGAGGGTAATGGTGGCGTCTGCATCTTTAGCTTCGGCGTTTGCGGTGTGGTTCAATACCCCGTTCTCCAGCTCAAGCTTGTACTTGCCACCGTCGCTGCCCAGATCGATGTTAAACACCGATTTAGCATCGCCTGCTTTTTGACCGTTGATATGTACAGCAAGATAGTCAAAGAACATCTCTGGCGTCATCGCGCGAACAGTATCCGGACTGGCGGTATTAGGTGTCGGCCCTTTTACCACACCATTACGCAACTCTTGCGCGCCAGTCAGGTAGAAGTTACGCCACGGGCCAGATTCAGCCTGATACCCAAGCTGTTCCAGCGCATCGGCTTCCAGATTTCGCGCGGTCTGGTTGTTCGGGTCAGCAAAGACCACTTTGCTCACCACCTGAGCTACCCAGCGATAGTTCCCCTGATCGAAATCGGTTTTTGCCTTGCTCAGGATTGCATCCGCACCGCCCATATACTCAACAAATTTCTTCGCACTTTCTTCTGGAGGCAGTTCATCCAGCGTTGCCGGGTTGCCGTCAAACCAGCCCAAATAAAGCACATATGTGGCTTTAACGTCGTGGCTCACAGAACCGTAGTAGCCACGGTTAGCCCATGTATGCGCCAGTGAGTCTGGGAGCTTGAAGTTAGCGGCGATTTCGTCACGCGTCAGCCCTTCGTTCGCCATACGTAGCGTCTGGTCGTTGATATAACGATAGAGGTCACGCTGGCTTTTCAGCAGTTTAACTACGTTTTCATTGCCCCAGGTCGGCCAGTGGTGCTGTGCCATGATAATTTCAGCTTTATCACCCCAGCACACAATCGCCTGGTTGATATATTTCGACCACGGCAGCGGCTCGCGGATTTTCGCACCACGCAGCGAATAGGTGTTGTGCAGAGTGTGAGTCACATCCTCAGCTGATTCGATGAGTTTTTTCTCTTCGATATACCAAAGCATTTCTGAGGGTGCTTCAGACCCCGGGGCGAGCATAAAGTCGTAGGTCAGGCCGTCTATAATTTCTTTCTGGCCATCTTTCTCAATGATATTGGTTGGAGTAATCAGCGTTACCGTTCCGGCGGAGGTAGTGGTACCAAGTCCCGCGCCTACCTGTCCTTTAGCATCTGGTTTCAGCAGGTTGCCATACATATAGCTGGCGCGGCGGCTCATTACGTTACCCGCCATGATATTCTCGGCAACGGCCGCTTCCATAAATCCAGCCGGAGCGTAGACTTTCACTTTACCGGATTTAACATCAGCTTCATCCACCACGCCACGTACGCCGCCGTAATGGTCAACATGGCTGTGGGTATAAATGATTGCTACGACAGGTTTCTTGCCACGATTTTTGAAATAAAGATCCATACCGACTTTCGCCGTTTCTGCCGAAACCAGCGGGTCAACAACGGTAATACCTTCTTTACCTTCGATGATGGTCATATTCGACAGGTCAAGATTTCGGATCTGATAAACACCTTCGGTGACTTCAAAAAGACCGCTAATATTAATCAACTGTGATTGACGCCACAAACTGGGGTTGACTGTATCGGGGGCTTTATCACCCTCTTTAATAAAAGAATATTGTTGCGGGTTCCAAATTACGTTTCCTTGTTCCCCCTTGATGACTTCTTGTGGAAGTGGGGCGATAAATCCTTTGTGAGCATTGGTGAAATCAGTGTTATCGGAGAAAGGAAGTTGATTATATAAGGCATTGTTAGCTTGTTGCGTAGGTGCTGTTGCGTCTTTCGATGCCTCAGCAGCCAAAAGAGGCATACTAACTGAGCCCAGAATACCTGCTAAGGCAAGGCTCCTCACTATCATGTTGAATTTCATCAAAACCTCTCGACGGTCTACTGTGTACGTTGGATTTGTAAAAAATATTTTAATGAATGAAGTCAGGAATAAATATAATCCGTGTAACATAATTAGCAAGTTTGATTTGCACAGAAAAAAATTGATTTTCTGTTGACATGAACTACGCGCAATCATTAAGCCATTGAACTATTCGCAAGCAACTGTTATTACTTGATGTACGTTCGGAAAAAACTGCGTAATACTCATCAGAGAAATATTTTAAAGTGTCACTTTCAACTACAACCACTAATTTAAAAAATGTTTTTTGATAATTGATATTGTGATTACAAACACATATTTAAAACCAATAAGAAATATCGAGAGAATGGAATACAACAATTGCTGCATGAAGGCGCACGGTGTCGACACCGACGACCTTGCCATTCTGTTTAGCATTACGCCCGCCAATCATGACGGTATCAATGTTGCTGCGTTCCGTGGCATATACCACCGTGCCGAAGGTGTTTCCGTTCGGATATCCTCCTGCAAATTTCGCAGAATTTAAGGATTCATTTTGGGGAGGAATTTTGGATGAGTTTTTTGGGAAAAAAAATCAGACAAGAAACCGGGCATCGGCCCGGTTCTGTTCTTGCACTACAAAAGACCTTAAGCGCTCAATCCACGGTTCTTCAGCATCGGCTCAATCTTTGGATCGTGCCCACGCCAGTTACGATAAAGTTCAGCTAAATCCGTACTATTCCCACGCGACAAAATCGCATCACGGAATTTTTGCCCGTTTTCACGGGTTAAACCGCCCTGCTCGACAAACCACTGATAGCCATCGTCCGCCAGCATTTGCGTCCACAGGTAAGCGTAATAGCCTGCCGCGTAGCCGCCGCCAAAGATATGCGCAAAGTAGCTGCTGCGATAACGCGGCGGTACGGCGGGCAGATCCAGCCCCTCTTTTTTCAACGCGGCGGATTCAAACGCTTCAACGCTCTCAGCAGGCTCACGAATACTGTGCCAGTTCATGTCCAGCAGCGCGGCACTGAGCGTCTCCGTCATGTCATAGCCTTTGTTAAACTGAGTCGCACTCAGCATGCTCCTCCGTAGCGCCTCCGGCATCGGTTCACCGGTTTCAAAATGACGGGCGTAATGGGCAAATACCTGAGGATGGCTGGCCCAGTGTTCGTTTATTTGCGACGGAAACTCAACGAAATCACGTGGGGTATTGGTACCCGCGAGTGTGGCGTAGCGCTGGCTGGCAAACAGCCCGTGTAGCGTATGACCGAACTCGTGGAACAGAGTAATCACGTCATCCCAGGAGAGTAGCGCCGGGCGTCCATTACCCGGTTTCTGATAGTTACAGACATTGTAGATAACCGGACGGGTGGCAAATTCATAGGATTGCATGACGAAACTGTCCATCCACGCCCCGCCATGCTTGGAGTCACGGGCAAAGAAATCACCGTAGAACAGCGCCATACCAACACCCGTGTGGTCGAAAATTTCCCACACGCGAACGTCCGGGTGATAAACCGGGATATCGAAGCGCTCTACAAAACGGATGCCAAACAGCTGGCTGGCCG
The DNA here is from genome assembly GCF_012241585.1 of Pantoea sp. LS15. Lineage (NCBI taxonomy): Bacteria > Pseudomonadati > Pseudomonadota > Gammaproteobacteria > Enterobacterales > Erwiniaceae > Pantoea > Pantoea sp. LS15. The sequence continues at coordinate 644,564 of NZ_JAAVXA010000001.1, forward strand.
TCCAGAATACGCCATCGTGCAGGACGTTATTGAGCGCAAAATACGGCCTGATTTGCGACTCATCTAGAGCATATTTTGCCTGACGTACGCGCTCCGCATAAAAGGCCCAGTCCCAGGGCTGTACGGTGAAACCACCCTGCTCGTCGTCAATGACTTTCTGAATATCGGCCTGCTCGCGTTCCGCGCGGGTACGTGCGGCAGGCACAATACCACGCATAAAGGCCAGCGCGGCGTCAGGCGTTTTCGCCATCTGGTCGGCAATGCTCCAGCTGGCGTAATCCTCAAAGCCCAGCAAGCGAGCTTGTCGCGCACGCAACGCGGTAAGACGAAGGATCAGCGCACGCGTATCGTTCTCATCCCCTTTCTGGGTACGTGTCCAGCCTGCGTTAAACAGATTTTCGCGCGTCTGACGATTGCGTAGCACCGAAAGCGCGGGTTGCTGGGTGGTGTTCAGGAGCGGGATCAACCAGCGGTCGTTGAGATCTCTCTCGGAGGCAGCCTGTGCGGCATCTGCGATCTCGTCAGCGCTAAGACCATCAAGCTGGTGCGCATAATCCACCACCAGCCCGCCCGCTTTATCAGCAGCCAGCAGACGCTGATTAAACTGGCTGGTCAAGGTAGCCGCCTCGGTATTCAGTGCCTTCAGCTCGGTTTTTTCTGTCTCATTCAGACGTGCGCCGGCCAGGATAAACCGCTGATATGTCTCCTCAACCAACCGACGGGATTCAGCGTCCAGCGCGGCACGGTCCTGCCAGACGCTTTCCACACGGGCGAAAAGCGTGTCGTTTAGCCAGATATCGTTCGCCAGCGCGGCAAGTTCGGTGGAGAACTGCTCTTCCAGTTCCTGCAGGTACGCATTAGTGTGCGCGGAGGTCATGGCGAAGAAAACACTGTTGACGCGTGTCAGCATGGCGCCGCTTTTCTCCAGCGCCAGTACGGTGTTGGTGAAGTCTGGCGCAGTGGTCTGGGAGACAATGGCGTCAATATCCGCCCGCTTCTGGCGAAGCGCTTCATCGAAAGCCGGGCGATAGTGGCTATCGTTGATTTCATCAAAACGGGGGGCCTGGTAAGGTAAAAGGCTAATTTCAAAAAAGGGATTCGTGGCCGTCATCTTTTGCTCCTGAGTACGGGTCTTCTCCCAGATTAGGCCAGGCCGCCATCCCCTGCAATGCTGTCATACAAATGTTGCCTTAACGCACCCTCTGCGGCCGTGCTATGTTAGTACAACACAAAAAGCGTTGAGGAACAGTGAGATGATTATTTTAGTTACCGGGGCGACAGCGGGTTTTGGTGAAAGCATCACGCGTCGCTTCGTCGCCAACGGGCACAAGGTGATTGCAACGGGTCGTCGTCAGGAGCGCCTGCAGGAACTGAAAGACGAACTGGGTGACAGCATCCTGACCGCGCAACTGGATGTGCGTAACCGCGCAGCCATTGAAGAGATGATTGCTAACCTGCCTGCCGAATGGCGCGCCATTGATGTGCTGGTCAACAATGCCGGTCTGGCGCTGGGCATGGAGCCTGCCCATAAAGCCAGTGTTGAAGACTGGGAAAACATGATCGACACCAACAACAAAGGGCTGGTCTATATGACCCGCGCGGTGTTGCCGGGAATGGTGGAACGCAATCGCGGCCACATCATCAATATCGGTTCCACCGCCGGAAGCTGGCCATATGCGGGCGGCAACGTCTATGGCGCGACCAAAGCGTTTGTACGCCAGTTCAGCCTGAACCTGCGTACCGATCTGCACGGCACGGCCATTCGCGTCACCGATATCGAGCCAGGTCTGGTGGGTGGAACTGAATTCTCCAACGTGCGTTTCAAAGGTGATGACGCGAAAGCGGACAAAACCTACGAAAACGCTAACGCGCTGACGCCGGAAGATGTCACCGAAACGGTCTGGTGGGTAGCGACACTGCCGAAGCACGTCAACATCAATACCGTAGAAATGATGCCAGTCAGCCAGAGTTTTGCCGGACTTAGTGTCCATCGTGGCTAACTGAGCCCTTCCCGGCCTGCGGGCCGGGTCTGTATCGGGTTATAAAAGAATGGTAGTATGTCCAGGCTAACTCTCTGAGAAATGACAACTCATGGCCGCTGAATCGCAACTCAATCCCACCCAGCCTGTAAACCAGCAAATCTATCGCATTTTGCGACGTGATATTGTCCATTGCCTGATCCCACCGGGTACACCGCTTTCTGAAAAAGAGGTGTCCGTGCGTTTTGATGTTTCCCGTCAGCCAGTGCGCGAAGCGTTTATTAAGCTCGCAGAAAACGGGCTGATTCAGATCCGTCCGCAGCGTGGCAGTTACGTGAATAAAATTTCACTCTCTCAGGTGCGCAACGGCTGTTTCGTTCGTCAGGCCATTGAATGTGCAGTAGTGCGCCGCGCTGCAACGCTTATCAACGACAACCTGTGCTACCTGCTGGAGCAAAACCTGCATCAGCAGCGCATTGCGATTGACCGCAAACAGCTCAACGATTTCTTCCTGCTGGATGACGAATTCCACCAGAAACTGGCGCAAATTGCCGATTGCCAACTCGCCTGGGACACCATCGAAAACATTAAGGCCACCATCGACCGCGTGCGCTATATGAGTCTTGATCACGTTTCCCCGCCGGAAATGTTACTCCGACAGCACCATGATATTTTTAATGCGCTTGAAAAGCGCGATGCAGACGGTGTGGAAAAAGCGATGACACTGCATTTGCAGGAAATTAGTGAATCTGTGCAGCTTATTCGCCAGGAAAATAGCGAGTGGTTTAGCGAAGAGTAAATTCTGCATTTAAACCCGGCAGATGAGCTTCACAAAGTTGGCTGCATAACGTGCAGTCTTTTCGCTTATTTCCATTTCCCTCATATCACCAGACATCAATATTTCCCCGCCAAAACTATCAATAAACAAACGGTTCACACGGTAAATTATCGCCGTGTTCCATTAGTGCCGACAATATTGAGAAAAAAGTGTGAGTTTGATCAAAAACAAAAACAAGAAAAGCTGACAGGCGTATTTATAGTGTCCCGTAAACGGTGAACGCTGAATTAGCGCCGTAAAGGATAAGTTAGAGAGGAGAATATACCATGATGACATACGACCGTAACCGTAATGCAATCACTACTGGCAGCCGCGTCATGATTAACGGCACTGGCCATACTGGCGTCATTAAAGCGATCCATAGCGACGGTCTTGATGCCGCGCAAGTGCGTCGTAGCAAAACGGTGGAAGTGGAAGGATGCGAAGGTAAGTTCGAACCGATTGAACTGATTCGCTTGGGTATGCACTAAATTGTACCCGTACATGCCGCCGCGAACGGCGGCATGAGATGAATTATCATTGTGCTGCGTACTGCGCCACTGTGGCTTTTGCCCCCTTCTGTAGCAACGTCTGATACGCGCTCATCACCGCATCCACAAAGCCAGCCTCTTCAGGTAGCTCTCTGCCAAAAATAGCCTCGATGCCAATCAGGGCTTTCACACGGCTTTCCCCCTCAGCACTTCCCTTCACTGCCGCCTGAATCACGGCCAGTTGCGGATCGCTCACCTCAATGGCATTACCCTGCTCATCCACACCGCCGACATAGCGCATCCAGCCAGCCACACCCAATGCCAGTAGCGGGAAGGGCTTTTGATGCACCAGGTGCCAGCGTACAGAATCCAGCATACGCTGCGGGAGCTTCTGGCTACCGTCCATCGCAATTTGCCAGGTTCGATGACGCAAGGCCGGGTTACTGTAGCGAGCAATCAGCAGATCGGCATAATGACCTAAATCGACGCCTTTCACTTTTAAGGTTGGTGCCTGCTCGTTGAGCATCAGCTTATGCGCGGCGAGGCGGTAATTCTCATCTTCCATGCAGTCGTTGATATGCTGGTAACCTGCCAGATAGCCAAGATACGCAAGGAATGAATGACTGCCATTGAGCATCCGCAGCTTCATCTCTTCAAACGGAATCACGTCTGACACGAGCTCAGCCCCGGCTTTTTCCCATTCAGGACGTCCGGCTACAAAGTTATCTTCAATTACCCACTGGCGGAACGGTTCGCAGGCCACGGCCGCCGGGTCGCGTACGCCAGTCAGTTGTTCGATTTTATTCAGTGTTTCTGCCGTTACTGCAGGCACGATACGATCCACCATCGTTGACGGGAAGGTGACGCTGGATTCAATCCAGTCCGCCAGTTCCCCATCGACAGCGCGAGCATAAGCACAGGTGACATTACGCATCACGTGGCCGTTCTCCGGCATGTTGTCGCAGGACATCACGCTGAAAGCAGGCAAACCCGCAGCTTTACGGCGTGCCAGCGCTTCAACTACTACCCCGGGTGCAGATGTCGGATGATGAGGGTTTTGCAGGTCAGCGGCAATTAACGGATGATCGAACATCAGTTGCCCGGTCGCGGGTGAGTGACAATACCCTTTCTCGGTGATCGTCAGCGAGACAATTGCCACCTGCGGTTCACACATCGCGGCCAGCACGGTCTCCAGCCCGTCAACCTGGGCATGGAGTGCTTTTTTGACCACTCCGACCACGCGAGATGTCCATGCATCGGCAGACATCTCCGCCACGGTATAGAGGTTATCCTGCGCGTTGAGGTCGGCAATCTGCTGCTCGCCGCCAATCAGGTTTACTTCACAATAACCCCAGTTGCTGCCGTGTTCCGCTGCGAGAATGTCGACATAAACCGCCTGATGTGCACGGTGAAATGCACCGAAGCCAAGATGAACAATGCGTGCCTTCAGGTCGTCGCGAGTGTACTGAGGAAGCGTGGCTTTCGCCTGTAATAACCGGTTTTCCATGATTAAGACTCGTTAAGTAGAACGCTGTGAACCACTGCCGCTCATTGACCAGAGCGGCAGTGCCTGCTGACTACACCAACTAGAATGGCAGTTGGGGTAAAAAAATAACTGCCATTAACCATACTGATACTTCAGTTTGAAATTTTGATTTATATTAACTTTTGTTCATGTGGTGTGACACACGCTGAAAGTTGTGTGACAAATTACTCAAGTTATAAACCATCAGCGCCGTGAGGAGACGGCTCCGTAGCTTACGGACTCTTCTGGCGCAACTTCCGCTGCATCTTGCGCCGCGCTCAGGTCGCGATCACGCACTTCCGGCATCAGGAAAGCAGAAACCAGCCCAATCACGGAATAAGCCACCAGCATGGCGACAATCGGCCACCAGGAACTGGTCATATTGCAGAAGATCCCGGCCAGCACCGGACCAAACCCTACCGCCACCAGTCCCCCTGCCTCTTTTGAAATAGCCATACGGGTAAAGCGATTACGTGAGCCAAACATTTCCGCCATAGTGATGTTTTCCAGTGCAAACAGCCCCAGAACAGCAAAATTATGGATAACGATGATCGAGAGCATAATCACGCCCGGTGCATAACTCTTATCAACGATGATCGACAGCATCGGGTACGCCAGAATAATGGCGGAGATATTCAGGATAATGTACGGCAGACGACGTCCCACTTTATCTGACAGCCAACCCAACAGTGGGATGGTGATAAACCCGAGAATTGAACTGATCATCAGCGCATCGGTGGGAATCGCTTTATTAAACAGCAATGTCTGGACCAGATAACCCGCAAGGAACGTCTGAATCAGACCTGAGTTACCCGCCTGACCAAAACGCAAACCTGTCGCCAGCCAGAAGGATTTGCTCTTAAACATGGCACCTAAAGATGTATCAGGAACCACGGTCTCTGTATCGCTGACTTTTTCAAATACCGGGCTCTCTTTGAGGTTCATCCGCAGCCAGATGGCGAAGATCATCACCACCACACTGGCAAGGAACGGTACGCGCCAGCCCCATGCGAGCAGCTGTTCACGATCGAGGGCAAAGAACATCACTGCCCAGATAGCCGTTGCGCTCAGCGTCCCGCAGTTGGTCCCCATCGCCACCAGCGAGGAGATAATGCCGCGTTTCCCTTTCGGGGCATATTCCGCCAGCATGGTCCCGGCTCCGGAAATCTCTGCCCCGGCCCCCAGCCCCTGAATAATGCGCAGTGTCACTAACAGAACAGGTGCAAAAATCCCGATTTGCGCATAGGTCGGCAGGACACCGATGAGGGTGGTACAGATCCCCATCATCGTGATGGTGATGAACAACACCTTTTTACGGCCAATGCTGTCCCCCATTCTGCCAAAGATAAAGGCACCGACGATGCGCGCAATATAACCTGCACCGTAGGTCCCCATCGCCAGGATCAGCGCCATCGCAGCAGACTGTTCCGGGAAGAAGATCTCATGAAATACCAGGGCAGCCCCCAGCGAGTAAAGCTGAAAATCCATGAACTCGAGAGCGGTGCCCAGCCAGCCGGAGACGGCGGCTTTCACCAGATCGGAGGTCGTTCTTTGAGGTTGTATTTGCGTCATAATGGCTATCTCTGAAAGGTAAGATGCGTACCACATAGAGCCTGTCTGCGCAGGCTCTTAACCGCGTGAATTATTATTTGTCGAATGTCAGCAAGACCTTGCAGCACTGCCGCTGATCTTTTTCAAACAGTTCGATGGCGTCTGTTACGTGGTGATAGTCAAAGGTGTGCGTAATCAATTTTTCAGGGTCGATAAGCCCCTTTTCCAGCCAGTCGATGACGACCGGGAATTTGTTGGCGTTCAGGCGTGAAGAGAAAATCGTCAGCTCTTTACCGGTAATGCCCTGCTGAGCAATCAGGCTTGGTTCGCTTGAGAAGCCCATCAGCACGATGCGCGCCGCAGGAGAGGCCAGCGTAATGGCCTCCTGCAAAATCGACGGATGACAGGCGGCATCAATGATTAACGTCGGTTTGATACCTTTTTCCTCCAGCGCAGCCTGTAAGGACTGTTCGCTGTTGTTAAATACCCAATCCGCACCACTGCGCTGGGCCATTGCCAGCCGCTCCTCAATACGGTCGACGACAATAACCTGTTTGACCTGATAGACCCCCTTCAGAGCCTGAACAGTGACCAGTCCCATTGGACCTGCGCCGTAGATCAGGGCTACATCGTGTTCCGTCGGCTTTGCCTGCCCCGTCACGTTGGCGGCAATGGTAAAGGGTTCAACCATGACAGCATGTTTATCCGGGATCGCATCCGGGATGGGCCAGGCATTTTTAGCAGGTACTGCCGCATAGTCGCTGAAGCCGCCGTCACGGTGAACGCCCAGCACCACCAGCGAGGTGCAGACGTTCGGTTTTCCCACCGAGCACGGATAACAATGTCCGCAACTGATCACCGGATCAACCGAGACGCGCTGGCCCAGACGCGAACTGTCGACGCCCTCGCCCACAGCATCAATGACGCCAAAAAACTCATGGCCAATCACACGCGGATACTTCGCAAACGGGTTATGGCCCCGGTAAATATGGCTGTCTGAGCCACAAATCCCGGCCAGTTTAATGCTGACACGCACTTCTCCGGCAGCAGGTTCCGGGCGTGGACGCTCTTCAATCACCAGTTGGTTCGGCTGCTGGATCACTATACTTTTCATCGTTCACTCCTCACTTACCAGTTCCACAGCGTGCCGTCTTCAAGACGGGCCACCGGCAGATAGGCAGGATCGTACGGATACTTCGCTGCCAGCTTTTCATCAAATTCAATGCCCAGGCCCGGCTTATCGCCCGGGTGCATATAACCATTATCAAAGCGCCAGCTGTGCGGGAAGACCTCCAGCATCTGTTCGGAATAGCCCATGTATTCCTGCACGCCAAAGTTCGGTACCCACAGGTCGAAATGCAGTGCGGCCGCATGGCATACGGGCGAGAGATCCGACGGGCCGTGTGAACCGGTACGCACCTGGTAGAGCGAGGCAAAATCCGCTATGCGGCGCATCCCGGTGATCCCCCCTGCATGGGTAATGGTGGTACGGATATAGTCGATAAGCTGCTCTTCAATGAGCTGTTTGCAGTCCCAGATGCTGTTAAACACTTCACCCACCGCAATTGGCGTAACGGTGTGCTGGCGGATCAGGCGGAAGCACGCCTGATTTTCCGCAGGTGTAGGATCTTCCATCCAGAACATACGGAATTCTTCAATGCTTTTGCCGAAACGCGCCGCTTCGATGGGCGTCAGACGATGGTGCATGTCGTGCAGAAGATGTTCATTGAAACCAAATTTACTGCGTACCGCGTCAAACAGTTTTGGGGTGAAATCGAGGTATTTTTCGGTGGACCAAAGCTGCTCTTCCGGCCAGTTCCCTTTCGTGGCAGGCTCGTACGCCAGCCCTTTCCCTTTTGACATGCCGTAGGTGGTTTTCATGCCCGGCACGCCGCACTGAACGCGGATCGCTTTAAAGCCCATCTCTTTGTGGCGGGCATAATCTTCCAGCACATCGTCAAGGGTATGCCCGGTAGTGTGGCAATAAACCATCACCCCTTCCCGGGAAGCTCCACCCAGCAACTGGTAGAGCGGCATGTTGGCGGCTTTGGCTTTGATGTCCCACAATGCCATATCCACGGCAGAGATGGCCGACATGGTAACCGGGCCACGACGCCAGTAAGCACCTTTATAGAAAAACTGCCAGATATCTTCGATGCGGTGGGCATCACGACCAATCAACTGCGGGCAGAGGTGATCCTTCAGATAAGACGCAACGGAAAGTTCGCGCCCGTTCAGCGTGGCGTCGCCAAGACCGATAATCCCCTCGTCGGTAGTAATTTTAAGGGTGACAAAGTTCCGCCCCGGGCAGGTAACAAACACGTCAGCCTCGACAATCTTCATAGTTCCTTTCCTTACATCGTTCGTTGTGATGCGGGAAATTTACTCAACTACACTACTACCATACAAGTATAATGATCATGAAGTCAGCGAGCGATCACAAAAACCGGGCGCTCAGGCGCGCCCCCATCCCGCAACAATAATCAGCATACCGCACAGGGCAATCAGCGCGCCGGCCCAGTCGTATGCGCTGAGTTTTACGCCATCCACCACGCGCAGCCACAGCAGGGCGGTACAGACATAGACCCCACCGTAAGCCGCATAGACACGACCACTGGCAGCCGGGTGTAACGTTAACAGCCAGACAAAAAGTACCAGCGCCACGCCCGCCGGGATGAGCAACAACACCGTCCCGCCCTTCTTCAGCCAGAGCCAGGGCAAGAAGCAACCGATGATTTCACAGAGCGCGGTGGCGAAAAAAAGGAGTGTGGTTTTGATCATATTTAACGTCGTTTGAGGATTTATTTAGACATCATACCTGATGATGTCCTTTACTTTTCCATACCCTGGCTACGGGTATGACGTAATTTTACTTTGGTGTAGAATCTGAACGGGATAACGTGATTATCTGCACTCACTTAAAAGGAAACGCGATGACTACATTAAGCAAACGCCTTTGTCTGACAGCCCTGCTGGCGCTGTCATCGTTCGCCTTTGCCGCCTCTGCAACAGCGGAAACCAGTAAACTCGTTATTGAGTCTGGTGATAGCGCGCAGAGCCGCCAGAACGCCGCCATGGACAAAGAACAATGGAATGACACCCGCAACCTTCGTCAGAAGGTTAACAAACGTGCGGAAAAAGAGTGGGACAAAGAAGATGTCGCTTTTGACGCGCGTGACAAATGCCAGCAAAGTGCAAACGTTAATGCTTACTGGGAGCCAAATACCCTGCGCTGCCTGGATCGCCGTACTGGCCGCACGGTAGCGCCTTAATGTCAGCGCCCTGTGATATAAAACTCCGTCCGCTGGAGCGTGAAGATTTGCGCTTTGTCCACCAGCTCGATAACAACGCCAGCGTAATGCGCTACTGGTTCGAAGAGCCTTACGAGGCTTTTGTCGAGCTGTCCGATCTTTACGATAAGCACATACACGATCAGAGCGAACGTCGTTTTGTGGTGGAGTGTGAGGGTGAAAAAGCCGGGCTTGTGGAGCTGGTTGAAATCAACCACGTTCACCGTCGGGCAGAGTTTCAGATTATTATTTCACCTGAACATCAGGGAAAAGGTCTTGCTTCCCGTGCGGCAAAGCTGGCGATGGATTACGGATTCAACGTTCTGAATCTCTACAAGCTTTACCTGATTGTCGATAAAGAGAATGAAAAAGCGATTCACATCTACCGTAAGCTGGGCTTTATGGTGGAAGGTGAGTTGATTCATGAATTCTTCATCAACGGTGAATACCGCAATACCATTCGCATGTGCATCTTCCAGCACCAGCACCTGGCCGGACATAAACCGTCAGGCGCCAGCCTGCTGAAACCTACCGCGCAGTAACCTGCGCGGCTTTATGCTCAATAGTACTCAATCGTGTTTTTGATCGTGTATTTGCGCTCAACGGCGGGTTTGACGCTGTCGTCCGTGATGGTTAGATCGCAGCTCACCGGATTATTGTGTCGATCGTAGTCGCAGCTCTGCTTCACGTTGCCCAGGGGCTTGTCATTCAGCATGCTCACTGCCGAGTAATCCATTCTTTTGCGAACATCCTTAGACGGTGTCGACTGTACGGATAAATGCTGATCCCCGGAGACGGTGGTTTTACCCAGCGGGTAACCGTCCGTGTCGTAGCGGTACTTCACCTCCATCTCTTTGCCGTGCGCCGCCACCACAAAACCGTTATCGTCGGTATCCCACGTCACCCCGGCTGACGGTAATTCCGCCAGCTGGCATTTCCCCTGCAGTTTCACTTTGCGCTGCTGAGTTTCCGCATCAAGGTAGTAGTTGGCATCCAGCACCAGCGCCACGCCGGTGTTAGCCTCGAGATCGTGCAGCTCCAGGGTATCGAAGCACCCTTCTGTCGACACGGTACCGGTGACCCGTTTAGACACTTCCCCTTTTTCGTTGAACAGCGTCTGGGTAAAGTCTTTGACCGGACCGCGCAGAGGGTCAAAATCAAACTCATTCGAAAAGCTCGCCATCTCGGGGGTAAACGACAGGGGCGCGGTGTTGTTATCACACCCCACCAGTGTCGCTGCCAGTAGCGTTATCGCTGCGTATTTATTCACATTCATTACCGTACAGAGAGATTATTCCCAATCATATTAGCAAATACAGTTGTTTACACGAAGCCTGCTAGAATTAATCTACACACAGAGAAAAGGAGCTACAGATGAAACGGTTACCCTGGATTACCGCCCTGCTGTTAATGAGTGCTTCAACGGCTGCCCTGGCAGCGCCTGATTCCTGCGAGCGCGTGAAAAGCGACATTCAGCAGAAAATCATCAACAACGGTGTGCCTGAATCAGGTTTTACCCTGAGCATTGTGCCGAACGACCAGGCCGACCAGCCGGGCACACAGGTGGTGGGTCATTGTGCCAACGACACCTTTAAAATTTTGTACACCCGTACAGGCAACGGGGCTGCGGAAGCTCAGTAATTTACCTTCAATCCCCTTTGATTTGATGAGGATTAATATTTAACACCCCCAAATAAGTAACACTCACCCCATCATTAGCCCGGTTGTAATCATGGGAAGAATAATACGCAATTATAATGATGGGGTGAGCCATGTCCGATACTGAACATCACGGCGGAATTAGCCGTCGAACACTCGTGAAATCTACTGCCTTAGGTTCTCTGGCGCTCGCCGCCGGTGGGTTATCGTTGCCCTTTGGCGTGAAAAGTGCCGCCGCTGCGGTGCAAAACGCCATAGGCTCCGTGGAAGATAAAGTGGTCTGGGGCGCCTGCTCGGTCAACTGCGGTAGCCGCTGCGCATTGCGTCTGCACGTCCGTGACGACGAAGTGTACTGGGTCGAAACCGATAACACCGGTGAGGATATTTACGGTAATCACCAGGTTCGCGCCTGTCTGCGCGGGCGTTCTATTCGGCGTCGCATCAATCACCCTGACCGTCTGAACTACCCGATGAAACGCGTGGGCAAACGCGGTGAAGGCAAATTCGAGCGTATTTCGTGGGATGAAGCGCTGGATACGATCGCCCGCAACCTGAAGGGGGTGGTGGAAAAATACGGTAACGAGGCGGTTTACATTAACTACTCCTCCGGCATTGTCGGCGGCAATATCACCCGCTCCTCCCCTTACGCTTCGCTGGTCGCGCGCCTGATGAACTGTTACGGCGGTTTTCTGAGTCATTACGGCACCTACAGTACCGCGCAAATCGCTTGCGCGATGCCCTACACCTACGGCAGCAATGATGGCAACAGCACGTCTGACATCGAAAACACCAAACTGGTGGTGATGTTCGGCAATAACCCGGCTGAAACCCGCATGAGCGGCGGCGGAATTACGTATTACCTCGAGCAGGCTCGCGAGCGTTCCAATGCGCGCATGATCGTCATCGACCCGCGCTACACCGACACCGCAGCAGGACGTGAAGATGAATGGATCCCGATCCGTCCAGGCACCGATGCCGCACTGGTGGCAGGTATCGCCTGGGTCTTGATCGACGAAAACCTGGTCGACCAACCTTTCCTGGACAAATACTGCGTTGGCTACGACGAAAAAACGCTCCCGGAAGGTGCTCCCGCTAACGGTCACTACAAAGCGTATATTCTCGGCCAGGGCGACGACCAAACAGCCAAGACCCCGGAGTGGGCTTCGCGCATTACGGGCATACCGGCAGACCGCATCATTAAGCTTGCACGCGAAATTGGCTCCGCAAAACCTGCCTGTATCTGTCAGGGCTGGGGGCCACAACGTCAGGCTAACGGCGAGCTGACAGCCCGCGCCATCGCCATGTTACCGATTTTAACCGGAAACGTGGGGATCAACGGCGGTAACAGCGGCGCGCGTGAGTCGACGTATACCATCACCATCGAACGTATGCCGTTGCCGGATAACCCGGTAAAAACGCAAATCTCCTGCTTTAGCTGGACGGATGCCATCGCCCGTGGGCCGGAAATGACCGCCCTGCGCGACGGCGTTCGCGGTAAAGATAAACTTGATGTGCCCATCAAATTTATCTGGAACTATGCGGGCAACACTATCATCAACCAGCACTCGGATATCAACAAAACCCACGACATCCTGCAGGACGAAACCAGGTGCGAAACCATCGTGGTGATCGACAACTTTATGACGTCGTCGGCGAAATACGCCGATATCCTGCTGCCGGATCTCATGACCGTCGAGCAGGAAGACATCATTCCCAATGATTACGCCGGGAACATGGGTTACCTGATTTTCCTTCAGCCCGTGACCGCACCGAAGTTTGAACGCAAGCCTATCTACTGGATCATGAGCGAAGTGGCGAAACGTCTTGGGCCTGATATTCACCAGAAATTCACCGAAGGCCGTACCCAGGAACAGTGGCTGCAGTATCTGTATGCCAAAATGCTCGAAAAAGATCCGCAACTGCCGTCGTATGACGAACTGAAACAAATGGGTATTTATAAGCGCAAAGATCCCAACGGGCACTTTGTGGCTTATAAAAAATTCCGCGATAACCCGGAGGCTAACCCGCTGAAAACCCCTTCGGGTAAGATTGAGATCTACTCCAGTAAACTTGCGGAGATTGCGGCAACCTGGGAGCTGGCCAAAGATGAAACCATCAGCCCTCTTCCGGTTTACGCTTCGACGTTTGACGGCTGGGATGCTCCCGAACGCACCCAGTTCCCGCTGCAGCTGTTCGGTTTCCATTTCAAAGCCCGTACCCATTCGAGCTATGGCAACGTCGACGTGCTGAAAGCGGCTTGCCGTCAGGAGGTCTGGATTAATCCTGTTGATGCTGAAAAACGTGGCATTAAAAATGGCGATACAGTGCGCGTCTTTAACGATCGCGGTGAGGTGAGAATTGAAGCGAAAGTCACACCACGCATCATGCCCGGCGTAAGTGCCATGGGCCAGGGAGCCTGGCACGACGCCAATATGAACGGCGACCGTATCGACCACGGCTCATGTATCAACACACTGACAACTCACCGCCCGTCACCACTGGCAAAAGGCAATCCTCAGCATACCAATCTGGTGCAGATCGAGAAGGTGTAGTCAGTAAAGTGAGTGACCGTGGTTTATTCTATGTTTTGTATTACCGGTTAACACAGTCGCGCGGGTAAACACCCGTGCGAGCAAGGAAGGTTTAATGAAAGACATATCGCATCGTGAATCGTTAGCGTTTAGCGCCCGGGTACTGGGCGCGCTGTTTTATTTTTCTCCTGACAGCGAGCAGGCTGCACCGTTGGTACAAGCCCTTTGCGCTGCTGAATGGGTTCAGGACTGGCCCCTGCCACCGGACACTCTGCAACCTGTTGCTAAAAGCTTCACCGCGTCTGCCGATGAGTCACTGACGGATGCCTGGCAACGATTATTTATTGGCCCTTACGCCCTGCCCGCTCCGCCGTGGGGTTCCGTCTGGCTGGATCGTGAATCCGTCCTGTTTGGCGACTCAACCCTCGCACTGCGCCAGTGGATGCGGGAAAACAATATCGCTTTTGAGATGCAGCAGAACGAACCGGAAGATCATTTCGGTACCGTGCTGCTACTGGCGGTGTGGCTGGCCGAGAATGGCCGTGAGGCGCAGTGCGATCAGCTTCTGGCATGGCATCTGTTGCCGTGGAGTACCCGCTTCCTGTCGGTGTTTGTCGACAACGCCGGGCATCCGTTTTATATCGCGCTGGGCAAGCTCGCACAGTTGACGCTTGCGGACTGGCAATCAAGATTGATTATTCCAGTCGCGGAAAAAACGCTCTACCGCTAAGGGCTATGGCTTGCTTATGGTTGAAGGGTTGGCTGCAGTTCGCGTAATACGCCCAAACTGCAGTAGACTCAAAACCAGTGCAACCCACTCATTCTTAAGAGATAGTGTATGTCTGCCACGGATTTATCAAAAATGGGCACTGCGCACGTGGCACTCAATGTAAGTGACTGCGGTCATACCGTTATTGAGAAATATCCAGTTGGCGAGGTGGAGTACCGTTTCTATCAAGACGTTGCAACGGAGCTTAATCAGGCAGGAATTGCGACCCCAAAGCTCTTTTCTGCTGATGCTTCCATGCGTATGTTAAGAATGGAATATATTCCTCACAAGGTTGAACAGAACGATGTCGCAGATGATGACGCCCTCATTATGCTGGGACGCTTGCACTGTTTCCCTGCGAATTCTGACTGGCGCTACCACACTCATTTATGGTCAGAACGCGCGCTCGAAAAAGCCCTCATGCTCCTGGCATTACCTGATAAAACTGCAAAGCATCTACGGCTTTTTCAGAAATGTAGTGATGTTTTGTTTGGTAATCAAAACCTGGTATCAGGTGATAGCAATGCCGGCAATTGGGGAAGAAGAGAAAACGGTGATTTAGTTCTTTTCGACTGGGAAAGATTTGGAAAAGGAAGTGCCGCTATCGACCTTGCGCCTCTGATAAAAGGCCTGGGAACGAAGCGAGCGTTTATTGATATTTCTAAACGCTATTGCCAGTTCTCTTTCCATTACGATGCTAATACGTTAGCGAGAGAAATTGCCATTGCCAAAGCATGGATTGTCACCGAAGTCATTGTGCTGCTCAATGAACGGCAAAAAGCAGCATTTCCCTTGTATCTCAACTGGTATAGAGAACATCTTCCAGACTGGTTGGATGATGTCGTCAAAGTGCTATGAATGAACAATGGCCTGGGTACAGACAAAGATGTCTGCTCTGTGCCAGAAGCGGACATTCGCAACTTATTTAAATGCACCGCACAGCAAAATTCTTTTACCAGAAAATTCATCCCTTACAAGAGTCATGACTGATAAGACGCGCGCGACAAACATCCAGAATTTCGTTAGCAAGAGCGGAATTATCTGGACAGGCACGAGACAACACCAGGGCGCCAACAAGATGCGCGATGGTATTTATTAAGTCAGCGCGCGTGCCATTTTCGGTTCCTAAAACTTCCAGTTGCCGCTCAATTCCGGCCGCAAACGTCTCTTTGATTGATTCAGATTGACGGGCTGCATCAGTACCCAGAGCCGACATCACGCAGCCTTTTCCCATGTCATCACGATGTTGTCGGGAGAGATAATATTCAATAAATTTTTCCCGATTAACACCCTCCGTTTTTTCTGCGGATCGCATAAAGCCGCAGCTCATGGCCTCAGACAGTAAATCTGCCTTGGAACCAAAATGCTTGTAAAAGCCACCGTGAGTTAACCCTGCCTCAGACATCAGTTCCGATATCCCGATACCATCGTAACCACGCTCACGAAAAAGTTCTGAGGCCGTTTCAACAACTCGCATCCTGTTCTCGCGAACCTGCTCTTTTGACACTTTCACGTTTCTACCCTCTTCAAATAGAGCCTGATTATACATTGATGATGATCATAATCAAACCGGTTGACTTTTTAGATTATGATCATCATCATTAAATCAGTACCTCAACCAATCATTTGCAGGCGGATAAACATGACGAACCAGGCATTATTTCAACCTTATGATCTTGGCCCCATAACACTTGCCAACCACATCGTGATGGCCCCCCTGACGCGTAACCGGGCTGGTGCCGGGCTGGTACCGGGCGAACTGGCAGCGACTTACTACGCCCAGCGAGCTTCAGCAGGATTATTGATTACCGAAGCCACGCAGATTTCGCCACAAGCGCAGGGATATCAGGATACACCGGGGATCTATACGCAAGCTCAAATAGAGGGTTGGCGCAAAGTGACTGACGCAGTCCATGCCAAAGGTGGGCGTATATTTGTACAGCTCTGGCACGTAGGGCGAATTTCGCATGTCGATTTACAGCCTGGTGGCGCTGCACCAGTCGCACCGTCCGCTATCCGCGCTGAGACGAAGACCTTTGTGAACAACGGTTTTGCTGATGTTTCTGAACCACGTGCGCTGGAAGTGGAGGAAATAAAGGGGATCATCGATGATTTCAGAAAGGCAGCTGCAAATGCCATTGCCGCCGGGTTTGACGGAGTCGAAATCCATGGTGCGAATGGTTATCTGCTGGAACAGTTCCTTAAAGATGGTGCTAATCAGCGTACAGATGAATACGGCGGCTCTGTCGAGAATCGTGCTCGCCTGCTGTTAGAAGTCACTGCTGCCGTAAAAGATGAGATTGGCGCTGAACGCACCGGCGTGCGCATTTCGCCGGTATCTCCTGCTAATGCAATTTCTTGCAGTGATCCGCAACCTCAATATGACTACCTCGCTGAGCAACTCAATGCATTAGGCATCGTGTATCTCCACGTGGTTGAAGGCGCTACGGGCGGCCCGCGCGATGTATCACCGTTCGACTACGACTCACTACGTCGACGCTTTAACAACACCTGGATCGGTAACAATGGCTATGACCTGGCGCTGGCGACCACTCAGCTTGAGCAAGGCAAAGCCGATCTGTTTGCCTTCGGTCGTCCGTTCATCTCCAACCCGGATTTGGTTGAAAGACTGAAGACGGGTGCGCCGCTGGCCTCACTTAATCCTGAAACGCTTTATGGCGGTGGTGCACAAGGGTACACCGATTATCCGTCGCTTACCGGAACCAGCAAGTAGATCTGTGAATATCACGGTTCGACCTGAATCGCACATTGCGGAATCAGTTTACACATTAATAAAGAAGAGCAACTTATGACTAACGCTTCAGTTCTCATTACGGGTGCATCCACAGGTATTGGTGCTGTTTACGCTGAACGATTTGCCCGTCGGGGACATGACCTGGTACTGGTCGCCCGCGACACAGCAAAGTTAGAGATACTGGCCGATCGTCTGCGACGGGAAAATGGCATTTCTGTCGATGTTCTTCCAGCCGACCTCACGCAAGCGGTCGATTTAGCGACTATCGAAGCGCGTCTGCGTGAAGACGAGCAGATCGGTATTCTTATCAATAACGCAGGTATCGCGCAGTACGGGAGTTTTACAGAGCAGACGCCTGAATCGATAGAACGCCTAATCGCGCTTAATGTCACGGCACTGACGAGACTGGCAAATGCAGTAGCACCACGCTTTGTAAAAGCGGGTGAAGGTTCTATCGTCAATATCAGTTCCATCGTTGGGCTCGCTCCGGAATTTGCAATGACGGTTTACGGTGCAACCAAAGCCTTTGTGCTTTTCCTGTCTCAGGGAATGAGTCTGGAGCTGTCATCTAAGGGTATTTATATCCAGGCGGTACTGCCTGCCGGGACGTACACGGAAATTTGGGATCGTGCGGGTATCGACATCAGTAACTTTGCCAAAATGATGGAAGTAGGTGAGTTAGTCGATGCAGCCCTGGTGGGTTTTGATCGTCGCGAACTCGTCACCATCCCGCCTTTACAGAATGCTGCACACTGGGAGACCCTCGATGCTTCCCGTCAGGCTCTGCTTTCAGACATCAAACAAGATGAAGCCGCAGAGCGATATAAAACACGTTAAGTAAAGAGTTGCCCTCTGCAGAACAATCTTTTAGGTGTTTTGCAGACGGGCAAATAAAACATAACGCCCTGATAGCAGGTTTTCTCATTCCCTATGAGAAACCTCAAACAAATCATAAAGGTCTCGTTCAGTATGACAACAAAACGTGTAGCGCTGGTTACAGGCGCTTCGTCAGGTATCGGCAAAGCGTCAGCGACTAAACTTTTAGCTGCGGGTTTTACGGTATACGGCACAAGTCGGCGTGGCGCGCTGGCGGGAACACATCCTTTTCCGTTATTGACGCTGGATGTGACGGACGACGCCTCTGTTGAGGCAGCCATTGATGAGTTGCTGCGCCTGGAGGGGCGGATCGATCTTCTTGTAAATAATGCGGGTTTCGGGGTCGCTCCGGCAGCTGCAGAGGAAAGCTCTCTCGATCAGGCCAGGCTTATTTTCGACACCAATTTTCTGGGCATCGTTAGGTTAACACGTGCTGTTGTCCCTCATATGCGCCGTCGGGGCAGCGGGCGTATCATTAACATTGGTTCGATACTCGGTATCGTTCCGTTGCCGTATGTGGCTCTTTATGCTGCCAGTAAGCATGCAGTCGAAGGATACACAGGAGCACTTGATCACGAGCTGCGCACGCAGGGTATCCGGGTTTCTGTCATTGAACCTGCTTACATAAAGACCGAGTTTGAAGCCAATAATATCGAACCGGATGCCAGGCTTGAAGAGTATGACCTTATCCGGGCTAAGCTGACGAAAGTGGTGAGCAAAGCAATGGCCGAAGCGGAAAGTCCGGAAGTTGTGGCGGACGTAGTGGTTAAAGCTGCTGAGGATTTACGACCAAAAGTGCGTTATACCGCGGGAACGCTGGCGGCTAAACTGAATTTTCTTCTCAAATTCGCGCCCTCAAAAATCCTGGATAAGGTAGTGAGAAATAGTCTTCAGCTTGATGCGAGAGAATAAAAATGAAATTTTCGCGACTGGCTATCCTGGCATCAGTGTTGTTTTTCATCCTCGCTACGGTATGGATGATTTTCCCGGAACAGCTCCTCGCCTTGTGGGGGATTGAAAGCACACCAGGTACCGATGTGCTCGGCCGACGTTCTGCTGCATTCTTCGCTGGAACAGGAGCAATGTGTGTTTTAGCGAGGAATGCTGAGCCTTCTCCAACCCGATATGCTCTGGCCACCGGCATTAGCACGATATCTTTCATGTTAGCCGTGTCTGGCCTGTTCGAATGGTACAAAGGACATGTTAACGGGCAAATTCTTTTTGCAGTATTTATCGAGCTGCTACTGGGAACCGCTTTTTTACTCAGCAATATTGGCATCCGGAAAATCGACAGGATAAACAACAAATGAATACGAAGACAATGAAAGCGTTTACGTTTAAACGCTATGGTAAATCTCCTGAGTTGGGACTTGATAACATAGATTATCCTTCCATCGGTCCTGACGAAATTCTGGTTAAGGTTTACGCTGTAGGCCTCAATCCCATTGACAACATGATCCCCACCGGAATTTTCAAACCGGTTTTGCATTTTAAGCTGCCCGCAACACTGGGTAGCGACCTCTCCGGGATTGTGATTGCAACAGGAAGCCGGGTGACGCGTTTCAAGCCAGGCGACGAAATCTTCGCGAGTATTTTCGATAGAGGTACAGGCTCTCTTGCCGAATTTGCCGTTGTTCCTGAAAGTCTCGCGGCCATTAAACCTGCAAATATCGATTTTGTGCAGGCAGCTTCACTCCCAATGGTAAGCCTCACCGCCTGGCAGGCGCTCACAGAAAGAGCCTGTTTGCAGTCTGGACAGAAGGTTTTCATCCCGGCTGGTTCAGGAGGAATTGGGAGTTTTGCCATCCAGTTGGCGAAGCACCTTGGCGCAAAAGTGGGAACGACAACAAGTTCAGTCAATGTCGAATGGGTGAGTCGTCTTGGTGCAGATGAAGTGGTTGATTACAAAAAGCAGGAGTTTGAAAATGTGCTGAGTGGCTATGATATTGTTTTGGGCACTGTGAGAGGAGATACGATAGAAAAGTCCACTCGAATTCTTAAGCCAGGCGGGAAGATTATTTCTCTCATCGGGCCGTTAGATGCTGCTTTTGCTCGGGATCGACAATTAAACCTCTTTCTTCGTTTTCTATTTGGCCTGATGAGCCGCAAAATCATACGTCTTGCAAAGAAGAGGAGCCTAAGCTATTCATTTCTCTTTGTAAGGCCAGATGGCGCTCAACTTACACAGATAAGTAAGCTCATAGAAGCGGAACATATCGTCCCGGTAATCGACAAAGTTTTCCCGTTTGCCGCAATCAAGGATGCTCTTGCCTATCTTGCTGGAGGACATGCGAAGGGTAAAGTTGTCGTTAAGATACAAGATTGAAAAAAACGGTGATTTTTATCAGCCTACTTTTAGAGTAAATGACAAGAGTCTATAGCCTCAGGGAAGAGCTGCTGAATGTCCGCTTTTCGCTCAAAGCAGACCTTTGGCTCAGTTAGATCGTCCGCTTCGTGCTGTGAGGCAACCCAGTCCCTGTAATGTCATACGAACAGCCTCATCAAGAGGAGTATGCGGCTCGGCACCTAAAAAAGTCGCGAGTTTGGTATTGTCCAGGCGGACTGATTGACGCCACAGATACCGCATTTCCAGAAGTTCGCGCAAGGTTGCGTTGAAAGGTGCTGCCAGGTACATAAACCACCACGGAAATGAGTGTATTTTGGCCACACCGCCATAGTGTGCGGTGATACGTTGTATAGCCCTGACCATTTGGCTGCCGTCGGGATCCCAATGTCCTTGCATATGGAATCGCGCAAATGGCTCAAGTTCTTCACGTCGCGCCAGCAATGCAGCAATAGTTTTTGCGATATCAGGTAAATAGGCCCACTGATGACCCGTTTCAGGCGTACCTGGATTAGAAATTACCTTTGGCAACGTGCCGGGTTTGATCAAACCTTGAGAAAACCAGCTATTACCAGCGTGTGGACCGAAAAAATCCCCCGCGCGGACGACCAGAACCCGTCCGCCACGCTGTGAATAGGCCTCAAGTTCTTTCTCCATTTGTACCCTGATCGCGCCTTTCCTTGTGACTGGTCTCTGCTGAGCATCTTCTCGTAACAGCGGGAAGGCATCAGGGCCATAGTTGTAAACGGTACCTGGAAGCACTATCAAGGATCCATTTCGTTCTGCTGCATTGATTGTGTTGCGCAGCATAGGCAACACAAGATGATGCCAGTTTCGGTAGCCGGGTGGGTTGACGGCGTGAACGATCACAGAGCAGTCTTTCGCCGCAGAGGCGACGTGTTCTCTGTCGAGAGCATCGCCCGCAATCCACTGGATTTCACCATTAGGTTCGCTTCCATGGGTTCCCCGTTTTAATGCACGTACCTCCCATTTATCCCGAATGAGCTGGCGAGCAGTTTCACCACCAATACCGCCTGTAGCGCCAAGTATTAAGACCTTCCCTCTGGTTTCCATCGTATTTGCCTCTTTGCTGATTTCAGATTGACAGCATAAGCACAGGCAGAGCTAAAATGGCTCGTCATGCACGAAGACCTGCGTAATAGTCGGTGCTGCAAATTAGTTTTCGATGTTCTGTCAAAGGGATTAGCGGAATATATCTACCCGAAGCGAACGTAAAAAAGCCATTATGGCTGCGAGATATGTACTATTACATCCTTCCGACGGCAACTTGGTGATGTTTTTTTCGTTGTGGAAGAGATGAGAATATCGCTAATGCCAGATGAAAGATTTTAATAATGAACCTATCTACTCAGTCCTGACGGTAGGCGATCAGCTATTGTGGGGAGCAGCAGAACCATTGCGTCGCATGCTGAATATTCTGCCTGGCAAAGTGTAAGTCATAATATTCCGACAAAACACCTACTTAGTAGGTGTTTGCGGAACTTACTTTATCGATTTCGTTTCACCTCGTATTGCAGGCACACTACCCCCGACGGGAAAATATGACTCTTCACCAGCATGAGTGAGGTTCTGTCTTGTATATTTTTGAACAACGGTATGCCTTGCCCCAATAGAATCGGATTAACAAATAGCCAATACTCATCGATGAGGTTTTCCGCCATTAGCGCGTGAGTCGCAGAGGGGCTACCAAACAATAAGATTTCGCTGCCCGCGTTTTGCTTGAGCTTGCTGATTTCGTCGCTTAAGTTGCTACTGATAATTTGCGTATCAGGGTGATCTTTTTCCAACAGGGTTTTCGACAACACCACTTTGTGGGCAGATTTATACCAACGCGAATGCGCAAGGTCATGCGGGCTGGCGTCAGGCTTATCGGCAGCAGTGGGCCAGTACGACTCCATCATCTGGTAGGTGGTGCGCCCATATAAGGCGGTGTCGGTCTGCTGGATCCGCTTCTCCACATATTCAAACAAATCGGGGCTTATGCTAATCCAGTCCAGACTCGCCTGCCCCTCAGCGTTAGATGCGACAAAACCATCCAGCGACACATGAACAAACGAAACGATTTTTCTCATGATTTTCTCTCTGATTAAGTGTTGCGAGACGCTCAGGGTTTGGTTCCCGCCTTCAATCGCACCAGTTTTCTCCAACACTATCCTGGCTTTTATCTGTAGGTATAGATATCAGGTCGGGTAATGGCCCAGGCGTAGTTTTTCTGATTCACTGGTTCATAGCCAAACTTTTCATAAAGCCAGGGCGCAGTGGTTGTAAATAACAAGATCCTGCGAAGCTTTTCAAATATCGGGTGACTATGAATACACTCCATAAGCCATCTTCCCAACCCGTAACCCTGATATTCTTCAAGTACATATACATCACAAAGGTACGCGAAAGTCGCATAATCCGTTATCAGACGTGCAAATCCTATCTGAGATTCATTGTGATAAATGCCAAAGTTAAGGCTATTTGCTGCTGAAGCAGTAACGGTTTCCAGATCAATACCTTTGGCCCATGTGGATCTCGTCAAATACTGATGCACAGCCTGTAGGTTCAGCTTTTCATTGTCTGTGCTAATCAGAAAATCATTCATATGCCATTCATGTTTCACCGAAATGCTCACGTTCACACCTGTTCAACTGATGGAGGGAGACTTAACCATATCATTGTCTGAAAGAAATCATCACAATTGAATCATTAGCGCCAGAGCACAAAGACGACTCATTGAAAGATGATGCTCAACGGCTTTTTGTGACGATAGACTTCCCGCATCGCGCGTTCGGTGAAAAAAATATGATGCTCGATCACGAATGCCGCAGATTGCTTCAAAAAAATTACCGTATTTGTTATATTGTTATTTATTGCTTATTCACCTCTGCAGTGCAAAAAAGAACAAGATTCACCGCAACCCAGGATTGAGAAATGTTAGATTACCGCTTCCCGACAGCTTTGCAGATGGTTCTCAGCGTAGCGATGGCGGAGCAATTGGGTGAACGTTCGACGAGTGCGATCCTGGCCTTCGGCCTGGAAGCGAATCCGAGCTTTATCCGCAAATTGATGGTTCCGCTCAAGCGTGATGGCATTATCGTCTCAACGCTTGGTCGCAACGGCTCTATTCATCTTGGTCGTCCGCCAGAAAAGATCACCCTTCGCGATATCTATCTTTCTGTCATCGAAGATAAAAAGCTGTGGGCGTCGCGCCCTGATGTACCCGCTCGCTGCGTAGTCAGTGCTAACGCGTGCTGGTATTTCAAGTCGATTTCCGAAGAAGCGGAGCAGGCTTCGTTAGAGGTATTAGCCCGCCATACCGTGGCAAGCGCCCTGGACGCGGTGAAAAATGCCGATGGCAGCAGATGGGATCCGCTCCCTGATATTATTGCCCAGTACCAAAAAACGTCTTAACGCTTTTCCTGTTGCGAAAAAAAACCGCCTTCACTATAAAGGCGGTTTTTTATTATCTGCAACGTCCCTACGCAGGCAGCACTTCCCTTTCCACTTTGCCGCGCGTCACGAATTTACGCAGCGTCACATAGAACACCGGTGTCAGGAACAGACCAAACAGCGTCACGCCCAGCATCCCGGAGAAGACGGTGATCCCGGTGACGCCGCGCACTTCCGCACCCGCACCGTGACCGAGTATCAGCGGAATTGTCCCGGCAATAAAGGCGATGGAGGTCATCACAATCGGGCGTAAACGCAGGCGGCAGGCCTCCAGCGCGGCTTCCATAATGCCTTTGCCCTGAATTTCCAGCTCGCGGGCAAATTCCACGATAAGAATCGCGTTTTTACAGGCCAGCCCCATCAGAACCACCAGCCCTACCTGTACGAAGACGTTGTTGTCACCCCCGGTCAGCCAGACGCCAAATAGCGCGGAGAGCATCGTCATCGGCACGATAAGGATCACCGCCAGTGGCAGCGTCCAGCTTTCATACAGCGCCGCCAGCACCAGGAACGCCAGCAACACCGCGACCGGGAAGACGATCAGCGCCGTGTTACCCTGCGTGGCCTGCTGGAAGCTCAGATCGGTCCATTCAATGTTCATCCCGTTCGGCAGGATCTGCTTAGACATCCCCTCCAGTTGCGTCATCGCCTGGGAAGACGAGAGCACGCGAGGGTCGGCATCACCAATCAGGTCCGCCGCCGGATAACCATTGTAGCGAATCACCGGGTCAGGCCCATAGGTGGTCGTGATTTTCACCATACTGCCAATCGGTACCATTTCACCCTGGTTATTACGGGTGCGTAAATTAGCGATATCTTCCACGCTGTCACGGAACTGCCCGTCTGCCTGCGCCATCACGCGCCAGGTGCGCCCAAACTGGTTGAAGTCATTCACGTACGACGAGCCCAGATAGGTTTGCAGCGTACCGAAAAGATCGGTCAGCAATACGCCCTGCGCTTTCGCCTTATCACGATCAACCTGAACATCCAGTTGAGGTACGTTAGCCTGGTACGTTGAGATCGGGAAATGCATCCCCGGCGTTTGCATAATCGCACCGGACATAGTGTTCACCGCGTTTTGCAGCGCGCCATAGCCCAGACCACCGCGATCCTGGATGTACAGCGAATAGCCCGACCCCTGACCCAGACCTAAAATCGGCGGTGGCAGGATGGAGAAGCCAAAACCCTCCTGAATTTGCGCGATTTTCGCGTTGATCTCCGCGTTAATTTCCGCAGCAGTGTGTTTGCGCTGGTCGAACGGCTTCAGACCAAAGAAGACCGTCCCGGTATTCGGCGTATTAGTGAACTGCAGCGCATTTAGCCCCGGAAAAGCCACTGCGTAATCCACACCTTCGGTCTTCATCCCGATTTCGCTGATTTTGCGGATCACCGCATCGGTACGCGCCAGCGAAGAACCTTCCGGCATTTTCACGCCGCCAATCAAATACAGCTTATCCTGCGTCGGAATAAACCCGCCGGGCACTGCTTTGAACATCACGCCCGCCGCACAGAGCAGCAGCAGATACACCGCAAATACCGCGCCGCGTCGTCCGAGCGTTTTGCCCACCAGCCCCTGATAGCCATTCGAGCTGCGGTGGAAAAAGCGGTTAAACGGACGGAAAATCCAGCCGAACAGACGGTCAATCAGTCTGGTAGGAATGTCTTTCGGTGCGCCGTGTGGCTTTAACAGCAGTGCAGCCAGTGCCGGAGAAAGCGTCAACGAGTTGATGGCGGAAATCACCGTCGAAATCGCGATCGTCACCGCAAACTGCTTATAGAACTGCCCGGTGACACCAGAGAGGAACGCCATCGGCACAAACACCGCACACAACACCAGTGCAATCGCGATAATCGGCCCCGAAACCTCACGCATCGCCTGATGCGCCGCCGCAAGCGGAGCAAGCCCCTCTTCGATATTTCGCTCGACGTTTTCCACCACCACGATGGCGTCGTCCACCACGATACCGATAGCCAGTACCAGCCCGAACAGACTCAGGGTGTTAAGTGAAAAGCCCAGCAGATAGAGAATGCTGAACGTCCCCACGACAGAGACCGGCACCGCGATCAACGGAATGATCGACGCACGCCAGGTTTGCAGGAACAGAATCACCACCAGCACCACCAGCACCACCGCTTCCAGCAGCGTTTGCACAACCGCACGGATCGAATCGCGCACAAACACGGTCGGATCGTAAGGTGCCGCCCACTTCATATCTTCCGGAAAACGGGTGGACAGTTCCTCCATTTTGGCGCGCACCGCGTTAGACAAATCAATAGCATTCGCCCCCGGAGACTGGAAGATACCAATCCCGACCGCGTCTTTATTGTTAAGCTGGGAACGCAGCGCATAGCTACCGGAACCCATTTCGATACGCGCCACGTCGCGAAGGCGGACAACCGTACCGTCCTGCGTCGTTTTCAGGACAATGTTGCCAAACTCTTCTTCGGTATGCAGACGCCCCTGGGCGTTAATGGAGATCAGGAAATCACTCTCTTTCGGCAGCGGTTCGGCGCCCAGTTGCCCGGCGGACACCTGGACGTTCTGCTCCTGCATCGCCGTGACCACATCCGAAGCGGTCAACCCGCGGGCCGCCACTTTGTTCGGATCCAGCCAGACACGCATCGCGTATTCACCTGAGCCGAAAATCTGAATCTGGCCGACGCCAGGCAGACGCGCCAGCTCGTCCTTCACCTTCAGCGTGGCGTAGTTACGCATATACAGGGAGTCGTATTTCCCGTTGGGCGAAAACAGATGCACCACCAGCGTGAGCGTTGGCGACTGTTTCTGGGTAGTAATCCCCAAACGCCGCACGTCTTCCGGCAGGCGCGCTTCGGCCTGCGCGACACGGTTTTGCACCTGAACCTGCGCCTGATCCGGGTCGGTTCCCGGACGGAAGGTGACGGTGGTCACCAGTACGCCGTCCGAGCCCGCAATGGATTTCATGTACATCATGTTTTCAACGCCGTTGATTGCCTCTTCCAGCGGCGTCGCCACAGTTTCGGCAATCACTTTCGGGTTGGCGCCCGGGTACTCCGCGCGTACCTGCACGCTTGGCGGCACGACGTCAGGATATTCGCTCACCGGCAGCAGCGGGATGGCGATCAATCCTGTGATAAAAATCAGAATCGACAGGACGGCGGCAAAAATGGGCCTGTCGATGAAAAAACGGGAAAAGTCCATGGGTCGGATTCTCAGGTAAGGGATCAGTTAAAGGCGGCGCTGGCGGTCATGGCAACGGTTTTCGCGTTAACCGGCATCCCCGGCATGAACACTTTTTGTAACCCCTCGACGATGACTTTATCGCCAGGGTTCAGTCCCTGCCGCACGATGCGTAAACCGTCTGCCAGACGTCCCGGCGTGATGTCGCGACGCTGTGCTTTCCCCTCTTTATCCACGATATACACGTATTTGCGATCCTGATCGGTCAGCACCGCTTTGTCGTCGATCAGCGTGGCTTTGAATTCCGCACTGCCCGGCAGACGTACGCGGGCAAAGAGCCCTGGCGTGAACTGACGCTGCGCGTTATCCAAAAGCGCACGCATACGGATGGTGCCGGTACTCGGCGTTAACTGATTATCCAGGAAGTCCACTTTGCCCTGATGGGGATAGCCCTCCTCGCCCGTCAGACCAATTTCCACCGGAAGCGCCATGTGATTGCTGGACGCCCCCTGCCCGCTGCGGGCCAGATTTTGGTAGTGAAGATAGGTCGACTCATCCACGTCAAAGTAAACGTAAACCGTTTTCTGCGAGACCAGCGTGGTGAGGACGCTGGCGGTGTCGCCCGCCGTCACCAGATTGCCGCTGGTGATCAGCGCCCGGCTGGCGCGGCCATCAATAGGCGCGGTGACTTTGGTGAAATCCAGGTTAAGTTGTGCGGCGTCAACCGCCGCCTGCGCGGCACGAATGTCGGCCTGTGCCTGGGTGGCAGCCGAACGACGCTGCTCCCATTCTTCACGGGAGACTACGTTAGTATTGACCAGCTTATCGGTACGGTTAGCCTCGCTTTGTGCCAGGCTGGCCTGCGTTTTGGCTCTCGCCAGGTTCGCCTGCGCCTGTTCCAGCGCTGCACGATAGGTTCGGTCATCAATGGTGAACAACACCTCGCCCTTTTTCACCTCCTGGCCATCGGTGTAATTCACTTTATCAATGTAACCGGAGACGCGCGGACGTAACTGAACGCTCTCCACCGCCTCAATCCGACCGTTAAAGCTATCCCACTGGCTAATGGATTTCACAACCACGTCAGCAGCGCTGACGGCGGGCGCAGGTGGCGCAGCGTTTTGCGCGACACTGTTATCGCATCCGACGAGCAGCACGGAGAGCAACATGACCCCCAGCGCGCTCAGATGAAAGTTACCCCAGGTTTTTTGCAGGCTCATTATTTTTATTCCGATAATTGTAGCCGCCGGACAAGACGCCGCGGGAGATGCCGCGCCACTTCCTTTGTCCGGTAGCTGGCTTAAGGCCATTTGTGTCGTTCATCGCCACAAAACTGTAACAGTAATGAATACACTATTCGCGGCGATTGTAGGAAGGCGCTTAACTAAGTGCAAGAATAATTGTTGCACTTTATGTGCTATTTGAGTCAAAGGGGAAAGAGCCGTTTCGCTCAAGGAATTAAATGCAACAATAAAACTTGCAATTAACGTAAAAACCAGCCAACCTTTAAATGCAACAGACAAAGATACTTTTAGACGAGCTGTATGAGGGTAACCAGATGAACACTGGCGCATTTATGCATGATCTACTCGACTGGATCGACAACAACCTTGATAGCCGCCTGGACATTGAGTCCGTCGCAAGGCGATCCGGTTACTCAAAATGGCACCTCCAGCGGCTCTTCAAAGAGCATACTGGCTCCCCTCTCGCTGAGTATATTCGCGCGCAAAAGCTGCAAAAATCGGTCGAACGGCTGGCTCAGAGTGATGAACCGATTTTGAACGTGGCGATCGCGCTGGGCTTTGACTCTCAGCAATCCTTTAACCGTAGCTTTAAGCGTCAGTATGGTCAGGTGCCTGGGGCATGGCGGCGGAGTTTGGGTGGCCCGGAAACGCAGCAGCTACGCTAGCAATGAAATTGTCACGGATGCCATCCTCTTTGCTTGCGTCCCAGGCGATGCCCACCTTCCAGCTTATTGACTCCCCCGTTAGCGGAATAATCACCAGTTCTGGCGGCGCGATATGGGTCACGCTGGTGGGCAGAATGGCCACACCGATCCCCGCAATCACCATCGCGACAATAGTTTGTATATCGTCAGTCAGTTGCGTCGACGAGATGAAATGACCGTTGTCGTGCAAAAAACGGTCAATCTGCGCATTTAAACCCCGTCCTCGCTCATCATATAACCGCAGCAGAGGGCGTTTCGTGAGCCACTCAGCCACAGACATTGTCGGCGATGTTGCGGGCACAACCAGCACCAGTTGATCGGTAAATAACGGCAGGTATTCAAGCGCCACGGGGGGCGGAACCCTGACAAAACCGACCTGCAGCTCATCATTTTGCAATTGCTCGTACTGCTGGAAGGAAGGCAGATCCGTCAAGGACATCTCGACTCCCGGGTAGTCGCGACGAAAGTCCGCGATACAGCGTGGTGCCAGATAAAAGCTTGAGAGTCCGAACCCTACGGAAATATGCCCCTCAACGCCTTTCGATATCTGCTCAGCATGTTGCATAAACAGTTGGGTTTGCCTGACCACTTTTTCGGCCTCTGGCAGCAAACGCCTGCCGCCGGCCGTCAGTACTGCGCCGTGACGTCCTCGTGAAAAAAGCGAGATATTCACCTGAGATTCGAGGAGATTAATCTGTTTGGTCAATGCCGGTTGCGAGATAAACAGCGCCCGCGCCGCATCGGCATAGTTCCCTTTTTCAGCCAGTACCACAAAGGCTTTAAGCAACCGGATGTTCAATTTTTCATTCCAGATAGTTATTAAAATCAGAAATGATTTGATTATACAGTTATCGGAAAGCGTTATGTAATTCAGTTTCGATGACAACTGGAGATACATCATGAACGAACATCAATCCTTAAAGGCGGCAACAGTACAGTTTCAGCATCAGGCAAATAATAAAAAATACAACCTGCTGATAATGGAGAAATTTATTGAACAGGCGGCGCTTGAGCAGGTGAAAATTCTCACCTTCCCTGAAATGTGTATCACCGGCTACTGGCATGTCCCCAAACTCACCTCAGCGGAGGTGTCTTCTCTGGCAGAGCCAATTGCTGAAAGTCCTTCCCTGACGTTAATTCGCTCTCTGGCAATCAAACATCAAATGCTTATTGGTGCTGGTCTTATTGAACGAGCCGACGATGGCCGCCTCTACAATGCGTATGTTGCCTGTATGCCAGATGGCTCAATGCATACGCACCGTAAGCTCCATGCTTTTGAACATCCGGCCATCAGCAGCGGGGACAGCTTTACCGTTTTTGATACGCCATGGGGAGTGAAAGTCGGCATCCTGATTTGCTGGGACAATAATCTGGTCGAAAATGTACGCGCGACGGCGTTGCTGGGTGCCGATATTCTTCTCGCACCACATCAAACAGGCGGTACGGATTCCCGCAGTCCTCACGGAATGAAGCCTATTCCGCTGTCGCTCTGGGAGGAGCGGGAAACGCGCAAGGAGGAAATTACGGCCGCATTCAAAGGGGCAAGCGGACGGGAATGGCTCATGCGCTGGCTGCCTGCCCGTGCACATGACAATGGATTATTTCTTCTCTTCAGCAACGGTGTAGGTGCAGATGATGACGAAGTGCGCACAGGGAATGCCATGATCCTCGACCCCTATGGCAGGATCGTGAATGAAACCTGGGCGGCTGAAAATGTGATGGTAAGCGCTGAACTGGATTTAAGCCTGCTTGCCATGAGCACCGGACGCCGCTGGATCCACGGTCGTCGTCCTGATTTATACCAGATACTGACGCAGCCGCAGGGTTATGAACGTGATGCGATCAGTGCACGATTTTCGAATGAGCCCCCTGCCCGCTAGAAATGTGAGCAATTTTTAGCTGCAACCTAAACCCGGAACTGTTATGCTGTATATAAATACAGTATGAGGTGCGCATAATGGCTGTTGAAACAAAATTTGTTGTCGTAAGAAAAGGTGTCGAGAAAATGACTTTTGCCAGTAAGAAAGAAGCTGACGCTCACGACAAGCTGCTTGATATGGCAGACGCGTTCACTGACTGGCTGTTGCAAAGCGGAATGCAGATGGATGAAACACAGGCTGAAGATCTTGGTCTGTATCTCGCCGAGCAGAAAGAGACCGTGCAGCATATTCTGCGTACCAGCAAGCTTCCCGATCTCAATGCCGCCGTTGTTGCAGATAAAACAGAAGCCGATGCGGTTGATGATAAAAAAATCAGAGCGGTGAAAGCGGCCTGATTGTCATAAAACATTGTTACCGTTCCTGGAGCCGTAAGCAGACATCTGCTTGCGGCTTTTTTACCAGAACATGAAAATAGTAAAGGAGATGACGTGCGACAAGGAATGAAGGAGAAAATCATCAGGATCTGTGATTCAAAAATTGCCTCTAAGGGAAGCCATGTTGGGCTTTCGTTTTATGCTTTTTTTGCTAATAAAAATGATGATCCTGAACTGCTTATGGAAGTTGCGCACTGGTGGATTATGGAAATGAAACTGGACCATTTTGAAAAGGCAGTAAAAATCAAAAAACTTTTGTCAGACTTATAATACCTGTGTTTAAAAGATCAATTAGCCTGCTAAACTGCAAAAATTCAGTCAGCAGGCTACTCAGATCACTCTTCATCAGCATGAAGCATTTTTATCTCTTCAGCATGTCTTTTATTAAGATTGATTTGACATTGATAAATATAAGGCCAGTAATCATAGGTATCTTCCCCGATTTGCGACCCAACACCTAAACAGAAGTTTTTACGATACTCTTTCCAGGAATTTTGTGAATCGAGGAAAAACTTGCTGAAGACATCACCAATAGTTTGCTGAGGGTCCTTACCTTTGTAAACGGGACCCGTATTATTTTCCTTTATTTGCATGACTGTTTTGTTAATTAACTCGTCCATGCTTTTATTACTTTTATCACTAAGTGCATGTAAACATTCAGATGCTTTTCCTCGATCAGCATTACTACGCCAACAACTATCAGTTTCTGGCCCTGCGATAATATCTGCTTTCTCAGCACTGTAGGCTGACGGAACTAAAGTCATAAAAACAATCGCTAGCACTGTCTTTTTCATTGTAAATACCTGATTCGGTGTCTTGTAGACTCATAACGCATAAGTGATGAGTCATCCCTGATGTGTCAAAATAGTTGTCACTATTATGCAAAAAAATGAAGTTTCTGGCGAAAAAAAGCCAGGTGTTGATACACGCAATAACGTCCGCAGATCGCTCATAAGGGGCAACCATACTCAAATCTCCCATAATGAGTATGAACACGTCACAGTGGAACAAAGACCGTATCATCGGCCAAAAAAGACCACTTCAGATATCTCATATCTGGGGTATCCGAATCCGGCTGGAACTGGAAGGTAAAACGCGTGATTTAGCTCTGTTCAATATGGCCCTGGACAGTAAGCTACGAGGCTATGATCTGGTCAGACTCAAAGTATCCGATATTGCATATGGCAGCACTGTTTCAAGCAGAGCAATGGTTTTACAACAAAAAACCGGTAGCCCTGTGCAATTTGAGATAACCAAAGAGACAAGAGAAGCTGTTACTGCATTGATAAAGCTTGGCAATTTGCGTAGTAAAGACTTCTTGTTTCGGTCTCGAGTCGGAACTAACCGGCACATATCAACCCGGCAATACAACTGAATATTTCATGGGTGGGTAGAAAAGCTCGGTCTCGAAGATTCGCTTTACAGCACACATTCCATGAGAAGAACAAAACCTTACCTAATCTACAAGAAAACCAAGAATCTCCGGGTGATCCAACTTCTGTTGGGCCATAAGAAACTGGAAAGCGCAGTCCATTATCTGGGCATTGAAGTCGATGATGCGTTAGAGATCTCTGAATCGATCGAAGTCTAAGGTTATCAGGGCTGCAACAGCAGCCCTGTGACAGGAGCAGATTTTAGAAAAATTCGCGCTGCAATTATAATTTGAGAGCAGATCACATTTGCACAGGCTGGACTCACCTCCCAGATATTTTCATGTGAAAGGTGCAATTTAATATAAATTGGGCTGGCCTTTTATGATGCAATCGTGTGTCGGTCGATATACACTTATTTGCATATACGGAGGTATAAATTATGACCACACGTCGCATGCCTAACCTGACAGCCGAGCAACTTCGAAACATAGCGAGTGAAGCGGTGGCAGACGTAGCACGCCAGAAAATCACCACATCAAAAAGCGCTGTGGGATTTTCGCACAATCTTCAGAGAATGAGCCCCGTCGAATCGAAGGGCAAAGAGGCTGCAATCAGTACGGTGGCTCGTAAGACACTCAATAACCCAAGCGCTTCAGGCATTCAGAAGTCGCTAGCTGGTTCCGTGCTATCTCAGGCAGAAGCCAAAAGGTATTTCAAAGAAGCTTTTAATAAAGTGCGTAAAGGCTAATAGTTACATGATTCAGCGCGCCTCTTAAGTGGGGGATTTTGGGTGGAAAAGGAACATGTCTCAACCAAAGAAATGGGTGTTTACTGAGCTCGTACAGGACTCAGACGAGCCGGAACAGTTGATCGCATATGCGATGTATAAAGCAGACAAAGATGATCTGGCAATACAATGCCGTGCGAGATTGCTTCCTGAGGCAGACATAGTAGTTGAACTCACTAGTTTCCATGACAGCATCGCTTATTCAGAAAGAAGGCTTCAGGACTATCGTGACAAGGCAAAACGGGCTGTAGATCAGCTGGTAAGCAGTGTAAGTGAGAGGGTCGCAGCCGCGTATGATCAGACAATCGCTACGATGACGGATGAGCATCAGATTGACCTGCAGGAAAAATGGAAAAAGTGGGGCGAAGATGCGGCGTTGTACAGTGCTCATCTTACAAAGCCAGTATGGTATACCCGGTTTGGGAAAGGCATTTTGTCGTGGCTCGGTGGCGGGGTATCTGGCCTACTTGCGACCGCGATTTCTACGCTCCTGATTGTCGGTGCAGTGTCCCTTTTCACTCCTTCAGTTAGGGATACAGCTCGAGATTCATTGAAAGGTGTAGTTGATACGTTGATCCCAGAAACACCCATTCCAGGCGTAACTGACACAGTCAAAACAAACAAGCAAAAAAAGCCCTGATTACAGTGCTTTTTTATGCGCACTCAGTACGCACACTTAAAACGGTGTCACGCCCACTTGCCGCAGCGACTATACGTCAGGTAGCCCATCAATACACATTCTTAGTAATGAATCCATCAAGCTGATAGGATAACTGCAGACTACGTTCTTCGCTCAAAGTAAACCCTAAGTGCCATGTTTTTCTCCGCTTTGTGCCATAAGCAGACATTTTGAGGCTCAAGATTTGTTAATCAATCGAGACAAATACTTATCTATATCAATCCACATGAAATATTGTGCAATACATCATTGAATTATTACTAGATAAGCGCTATTTTGGAAATAGTGGAAGTCATAGAATACATGCCGCTATTTGTTGGCCTTATAGGCTATATTTAGATTATCTTACCACTGCGGCCTCTGTTTACCTAACAGCTTGGATTTCTTTGCATGCAAGTCTGTAATATCGAGTGTAATCAAACGGAATGTATATTGCCCCCAAACTGCAGCGTATCGCGTTACGCTATCCAAAGTTATTCCAACATGAGTCCCCTTATATGGCACGAAAATTAATAATATTCGGTAACGGTCTCGGCATGGCTTTAGACCCTGCTCACTTCTCCTTAGACAGGGCGTTGGCAGAAATTTGGGATCGTCCAAATTTTTTAACCGATATCCACAAGCAACTTGTCGAGCGTTGTCTTCAACGGCAAGGTCCACCAGCAGGGGAACATGAGTTGGATACCCTTCACCAAGCTATTACATATTGTAAAGCTCTCGCTCAAATTGGAGAAGGCAACGTGCATTGGCTTTCTGAAGATGGCCTAAGTTTTCCCGAAATCACCGCCACTTATATCCACAAAGTTGCAACCAGGTTGCATAATTACGATGGAGGTTTGCCGGAAAGATTCGAAAATGCGCTTGTGGAATTTGTAAAAACTACACGTACTCATATTGCGACATTAAACTATGACAAATTATTATACAACTCATTCATAGATAATGATATATTCAGCGGATATGATGGGTATTTAGTTGATGGGATGTTAGGTCACGGATTTTCCTCTGCAGCGCTCGAACGGAAATATGATCGTAGGTTTGGTTATTATTTGCATTTGCATGGCTCACCACTATTTATTAATCATGGTGAAAATGTTTTAAAACTATCACGTTCTCAACTTACGGTTGACAGAGATGAACCTAGCGAACATATTGTATTAACTCATATAAAAAGAAAACCGTCAGTTATAGCAGCATCTAATGTTCTTTCTACGTACTGGGACTATTTGCAGTTTGCATTATTTGAATCAGAAGAAATAATACTATTTGGTTATTCTGGTCTCGACATTCACCTAAACATGCTTATTCGGCCTTACCTAACCTCTAAGCCTTTAAGAGTAGTCGAGTGGAGCGGTGCAGGTGAACAAAACGCCCGTGAGACACACTGGAGAAGTTTGTTGGGACGGGCAGTTACTGTAACAAGGTTGGATAACATTACTGATTTTATTAATTGGTAGCGCATTGCGAAGTTAGTATCGAGAATATACGGTTCTAACTTCACCGAGCTGAATTTATTCACTTTTTACTTATGGTGTATGTATATTCTGGTCATGGATTTTTACATGATTAGAAATATAACAAGTTAAACTTCAAGTCCTTGGCGTCTGAGTTGCGGATAAAGCAAGAGATAATGAGGAAGGATGAATGACCGTTAAAGGTAAAGAAAACATCCGCAGCGCGTTTATTGCCATTGCAGATTATTTTCAGGATCAGCTGGTTGTTGAACAAGGAGAGATGCAGGTGATAGAAGGTGGCGGCAATGCGCTTGTTATCATGGAAACCATTCTGCGTTTTCC
This sequence comes from Pantoea sp. LS15, assembly GCF_012241585.1. Classification (NCBI taxonomy): domain Bacteria; kingdom Pseudomonadati; phylum Pseudomonadota; class Gammaproteobacteria; order Enterobacterales; family Erwiniaceae; genus Pantoea; species Pantoea sp. LS15. The sequence goes on from NZ_JAAVXA010000001.1 coordinate 680,664, forward strand.
TGATGGCCAGGGTGGAAGAACTGAAATATCACGTCGCGCCACCTATGTTTTTCGAGAGGAAGAAGACGGTCGCTGGCTTTGTACCATCGACAACTCCTACGGGACGTCACTGCTGGATACAGGGGACTGATTACTTTTATCACGACGTCAAAGGGGCGCTACCGCCCCTCCATACCAGCACCCTTAATGCGCAGTAATGCGCGGCTCCTTCACAAACTCCGCCAACAGCCACACCATATCGTGCAGCAAGCCTGTTAGCTCTTTCGCTACATTCGCAGGCAGCGTTCCGCCCTTAACCGCTTGTGTCAGCGCCAGAGCATAGTCCACCTGGGTCACGGTATCCTGCCAGCAGTCCGGCACGCAGGAATTCAGTTTCTCACCCATGATCAATTGCGCGATCAGGTCTGGCGGAAGATCGACATCGCAGAGTTCCCTTAGCTTACGCAGGGCGTGCAGCAGACGCTCGCAAAGCGCAGTAAACATCGTTGAATCCTCGATTTCGACCAGCACACTCACCAGCGCGGCGCAGTTGTCGGCAACGTCAAAAAGATCGGCATCAGCCGGAAGCGGTCGGGAGATAAGTTGCAGAATGACGCTTTCGTCAGACGGGAGATAAGTCAGGGTTGGGATAGTAGCCATACAAGGCATCCTTCTATATGTAGTTCAATTAACTACCCAATGAGTTCCTACGCCCGAGGGGTAGCGCTGACAGAGGTAGGAATACCGCCCATATAGAAAAACGGCCAGCCTTGCGGCTGCTCCGCCAGCGCCACCGCAATTGTAACGGGATCGGCACTGCCGCGACATACGAAATGTCACTATATGGTAGATACGGGTTCCTACGCCCGATTGCGGATGTACCGCAACGCAGGCACTTTACGACCCCGATCGGTTTAAGAAAAGACATAACCTTTAATTTCACAAGGTTACTTTGCGGTTTGCGAGGCGTCTTCCAGAAACGTTCCGTCTGGTCAGGAAAAGCACTCCCCACCAAATTTTGCCCCGACCTCCTCTGCTGAACTGATGTATTGTTTTCGCACAATGAACGCCTCTAAAGGACGCCTGCGCAATGATAAACATCCTCGGTAAAACCACCTCGATCAACGTTCGTAAAGTGCTCTGGACCTGCGAAGAAGCCGGTATCGCGTACCAGCAGGAAGATTACGGCAGCGGCTTTGCCTCCACCGAAACGGATGAATTTCGTGCGCTGAATCCTAACGCCATGGTGCCCGTGCTGATCGATGATAATTTCGTGCTGTGGGAATCCAACTCTATCTGCCGTTATCTGGCGCGCAAGGCCGGACGTTATGATCTGCTGCCGTCAGAACCGCAGGCCTGTGCCAATGTCGAACGCTGGATGGACTGGCAGGCAACCGAGTTCAATAACGCCTGGCGCTATGTCTTCCCGGCACTGGGGCGTAACAACCCGGACTATAACGATGCCGAAAGGATTGCAGCAGGGATAAAAGAGTGGAACGGGTGCATCACCCTCCTTGAGGGGCAACTCCAGCGCACCGGTGCCTTTGCCGCAGGCGAAGGTTTTACTCTTGCAGATGTTGTGCTCGGGCTGTCGGTGAATCGCTGGAGAATGACCCCTTTCGACAAACCTGATGTACCCGCCGTTGATGCCTGGTTTGAACGACTCAACCAGCGCCCGGCATTTTTGCGTCACGGTAATAACGGGATGGTGTAGAAATACGGCCGGGCGTCGCCCGGCTTTTTCGCACGCATACCTTTTGCTAACCCCGCGATTTCCCGCCACAATATTGTATCGTTCCTGTTTAATCGCGACTCATGCAACGTCTTCACACTTATCCCGATATCCGGGCAATGTTTCGTCGACTCCTGATAGCCACCATCACTGGCGTACTGGCCGCGCTGGCCGTTGCGGTGTTCCGCCACAGCATGTATCTGCTTGAGTGGCTGTTTCTCAGTAACGACAGCGGCAGCCTGGTGAATGCCGCCGCCGCGCTCTCTCCCTGGCGGCGCGCACTGACACCTGCCCTGGGTGGGCTGGCTGCCGGGTTACTGTTATGGGGATGGCAACGATTTACCGCGCAGCGTCCTCACGCCCCAACTGATTATATGGAAGCGCTGGAGACCGGTGACGGTCAGTTTGACTACGGCGCCAGTCTGGTGAAATCCCTTGCGTCACTGCTGGTCGTTGCCAGCGGGAGTGCCATTGGCCGCGAAGGGGCGATGATCCTGCTTGCCGCCCTCGCCGCCTCCTTTTTCGCCCGCCGCTTTACGCCGAAATCTGAGTGGAAACTCTGGATCGCCTGCGGCGCCGCGGCCGGGATGGCCAGCGCCTACCATGCTCCGTTAGCCGGTAGCCTGTTTATTGCGGAGATTCTGTTTGGCACGCTGATGCTGGCCTCGCTTGGCCCCGTGGTTATTGCTGCGGTGGTGGCGCTGCTCACGACGCATCTTTTAGCACCCGGAGCCCTCACGCTCTATGACGTGCATCTGAGTGGCATACTCACCGCGGCAGATTATGCCCTGTTGCTCGCTATGGGTCTGCTGGCGGGCCTCTGCGGCCCACTGCTGATGTGGCTGATGACGTTCAGTCATGGGCTATTCCTGCGTCTCAAACTTTCACCGCCGTGGCAACTGGCGCTCGGCGGTTTGATCGTCGGGCTGCTGTCCCTTTTGACGCCGAAGGTGTGGGGGAATGGCTACAGTGTGGTTCAGGCTTTTCTGCTCGCGCCCCCGTTGCTGTCAGTCATTGCCGGTGTGTTTATCTGTAAATTGCTGGCGGTACTGGCCAGCAGCGGCTCGGGTGCGCCGGGAGGAGTATTTACGCCTACGCTGTTTGTCGGCATGGCGACAGGGATGCTGTTTGCACAACTTTTCGCGCTGTGGCTGCCGGGTTCTGAGACGGCAATTTTGCTGGGGCTGGCAGGTATGGCAACGTTACTCGCCGCAACCACACATGCGCCCATTATGTCGGCGCTGATGGTCTGTGAAATGACCGGGCAGTATTTTTTGCTGCCCGGTTTGTTGGTCGCCTGTGTTGTGGCGTCCGTGCTGTCGAGGACGTTACGCCACGACTCTATCTACGGTCAACACGCCACCGAGGGCAGAGAGATCGATGTATTGCGCTAACTCGCGCTGCTCTGCGCGGGGCAGGTACGGCAACTCACCGACCAAAGGCCCAGGCAGTTTTGTGCTCAGCACGTCGATGATTTCAGCGTAGTGCGCAAGTCCTGGGTTGATACGGTTTGCCACCCAGCCAATCAACGGCAGACCGTCATTGGCAATGGCTTGTGCCGTCAGCAGCGCATGGTTAATGCACCCTTCCTGGATACCCACAACCATCACCACAGGAAGTTGTTCCTGCACCACCCATTCAGACAGCGGACGCAAATCATTCATCAGGCTGCGCCAGCCGCCCGTCCCTTCAACCACAACGTGATCAACCTTCCCGCTCAGGTTTGCCAGGCCATCAGACAGCAGGGGGTAATTAATCATACCGCTGTGCGCCACGCTGCTCTCCTCTTCGCTTAACGCAATTGGATTAACCGCGTGATAAGGCAGCTCCAGCGACGAGACGCTTTGCAGCACCAGAGCGTCTTTATTACGCAATCCCTCTGGCGTCTCTTTACTGCCTTTTGCGACCGGTTTGTACCCTGCAACGCGTTTACCGCTTGCAGCCAGTGCCTGCAGTAATGCGCGGGATACCACTGTCTTGCCGACAGAGGTATCTGTACCAGTAACAAAGAAACGCTTAAGCATGACTCGCTCCACCTCTTGGGTATGCTTCGAAATATAAACCAGGTAAATAATTCAGTGGGGGAAGTCTACGGGAAGCGTGCGCTACCCGGCTTGAGATAGCGCAATTTTTCTTACATCTGCGGAAAAGAGTTAACCCTGTAACAGGCGTATCAACAGCGAGCCGTTATACATGGCATCTTTGACCAGCGCCGCACCTGCCATCGTGCCCTGGTTGGAGAATTGGGTACTTTCTACCGCAATATTTTTGCTGTACGCGGGGAGCGACTGCTGATGAATGCAGGCCGAAATAGCCGGGAAGAGGATCTCCGCCGCCTGGCTGAGCGGCGAACCAATCAGGATTTTTTGCGGGTTGAAGAGATTCACCATAATAGCCAGAATGCGGCCAACGTTATTACCTACGCCGGTAATAATATCCTTCGCCAGGAGATCGCCCTGACGTGCGGCAGCGCAGAGGGAATCCACCGTTAAGGGTTGTCCGTGTAGCGAAGAGCTCATGGACTGGCCGAGCCTCGCCTGCGCCAGTTCCAGCACGCTTTCCACGCTGGCAATGGTCTCCAGACAGCCATGGTTCCCGCAATAACAACGTTTACCGTAAGGGTCGACCTGGGTGTGACCAATTTCCACCAGACTACTGCTTCCGGCATGCAGAAGGCGTCCGTCAGTGATAACACCTGCCCCAACGTTATGATCGATGACGACCTGAATTACGTCCCGCGCACCACGTGACGCGCCAAACAGTGCCTCGGCCATCGTCCAGGCACTGATGTCATGCTGAATATAGATCGGTACACCGGTATGGTTTTTCAGCACTTCACCCAACGGCATCTCTTTGACATCGTCGTAAAACGGCATACGGTGAACAATGCCATTTTCGGTATCAATAATGCCCGGCATGGTGATGGCTATCGCCGTTAAGCGTTCAAGCCGCTGTTGATGACGGATAAAGAAGTTATCGATATGCGAGACAATCGCATCGAGGAGTGGTTCCTTAGCATTGAGCGGCAGTTCAAGCCGGTCTTCCACCACCAGTTTGCTGCTCAGGTCGCGCAGCGCAAGGAAGATTTCTCCCCGACTGATACGCAGTGACAGGTAGTGCCACGCTTCAGTCTCAACCACCAGCCCGACCGCCGGACGGCCACGGCTGCCCGGCTCCTGGATCTCGGTCTCCTGAACCAGGTGGGCTTCCAGCATTTCGCGGACAATCTTGGTGATACTGGCAGGTGCCAGTTGTGCCAGGCGCGATAGATCAATACGCGAAACCGGACCAAGCTGATCAATCAGGCGATACACCGCGCCAGCGTTGGTCTGCTTAATCTGATCAATATGCCCTGGCTGACTATCAGCAACCACCTCGTACTCCCTTATTTTCGAGCTTCGAAATAAACTTTGGGCTATGGTGAAGCACTTCCATGGCCGTCGTCAAATATTTACTTAGCCATGTGATTTACTGCACATTTTTACCCGTATTTCCCTATAAATATCGCCCGGCAGAGGCGCTAATTAACTGCTGTTTAAAACGCTGTGCGGCATGACTCTGTTCATGATGCTTTGACCATACCAGCCACATCTCTGAAACGGCGTCCTCTTCAGCGATGGTAACCCAGCGCATTTCGCGCAATTGTACCCGTTTAAAGGAGGCCGGAAGAATAGACACGCCCAGCCCGGCAGCGACCAGACCAATAATGGTCATCGCTTCCCCAACTTCCTGAGTGATAACCGGGGCAAGATCGTAGCGGCGCATCAAACCCAGAATATCATCATACAGGCCCGTCCCAACCTGCGGGTCAAAAAAGACAAACGGCTCTTTTGCCAGTTCTGCCAGCGTGACAGACGGACGCGAAGCCAGTGGATGATCGTGAGGGATCATCGCCATCAGCGGTTCGCGCAGGATCACCTGCCACGACAGCGTGTCCGGCAGTTGAGTGTTTCGCATCAGCCCCAGATCCAGCGAACCTTCATTCAGTGGCGCAATCTGTTCGCGGGTATTAATTTCGCGCGTCTGAATATGAACATCCGGAAAATGCCGGCGGAATGAGGAGAGTGTCTCCGAGACGGCGCTGATAAACGGTGCGGACGAGGTAAACCCGATCCGCAGTTCTCCGGTTTCCCCGAGATACAACCGTTCTGCCCGGGCCGCGGCCTCCTCGACCATACTCAGGATTTGTCTGCTGTCGGCCAGAAACTGTTTTCCCGCCGCCGTCAGACTCACACTGCGGTTAGTACGGGCCAGAAGACGCGCCCCAACCTGCTGTTCCAGGATCTGAATCTGCTGGCTTAGCGGTGGCTGAGAGATATTCAGTCTTGCCGCCGCGCGGCCAAAATGCAGTTCTTCGGCAACGGCAACAAAGTAGCGGAGGTGACGCAGCTCAATATTCATATTTTTAAAGTATCATTTGAGATTATTAATATATTAGACAGAATATTTACATTTTCCTACTCTGATCATGTGGTCATACCCGTCACCAGAAATCACGGGGATGTTTAAGCAAGGAAACTGTGTGAGTCGTACAACTGCCATTGATATCGATCCGGCCAGAGATATCAATGATTTACCCGTAGCACCTCAGCCGGTTCAGTTCATTAAACGCGGTACACCTCAATTTATGCGCGTCACGCTGGCGCTCTTCTCTGCTGGTCTGGCAACGTTTGCACTGCTCTATTGCGTTCAACCGATCCTGCCCGTTCTCTCTCACGAGTTTGGCGTATCACCCGCCAGCAGTAGCGTTTCGCTCTCAATTTCCACCGGGATGCTGGCGATTGGCCTGCTCTTTACCGGCCCGCTCTCCGATGCCATCGGTCGCAAACCGGTGATGGTTACCGCGCTGATGCTGGCCTCGGTCTGTACATTACTCTCAACCATGATGACCAGCTGGCACGGTATTCTGGTGATGCGCGCGCTGATTGGTTTATCGCTCAGTGGGGTTGCCGCTGTAGGGATGACCTACCTCAGCGAAGAGATCCACCCGAGTTTTGTTGCCTTCTCAATGGGGTTGTACATCAGCGGGAACTCAATCGGCGGGATGAGTGGACGCCTGCTGAGTGGGGTATTTACGGACCTCTTTAACTGGCGTATTGCGCTGGCTGTCATTGGCTGCTTCGCCCTTGCCTCTGCACTGATGTTCTGGAAAATTCTGCCGGAATCGCGCCATTTCCGCCCCACCTCGTTGCGTCCTAAAACGCTGTTTATCAACTTCCGTCTGCACTGGCGTGATAAAGGGCTGCCGCGCCTGTTTCTGGTCGGCTTCCTGCTGATGGGCTCCTTCGTCACGCTGTTTAACTATATTGGCTACCGCCTGATGCTCTCACCGTGGCATCTGAGCCAGGCCGTTGTCGGTCTGCTTTCTGTCGCTTATCTGACCGGAACATGGAGCTCTCCAAAAGCCGGTGCGATGACAGCGCGTTTCGGGCGTGGACCGGTGATGCTGGTCTCGACGGCGGTGATGTTACTCGGCCTGCTAATGACCCTTTTCGCCTCGCTGTGGCTGATTTTTGCTGGAATGCTGCTCTTCTCTGCGGGATTCTTCGCCGCCCACTCTGTTGCCAGCAGTTGGATTGGCCCACGCGCCCGTCGGGCCAAAGGTCAGGCGTCGTCGCTTTACCTGTTCAGCTACTATCTCGGTTCCAGTATCGCCGGGACGCTCGGTGGTGTGTTCTGGCATAACTACGGCTGGAACGGTGTGGGTGGGTTTATTGCGTTGATGCTGTGCGCGGCGCTGCTGGTGGGAGCAAGTCTTCATAAACGTCTGAGATAGTAAGGGACTGATGCCCGGTAAGACGAGCGATCCCGATAAACGGCACCAGCGTACTGGTGCCGTTGCACGTTCAGGAATCCCAGGCCTGCTCTATCTTACCGGCTTCAAACTGCGGAGGCGGTTTTCGGAAACGGCGCGTTAGCCATGTCAGGTAAAGGATCCCCAGTGCCGCCCAGATGAGGCCAAGCGTCAGGGACGTCGCTTCGAGGTTTATCCACAGCACGCCGACCGTTACAGCACCAATGAGTGGCAGCAGGAGATAGTGGAACCGATCTTTCCACGTTTTGTTCATCCCCTTACGCCGCCAGAAATGGTTGTACACCGAGAGATTAACAAACGTAAACGCCACCAGTGCGCCGAAGTTGATCAGCGCCGTCGCGGTCACGAGATCAAAGTACAGGGCCGACAGTGCCACTATCCCAACCATAATGACGTTCAGGGCCGGCGTACGCCATTTCGGATGCACGTAGCCAAACACCCGCTCCGGAAACACGTTGTCACGCCCCATCACATACAATAAGCGTGAGACGCTGGCGTGCGAGGCCAGGCCTGAAGCGAGCGTGTTCACAAACGTGGTACACAGAAACACCGACTGGAAGAGCTTGCCGCCCACGTACAGCGCAATTTCCGGCAGCGCGGCGTCCGGGTTCTTGAAGCGCGCGATCGTCGGGAAAAAGAGCTGCATGAAAAACGAGGCAACAATGAATATCAGCCCGCCATAGAGTGCGGTGAGGAAAATGGCTTTAGGGATCACTCGCGCCGCGTTTGGCGTCTCTTCCGACAGTGTGGTGACCGCGTCAAAGCCGAGGAAAGAGAAGCAGACGATAGTCGCGCCGGTAATAATCGGGATCAGGTGAGCATTCTCGCTGATAAACGGCTGGAGCGACCAGACGGTGCCGACGCCCTCCCCCTTGTGCAGACCGTGCACCACGAGTATGACAAACACCACCATGATGGCGATCTGTACCAGCACAAACAGGGTGTTAAAGTTGGCGACCAGATTCACACTCTTGAGGTTCGCCAGCGTCAGGATCGTTACAAACCCCACCACCCAAACCCACGGCGGGACTTCAGGGAACAACGCGGAAAGGTAGATCTTCGCCAGCAGCACGTTGATCATCGGCAGGAAGAGATAATCCAGCAGCGATGACCAGCCGACCATAAAACCTAAGTGGGGTCCGATCGATTTCTGCGTGTAGGTATACGCAGAGCCTGCTTCCGGGAACTGTCGTACCAGTTTACCGTAGCTGATGGCGGTAAACATGACGCCAGCCAGCGCCAGGAGATACGAGGCGGGCACGTGGCCGTTGCTGATACCGGACACAATGCCGAAGGTATCAAATACGGTCATGGGGGTGAGATAAGCCAGCCCCATCATGACCACCTGCCAGAGCTTGAGGGAACTGCGCAGCCGGGTTCTTCCGGCCATGCCCGGCGAGTCAAGAGAGGTGTTAGTCGCCATAAACCGTCCCCCCCATGCTTACCGTGGTTTGCAATCGCGCTGTCCTTAACGCAAACCTGCTTAGCAAAGGGGGAAGTTGTAAAGAACACACGCGATCGTACCAGCGCAACGTCTCTGGCTCGCACTCACAGCAGGCGCCTGACTGGCCCCCTTCGCCCTGCGGATAGTTGAACATCTGCATCATTTCCTACCTCGTCACACAGTGTCGTTAAGAAAATCCCTGTGCCGCCTGCGCTCCATAACGCGACTCCCGGGAGATAGCTGGCGTGCCAGCAAACAGTTAGGCCAGGCTCCGCGCAGGCCGTTTGGTGATACGTATGAGATGAAACAAAGCGGCCCCTTACCGGGGCACGTCATCAGGCGTTTTTCAGCATCCACTCAATTTCCGTTTCGGTAATCAGGCGTTCAAACTGCAGTAATTCATCGTTTTTGCAGGCGTGATAGACGTGGCAGAAACGTTCGCCCAGCCGCTCGCGCAGGCTATCGTTTTGCATAAATTCCCACAGCGCATCGCTCTGACGGATCGGGAACGGCAGTCCGTCCTGCTCCAGACCATTGCCTTCCACTTCTTCCTGCAGGGGTAAATCGTTATCCAGGCCATGTAAAATGCCGGCAAAAATCGCCGCCATCACCAGATACGGATTCGCGTCAGCGCCCGCCACCCGGTACTCGACCCGATGGTTATGGCGATCGCCGCAGGGGATACGCAGGGCAACGGTGCGATTATTGTGTCCCCATGACGCCTGCGTCGGCACGTACATTCCCGGCTGGAAACGGCGGTAGGAGTTGACGTTCGGTGCCAGCAGCGCCATGGACGCAGGCATCAGGTCGATCATCCCGGCCAGCGCGCGTTTCAGCAGTGCGGAATCCTCGCCGTTGGCGTCTGCGAGCACGTTTTCGCCTCGGTTGTTTTGCATGCTGATGTGGATATGCATCCCACTGCCCGCATGCTCTTCATACGGCTTTGCCATAAAGGTGGCGTGCATCTTATGTTTTTCCGCCATTTGCCTGACGAGACGTTTTAGCGCCAGCGCATCATCGCAGGCATCGAGCACGTTTTCCGTATGGTGCAGGTTTATCTCAAACTGGCCCGGGGAGGCCTCGGCCACTGCCCCGTCGGCGGGGATGAGCTGCAGCTGCGCCAGTTCGTCAATGTCGTTCAGCACGTCAGCAAAGTGGTTCAGATTATCAACCGAGTAGACCTGACTCTGCGTGTTGCGCACGTCGGTGCCCGGCGCGCAGGGTGGCTGCAGATAGCCGTCGGCATCGCGTTTACGGTCAAGTAAATAGAACTCCAGCTCTACCGCTACCACGGGGAACAGACCGCGCTGGCGCAGCTGCTGCCAGAGTTGGTTGAGTACGTTCCGCGGCTCAACGTCAAAGGGAGCGCCATCTTCATCGACCATGGTGAGCTGCACCTGACCAATGTATTCCGGGTCGGCGGCAGACGGTGTCAGGGTGCCCGGTACCGGCACGCAGATGCAGTCCGGCTCGCCGAGTTCCTGCCCCAGGCCCGCCTCTTCCACGACGTTGCCCAAAATGTCCATGGCGAAAACCGATGCCGGGAAATAGCAGCCTTTTTCAAGCTTGCTCAGTCCGGCAACCGGGATGCGTTTGCCGCGAAAACAGCCGTTCAGGTCGGTCAGGAGGACATCAATAAACTGGGTGTCAGGATACTTTTCTAAATAGCGCTTCACTTCCTGCGTAAAGGCGCTGCCCCGCCTCTCATCCGTGTGCTGCACAAAGTTCTCAACTTCTACGATATTGGTTTCCATGATTTACCACCGTTTTTGGGATTTGCGTTCGCTGCTCTGGACTGTCAAATATAATGTCCACCCTATCGAATCTGTATGCAAACAAATTGTTTGTCAAATGTTAAATTAAGTTTGCAAAAGGCAGATCCCGTTGCTAGATTGAGAAAATATTGAACGAAAAGGCCGTTTTTCAGGCGAAAATGGCCTAAATTTAGTCCACTTTGTGAGGGCGATCATGGAAAATATAATGAACAAGCCAGTTATTGGCGTGGTGATGTGCAGAAACAGGCTTAAGGGTCATGAGACCCAGACCCTGCAAGAAAAGTACCTGAATGCCATTATTAACGCGGGGGGCTTACCGATTGCCTTACCGCATGCGCTGGCAGAGCCAGAGCTGCTCACCGCTCTGCTACCCACGCTTGACGGGATTTACCTGCCGGGCAGCCCAAGTAACGTGCAGCCGCACCTGTATGGTGAAAACGGCGATGAGCCTAACGCCGATCCCGGGCGAGATCTTCTGAGTATGGCGCTGATTGCCGCCGCGCTCGAAAGGCGCATCCCCATTTTCGCCATCTGCCGGGGGCTGCAGGAACTGGTTGTTGCGACGGGAGGGACGCTGTATCGCCGCCTGTTCGAGCAGAACGACCTGCTTGAGCACCGGGAAGATCCTGAACTGCCGGTTGAGCTACAATACGCCCCGTCTCATGAAGTTCAGGTTCAGGAGGGAGGACTGCTGTCTCAATTAATACCAGGCTGTAACACATTTTGGGTAAACTCGTTACACGGGCAAGGTGCACGGACGTTAGGACCACGGCTTCGCGTGGAGGCCCGCTCGACGGATGGGCTGGTCGAGGCGGTCAGCGTTCATGACCACCCTTTTGCCCTCGGCGTGCAATGGCACCCCGAATGGAACAGCAGCGAGTACGCCCTGTCCCGTATGTTGTTTGAAGGTTTTATCACCGCCTGTCAAAGCCACATTGCCGAGAAGCAGCGGCTTTGACCACTACCGTAAAGGAAATGCAACTATGAGCGATGACGGACTGGCGCCAGGGAAACGTCTGTCTGAGATCCGCCAACAGCTGGGTCTCTCGCAGCGGCGTGCCGCCGAACTGTCTGGGTTAACACACAGTGCCATCAGCACCATTGAGCAGGACAAAGTCAGTCCTGCTATCAGTACGCTGCAAAAGCTGCTGAAAGTTTATGGGCTGTCGCTCTCGGAATTCTTTTCAGAACCGGAAAAACCTGATGAACCGCAGGTGGTTATTAATCAGGAAGACCTTATCGAAATAGGCAGTCAGGGGGTTTCGATGAAGCTGGTTCACAACGGAAATCCGAACCGTACGCTGGCGATGATTTTTGAAACTTACCAGCCTGGAACCACGACCGGAGAGAGGATCAAACATCAGGGTGAGGAGATCGGTACGATACTGGAAGGTGAAATATTGCTGACCATTAATGGCCAGCAATATCACCTGGTTGCTGGGCAAAGCTATGCCATCAATACCGGCATACCGCACAGCTTCAGCAACACCTCGGCAGGCATCTGCCGCATTATCAGTGCCCACACCCCTACCACGTTCTAATTACCACTCAGTTCCGGTGTAAGCGCGCTTACGCCGGAACACATAAAAACGATCAATGTCGGCATTTAACGGGTTAATTCCCGGGATGCCCCACGGCTTCGTATTGCCTGAAACGGCCATGCCTTTATTTATCTGATTGCGAAAGAAAGGAGTGAATATGCATTTTCAGCACCTGACTTACTGGCAGGATAAAGCAAAAAACAGCGCTATTGAGACCCGGTTATTTATTAACGGTGCCTATTGTGACGCCGCCGATAATGCCACGTTTGAAACCGTCAATCCCGCGACCCAAAAGACGCTGGCGAACGTGGCCCGGGGCAAGCAGGCGGACGTGGACCGTGCGGTTCAGGCCGCGCGTGAAGTGTTTGAGCGCGGTGACTGGTCGCAAGCTTCTCCGGCGCAGCGCAAGGCTGTGCTAAATAAGCTCGCCGATTTGATGGAACGCCACGGCGAAGAGCTGGCCTTACTGGAAACGCTGGACACCGGTAAACCCATCCGCCATAGCCTGCGCGACGATATTCCCGGCGCGGCGCGCGCCATTCGCTGGTACGCCGAAGCGGCAGATAAAGTCTACGGCGAAGTGGCGCCTACGGGTCCGGGCGAGCTGGCGATGATCGTGCGCGAACCCATCGGGGTTGTCGCGGCCATCGTCCCCTGGAACTTCCCGCTGCTGCTGGCCTGCTGGAAGCTGGGCCCGGCGCTGATCGCGGGTAATAGCGTGGTACTGAAACCGTCGGAGAAATCGCCCCTCACCGCCCTGCGGCTGGCCGGGCTGGCGAAAGAGGCGGGCCTGCCGGATGGCGTGCTGAACGTGATAAGCGGTTACGGCCACGAAGCGGGCCAGGCGCTGGCATTGCATCCGGAGGTTGAGGTGCTGACGTTTACCGGCTCTACCCGTACCGGCAAGCAGCTGTTGAAGGACGCAGGAGAAAGTAACATGAAGCGCGTCTGGCTGGAGGCAGGCGGCAAGAGCGCCAACATTATCTTTGCCGACTGTCCGGACCTGGACAAGGCCGTGAGCGCGACCGCCGCCGGGATTTTTTATAACCAGGGGCAAGTCTGTATCGCCGGTACCCGCCTGCTGCTCGAAGACAGCATCGCCGATGAGTTCCTGGCAAGGCTGAAAGCTCAGGCCCGTCACTGGCAGCCTGGCGATCCGCTCGACCCTGACAGCACGATGGGCATGCTCATCGACGCTGCGCACGCCGATACCGTCCACACGTTCATTCGCGAGGGAACCCGGAAAGGCACGCTACTGCTGGACGGGCGGGAACAATCATGGCCTTCCGCAGTCGGTCCAACCATTTTTGTCGACCTCGACCCTGACTCCCCGCTGTGCCGGGAAGAGATTTTCGGGCCGGTGCTGGTCGTCACCCGATTTAAAACCGAAGAGGAAGCCCTAACGCTGGCCAACGACAGTGAATACGGGCTTGGCGCGGCGGTATGGACCCGCGATCTCTCCCGCGCGCACCGCATGAGCCGCCGCCTGAAAGCAGGCTCGGTCTTCGTCAATAACTATAACGACGGTGATATGACCGTTCCCTTTGGCGGCTATAAGCAGAGCGGTAACGGTCGCGATAAATCCCTGCACGCGCTGGAAAAATTTACCGAACTGAAAACCATCTGGATTGCCCTGGAGCCTCAATCATGACCGAACATACCACAAGCTACTACGCGGCCAGCGCGAACGCTTACGAACCTTTCCCGACGCTTAACGAGTCCATCAGCTGTGACGTGTGCGTGGTGGGCGGCGGCTATACCGGCCTCTCCTCCGCGCTGCATCTCGCCGAAATGGGCTACGACGTGGTGCTCCTTGAAGGGGCGCGCATCGGCTTCGGCGCCAGCGGACGCAACGGCGGCCAGCTGGTTAACTCCTACAGCCGCGATATCGACGTGATCGAGAAAAACTACGGACCCGATGCCGCCAGAGTCCTCGGGAGCATGATGTTTGAAGGCGGGGAAATCATCCGGGAGCGTATCCAGCGCTATCAGATCCAGTGCGATTATCGTCCCGGCGGGCTGTTTGTGGCGCTAAACCATAAGCAGTTGGAGACGCTGGAGGAGCAAAAAGCCAACTGGGAACGCTACGGCAACACGCAGTTGGAGTTGCTGGACGCCAGCGCCATCCGCCGGGAGGTCGACAGCGAACGCTATACCGGCGCGCTGCTGGACCACAGCGGGGGGCACATTCATCCGCTGAACCTGGCGATCGGCGAAGCGGACGCCATTCGCCTGAACGGCGGGCGGGTGTATGAGCAGTCCCCGGTGACCGCCATTCAGCACACCAGCCCGGCCGTGGTGAGCACGCAGCATGGGCAGGTGACGGCCCGCTACGTGATCGTCGCCGGGAATGCCTATCTGGGCGATAAGATCGAACCGGAACTGGCAAAACGCAGCATGCCCTGCGGCACCCAGGTGGTGACCACCGCCCCGCTGCCGGAAGAGGTCGTCCGCTCGCTGATCCCCAATAACTACTGCGTGGAGGATTGTAACTACCTGCTGGATTACTACCGTCTTACCGCCGACAACCGCCTGCTATACGGTGGGGGCGTCGTCTATGGCGCACGCGATCCGGATGATGTCGAGCGCCTGGTGATGCCAAAGCTGCTCAAAACCTTCCCTCAGCTGGCAGGCGTCAAAATCGACTACCGCTGGACAGGCAACTTCCTGCTGACCTTGTCGCGTATGCCGCAGTTTGGTCGTCTGGATAAAAATATCTATTACATGCAGGGCTACAGCGGCCACGGCGTGACCTGCACCCACCTGGCCGGAAGGCTGATCTCGGAACTGTTGCGCGGGGACGCTGAGCGCTTTGATGCGTTTGCCAACCTTCCGCACTACCCCTTCCCGGGCGGCCGCAGCCTGCGGATTCCATTCACGGCGATGGGCGCGGCTTATTACAGCCTGCGCGATCGTCTTGGCGTATGATCGTTTCGACAAAAGGGTATCTGACATGAGTAACCAGGAATTTCATCAGCGCAGACTTTCTGCCACCCCGCGCGGCGTAGGCGTAATGTGTGATTTCTTTGCCCGCACGGCGGAGAATGCCACGCTTACCGACGTGGAAGGCAACGACTATATTGATTTCGCCGCCGGGATCGCGGTACTGAATACCGGCCATCGTCATCCTGAACTGGTGGCTGCCGTGGAAAAACAGCTTCACCGATTCACCCACACGGCCTACCAGATTGTGCCGTATGAAAGCTACGTTTCATTAGCCGAAAAAATTAACGAGCTGGCCCCGGTGCAGAGCCCGGCCAAAACGGCGTTTTTCACAACGGGCGCGGAAGCGGTGGAAAATGCCATTAAAATCGCCCGGGCCCACACCGGCAGACCGGGTGTGATTGCCTTCGGGGGAGGTTTTCACGGCCGAACCTATATGACTATGGCGTTAACCGGCAAGGTCGCGCCCTACAAACTGGGATTTGGCCCCTTCCCGGGATCGGTTTATCACGTGCCGTATCCCTCCGAGCTGCACGGCGTCACGACGCAGGATGCCGTCACGGCGATAGAACGCCTGTTCAAAGCAGATATTGAGGCGAAACAGGTGGCGGCGATTATTTTTGAACCCATTCAGGGTGAAGGCGGATTCAACGTCGCCCCGCCAGAGCTGGTGGCCGCCATCCGCCGCATCTGTGACGAGCACGGGATCGTGATGATTGCCGACGAAGTGCAGAGCGGCTTCGCCCGTACGGGTAAACTGTTTGCCATGGAACACTACGCGGACAAGCCCGACCTGATGACGATGGCTAAAAGCCTGGCAGGCGGAATGCCGCTGTCCGGCGTGGTGGGCCGCGCCGGGATCATGGACGCGCCGGCTCCCGGCGGTCTGGGGGGGACCTATGCCGGCAACCCACTGGCGGTGGCCGCCGCGCACGCGGTGCTGAATATTATCGACAGCGAGTCACTGTGCGCGCGCGCCCGTCATCTGGGGGATCGACTGAAAGCCACGCTGGAGGAGATTCAGGGCACCTTCCCTGCGCTCGTGGCGATAAGGGGTAGAGGATCGATGATTGCGGCGGAGTTTTTTGATCCCGAGAGCCACGAACCTTCGGCCGCCATCGCGCAGGCGATCCAGCAAAAGGCGCTCGCCCAAGGCCTACTGTTATTGATCTGCGGCCAGTACGGCAACGTGATCCGCTTCCTTTATCCGCTGACCATTCTGGACGCCCAGTTCACCCAGGCGCTGGCGATCCTGCAGCAGGTTATGCGTGATAAGGCCTAAGCGCCCACCGAAAACCGTCTGCCGGAATGCCGGCGACGGTTTCAACGGAGGAGGTCTGCATAGATTTCCTCCGCGTGGGAAATGTTGGGGAATTTGGTCTGTTTCATTGTATGCTCCCTGAAACACATCCCTGGCAAGAGGAAATAAGAATTGCAAAAAACATCAGCCTATCAGTCACTTGTGAAAACCTTCCAGCGCCTCTCCCGCTTCTCGCACCTCTCCTCCATCGCCAGCTGGGACATGTTCACCATGATGCCGCCAGGCGGCAGCGCCGCGCGCGGTGAGGCGCTGGCGGAGATGAGCGTCCTGCAGCACCAGATCCTGACGGATAAAAAAGTCGGTGACCTGTTAGCGGCGGCGGAAGATGAAGATCTGAATGATATCGAACAAGCCAACCTGCGCGAAATGATGCGTCAATATCAGCAAGCTTCGCTGCTGCCAGAATCGCTGGTAGAAGCGAAGTCTTTGGCGGGCAGTAAATGTGAGCACGCCTGGCGCACGCAGCGCCCCGCTAACGACTGGCAGGGTTTTTCTGCCAACCTGAAAGAGGTGGTCAAACTCAGCCGCGAAGAGGCTCGCCTGCGGGCCGAAGCCAAAGGCTGTACGCCGTACGACGCGCTGCTGGATATTTTTGAGCCCGACATGACCAGCGCCCGCCTGGACGTCCTGTTCGGCGATATGAAATCCTGGCTGCCGGACCTGCTGGCAAACGTGGTGGAAAAACAGGCGCAGCGTTCGTTTGTTCCACCGCAAGGCCCCTTCCCGACAGCAACACAGCGTGAGCTGGGGCTGGAAGCTATGCAGATGCTGGGCTTCGATTTTAACGGCGGACGCCTGGACGTCAGTGCGCACCCGTTCTGCGGTGGCGTACCGGAAGATGTGCGAATTACCACGCGCTATGACGAGGATGAACTGCTCAGCGCGCTGTTTGGTGTGATTCATGAAACCGGGCACGCCCGCTACGAACAAAACCTGCCGCGCGCGTGGGCAGGACAGCCTATCGCTCTGGTGCGCTCCACCGCCATCCATGAATCTCAGAGCCTGTTCTTTGAGATGCAACTCGGCCGCAGTGAGGCCTTCCTCAAACATCTCCTCCCTGCAGTGCACGCCCGTTTTGGCAGCCAGGCGGCGTTCAGTGAAGAGAACTTTATTGCCTGGAACCAGCGCGTGAAGCCGGGCTATATTCGCGTCGATGCGGACGAAGTGAGTTACCCGGCACATGTCGTGCTGCGCTACGAGATTGAGCGTGCATTGATCAATGGCGAGATCGAAGTGGACGATATTCCCGCCCTGTGGGATGAGAAAATGCAGGCCTGGCTCGGATTATCCACCAAAGACAACTACCGCAACGGCTGTATGCAGGATATCCACTGGACCGACGGCGGTTTTGGTTACTTCCCGTCATACACGCTAGGCGCTATGTATGCTGCACAGCTTTTCCATGCAGCAAAGACCGCGCTTCCAGGTCTGGAGTCTGCCATCGCGAATGGCGATTTTTCCGCTCTGTTTGACTGGTTGCGTCAGAACATCTGGCAGCACGGTAGCCGCTTTACGACATCGCAACTCATTACGCAGGCAACGGGCGAAGACCTGAATATCCGTTACTTCCGGGAACACCTGACTTCGCGTTATTTGTAATCCTTCCAGCCGGAGCATGCTCCGGCTATCCCCTCGCCTTTTTTGTATAAGACGATGATTTAGCACATACCTTTTTGATCAGACCTGGTGTATTACTGCGTTTCCTTGTCAAATAATTAAACCGCTATCAGACAGGGATTAACAAAATAAAGGGATGAATGATGAAAGGCATAATGAAAACGATGTTAGCCATTCTGTGTGCGACGAGTTTAAGTACCTTCGCGGCCACGGATAACACACCACAAGATGCATTCAATGATATTACCCGCTCACTGACAGATCTCCAGCCCATCACGTTTCAGGCTCCCGTGGAGAGATACAAGCTGCTGGTGTTTATTGATAATCAGTGCATCTACTGCAGCAATGTGGTGAAAAACGTTAAGCAGTATACGGATGCCGGGTTGACGATGTCGTTTCTGACCGTTGCGCCCAAGGCCATTCGCGACTCGGTCATTGAAGATATGGGGCGCGTCTGGTGTTCAACCGATAAGGCCAAAAGCCTGCAAAAAGCGATGGCGGGTTTTTTACCTGACAACGACACCACCGCAGCCTGCTCCGAATTGATCACACGGCAATCAGCGCTGGCTGAACGGTTGGGCGTGAGCATTACGCCCGTTATGGTGGTGATCGAGCCTGAGTCACGCACCATCATTGGCAGTCAGTCTCCGGCCGCGATTCTGACCGCACTCAAGAAATAACGCTGGCCTGAACGGACAGCGGCGCTGGCCCTGTCCGTACACCCCATCCCTGCTTTGTACATTCCGTTACACAGCGATACCAATCACTCACGGAAACCTCGAATTTACAGGGATATAGTTATTTCAACGGCCCCGCAGTGGGGTTAAATGAAAAACCAAATTCGAGGGTATGAGAATGAATAAAGTATTAGCTCTGGTTGTTGCCGCTGCTATGGGTCTGTCTTCTGCTGCGTTTGCTGCTGAAACTACTGCAACCGCTGCACCGGCTGCCGCTCCAGCTGCAACCACTACTGCTGCTCCAGCAAAAGCGGTTCACCATAAGAAACATCATAAAGCTGCAGTGAAAAAAGAAGCCGCTGCACCTGCAACCGCAGCACCAACCGAGCAAAAAGCTCAGGCTGCCAAAAAGCACCACCACAAGAAAGCCGCTAAACCGGCTGTAGAGCAGAAAGCTCAGGCTGCTAAAAAGCACCACCACAAAAAAGCGACCAAACCAGCTGTAGAGCAGAAAGCTCAGGCCGCTAAAAAGCACCACAAAAAAGCAGTAAAACACGAAGCTGCTAAACCAGCTGCACAGCCAGCTGCGTAAGAGTACAAGCTTAATCGTGCCCTTCGGGGCACGTTGGTAAACCGGCGCTGAACCGGAACAGGTTCCGCGCCGTTTTTTTATCCGGAGGGCGTATGCTGCGACGCTATCGGTTTGAGCTGATCCTGATCCTGCTTATTTTATGCGCGCTCATCGCAAGCCATTTTTATCTTTCCTGATTGTAGCACGCTGATTTTACTCCCACTTTAGCGCTGTCCCGTCTATAGTATTTTCTTAGGGTTCACTTTTAATAATCATAATTACCCCCACCAGAGTGTGATATGCGTAAATCTGTTGTGTTGTTACTGGGAACGTTTGGTCTTTTTTCTGGATTTTCACATGCGGATGATGGCGGTGATGACACCATTAGCGCGAAAGATCTAAAAACGCTTTTTTTCGGTCATGATGACCGGACTCGCGTCACCGATCCGACCCAGTCGCCCTGGGATGCGATAGGGCAACTGGAAACCGCCAGCGGTAACTTGTGTACCGCGACGTTAATCACCCCGCAACTTGCCCTGACGGCCGGTCACTGTCTGTTGACTCCGCCAAACGGCAAGCCAGACAAAGCGGTTGCCTTGCGGTTTGTGTCGCAAAAAGGAATATGGCGCTATGAGATCCACGGCATCGAAGGCCGGGTAGATCCCTCTCTCGGCAAACGCCTGAAACCCGATGGTGATGGCTGGATAGTGCCACCGGCAGCCGCCTCATGGGATTTTGGCCTGATCATTTTGCGCTACCCGCCTTCAGGTATTACACCGTTGCCGTTATTTGACGGAGATAAAGCCGCACTTACCGCCGCGCTCAAAACCGCCGACCGCAAGGTGACGCAGTCAGGTTATCCCGTTGATCATCTGGATGCGCTTTACACTCACACCGACTGTGTTGTGACGGGCTGGGCACAAACCAGCGTGCTTTCGCATCAGTGCGATACGTTGCCGGGTGACAGTGGTTCGCCGTTAATGCTGAAAACGGATAACGGCTGGCAATTGATTGGCGTCCAGAGCTCCGCGCCTGCGGCGAAAGATCGCTGGCGCGCAGATAACCGGGCGTTGTCTGTTACCGGTTTTCGCGACAAGCTGGAAGCGCTGGCGCAACAGTAAATCAGCACTGCCTGATCTGATGTAATTCTCTGATTGACTCAATTGGCATCGGCTGGCTGAACCAAAAACCCTGCAGTTGATCGCAGCCAGCCAGCCGTAGCAGTTTCATTTGTTTCTCGGTTTCCACCCCTTCCGCCACCACCGCCATGCCCAGCGCATTGGCGATCCGCACTGTGCCGCTGACCAGCGCTGCCGCCTGTTCATCGTTGCCCACCAGCCCGGCCAGTGATTTATCAATCTTAATGGTGTCGAAGTTAAAACGCCGTAAATACCCAATACTGGAATAGCCCGTGCCAAAATCATCTAGCGCCACCGCGGTTCCAAGCGCTTTAAGATTGGCTATTGCCATGCGGGCACGCTCCGGGTTTTCCAGCACATAGGTCTCTGTTACTTCAAGCTGCAATCTGTTGGCCGGGAAACGCGTGGTCTCCAGCACACTGGCCACTTTGTCTTCAAATTCGGGATCGCGAAATTGTGCAGGAGAGATATTCACAGAGAGTTTTAACTCACTGAATGGCTCCAGATCCTGACAAGCCCGCTGCAAGACAAACTGGCCCAGTTTGTAAATCAAACCGCTGGTCTCTGCAATGGTGATAAAGGTGTCCGGGCCAAGTGGCCCGCCCGGTCGACGCGGCCAGCGAACCAGCGCTTCGACACTGCTCATTTTCTGGCTGTGAGCGTCAATAATTGGCTGGTACCAGACCTCAAACTCATCGCGCTCCAGGCCGCTTCTGATCTGATTCTCAATCGCCAGCTTACGTTCACGGGCACTGTTCAGCGCCGCGTCGTAGTGGGTGATGCGCCCTTTTCCACTCATTTTGGCGTGATACATGGCAATATCCGCACGGCGAAACAGCTCAGTACTGGTACATTCGATCAGGGTGCCGCTGGCAATACCTATGCTGGCGCCGATATGGATTGTGCGCTCCCCCAGCCGAATCGGGATGTTAAGAAAATCCAGCACCGAACGGGCAAACGCAGTGGCCTGCGCTTCCGCGCCATCACCGCCGATGGTCATGGCAAATTCATCGCCGCCCATGCGTGCCAGCATCCCTCCCGGTGGGACGCGTTCATTCAGCGTTTTCGCTATCACCACGATGAGATCGTCACCCACGCTATGGCCGTAGATGTCATTGACATCCTTAAAGCCATCCAGATCGATAAACACCACGCTTTTGACGTCAATATCGCCGCGTAAACTCACGCGATCCAGGTCTTCGATCAGCGCACGTCTGTTCGGCAGATGGCTTAACCAGTCCGTTCTCGCGACCAGACGCGCCTGATTTTCTCCACGCGCAAGTTTGTACAGCCCCACACTGCTCACCAGAATGAAGAGCAGGATCAACGCCGATGCCAGCACTACAATCTGCGTAATATCAGACGATGCAGCCTGAGCGGCTTGTGCCCCCGGAAGACGTGCCTGCCAGTTCAGATATCCCAGTAACTCGCCTGCTGAACTGTGCAAGGGCATACTCAGATTATTGATTTTTTCAGGGGTAAAGTTGAGGTTATCAATCTGAAAGGTCGCCCCCAGATCGGATAATATTTTCGCGTTCAGGTGACGCGTAATCACCAGATAGCGGCGTGTTCCATCGGTAGCCTGTAAATCTCCAACCATCGGGCGAATCAGCCCTATACCAACAAATGCAATGCCGTTACGCGTTCGGGTGATCCCCGCATAGATATTTTTATCACTGGACAGAGCTTGTCCGTACTGGTTAATAAGCCCTTTGAAGCCTTTGCCAAAAAAATCAAGGTTCGTCTCTTTGAACGGTTGGCTTTGAAACGATCCCCAGATGACATTGAAGTGTTCATCAAGCACGAAAGTGCCGTCATAGAGGTTGTTAATTTTAAAGCCAGCGCCCCAGGTGTTATACAGCCAGTTGGGATCCAGCGTTGGACGGTACGTCTCGTGTACCGCATCGTCCCAGACGGCGTTATCCAGGACCAGCGAGGAGACCCGGTTGACGGATGTCTGAATAGCACCCTGCACGGAAAGTGCCGAACGGTGTTCGTCAATTTCATTGGTTTTCGTGCTGATAAGGTGCAGAGATAAATAGAGCAGTGCGACAATGGAAATGATTAAGCCGATCCCCGCGATGAAGATCATGGCAAACAATGTTCTCGCAGTAGGAATATTGCGCCAGGTCAATGTGCGATACATCAGCCATCCTCTTCAATGTTATGCTTTTCTAAGAGTACTACAGGCAGCGAATTTCGCTGCCTGTAAATAATGGCTGTCAGTATATCAGGCGAGTTTTATCATGATCATACCAGCAAGCAGTAATATCAGTCCTACCCAGCCTTTGTTATTTAAACGCTGACCGAAGAGCACCCAGCCTGCTGCCAGCGTGGCGGCGATACCAAACCCTCCCCACAGCGCATAGGCAACAGAAAGGTCGATACCTTTTACCGCCTGGGACAGGGCACTGAATGCCCCCAGAACCGCAGCAATCGACATCAGTCCATATACTTTACGGCGAAAACCATCTGAGAATTTCAGCAGGACGTTAGCCAGAATTTCCAGCACGATGGCTAAACCCAACCAGGCCGCATGAACCCATTCAAACTGTTGCATGGTTCTGCTCCTTCTGCTGTTTTGTCGGTTTACGGGTACCCGATTTAATCAGCACAATACCCGCGACCAGCGTCGTTAACCCGGCAACCTTCATCGTGGAAAGTGTTTCGTCAAATATCATGACGCTGAACAGCGTAATCAGCAAAATACCGATCCCCTCCCACAGGGCATAGGCCACACCCAGCGCAATTTTTTTCACCGCAAATGAGAGGAAAATATAGGAAAGTGAAATCATCACCAGCATTAAAATAAAACCGGTGTTGCCATCGCTGACACTTGCCCATTTCATAGACAACGTGCCGGTAATTTCAGCGACAATAGCCAGAGCTAATAAAATCCAGTAAAACATGTTTTTCTCCTGCTTGAGAATATAATCCATTGTGGCCCGCCGCGAGCAGCAAACCAAAAAATATGAAATTAAATCAGACAGCTAAGCGCGTAGCGCCAGCTCAGGCAGAAGATGTGACTATAGTGCGGTGCGCCAGTGTTGCTCACCAGAAAGCAGGCAGAAGGAAGAGGAAAATACAACAGTATTGTTTGAAAAGTACGTCCTGAACAAATTGTCCATAAAATTACAATTATCCGCGGTGTTGCTTCTCGTCTTTGCGGATCAAAATTGTCCTCGGTAGTTAAACACGCCAGATTTGTACCATAAGCCAGGATTTTACTCAAAGCCTTTGCAATTCTTTACCCATCCCGTTTGATTTTGGTTAGTTTATTTCAACGGGGTTCGCATTTATTATAAATAAAAAGATTATTCCGGAGTCACCATGGCTAAACCCATCATTACCCTGAACGGGTTAAAAATTGTCATCATGCTGGGTATGCTGGTGATCATTCTGACAGGCGTTCGTTTTGCCGCCGACATCATTGTCCCCTTTATTCTGGCGCTGTTTATTGCGGTGATCCTTAACCCGCTGGTACAGCGCATGACACGGTTACGCATCCCGCGCGTGCTGGCGATCACTCTGCTTATCAGCATCATTATTTTTGCGATGGTCCTGCTCGTCGCTTACCTGGGGACCTCGCTCAATGAACTGGCGCGAACATTGCCGAAATACCGTTCGTCACTGGCGATACCGCTCCTGCAGATTGAACCCTGGCTGCAGCGTGCAGGCATAGAAGTCTCGGTTGAGGAACTCCTGAAATATATCGACCCCAATGCGGCCATGACGCTTGTCACCAGCCTGCTGGCGCAACTCTCCAATGCCATGACCTCTATTTTCCTGCTGTTCTTAACGGTGGTGTTCATGTTACTGGAGGTGCCGCAGCTTCCCACAAAGCTGCAGCAGATCATGGTCCGTCCGGTTGAAGGCATGGGGGCGATTCAACGCGCACTGGACAGCGTTTCCCGCTATCTGGTGTTGAAAACGGCCATTAGCCTGGTCACAGGAGGGGTGGTCTGGGGAATGCTCATGGCGCTGGATGTCCGCTTTGCATTTGTCTGGGGGTTACTGGCGTTTGCGCTTAACTACATCCCTAACATCGGCTCCGTGCTGGCAGCGATCCCCCCTATTCTTCAGATGCTGGTTTTCAGCGGGTTCTATGACGCGTTGATTCTGCTGGCCGGCTACCTGGCGATTAATCTGGTGTTCGGCAACATTCTTGAGCCACGGATGATGGGGCGCGGACTGGGGTTGTCCACACTGGTGGTCTTTTTATCCCTTATTTTCTGGGGCTGGCTGCTCGGTCCGGTTGGGATGCTGCTTTCCGTTCCGCTGACCATCATCGTGAAGATTGGTCTGGAACAGACAGCAGGTGGACAAAGCATCGCCGTGCTGCTGAGCGATATGAGCCATCAATAGCGGTCACGCCATCATCGACAGGATCGGCTTGCCGATCCTACCACCTTCACGGTACGCACTTAGCGCCCTCTGCCATTCCGTCAGAGGGTATACCGTGGCATGGCTGTACTGGCTACCACGCAACTGCGGCCAGATGCGTTCGAATTCGGCATGCCACGCCTCCACGCTGAGCGCATCGAGATAGTTACGGATATGAAACCATGCCACGCGCGGCATGGGGCGCTGCTGACGGAAGGTTTGCCCGGAGAGCAGTCCGTAGCAGACAAACACACCCTGCTCAGGCATCACGTTGAGGATTGCTTCCGCAAGCGCTCCTCCGGTCGCATCGTAAACAACGTCGGCACACGCAGCGATAGCACCGATTTTCTGCGTGTCCTGTTGTGCGACAGGTATGATCCCCATCGCATCCAACCTTTCAGCATGTACACGCGAGCGGTGAATACCGTATACCGCTTGCGCGCCCCTCTGGCGCGCCCACTGCCCGAGCAGAATGGCACAATCAGAACCGGCAGCCGTGAGCAACACTCGCTTTCCCTGTGGTGGGTAGTGAGCGAGCATCATCTGCGCCGCCAGCGGATTGATATAGGCCCGTGCGGCCAGGTGTGAGTCGATATTGTCCGGAACCGGGATCGCATACTCAGCCGGGCAATCAACATAGCGCTGCCAGGTTCCGTGCCCCCGTAATGGTAAGACGCGCTTGCCCACCAGCCCCGAGAAAGGGGCTGGCGCCTGGGTCACAATCCCGACGCCTTCATACCCCGCCACCGCTGGTAGCGGCGTCCGGTGGCGATAGGCTCCGGTAATGGGGATAAGATCGGACGCGTTCACCGGGGAAAACAGCATTTGCACACGAAGATGACCCGGTGCAAGCTCGCCCAATGGCGCTGTTTCCGGCTGCAGAACAGAATCTGGCTCGCCAAAACGTCGATACCAGAGGGCCAGGTTTTCCATTACGATCTCACGGCTAATTACAGAATGGCTACTCGCGCCAGCCCATTGCCGGTGCGACATGTTTGAGAATGGACTCAATCACATGCGCATTGTAATCCACACCAAGTTGATTCGGTACGGTCAATAATAACGTATCGGCTTCGGCAATCGCGTCGTCCTTTTTCAACTGTTCAATCAGCTTGTCAGGCTCTGCGGCATAGCTGCGTCCGAAGATCGCACGCGTTTTCTCATCAAGATAACCGACGCTATCGCTGTCGCTCCGGCTGGAGCCGAAGTACATCCGATCGCGATCGTCCATCAGCGCAAAAATACTGCGGCTCACCGAGACTCGTGGCTGACGCGTATGCCCCGCTTCCGCCCACGCCTGACGGTACGCGCGGATCTGTTTTGCCTGCTGAATATGGAACGGTTCACCGGTTTCATCGTCTTTTAAGGTAGAACTTTGCAGGTTCATTCCCAGTTTTGCCGCCCACACTGCCGTCGCATTCGAACCGGCGCCCCACCAGATACGCTCGCGCAAACCGGCGGAATAAGGTTCAAGGCGCAGCAACCCCGGCGGGTTCGGGAACATAGGTTGTGGATTCGGTTTTGCAAAACCTTCTCCACGCAATACCTCGAGCAGTACCTCGGTATGGCGGCGTGCCATATCAGATTCGTTTTCCCCTTCCTGCGGGACATAGCCAAAATGACGCCAGCCATCAATAACCTGCTCCGGGGAACCCCGGCTGATACCCAGCTGCAAACGTCCCCCAGAGATCAGATCCGCTGCGCCGGCATCCTCCGCCATGTACATCGGGTTTTCATAGCGCATATCAATAACGCCAGTACCGATTTCAATGGTTTTCGTTTTGGCGCCTATTGCGGCCAGCAGGGGGAACGGGGAGCTAAGCTGCCGGGCAAAGTGGTGCACACGGAAATACGCGCCGTCTGCACCCAGCTCTTCGGCCGCCACGGCCAAATCAATGGACTGAAGCAATGTATCCGCTGCTGAACGCGTGCCGGACTGCGGTGAAGGTGTCCAGTGACCAAACGACAGAAACCCGATCTTTTTCATAACGATTTATCCTGATGGGACTTTGCATCTCACCTACTTTACGCATTACCCGGTGAGAATAAATGCCGTTTATTTAACGGAATGATTCAAATAAATTGACTGAATTGAGGGGTTCGTCATTACGCTCCATAATGGGATATAATATCCCCCTCTCTTTTCATGGCAGGTAAAACCGGCAATGGCTTTGATCCCTAAAAATTACGCGCGACTGGAAAGCGGCTACCGCGAAAAAGCATTAAAAATCTATCCATGGGTGTGTGGACGCTGTTCGCGAGAGTTTGTTTATTCCAATCTGCGTGAACTCACGGTTCACCATATCGATCACGACCATACCAACAACCCGGAAGATGGCAGCAACTGGGAACTGTTGTGCCTGTTTTGCCATGACCATGAACACTCGAAATACACCGAAGCGGATCAGTACGGTACCACCGTGGTTGCAGGGGAAGACGCGCAAAAAGACGTGGGCGTCGCCACGTTTAACCCGTTTGCCGATTTAAAAGCGATGATGAATAAGAAGAAATAAGCTCGCACCGCCCATACCAGCTGTATGGGCGATTCACGGGGCAGAGTGACAGCAGACTGCCCTCCTGTTTTACGCCGTCGTCAGCGCAAAACGGTCTTTCAGCATACGGGAGATTTCTCCCTCCGCCAGTTGCTGTATTTCAACCCCATCCGTAGTGATCGTCTTCAGCACATCGCCCAGTAAAATCTCACGTCCTTCCGGGCGATGCTGCACCACAACCAGCTTCTGAACAAAGATGGCATCCGGATGCGTGGAGTTAAGGTAGTTGGCCGGAACGAAATCAATCCATTCCTGAGGCGTGAGATCAAAGCCGTATTGACGGGCCCATTCTCCCTCCACTTTTGCCTGAAGCAGATATTCGCCCTCAGCGCTACGGCTAAGCCGAAACGTGTCGAAATCCTGCATAATATCGACATCAAGCGTGTCCAGTGCCATCGGTGCACGGATGCCGTAGCTACCGAATCCGAGATCGCAAAGCCACTGTCGACTATCTACCTCAGCGATGAGCGCCATATGGGTTTTCGGCCGTCGCGCAGGGTAGAACATCGGGCGTGCCGCCACGAAACGGTAAGGAATACCTACCGCCTCCAGCGCCATGGCAAAAAGCCCGTTCACCTCATAGCAGTAACCGCCGCGTCCCTGGGTTAACACCTTATCGGCAATATCGTCTGGTGCCAGCGAGACAATTTTGCCCGCCTGCACGTCCAGATTTTCAAAGGGAACTGAAAATAGCTGATGGCGCATAAGTGCATGCAACGTGGCCGTATCAGCAGCCACCGGTCCGGTGTAGTTTATGCGTTTGAAATAAGTAGAGATGTTGAAATTATTGCTCTGCATAATGCCTCCTTGTCCTGAACATGTCGGACACTATAGATGGCGCGCATCATTGGCTGTATAGTCAGTTTTATCGAAAATCAGCCTGAACAGATGCCCATGTCTGCCCCATCTCCGTCGTCCCCACATTACCGCCGAATAGCTGAGATGCTCCGTCTAACACTGACTTCAGGTGCGTTGCGGGTCGGTGACCGGATGATCTCCGCGCGTAAACTGGCCGAACGCGAGCACGTTAGCCTTCCGACGGCGCTGGAAGCCCTTCGTTGTCTTGAAGCAGAGGGGCTGATAGTGGCGCGTCCACGTTCGGGCTACTTCATCTGCCAGACCAGTATCACTCCGCGTACGGAACCTTCGCACTCCGTACCAGGCCCGGTCCCTGTGACGATGTCCGCCGTGGCCCGCTCGCTGTTCAGCAGTGCAGAAGCCCGTCTGATACCGTTGGGCGCAGCCCTGCCTGACCCCGCATGGCTACCCGGCGATATGCTGCAACGGGCGTTGCACTCTGCCGTCCGCCGTCTGGACGCACACGGACAAAGCTATAGCCTGCCTCCGGGAAGGCGTGATTTACGAAGTAAGATTGCCGCGCGTTCTGCGCAATGGGGAGCTCGTTTCGGCGCGGATGACCTCATCATCACCGCGGGTGCAACGCAGGCGCTGCGCCTTGCCCTTCAGGCAGTGTGCCAGCCAGGTGATATCGTAGCGATTGAGCAGCCTGCCTACTTTGGTACACTCCTGCTGCTGGAAGATTTAGGCCTGAAAGCCTTAGCGATCCCGACCGATCCCGTTGAAGGCCTGTTACTGGAACCGCTGGCTGACGCCATTCGCTGCCACCGCCCCGCTGCCGTTTTGGCCTCACCCACCGTGCAAAACCCTTTGGGTGCCAGTATGCCCGTTGCACGCAAGCAAGAGCTTGTTGCTCTGCTTGAGCAGGCAGAGATCCCTTTAATTGAAGACGATGTCTATGGTGACCTCGTTGGCGAAGGGCAACGCCCTCCGGCCTGCAAAGCGTTCGACCAGAGCGGAAACGTGATTTACTGCAGTTCACTGTCTAAAACGCTTGCGCCAGGCTGGCGGATCGGCTGGATTGCCGCCGGGCGCTACCACGTGCAGGTATTGCAGACGCGTATGGCCGGAGAGTGGGCAGGTGCGCCAATGCTGGAAGCCGCAACGAGCGAGATCCTCGCAAGTGGCGACTACGATCGTCATCTGCGACGGCTAAAGCGCCGGATCGCAGAGGGAATAGACGCCGTCGTAGCGCGAGTCGAGGCAAGTTTCCCACCGGGTACACGTGTTAACGTGCCCACTGCCGGTTTCCTGTTGTGGGTAGAGCTTCCTGAGCAGATCAACGCGCTGGAGGTGCATCGTCGCGCGCTGGCGATGGGCATAGGCGTCAGCCCTGGCCCGCTGTTTTCCCCTGGCGCAGAATTAACGCACTTTCTGCGGCTAAACTGCGCAAACGAACCAACGCCCCGCCTGCTGAATGCCGTGGAACAGATTGGCGCGTTGTGTCACGAGCTGGCTGCCAGAGATAATTTCACAAATTGAAGAATAAGCGTTCTTTAATGACCGCTTCAGGATTGGCACTTTTTACCGCTGCCAGAAAAGTCGTAAAGTTACGGTTCCAGAGAGTAAGATTGTTATAAAATTGCACCTGCTTTTCATTAGCACCGTCACGGTAAATAACAGACCAGAGCCGTCTGCTATTTATCTCAGTACTCCCCGGCTCGATTTTAATGATATTAGCCAATGCAATCTTATGGGTGGTGGTGTTGTTTTTAACTTCATACAAAAACTGGTCATCATAAAACCACGTTTTACCTGCATTCCCACCAAAAATGGAGGGGTTGGCAGATATCTTTTTTAGACTCTCGTGCATATCCCTGCCCTGCCATAGCTTATTATCAGCGCGTGAGTATAACGCGCCGATCGTGACTGACAACACCCCTTACAGTCAGGGAATAATACGTGCCGCTCTCAGCTGCGCGAACAGGTTGAAAAACATCTCATCGGTTGCCTGCATTCGCGTGAAGCCAGACCGCCGAAGCTTGCTGCCATCACCGAACATGTCGTAATTCCAGCTAAAGACGAAATCGGCAAAATGTCCGTCATTCAGCTGCAAAATATCCGTTTCTACCAGCCGATCTCTGGCAAGCTCGCGCCATACCTCACGATAGTCCTTAAACAGCTGATGAAATGACAACCTCACTGGCGGAGCAGATTCCAGTTCAAACCAGCGTGCGATGCGTGGCCATAGCTCACTCCAGCGCCAGATATCACCGTTATTCACGTTGAAAGCCTGATTCTGCGCCGCAGATGTCGTGGCAGCCCACAGCGTTGCCTCTGCCAGCAACCCGGCGTCGGTATGATCAACGATACTGTGCCAGGTCTGCTCGGTACCGGGAAAGCGCAAAGGTAGCCCCTGAGCCTTACACAAAGACGCATACAGAGCGATGCTCAGCGCCAGATTCATCGTGTTGCCGGGCACGGTACTTCCCACCACGCCTGGTCTGATGGCATTCCAGTGCCAGCTTTTCCCGCGCTGAAAATCGCTGAGCCACGTAAGCTGAGCGGCGTTAAATTCTGCACCCGGTACGCCAGGATCGCTTTCGCGTGCCGGGGTTTTGAACGGCCCCAGATGTGCACCATAGACTTTGTATCCCTGCATCAGGCTGACCGTCTGCAGAGGTGCTGTTTTTTCGATATGACTGACCAGATGACGCAGCATCGTAACGTTCGGCTCGACCATGTCTGTCCAGTTAGCTGCGTTCGCCCAGGCGCTGTAAAAAATATGGGTGATATCACTCAGGGGTTGCAGTACCTCTGCGCTGTTCTGCGCATCCAGTAAATCGACGTTCACCATCGGAATAGCATCCGGATGGGTCGCTGCATGGCGACTAAGACCGATCACCTGCCATTTATTATGCAGGAGCGTTTTGACGAGCTGTCTGCCCACAATTCCGCTGGCACCAGCGACCAGAGCGATGTTTTGTTGCGGCATCTTATTCATGAAGTTTCTCCAG
This sequence comes from Pantoea sp. LS15, assembly GCF_012241585.1. NCBI lineage: Bacteria > Pseudomonadati > Pseudomonadota > Gammaproteobacteria > Enterobacterales > Erwiniaceae > Pantoea > Pantoea sp. LS15. The sequence goes on from NZ_JAAVXA010000001.1 coordinate 711,968, forward strand.
AAAGGGTGACAGGCGCAGTGTCATATATTATTTTTTTATTTGATACCCCCTTAAATCGATGGCACTTATCAGAAAAATCATTAAATGAATAATAAACTCAACGCCATTTCCACCTTTCTCAGCGTTGCAAAAGCAGGTTCCTTTTCTGCCGCCGCCCGCCAGAGCGGGATGAAGCAATCTGCAGTCAGCCAGCAGATTGCCGCCCTTGAACAAGAGCTTGGTGTCGTGTTGCTGCATCGTACAACGCGAACAATGAAGTTGACTGAACAGGGAGAGCGTTACAGCCGTGATATGCAGCTTGTGCTGGATGCCATGCGGGAAGCTGAGATGCGGCTGGATCCTGTCGATCAGCAATTTCAGGGGAGAGTGCATGTCCAGTTGCCGAGCGGGCTGGGCCAGATCTTTTTGCCACATTTGCTTTCGCTGCAACGCCTGCATCCAGAATTGCACCTGATGCTTTCCCTTGATGACCGCATTGCCGACCTGGTGACAGAAGGGGTAGATGTCGCAATACGACTAAGCAGTGAGCCTCCTCTGGCGCATGCGGCTCGCGTGCTGGCACGTGTTGAAACCGCGCTGTTTGCCGCCCCCGAATTTCAGGCGGTGCACAGCGTCAGCGAGCTGGCGACGCTGCCACATGTACGATTTAGTGGTATCCCGCTGGATGCCCCATTGCGGCTGCTTTCTCAGGAAGAAACCCTCGACGTGAAGGTGAATACCGTTTTTCGCGCCAATACTAGCGACGCGCTATTACAGGCGCTGGAGTCAGGCATCGGTATCGGAGGCATGCAGCTACCGCTTGCGGCCAGCGCGTTGCAAAATGGCACACTGGTACCGATCTTACCCGCCTGGCGGTTACCCGACCGATTCCTCTATGCCGTTTTCCCTGATGCCCGCTTTATTCCACAGCGCGTCCGACGTGTCGTCAGCGTGATTGAGCAATTACTGCCTGAGATCATGAAGAAAAACTGAACATTCCCCCCCGCAAATCACGTGCACTTTTTGACCATAAGGAATAGAGTATTTTCACCGTACCCTCTTCTTTATGGAGCACATATGCCCGATTACAGTTTCTTCAGGAAAGGCCCGGATCTCGTTGCGATCGAGAGCGCAAACATCGACGCAGCTTCTCAGCTGACCGCACAGGGGTTTGAAAAGCAGTTTGAGGAGATCAGCGCTGCGGATGAAAAAACGGCGCTTACCCGCTTTGCTGATATCCATAAAAATAATGACATCGATCGCCATAACTTCCTGGCAGGTGCGGGCCAAATGCCGTTGATCGGCGTGCTGACGGCGGCGGCAACCTGGTTGACGCAAAAGAAATAACGCAGGAGTTCTCTACCTCGCCACCGGCAAATCCGCGTACCGCGTGGTATAAGCCGGAGACAGCATCTCGCGTTTCATCGCCCAGGATTTCTCAATCCCCTGTCCGGCAAACCATATCTTCCCTTTGCCGGAGTGATTGACACTGTCGATCATCTCCATCAGTGCCGCACTGTTGGTGCGCAGACGGTTATCGTCAAACAAATTAAGCTGGGCGACACCCGTACTGAAAAAGTCCGCCAGCATGACCCCCGCTTTCATGTAGCGATACCCGTCAAGCCATATACGCCCCAGCGCCTCCGTGGCAGCCCGGATGATATCGCGTGAGTCATTGGTCGGCGTCATCAGGATGGTCGAAGCCTGATTTCCGTAATAAATTTCGTTGTCGGCATGGGGGCTGGTGCGCACAAACACGCTGATAAAGCGGCAATATTGATGCTCGCCGCGTAGTTTTTCTGCTGCACGTTCCGCGTAGGCGCAAATGGCCTGATGCATCTCTTCGTATTGCGTAATCCGGTGTCCAAACGAACGGCTACAGATAATTTGCTGCTTTGTGGGTGTAAACTCTTCCAGGTCAAGGCAGGGTTCGCCGCGAAGCTCTCGCACCGTGCGCTCCAGTACCACGTTAAAATGTTTACGAATGACCCAGGATGAGGCATCTGCCAGCGCCAGTGCCGTGGAGATCCCCATTGCATTGAGTTTTTTCGTGATGCGCCGTCCAACGCCCCACACCTCGTCTACCGGTACATTCGCCAGCAGTTTGCGCTGCCGCTCGCGATCCGATAAATCGACCACACCGCCAGTGCCCGACCACCGCTTGGCCGCATAGTTGGCCAGCTTCGCCAGCGTTTTTGTCGGAGCAATACCGACGCCCACAGTTAAGCCCGTATTTTTAAGTATCTGCGCGCGCATCTGACGACCAAATGCTTCCAGCGACATGCAGTGGCTGACACCTGACACATTCACGAACGCTTCATCAATGGAATAGATCTCTATTGCCGGGGCAAGATCGGTCAGGGTTTGCATTACCCGGCTGCTGAGATCGGCATAGAGTGCATAATTCGAACTAAAGACGTATACCCGGGAGGGGTAGCTCTTCTCTTTGAATTTGAAATAGGGCTCACCCATTTTTATACCGAGCTGCTTTGCCTCCCGCGACAGTGAAATAATGCAGCCGTCGTTATTCGAAACCACTACGATGGGCTTCCCCTCCAGATCGGGACGGAACACCTTCTCACAAGAGGCATAGAAACTATTTACATCAACCAGCGCGAACATGTTTATGCGTTTTGAGCGTGTGGGTGACGACACCGAAGATTTGCAGCTCCTCTTCGGACTGAAAGGTAATCGGCTGATAGCGGACATTATGTGGCAGGAGTCTCAGGACCGGACGGGTCTGCAACTCCTTCACGGTAAATTCACCGGCGACCGACGCCACCACAATATCGCCATGTTCAGCATTTAACGAGCGATCAACCACCAGCAGATCGCCGTCGCCGATCCCGACGCCAATCATCGAGTCTCCGCTCACCTTGACGAAATAGGTTGCACTCGGGTGTCTGACCGCCAGTCTGTTGAGATCGAGACGATCCTCCACATAATCCTGCGCAGGGCTTGGGAAACCACAGGCAACACGCTCCAAAAATAAAGGTAATTCAATGTATTGATTTGGATGATAAGAAAAGAGAGTGCTCATAAATGCCTTTCTCGCCACACACTGTATATACATACAGTATTACGGATACTGACCCAGGATCAAGGTCATTTCCGCAGACGATCCCAAACGCATTGAAGTTTGAGCGGATTTAATTCAGCAGCAGCGTCTGCAGATTACTCCACCACCACTTTCACCTTCGGCTTCGACAACAAAATTTGGATAAGCCTGGTAAAAGGAACCGGTTTAAAAAAGTAGTACCCCTGCTGAAAGACGATGTGATTACGATTGAGGTAGTCTAACTGTGCCTTCGTCTCTACGCCTTCCGCTACAATGCTGATGGAGAGTTTACGCGCCAGATCCAGCACACAATCAAGGATGCGGGTTGAGTCCGCGTGCTCGTTAACCCGGCTGACGAAGCTCTGGTCAATTTTGATATAATCAATATGCAGGTCATGAAGATAAGAGAGTCCGGAATAGCCGGTACCGAAATCATCCAGTGCAATGGCGAACCCTTTGTCATGGAGCACATTCAGGGTCTGGACAAGGTTCTCATCAATATCCAGCGGTTCCCGCTCCGTCACTTCGATCACCAGGTTCAGATCTTTTCTGACGAAACTATCCTTGTACTTCAGGCACTCATCCAGGAAGGTCGGCATCGCAATATGGGAAGCACTGAAATTCAACCCGACGTGAAACCCTTCCGGTAATTTCGTGGAAATCGCGTTCATTTGTGTCGCCACCTGCGCCATCAGGCTCTGCGTCAGCGGAACAATCAACCCCGATTTTTCGGCAATGGGAATGAATGTGGCCGGAGAAATATAACCCGCCTGCGGATGTTTCCATCTTGCCAGCACCTCTACGCCCCGCAACGTGCCTTCCCTGCCATTCACTACAGGCTGGTAAAACGGAACGATTTCTCCTCGGGCAATAGCGGTACGAAGTGACTCTTCAGGTAGCGTGTTTTTGTTCAGATACTTATACAAAACGTAAGCGGCAGTAGCGGACATCAGCAGTAAAAACAGCATGATGCCCGCCCCCTGTTCGATCAGCCTTTGTACGCTAAACAGAGGAGGAAGATTATATCTGACGCTATAGGGATAATTTCCCGACCGGACCTGCCCGGCCTGCGTTTCCTGGCGATGAATGATGGTGAAATTGCCGGAAGCATCAAGGGCGTAACCGCCCACCACTAACGCGTAATTGACATGCTTTAACGGTGTGCTCAGGGCATCACGAATATGGCTATCGCTCACGCTAACCATGATACGGTTCGTGGCAAAGTGGGTCTGAAATAACAAAACAGGTCGTCCATTTACCGTATCGCTCGCCGGAGTGAGCAGTAGTTCAGAAAAATGTATATTATTAATATTCAATAATAAAATACGATTTCCCGGCAGAGATGAACACCAGGGTTGCCCCTTTCTGAGGATGACAATGGTTCTGAGATGGGGTTGTAAAGCGGCCTCCGTGCCAAGTTGATACTGCCCTTCTGCATCGCATCCCTTCGCAATAATTTCCGTCGCGGTTCTGGCTGCAACCCGTGCTTCATCAAGAATGGCATTGATATGGTTAACGGCGTATCTGGCTCCCGACGAGCTATCAACCCGAGCTGAATACCAGAGCTGTATATTGAGGATAAAAACGCCAACAATAAAAATAGCCACTGCTGTTATGACAGGAATAAAGACATTGCGCATTGCCGTCTCTTTATACTTAGCGTTATCAGTACAAAGAGCATGGTCGACAACATTAAAAATAACCACTGAAAAAAGAGACCAATCTCAGGATGTTGCAAACAAAACCCGGAAGTTTTCCGGGTTTTGCTTAAATCAGGTTTAGTCCACCAGCGAATTTAGCGTTTTCACGACTTCAGGCGATAAGTGCAGTTCCCCCGCCGCGAGGTTTTGCCGCAGATGGGCCACGGAAGAGGTTCCGGGGATCAGCAAGATGTTCGGGGAACGTTGCAGCAACCATGCCAGCGCTACTTGCATTGCCGTTGCCCCCAGTGAATCAGCAACGGCTTGTAGCCCGGAAGATTGCAGAGGCGTAAAGCCTCCCAGCGGGAAGAACGGCACATACGCAATACCCTGCTGTGCCAGCCCATCCACCAGCGCGTCGTCCCCCCGGTTCACAATGTTGTACATGTTCTGCACGCACACCACCGGCACCATTTTCTGCGCTTCCGCAACCTGAGTGGCCGTCACATTGCTCAGACCAATATGGCGTACCAGACCTTGCTGTTGTAACTCTGCCAGGGTGGAAAGCGGTTCTGCAATCGACCCTTCCGCAGGCCCGTGGGTGCTAAACATAATTCGCAAATTCACCACGTCCAGCACGTCAAGCTGCAGATTACGCAGGTTGTCATGTACCGCCTGAGTCAGTTCCTGCGCGGAAAAAGCGGGTAGCCAGGCCCCCTTGTTGTCGCGACGGGCACCGATTTTGGTGACGATAGTCAGGTCGTCCCGGTAAGGATGAAGTGCTTCGCGGATCAGCTGATTGGTAATATGAGGGCCATAAAAATCACTGGTATCAATGTGGTTCACCCCCGCCGCGACGGCTTCACGTAGCACCTCCAGCGCGGTGTTTTTGTCCTTCGGTGGGCCAAATACGCCCGGCCCGGCAAGCTGCATCGCGCCATAGCCCAGTCGTTTAACCGTCCGCGTCCCGAGCGCGTACGTCCCGCTTTTATCAATGCTGCTCATGTTTGACTGCCTCATAAAAATGATCCGGATTTACAACAGGTTCCCTGAGAGAACCCTTGGTTAAGCGCGAGTTAAATTAAAGTTTAAATTCTCTACGACGATAGTATTGGAGTACCCCTGCATCTTCTCTAACGGACGACCGCTATGCTGAAAAATCTGCACGTGATTACCGGTATTATCTTTGCCCTCACCATATTCTGTCTGTTGCAAGTTGTCACGGGAGGGTTGTTCTACTCTGCTGTCAGCAACGATCGCCATAACTTCCAGAACTCCGGGGTGCTCAATGCCCAACAGGAGAGTCTGAGCGACAGCGTGAACACGCTGGTGAAAACCCGTGTCACCGTCACCCGCGTGGCGATCCGCTACCTGAAAAACCAGCGTGACCCGGCTTCCCTTGCGGCGATAAACAAACTGCTTGGCACCGCAAGCGACTCGCTGGCAAAAGCCGAGGCCTACAACAAAGAGTGGCAGAAATTGCCGCAGGTTAACGGTCAGGATGCGGCATTAACCGACGAGATGCAGAAGTCCTGGAACCAGATGCACGAAGTGATGCGTTTGTCGATTGAGTACCTGCGTGCCGATAACTACCAGGCCTATGGCGATCTGGACGCTCAACAGGCTCAGGACGATATGGAAGCGGTCTATAACCGCTGGCGTGCCGAAAACAACACCCTGCTGAAGGCCGCAACGGAAGAGAATCAGAGCAGCTTTACCCAGATGCAATGGACGCTGGCGGCTATTTTGCTGGCTGTTATCGCGGTACTGGTGGTGATCTGGCAAGGTTTACAACATCTGCTGTTAAAACCCCTCAACACCATTATGAACCATATTCGCGCGATTGCGGGGGGCGATCTGACGCAGGATATCGTCATCACGGGTCGCAATGAGATGGGTCAACTGGCCGCAGGTCTTCAGGAAATGCAGCAGTCGCTGGTGACCACCGTCAGTGCCGTACGTGGGAGCACTGACTCCATCTACACCGGTGCAGGTGAAATTGCCGCAGGAAGCAACGATCTCTCCGCCCGCACCGAACAGCAGGCCGCCTCGCTCGAAGAGACCGCCGCCAGCATGGAAGAGCTGACCGCAACGGTTAAACAGAACTCCGATAACGCTCGTCAGGCTACACTGCTGGCGAAAAACGCCTCTGAAACGGCAGCCCGCGGCGGTCATGTGGTGGATAACGTGGTTCGCACCATGACCGAAATTGCCGACAGTTCGCAGCAGATTGCACACATTACCGGCGTGATTGACAGCATCGCGTTCCAGACGAACATCCTGGCGCTTAACGCAGCGGTGGAAGCCGCACGCGCCGGGGAGCAGGGTCGTGGCTTTGCGGTGGTGGCAGGCGAAGTCCGTACGCTGGCGAGCCGCAGTGCGCAGGCGGCGAAAGAGATCAAAGGGCTTATCGAAAACTCCGTCAGCCGGGTGAATACCGGTTCTGAGCAGGTTAGTGAAGCAGGCACCACCATGAAAGAGATTGTCGCTGCCGTTACCCGCGTGACCGATATTATGGGTGAGATTTCATCGGCATCCGATGAACAGAGCCGTGGTATCGAACAGGTGAGCCTGGCCGTTTCGCAGATGGACAGCGTGACACAGCAAAACGCCGCGCTGGTACAGGAGTCCGCCACGGCGGCGGCGGCACTGGAAGATCAGTCTGAACAGCTGCGCCAGGCAGTGGCGGCGTTTCGTCTGAACGGCAAAGAAACAGCCGCAGCCCCACGCCCGGCCAATGTGAAGACACCGCAGTTGCTGCGTCCGGCAACGACAACCGCCTCTACCGACAGCAACTGGGAAACGTTCTAAGTCTATGGCGGGCGAGGCTATCGCCCGCTAGCGGCTGCGCTTGGCGTGCCGCTCCCAGTTTTCCTGTTTCGCTTCATCGGATTTTCGCAGCGAAACATAACATGCCCCGCTGCCGCCGTGATGCGGCAGCGCCACGCAGAAAGCCTGCACTTCCTCAAACTCGGTTAACCAGCGCGCCAGATAGCTGCGCACCACATTAGGATGGGAGTTCTGCTCGCGCCCTTTCCCATGAATGATAATCAGATTGCGTAACCCGTCACGTCCGGCCTGGCGAATAAAAGAATACAGCATCTGACGGCAGCGTTCGGCAGGCTGACGTAAGAGATTTAAGCTGGCCTGACGGGCATATTTACCCGAGCGCAACTTATCAATAACGCCCTGCTGTACCCCTTCGCGCTGGAACGCCAGCGCCTCTTCAAGGGGCAGAAGTTCCAGAAAGCCCAGGGTCAGGAAGTTATCCAGCTGTTCGGTATCCATCTCCTGGCGAGACCGCGTATTGCGGCTTGGCTGCCAGTGAATATCCGGGCTGCGCTTCAGGGGCTGGACATCCTCCATGGCGTCAAGAAAAAAGGATTTGTCGTCAGGGTTCATGGATATCCTCCGGCTACATCTGAGGACTGTACTATACCTGTGCCAGACAGGGGCCTCAATAACCGTTATACCGCGATGAACGGTATAAATATTAACCTGATGAATAGAGATAATAATAAACCCACAAATTTAAATCACACTTAACTAAAGTTTTAGCAAAAATAAAATAAGTGATTTGTGTTAAAAATTCGTGAAATCAATCACTCACCCAGCTTTCAATTTTCAGGAAAGGTGTTATAACTAAATTAACCTGCCCCATGGATATAACACTCAGGATCTGCGAAAGGACGCACTGCTGTGTGTACTGTAGGGTCTGCCTGATGTCGGGCAGACCCTGTTTTTTATTATATAAACTTCACTCTACGACTATTTTTCTCGCTTCTCTTCTGAATTGCGTTATTAACGATTCGGCAAGTGGAGTCTGGCGTGAATCACGGCGCTGAATTAAATAATATGCCGCTTTTGGAAGCGACTCGACAACCGGGAGCATGACCAGACGGTGCGCCAGCAGCGGGTCACAACCCAGTTCCTGTGGCAATATACTTAGAAAATCACTTTGCGCGACAAGGCTAATACAGGAAGTAAACGTTTCACAGACAACACCAATCCGCGGTATTTGCGAGCGATGGTTAAACACATCTTCTAATTGCTTATAATAACTTCCTCGTGGCGTTGGCATCGTCCAGTTATAATGCAGAAGTTCATTGATAGAGGTTGCCCCTGTCGCCGGATGCCCTTTCCGGCAAAATACCGCAAACGATTTTTCGAACAGCTTTTCAAATGTAAATTCATGATCGTAAGGTCCCTGATAATAGGTGTTGATGGTAAAGTCCAGCTCCCCCTGGCGTAATTCATTGATCATCGACACCAGTTGCCCTTCCATAATCCTTACTTTGACCTGCGGATGCTGCGCATGAAAACGGGTGATCACGGCAGGCATGAGGCTACGTGAAACACTGGCCCCCATCCCGATGTTGATCTGCCCGGCCAGTTCCCCCTGCCGCTGGCGAATATCATCCTGCGCCGCACGTAACTCTTCCAGAATCAGCCTGGCGCGCTGGTAAAAACCTTCACCACACTCGGTCAACGCCACGCCCTTACTCCTGCGCACAAAAAGCTGCGCCGCCATGCCCTCTTCCAGCTCTTTGATGGATTTGGTCAGCGCCGGTTGTGACAGATTGAGCGCCCTACTGGCACCACGAATACTGCCCTGGCGCGCGACTTCAACAAACGCCCGGATTTGATGAAATTTAATCTGAAATGACATAGCCCAACCGATAACCGTTGTTTATCAGAGTAAAGAAACTGTCATCTACTTTAATAGAAAGGGATGTGCGAGGGTAATTCCTGAACGGTTAAAACTGTGAAAAATCGGTTAGTGATAAGTAAAAACTATCACAGCGTGAAGCAGTTCACATATTTTAATGATGACAGGAACAGATATGGACACACTGGCGCAGTACATCCAGACATTAACGCCGCAGTTGAGGGCATGGCGTCGCGATTTTCACCATTTTGCGGAATCCGGCTGGGTGGAGTTTCGTACCGCCGCGAAGGTCGCGGAAATCCTAGATTCGCTGGGTTACGAACTGGCGATGGGCCGCGATGTGGTGGATGCCGAAAGCCGTATGGGGCTACCTGATGACACTACCCTGACGCGGGAGTTTGACCGCGCCCGAGCACAAGGCGCGCCTGAGAAATGGCTCGCGCCGTTTGAAGGCGGATTTACCGGGATTGTGGCGACCCTGAATACTGGCCGCCCAGGACCGACCCTGGCGTTTCGCGTGGACATGGATGCGCTTGATTTAAGCGAAGCGCTCGACGAAAGTCATCGCCCGTACCAAGACGGATTTGCCTCCTGCAATCCAGGGATGATGCACGCCTGCGCGCACGACGGCCATACCACCATTGGTCTGGGACTGGCACAGGTGCTTAAGCAGAATGAAGCCCGGCTGAACGGCACCATCAAGCTGATCTTCCAGCCTGCCGAAGAAGGGACGCGCGGCGCACGCGCCATGGTCGCTGCCGGAGCGCTGGACGACGTGGACTATTTCACGGCCATCCATATTGGTACTGGCGTGCCTGCCGGTACGGTTGTCTGCGGCAGCGATAACTTTATGGCGACGACCAAGTTCGACGTGAACTTTACCGGCGTTGCCGCACACGCAGGCGGTAAACCGGAGGATGGGCGTAACGCTCTGCTCGCAGCGGCGCAAGCCGCCATCGCCTTGCACAGCATTGCACCGCACAGCGAAGGCGCATCCCGGGTGAACGTCGGGGTAATGCAGGCGGGCAGCGGACGCAACGTGGTGCCCGCCAATGCGCTGATCAAGGTTGAAACACGCGGTGAAAGCGAAGCCATTAATCAGTATGTCTTTGAACGTGCGCAGTCAGTCATTACCGGCGCGGCGGCACTCTATGGCGTGACGGCGGAGATACGCCTGATGGGAGCCGCCACCTCCAGCGCCCCCACCCCCGCCTGGGTTGATTACCTGCGTGAGCAGGCTGGCAACGTGTCCGGCGTAGTGCACGCCATTGATAACGTTAAAGCCCCGGCAGGTTCCGAAGACGCCACGCTGATGATGGCCCGCGTGCAACAGAACGGCGGTATGGCGTCGTATATGGTGTTTGGCACGGATTTGAGCGCCGGACATCACAACGAAAAATTCGACTTTGATGAGCAGATAATGGCTGTTGCCATCGAAACGCTGGCGCGAACTGCGCTCAATTTCCCGTGGACACGAGGTGTGTGATGCAGGAGAACTACGCTTTTATTGCCGATGTGATCGACACGCGATGTCGGATGTTAACCGATATTGCCGACGAGATTTGGGATCATCCCGAAACGCGTTTTGAAGAGTTTTGGTCAGCTGAACGGCTCGCCAGTGCTCTGGAGGCCGAAGGCTTCACGCTAACCCGTGAAGCGGGTGGCATTCCGAATGCCTTTATCGCCAGCTTCGGCAGCGGGAAACCGGTTATCGCTCTGCTGGGCGAATACGACGCGCTGGCCGGCTTAAGCCAGCAAGCGCACTGTGCAACGGCGCAATCCGCCACGCCGGGAGCTAACGGCCACGGCTGCGGGCATAATCTCTTAGGTACCGCCGCATTTGCGGGGGCAATGGCGGTAAAAAGCTGGCTGGAACAACACGGTGGTAGCGGAACAGTGCGTTTTTACGGCTGCCCCGGTGAAGAAGGCGGTTCCGGAAAAACCTTTATGGTGCGTGAAGGTCTGTTTGATGACGTCGATGCCGCCGTCACCTGGCACCCGGAAGCGTTTGCTGGCATGTTTAACGTCAGTACGCTGGCCAATATTCAGGCCGCCTGGCGTTTTCACGGTGTGGCGGCGCATGCAGCCAACTCCCCCCATCTTGGACGCAGCGCGCTGGATGCCGTGACGTTAATGACCACCGGCACCAACTTCCTTAACGAACACATCATCGAGAAAGCGCGCGTCCATTACGCCATTACTGACACCGGGGGCATTTCACCTAACGTGGTGCAGGCGCAAGCCGAAGTGTTGTACCTGATCCGCGCTCCGGAGATGGCCGACGCACAACAAATCTATGAACGCATCGGGAAAATCGCCCAGGGCGCAGCAATGATGACCGAAACCACCGTCGAGTGTCGCTTTGATAAAGCCTGCTCCAGCTACCTGCCAAACCGCACACTCGAGGCGGCAATGTATCGCGCGATGCAGCACTACGGCACGCCCGAATGGACCACCGAAGAGCGCGATTTTGCCCGCGAGATCCGCGCTACGCTGACGCCCAACGATCTGCAGAACAGCCTGAAAAACATTGCCGCAACAGGTGGCGACGCGGGAAAAGCCTTTGCCCGTCGTCATCAGGAGACACTGCTGGTGGACGACGTCGCACCGTATGCCATTACTGACAACGTGCTGGCGGGTTCAACTGATGTGGGGGATGTCAGCTGGAAAATGCCCGTTGCACAGTGTTTCAGTCCCTGTTTTACCGTCGGTACGCCGCTGCATACCTGGCAACTGGTCGCTCAGGGTCGCACCTCCATTGCCCATAAAGGCATGCTGCTGGCCGGAAAAGTGATGGGAGCTACCGCGCTCAATCTGCTGCAGGATGCAGAACTGCTGAAAAAATGCCGGGAAGAGTTTGAACAGCAGATAGCAGAAAGACCGTACGTGTGTCCGATCCCACAAGGCGTGACACCGTCACCTTTAAAATAAAAAAACACAACACAACAACACAACAGTCCCGAGGAACGCCCATGAGTATGTCATCCATACCTTCGCATTCCCCATCCGGTAAGCTCTATGGCTGGGTTGAAAGGATCGGCAATAAAGTGCCACACCCTTTCCTGCTTTTTATCTGGTTGATCGTGGTTTTGATGGTCGCCACTGCTGTGCTCTCCGCCTTCGACGTCAGCGTACGAAGTCCGGCTGATGGCAGCCTGGTGGAGGTGAAAAACCTGCTCAGCGTGGAAGGGTTACACTGGTTTTTACCCAATGTGATTAAAAACTTCAGCGGTTTCGCCCCGCTGGGTGCCATTCTGGCGCTGGTTTTGGGTGCAGGGCTCGCGGAACGTGTGGGACTGTTACCAGCCCTGATGGTGAAAATGGCATCTCACGTCAGCGCACGTTACGCCAGCTATATGGTGCTGTTTATCGCCTTCTTCAGCCACATCTCTTCCGATGCTGCACTGGTCATTATGCCACCCATGGGCGCACTGATTTTCCTCGCGGTCGGACGTCACCCTGTAGCGGGTCTGCTGTCGGCGATTGCGGGTGTCGGGTGCGGTTTTACCGCCAATCTGCTGATTGTTACCACCGACGTCCTGCTCTCGGGCATTAGTACGGAGGCGGCGAAAACTATCGACACGGCGATGCACGTCAGCGTCATCGACAACTGGTACTTTATGGCCAGCTCCGTGGTGGTCCTGACTATCGTCGGCGGGCTGATAACCGATAAGATCATCGAACCGCGTCTGGGAAAATGGGAAGGTCGCAGCGATGAAAAGCTGGAGACACTGAGTAAAGAGCAGCGTTTTGGTCTGCGCGTGGCCGGGATTGTGTCACTGGCTTTTCTCGCCCTGGTGGCACTGATGGTGGTACCGGAAAACGGTATTCTGCGCGATCCGGTTAAACATACCGTCCTTCCCTCACCGTTTATTCAGGGCATTGTGCCACTGATTATTCTGTTCTTCTTTGTCGTGTCGCTCGCGTATGGCATCGCCACCGGTAAAATTCGCCGCCAGGCCGATCTGCCGCAGTTGATGATCGAGCCGATGAAAGAGATGGCGGGCTTTATTGTGATGGTCTTCCCGCTGGCTCAGTTCGTCGCCATGTTTAACTGGAGCAACATGGGCAAATTTATGGCCGTCGGACTGACCGACGCGCTGGAAGCCGCCGGGTTAAGCGGCGTCCCGGCGTTTGTCGGTCTGGCGCTACTGTCATCCCTGCTCTGCATGTTCATCGCCAGCGGATCGGCCATCTGGTCAATTCTGGCGCCGATCTTCGTGCCGATGTTTATGATGCTGGGATTCCACCCGGCATTTGCCCAGATCCTGTTCCGTATCGCTGACTCCTCCGTCATCCCGCTGGCACCGGTTTCGCCATTTGTTCCGCTGTTTTTAGGTTTCCTGCAGCGCTATAAACCGGAAGCCAAACTGGGTACCTACTATTCGCTGGTTTTGCCCTACCCACTTATCTTTTTAGGAGTATGGCTGGTCATGCTGGTGGCGTGGTATCTTGTCGGCCTGCCGATTGGACCGGGGATCTACCCGAGGCTGAACTAAAGGAATGAGGATGCTGAGATTACTCGAAGATAAGATTGCGACGCCGCTTGGGCCGCTGTGGGTGATCGCGGACGAGCAGTTTTGTCTGCGTGCCGTTGAGTGGGAAGAGCACAGCGATCGCATGGAAGAGCTGCTCAATATTCATTACCGCTCACAGGGGTATGAACGTATCAGTGCCACCAATCCTGGTGGGCTAAGCGACAAGCTTGCGGCGTACTTTGAGGGCGATCTCAGCATCATCGACACCCTACCCACCGCCACAGCCGGAACACCTTTCCAGCGCGAAGTGTGGCAGGCGCTGCGGACTATCCCGTGCGGTCAGGTGATGCATTACGGCCAGCTCGCGGAGCAGTTAGGCCGTGCCGGAGCGGCACGCGCAGTAGGTGCCGCGAATGGCTCCAACCCGGTCAGCATCGTGGTGCCCTGCCATCGGGTGATTGGGCGCAACGGCACCATGACGGGCTATGCCGGAGGCGTACAGCGCAAGGAGTGGTTACTGCGTCACGAAGGGTATCTTCTGCTGTAGATCCCAGGCTTTTTGTGCTTAATTTTCTACCGGTTAGGCTAAAATTCCATAATCAAGCTGTGGAATTTCAAGAAGATGGCAACACGTTGCCGTCACTTGTCCTTATTGATGGTTTGTCAGGCTTACGTACTTACCAAAAAGATGTTAAAATTGACCAATATCAATTAAGGCTTGAGCAAACCTATGATCCCGGAAAAGCGAATTATACGACGCATTCAGTCTGGCGGTTGTGCTATCCATTGCCAGGATTGCAGCATCAGCCAGCTCTGTATCCCGTTTACCCTGAATGAGCATGAACTTGATCAGCTTGATAATATCATCGAGCGCAAAAAGCCTATTCAGAAAGGGCAGACGCTGTTTAAAGCGGGAGACGAACTGAAATCGCTCTATGCTATCCGTTCTGGCACCATCAAGAGCTACACCATCACCGAACAGGGTGATGAGCAGATCACCGGCTTCCATCTGGCGGGTGATCTGGTTGGCTTTGATGCCATCGGCACTGGCCACCACCCGAGCTTTGCTCAGGCACTCGAAACCTCTATGGTTTGCGAAATCCCGTTTGAAACTCTGGATGACCTGTCCGGAAAAATGCCTAATCTGCGTCAGCAGATGATGCGTCTGATGAGCGGTGAGATCAAAGGCGATCAGGATATGATCCTGCTGCTTTCCAAAAAGAATGCAGAAGAACGCCTGGCTGCGTTTATCTACAACCTCTCCCGTCGCTTCGCTGAACGTGGTTTCTCTCCGCGTGAATTCCGTCTGACCATGACGCGTGGCGATATCGGCAACTACCTGGGTCTGACCGTGGAAACCATCAGCCGTCTGCTGGGCCGTTTCCAGAAAAGCGGTATGCTGGCCGTTAAAGGTAAATACATCACAATCGAAAACGGTGAAGCACTGGCCGTTCTTGCCGGGCACGCCCGCAACGTGGCATAAAGCCCATATGTATATTGCCAGGCCGATAAATTTTCTTGATTTATTGGTCTGGCATATTAACACTTCCGTCATCTGACATTTTCACCGTAGCACGTCCCCACACAGCGCCCGAAAGGTTCTCGTTGAGGTTATGAATTGAGAGAAAGTTTATTTTTCGTTTCAGTCGTGATTGCCTCAGTGACCTTTATCTTCATCTGGATCATGCTTGTCGGCCCGATGAAGGGGGAGGAAAAAACCTACGTTCAGGATTCCACGACCTTTGCAATAGCAGTGATGGTGTTGCTATTTATTGCGTTTATTGCGGTGACGACGACCGTTCTTTTCCTCTGATAATTTTTCATGAATTATTGAGTGCAAATCATAATTTCCGCACACTCAATAACTTAGATGAATATCAAAGACATATCCCCTACAGCATAAGGATAATGTCGGAGTATATCGGTTAATTTGTCGCCCCCATATTAGCCCCCAAGAGTAAACCGCCCCCAAATCCGCCCCCAAAATCCTCATCTTTTGCGTAGCTACTTCCAGTTTCGCAACACGCCGCTTTACGCATTACTTCCTCATGAGCATAATCGCCACCGATCCGTTTGTAAGACTTCAGGTGCGCACCTCTTCTTACATCGCCGGACAATCATCGAACTCGCCCGAACGCGCATCATTGATGATGTACGTGATCACCCCAAACACAGGACGCGATGTGTCCGATGCTTCGTTCTTATCAGGCAACCTCTCCCGCTTACCGTTCTCCAGATTTTCCAGATGCGGTTGCGGGTGTGTCCTGTACCGCTTAATCCTGAACTCGCCTTCATCCGTACATACCAGCAATGATCCGTCACATGGAGAAAGTGATGCATCTACGACGAGAAGAGCACCATTAAGTATGCCCTCTCTATAATGCGTCGCACCGGATCGCATGAAGTACGTAGCCGCTGGCCTGGTGATGATGCGCTTGTCGAGTGATATGCGTTCTTCAACGTAGTCTGCTGCTGGCGATGGAAACCCCATAATGCACCTCCGATAATTACTGTATGCATATACAGCATTATCTATTACCGTAGTCGATCAAGTAAAGATATAGTGCTATTATTGGAAACCTATCTAAATGTATGTTGTTACGATGATTTTAGTCACCTAACCATGGTCTGATAATGAACAATCATAAAATTCAATCAATTCATTACCTTCGAGGCATAGCTGCATTGATGGTTGTTGGATTTCACTTTCGCGCACCACTCAATGCGTTACCTTATGCACCAAATCTTGGTAACATTTTGTTTGGCAGCGGTGCTTTTGGAGTTGACCTGTTTTTCATAATTAGTGGTTTTATTATCGCAATGTCTACTGAACGCAACTCAGGAATACTGAGTTTTATGTCTAAAAGGTTCTTTAGAATATACCCTGCTTTCATTTTTGTTTTCCTGATAGGATCGCTTACCGTTTATAGCAATAACTCACTTTCATCACTAGCAAGGTCTGCACTTCTTATACATAAGGATTACAACCAAGTTTCACCTTCATTTGGGTATAACATCCTTGGTCCAGCATGGACATTGACATATGAGATATATTTTTACTCTATATTTCTGATTTCTATGTCTTTCTCTCATAAATATCGCTGTGTACTTGCTTCATTATTGATAGCTTTACCTATGGCTGCTGTACAACTGTGGTTCAATGGGAGTGTAAGCCTGTCAGGTGATGCTAGCGCTGTAATGCCATCAGGGTTAGTAATGCATGACTACTTAAGATTTGCCTCTTCTCCAATGATGATAGAATTCATTGTTGGTATGGCATTTTATGGCATGTGGAGAAACTCTAAAATACAGTTGCAAAAACATCATGCCATTCTTGTTTTTTCTGCATGCTCTGTAGTTTTTTTATACCTTTATCTTTTAAATATTAACGCTGGATTTGGGCTGCAAGGGTTTGGCTTCTGGTCTGTTATATTAGTACTCGGTTGTCTCTGCTATGAAAAGAGCAAGAAAATATCAAATTCAAGAGTTCTAATTTTCCTTGGAGATATATCATTTTCACTTTATATCTCTCACTATCTTGTAAAAGATATTCTTAATACTTATAACCCTGATTTTTGGTTCACTTCTCGGGGCATTGAAACTTTTGCAATTTCAATATCACTTACCTTTATATCAACACTTATAATTCATTACGGAATAGAGAAGCCTTTCCTTGCCATTGGCAGAAAGGTCGATATAGCAATAAAGTCAAGACATTTAAATGCATTTAAAGGGAGTGCACTGTAAATGGAATTTAGAAAAGACATTAACGGCATGAGAGCCATTGCTGTTATCTCTGTGTTACTTTTTCACTTCAATAACAATATTCTGACTGGAGGGTTCTCTGGTGTTGACGTTTTCTTTGTCATCTCTGGTTACCTAATGACAAAAATAATCCTTGGAAGAATTGAAAAATCTTCATTCAGCCTACAAGGATTTTATATATCACGAGCTAAACGCATAATACCATCTCTCACTGTTACATGTCTTGCTGTATTAGTGTTGGGATGGTTGTTTGTCAGGCCATCCGAGTTTTACGATTTATCGAATGATGTGCTATCCAGCATACTCTTTGTATCTAATTTCTTATATCTTTCAAGATCTGGGTACTTCGATGACTCATCAATTAATAACTTTCTTCTTCATACATGGTCTCTATCAGTAGAGTGGCAGTTTTATATTATATACCCACTTATTTTACTTGTAATTTGCAGGCACCTTGGGATTAGACATGCCAAAATATTGATCCTGCTGTCATTCATTTTGTCTTTTACACTATCGTTATATGGTACTTATAATCTTCCTGAATTTACATATTTCATGTTCCCTACAAGAGCATGGGCCATGCTTGCCGGAGGTGTAGTTTATGTTTTACCTCCTTGCAGAGTAAAGCTTAAGACTCTAAGCCTTTACGTTGGGTTTTGTTTAATAGCGATTGGTCTTCTTGTTGTAACGAAACAGACGCCTTGGCCTGGTGAAATGGCTTTACTTCCAGTTCTTGGGGCTAGTTTTATTATCTATTCATCTAAAAGTAACTTTATTTTGGATAATAAGGTATCTCAGTTCATTGGAACAATTTCTTATGAAATGTACCTTGTGCACTGGCCTATGCTTGTATTATTGCGCAAACTCAATATAGAGATATCTATTTTTTCTTTTATAACCTATGTAACGCTAATTTCTTTTGTGCTTAACATATTATGCAGTGGAAGCATTAAATCAAAATATAATAAACTTGCGTACATGTGCGCATGTGGCATATCTGTATTAATCATTGCCAATAATGGATATGCTGACAGGGTTCCTGAGCAGTACAGATTAACTAAAAAGGAATTTCACGAGAAATATTATGGTGGCGCAGGTTACCCTGCAAATGAGGTATTTTTATTAAACTCCTCAAATCGTGAAATCAGCACAATTGTCAGCGGCGATAGCTTTGGACTGCAATATGCCAAAGAATTTGATACTAGGGGAATTGCAACCGCTGCACTTTTCGATCATGCATGCCTGGTGTTTCCTGATTACTCAGTTTTCATTGGCAATAGAGAAGATACTGGATGTTCTGGAGAGTACAGAAAGCTTAAAGATTTAATGAATTCCAACAAAAAAGCAAGCCTTATATTGGCAAGTAAATGGGATGGCTATGAGGGGTTATTAATTAAAAAGGGAGCCAGCTCACCTGAAACCATAACAAAAGATGAATATAACAAAATAATTCTATCACAAGTTAAGAGGATTATTGCTGATGGTGGAAGTGAAAGGAGGTATTTCATTATCGGCAAACCACAGGGCACTAACATAGATGGGTTTAGCTGTCTTGCAGGAAGCAGTTTGCCAGGGTACAAACTAGTTTCAAACTGTCAAGTGACACAATCCAGAGTTGTTGTGCCAGTAAATGAAGCATTAAGGTCTGGCCTTAAAGACTACCATAATGTGCATTTTATTGACGCAAATGATGCATTATGTTCAGGGAAATCATGTGCAATCATTACGGATTCAGAGCCTGTTTACACAGATGGTGCTCACTTATCAATTTTTGGTGCTTCTAAAGTTATAAACTATTTAAGCAAGTCTCTATAAAGAAGCGGGTGGCTTTACCACCCGCCCCATCTTATAACGGTGTACCATCCGTATTTGATGATGGATCTGTTCCGCGCTTCCACATTAGTTTGCTACCATCATCCCAAATTCTAACAGCACCAACACGAACTAAACCACCATTCCAAGCCCCAGGAAATGCTGCACATTCAGTCCTTCCATAGTCTGCGTAGATGACTGTTTGAAGGCCAATAACATTACCTGTCGGTGCTGGGCCTGTGTATTTGAAGCCATACATACGAACTCTTGAAGTATTATCAGTAACAAGAGTAGAGTATGCAGTTCCAACTGCTGCGATAAACAAATCATTAATTGTAACCTGAGAGTTACCAGTTACTGATATTGCTGTAGCCCCTGACAGGTTAATATTAAATGACGCCTGAAGTCCGTTAAACGATACCTGGCTATCTACTATCACTGCTATCCGCCCATCACCTGATACAGCAGTGAGATTCTCAATACCATAAGTATTAAAGTTAATACCGTTACAACGACTTAATGAGAATGCATGCCTTGTCAGGCTTCCTTCGCTATAGCAACTCGTTGCAGTTGTATAGTTCATTTCATTCATGTACCACGAGAAGTTATAATTTGTGATACCGACTCGTACAAACGTTCCTGATGTTCCAGAACCCAATCCGTTTTGAATTGGTGTTACGTTTATGCCTACAGTTCCCATAACTCCGCTTGGCGGTTCAAAATAAGTAGAAACAAATGAATAAGCATATATATTTCGCCCATCAAATCCTACCATACCACCTTTAGACCACACACTTTCAATTTCAAAGTTATTAGCGAACGGACAATATATACCATATGCAGAGGATGCACTATCTGCATTTTTAATATAGCAATTCTTAATAGACCAATAGTTTGCATATTTATTAGCAGAATGAGCAACTACAACCTGAGCCTGCTTATCAGAGAAAGTAGACGTAAAGCCAACGCCGGTAGGTGTTGCCGCAGCCGGAGCATCAGTTTCTGATAACAACTGGCCACCGTATGTTATATCCAGACCAAATTTAGCGTCAAATTCAAGATGTCGACCTGATTTAAGCAGGATTGGCTTTGAAAAGTAATATGCTGTTTTGTAACCCTTAACTACACGATTTGTTCCTTGTTCTGCATTTTTAAAGCAAAGTTCAAGATGATACCAACAATCCGTAGTTCCATCACCTCTTGCGCCTATTGAGTCGATGTAGATATGCCCAGAGGAAATATCCAGATACCAAACCGCCCCAGTAGCATCAGAGACCGCAAGCTTATTAAGTTGAAGCGGTGTCTGGCTTGGAGTTGCCGTTTCGGCAGATCGCACCCAGATATCGCGCTTACCAAAAATATCGTAGTAACCAGATGTGCGCACTACCTTGATTTGGGTTGCAAGGCTTGAAGCCATAAGTGCTGTAACAGTGTTTAAATCGGCAGCAGTAAAATAATCCTGTGCCGTTGCGCCAGATGCAGAACCAATAGCCGCAGCACCTACTGAGCTTGCCAGCATGCTTCTGAGGGTTGAATCTCCAACACTGAGCCATGCACCAACGCCTACACCACCAGTTGAACCAGGAGTAGATCCGTTCGGCACAACCTTACCTGATGGAAGAAATGAACCATCCCAACGGTAGTATTCGCCGTCTGTTGTGTCTTTTAGAATCTGATTTGGCAGCGTTAAAGTTGCACCAGCCTGGAATGTGCCTACTGGGATCCATCCATACTGGGCAATCGCCTGCTGCGCAAGCCACCTCAGGCCTTCGATGGTGTAATGCTCATTCCCGAACCGGTCAACATAAGTGTTAACCAGCGAGGTAACAACCTCGTCGATTTTTCCTATGTTGAATTTGAAATCGAACGGAGATTCGCTCGGTACTGGCAGGTTAGTTGGTGTAGTAGCCATATTTATTCCATAAAAAAACCCGGCTCAGTGGCCGGGTTAGGTTGGTCTGGAGGGTTCTTATTGGTAGATGGCGTCGCTGTACTCTGCGACCGTCAAAGATACCGTGTTATCTGTGTTCGGTTTGATGCTGCTCACCTTCCATAGTTGGCTGTCCAGTTCCTCCACCGTCGCAATGAGGTAGCGAGAAGGAAGCTGTACAGTGTCTCCGTTCCATATGTTGAGCTGAATGTTAGGGATGGACGCGGTGAATCCGTACTTCGTGTCAGCGCGGGCGATGGCAGGATAGCGCAGTGTCGGGTTGCCCAGGCTGTCGGTCACCAGCACATACATCGAACCGGTGAAGGTGATCGGCTCACTGGTATCGAAGTTATTCCCGGCGCGGCCGGTGATATAACCCTGTTGCTGGTTGCTGTCGTAGATATCAGGCATCTGAATGACGCTGCCGACCTGAATAATGCCGTCCTCAAACACTTTGGCGTTCATCTTCACTCGGGAGTAGATCAGGCGTTTCGTTTCGCGCAGCGCGCGTTCCCGCGCCTGATACTCGTTACGGAAGCCGACGATCTCCAGTTTGTTCGGGTTTTCCGCTTCCTGTTCGACGATGGCGCCGTTCAGCACGCGGTAGTTGATGTACGTCTTGTTGTTCGTGGTCGGGTGAACGTAAGAGACCTGCACTCCGTCGTAGCCGCCAGGAAGAGTGGCCTCGTACGTCATTTTGTACTCGTCCGTCTTCATATTGGCCCGGTTGAATACGGCCGCCGGGTAGTCAACCTTCTGGTCACGGGTAAACGTCAGCACGCCGTCATCCCAGTACGCCACCACAGACGCCGCATTACAGATCGCCTGCACGCGGTCTCCGAGCGAGTCATTTTCGTCGTCAAAGGTGTAGTCGAAGTAACCAAGGCGTTCGTCAGGCAGGCTTTCGGCGATCGAGTACAGCCCGTAAAGGTCAATGCTGCTGACCGGCTGTTCACCCATAATCAGCCAGGTGTGCGCCACCGCGTCAGCGAACGAGCGAGACGGTCGCAGCGTGTAATCCACTGTCTGCGTGTCAAGGCTGTACGTGATGGTGTGGCGCGTCACCAGAGCGTTATATTTGCGTTCACGGCTTCCCAGGGCGTTTTCTGTCGCCCTCACCTTCACGCGCACCAGCGTGTCAGTAGGATGAACGACGTTGGTCCTGATATTGATAGCGTGGATCTCTTCAACCTTCAGGACTGACGCGTCGCTGGAGTTATCCGTGCGCTGGAAGCTGATCGCGTACTTTCCGTACCCGGCCGCAGGAGTCAGTTTATCGGTGCGGTAAAACACTTCGCTGGTATGGTCGTGCGGCGTTCCCTGGTAATAGGTAAACGTCTGCGTAGTGCCGGGGATCTGGTTGTAATCGTCGTCGATTTTCCAGATAACTACCTTCCAGTTAGTCTGTTTCTTCCCGCCAAGGCTCGACTGTGTGTGCAGCCAGAGCTGTGATGACTCAACAGGTGAGAAGAATGGACCCACGACCAGGGCTTCGTTGTCGTTCAGAATGAACTTCGTGGTGTTGATGGTCGCCGTAGCCGGGATGTCCTGCGGTCCCTGCAGGTCGCTCATCGTAAACGTGTACCAACGAACTGGGTTAATCACAGCGCCGTCGTTAGTTTCCACTGCGGAGATCAGCGTTCCGGAGAATGTCGCATCTGTCGTAACGCTGCCTGATGCAGTGTTGTACGTCACGTTAATGGTAAACGTAACAGCGTGCGGCAGTACCAGCCCCATAAAATAGTCGAACTCGGCCTGCTTAATGATTTTCATCGCAATCTGGCCGCCGGAATATGTACCGCTGACGACGGTGTTTGCCGTCGCGCTCTCTATAGGAAAATCGCCAGCCTCATTCTGCCCAGGCACTTCCTGACCATCTACATCATCGAAGCCATATCCCTCGATGATCTGGGGGATGACATCTCCAGGCTGGTAAAACTGGAATTCAGCACCGGCAAGAGATCCAAGGCTCGATTCAGAGTAGCGCACAGACTCATAGTCGTACTTGCCTATCCCGATGCACATCCATTCAGTGACATACTTCAGGCCGCCGTCAAAGGCATCCTGTCGAACGTATTCGAACACCGATTCCTGAATCAGATCCGGGAATGAACGGACCTGGCCGTAGATATCCGGCTTGGCTTTGTAAACGCGCGCGGTGTTTGTCTGACCGGTCAGGCTATTATTTGGGGAGTCGACGGTATTACCGCCGGTGTTGGCGATGGCCGGTTTCGGTGCCAGAAACGAAAACACCTGACCAACAACTTTAAAGATTGGGCTCAGGATATCGCCGACAATGCCCTTTGGCTGGTCGAATATCTGAATGGTGTCCAGCTCGCTCAGATCAAACGCCAGCTCGTCATCGTCGCCAAGCCTAACGCCATTGCGGACGATCAGCAGGTCACTGTGAAAGGTAGCGTCATTGGCCACCAGCCATTCATAAAAAAGGGTGCCGTTTGGCACCCTGCAACGCAGCTTAGGCGTTCCTGGAAAGTTCGATATCTCAACCAGCGCCATATTCGAAAAACTCCACTTTGGTAAATGCCCGCTGAATGACCAGCAACGAGTCCATGCGCACGCTTCCGTTCTCGCCGCGAGAGTGTAGCGCCTGACGGTTCAGCACCAGGCCAACGTGTGCTGGTTGCGTGCCGCGGTACCCGACAAATATCCCGCCCTCGACCGGCTTATCGACCGGGATCCAGAAAACGACGTCACCCTGATAGCAGGTGAAGAAGTCAGCCCCGGCTTCGTAGTCCGGAGTCTGGTGCAGTTCAATACCGATTACGTGACGGTAATACAGTACCACCAACCCCCAGCAGTCGACTTTCTCGAAAGAACAGGCACGGTTAGCCCACGGCACGCCGATAACCATCCTGACAAAATCAGAGGTACTGCAGGCCGGTGTATTCCGTTGGGTCATAGAGCCTTCCGATGTTGTTGTTCAGCGGGTTCGTAACAGAAAGTGTTACCGATGCTGAATCGGCGTCGATATCAATCGTCTTGACGTATAACTGCCACGATTTAATCGGTACCGACACGTCGCTACTGTCGAATATCTGCCGCTCGGCCGTGATAGCCGTTAGCCTGGCCGCCCCCTTCCACTGTTTCATCAGCGCTTTGATGTCCGACGACAGCCGCCCTAACTTCACAGTCGCGTCGATCACAGGCGTGCCGCTCTGCTGGCTTTCTTCGATTTCAAAACGCGCTGGCGTGTACGTCTGGCCGCCAAGCGTCTTGGGAAAGAATTGCTTATCGACCAGACGGACGTAGCCAAAGGATGGATGGTAGAACGTGATGGTGTCGTACAGTCCGCGCGTCGGGCGCTGCTGCTTATAAGCTCTGAAGGTAGGCATTAAAGCACTCTCGGTAAAGATTCCTGATCACGCCCGTCCGGATAACCCGTGACAACAATATCCAGCCACGAATCCCACGGCGGCGGAAGTTCAACAATGATGTCGTCGAACTCGTCGTCGGAGTTATAGAGATTATTTGCGATCACAGTTCCACTCCATGTCACTACTCCGCCATCAATACTGGTTTGCACTGGCATCTGCGTGAAGTGAAGCTCCTGCAACTGCAGGCCACTACCTCCCAGATTGATATTCATCCTGAACCAGTTAAGGCCACGGTTGAGATAGTTCGGACTGCGCAACGCCAAGGCGCTGGCCTGGGGAAAGCAGTATGAAGAAGACGCCCGCACCCTCTTCGAGTTCACCACCGACGTGAAAGTCACGGAGTCTCCGATCCTGTTCCGTGACGAGAGCATGCGCACCGCGTGCTCCCCTGACGGCCTGTGCAGTAACGGGTTCGGCCTTGAGCTTAAATGCCCTTTCACCTCCCGCGACTTCATGAAATTCCGCCTTGGCGGTTTCGAAGCAATCAAGTCTGCGTACATGGCCCAGGTACAGTACAGCATGTGGGTGACCGGGAAAGACGCCTGGTTCTTTGCCAACTACGACCCGCGCATGAAACGCGAAGGCATTCACCACGTCGTCGTTGAGCGGGATCCGCAATACATGTCCGACTTCAACGAAATGGTGCCGGAGTTCATTGAGAAGATGGACGAGGCGCTGGCGGAAATCGGCTTCACGTTCGGGGAGCAGTGGAAATGAAACGCACACCATTTTACCGCAGACCCGGGCGAACCGGGCAATTCTCAGGCCTCCGTGAGCGCGTTATCTGGATGATTCAGACGCGCGGACGCCCGGTCACCGGCAGCGAAATCGCCGAGAAGTTTGGCGTAACGCTCATCGAGTTTAATCGCGTCGCTAACGGCATTACCCGCGGCTCCGGACAGATAGCGCAGATCGTTGAGTCGGAAAAGTGGATCAACGAGGACGGCATCTGCGACCGGACATTCGACCTGGTCACGAAGCCAAAGGTCGTAACGCCGCAAGGTAAATCGCGCCTGTTCACCCGGCGCGCCATTGAGCAATCGCAGGAAGGTAGACGGCAGGAGTGCATAGCGCGTGCCGCCCGCCGTAGCCGCCTGATTGCTCAGGGCCTCTACATCGACGAAATGGAGTCCATCCTATGACTCACGCTCACGACGACATCAGAGTTGGCACACTGTGCCTTCCCTTCATTGGTAACGGCTGGCTAATGCCATGGGGTGAAGTGGTCAGCAATCCTTTAAAGGCGCAGCGGCTCGCTGAGGAATATCGGGAAAGGCAGGAGGCGGCATGACCTATCAACTACACGTCGGCCGTTGCGAGGAGGTCCTGAAAACGCTGCCGGATAACTCCGTTGACGCCATCGTGACGGATCCTCCGTATGGTCTGAGTTTCATGAACCACAAATGGGATTACGACGTCCCGACAGTCGAGCAGTGGCAGGAATGCCTGCGCGTTCTCAAGCCTGGCGGACATCTGCTGTCGTTCGGCGGATCACGTACCTATCACCGCCTTGTGGTTAATGCAGAGGATGCCGGTTTCGAAATACGCGATCAAATTCTCTGGATTTACGGCAGCGGCTTCCCCAAGTCGCATAACCTCGATGGTGATTTTGATGGCTGGGGAACGGCTCTGAAGCCTGCGCACGAACCGATCGTCATGGCTCGCAAGCCATTCAAAAAAACGGTGTCGGCGAACATGGCTGAGCATGGTACTGGGGCGATCAATATCGATGCTTGTCGCATCCATACCGACGAAGCGCTAAATGGCGGCGCTGGCGGTCTGCTTTCACACCAGCGAGACGGTACCGAACCTGTTGCTGATTACGAGCAGGCACCGGAGGGACGCTGGCCAGCAAACATCATTCACGACGGAAGTGATGTTGTCGTGTCAGCATTCCCGGATGCGAAAGGCCAGCAAGGAGCGCTTAACCTGTCTAAACCCCACTCGCTTTTATGGGTTGTAGCTATTCATACCGGTATGCGGCACGGTGAACTATGCGCCCTGGCATGGGATGATATCGACCTGATAAAAGGTGAGATTAATGTCTCACGGAACCTGACCAGGAAAGGCTTATTCGTTCCTCCTAAGACAGATGCAGGGATCAGGACAATTACCCTGCTCCAGCCTGCTCTGGATGCACTGAAAAAACAGTTCGAAATTACAGGCCATCTGCCGCAACACGAGATCGTCTATCACCATCGTGAGCATGGTAAAACTGAAATGCAGGTTATCAGGCCAGTATTTGTTCCATCTAGTCGATCAACAAGAAAGGTCGGTTACTATTCAAAAAATTCTATATCCTATGGATGGAAGAATGGCTTACGCCGTGCAGGCATTCGTAACCGTCATCCGTACCAGTCAAGACACACCTACGCATGCTGGTCGCTTTCTGCTGGGGCAAACCCTTCCTTTATTGCGACTCAGATGGGCCATGATGATTCAAGGATGGTTTATGAGGTTTATGCGAAGTGGATCGGTGATATGGACAAGGACCAGGTTGCCATCATCAACAAGCGAATTCTTGCCAATATGCCCCCGTCACGCCCCCATAACGATATGAAGTCAAAGAAAATTGTTTGAATTCAGTATGCAACAGCATTAAGTAATAATTTTTCATGAATTATTGATCTGGCAAAACCTCCCCCCTGTTTCATTCAGGATATATAGGTTACTCTTTTAATTACAGACTGTGGTGACAGTAGTAAGGAGACCTGTATGGCAAAGTATCAAAACATGCTGGTAGCTATCGATCCTAATCAGGACGATCAACCGGCATTACGGCGTGCTGTGTATTTACATCAACGGATTGGTGGCAAAATCAAAGCGTTTTTGCCGATCTATGACTTCTCGTATGAGATGACCACCCTTCTGTCGCCTGACGAGCGCACCGCTATGCGTCAGGGAGTGATCAGCCAGCGTACTGCGTGGATCCGCGAACAGGCGAAGTATTACCTGGAAGCGGGTGTTCCTATTGATATTAAAGTGGTCTGGCATAACCGACCTTTCGAAGCCATTATCCAGGAAGTCGTTGCCGGTGAGCACGACCTGTTACTGAAGATGGCGCACCAGCACGACAAGCTGGAATCCGTGATCTTTACCCCTACCGACTGGCATCTGCTGCGTAAATGCCCTTGCCCGGTCTGGATGGTGAAAGACCAGCCGTGGCCTGAAGGCGGTAAAGCCGTCGTGGCAGTCAATCTCGCCAGCGAAGAGGATTACCACAATGCGCTGAACGAGAAGCTGGTTAAGGAGACAATCCAGCTTGCGGAACAGGTCAACCACACCGAAGTGCATCTGGTTGGCGCGTATCCGGTGACGCCAATCAATATCGCTATTGAACTGCCTGAATTTGACCCGAGCGTGTATAACGACGCCATCCGTGGTCAGCATCTGTTGGCCATGAAAGCGCTACGCCAGAAATTCAGCATTGATGAGAAAATGACTCACGTGGAAAAAGGGTTGCCTGAAGAGGTCATCCCGGATTTAGCCGAACATTTACAAGCCGGGATTGTCGTGCTGGGCACCATTGGTCGAACCGGTATTTCTGCGGCATTCCTCGGCAATACCGCCGAGCAGGTGATTGACCATCTGCGCTGTGACCTGTTGGTCATTAAACCGGATGAGTACCAGACACCGGTTGAGCTGGACGACCCGGAAGACGATTAAACAGCGTTTAGGGATAAAAAAAGCCGCCAGAGTTTGAAGTGAACCCCATATATTGGACACTTTCTTAACTGGCGGCTGACATGGCCTGAGTTCGGTATTGTACCGGACTCAGGCCGTTTAGTTTTAGCTTGATTCGTTCGTTGTTGTAGTAGTGGATGTAC